>NZ_CAXURV020000001.1:0-67500 GCF_964253335.1 Paenibacillus sp. LjRoot56
AGCCAGGATCAAACTCTCCATAATAGAAAAGCTGAAATGCTCATTTGAAGCTAGCGAGATTTTGCAATCTCTTTTATAGTCGATTACTCGACTGTGCTTACTCACTCGTTGTTCAGTTTTCAAAGATCAATCACTCTTGTCCAACCCGCTCTCTCTCGAAAGCCGGAAGACCAATATACCACACTGAGTTTTTATTTGCAACTCTTAATTTCGAGTTGTTTTTCATTGTGTTTCTTATGTTTCTCGTGTTGTCCTCAGCGGCAACTTTTATAAGATACCACAGACCGCATATACTTTGCAAGTCCTAATTACAAAAAAATTAGAGGCACCAATTGGCGCCTCTAAACGAAAAAATTACTCGCCTTGGCGTTCTCGCATCAATGGGAATAATAAGACATCACGGATCGATGGCGCATTCGTCAATAGCATAACCAAACGGTCAATACCTATACCTAAGCCCCCCGTTGGCGGCATACCATACTCAAGTGCACGGATGAAATCTTCATCCATTTCATGCGCTTCATCGTTGCCCAGATCTTTTTCGCGCAACTGCGCCTCAAAACGTTCTCTTTGATCGATTGGATCATTAAGCTCTGTAAAAGCATTCGCATGCTCACGAGCCACGATAAAGAGCTCAAAGCGATCCGTAAAGCGCGGATCCTCGGGGTTCTTTTTGGCAAGCGGAGAAATCTCTAATGGATGCCCATAGATGAACGTAGGCTGAATCAAAGTTTCTTCAACAAACGTCTCGAAGAACTGGTTCACAATGTGACCAAATGTCATATGCGGCTCCACAGAAACCTTGTGCTCTTTGGCCAAACCATGCGCTTGCTCGTTAGTCATATGAACACTAAAGTCTACACCCGTGACTTCTTTGATCGCATCGACCATGGAGACACGTCTCCAACCTACAGCTAAATCTACCTCATGGTCACCATAAGGAATCGTCGTCTGGCCAAGCACCTCTTGCGCGATATGAGCAACAAGCTCTTCTGTCAGCTTCATGATATCCTTGTAGTCGGCATAAGCCTCGTACAATTCAATCATCGTGAACTCTGGATTATGACGCGTAGAAATCCCCTCATTGCGGTATACGCGACCGATTTCGTACACTTTCTCCAGTCCGCCAACAATAAGACGCTTCAAATGAAGCTCGATGGCAATACGCATATGAAGCTGCATATCCAACGCGTTGTGATGTGTGTTAAATGGACGTGCAGAAGCTCCACCCGCAATGGAATGCAATGTAGGTGTCTCCACTTCCAAATAGCCCAAAGAATCTAAATAACGGCGCATGGATTGAATGATTTTGGAACGAAGAATAAACGTCTTCTGTACATCTTGGTTCATAATCAGATCCACATAACGTTGACGATAGCGCAGTTCAACATCACTTAGGCCATGGAATTTATCCGGCAATGGAAGCAACGATTTCGTTAGTACCTCAAGCGATTTCACTTTAATAGAGGTTTCGCCTGTTTTCGTTTTGAAAACAATACCTTCTACCCCTACCATATCCCCTAGATCAAGAATATCAAAAGCTTTATAAATATTCGCTTCCAACGCATCTTCACGCACGTAGATTTGAATTTTCCCTGTGATGTCTTGCAGATGGGCGAAGCTAGCTTTACCCATACTTCTCTTCTGCATAATACGCCCTGCAATACGAACTTCAACGTTCGCTTCATCTAAATCTTCTTTGCTCATCTCTTGATAAGCCGAAAGAATATCCCCTGCTGCATGCGTTCTCACAAACTTGCCGCCGAATGGATCGACACCAAGACCGCGAAGCTCGTCCAATTTGTTGCGCCTAATAACGAGCAATTCATTTAATTCTAGTTCCTGACTCATGCTTTCATCTCCTACGAATTAGTTTAGGGCTGTGAACGGAAAAAAGCTTCCTGACGGAAGCTTTCCAAAAGGCTTGCGGCTGCACGCTACTTTTTAATATCAATAATTTGATACTGAATGACGCCAGCAGGTACTACAACATCAACGTTGGTGCCCTTTTGCTTGCCTAGAATAGCTCTACCCACAGGGCTTTCATTGGAAATCTTATTCTGCAACGGATCGGACTCAGCCGAACCTACAATGTTGTATTCTACCAAGTCACCATATTCCAAGTCTTTCAGCGTAACAATCGATCCAACACTAACCGTGTTAATATCGACATCATCGTTATTAATAATCCGCGCATTGCGCAGCATTTTTTCTAAAGTAATGATTCTTCCTTCAATAAAGGCTTGCTCATTCTTCGCATCTTCGTACTCGGAGTTCTCACTAATATCGCCATAACCGATGGCAACCTTAATTCTTTCCGCAACCTCACGGCGTTTCACGGATTTCAGATGCTCAAGCTCATCCTCTAATTTCCGTAGCCCTACTGGTGTAAGAATGACCTCTTTTTCAGCCATTGCCAACTGATCTCCCGTCATGTGAAAGATTTTCATATCGTTGAATCGATGCTTCCTGCTAGGAGTTAGGTCTTTATAGAGCTGATTCAAGTAGTATGAATTCACGTTTCATAATAAGTTGCTTACTCGTTAGTCTTTCAATATATGCAGGAACACATTAATATTGACTGATTATATTGCAACGGTTTCAAAATGTCAATGTCAACCATCCCTGCTTCTTTTTAATGCACCACAGCTGATTCTTCCGCAGTCTCTGAGACGGAACTTGTTGCAAGATGTTCAACATATGCGTCCAATGTACGAACCATTTCATCCCGCTTTTCTGTCTCCATTATGATATCTTTCACACGGGCTGCTCCTGTCATACCTTTAAGGTACCAAGCCATGTGTTTGCGCATTTCCTTCACGGCAACATGCTCACCCTTGAGGGCAATTAAACGATCCATATGCAAAATCGCGATGCGGATTTTCTCTTCTGCCGACGGTTCTGGCGGTAACTCACCATTGGCCAGGTATTGCACTGTACGGTACAACATCCATGGGTTACCTAGCGCACCACGTCCAATCATTACACCGTCTACACCCGTTTGATCCAGCATGCGTTTGGCATCCTCTGGTGTGACGACATCACCGTTACCGATAACCGGAATCGAAAGAGCTTGCTTCACCTCTCGGATGATATCCCAATCAGCTTTGCCCGTATACAGCTGCTCACGCGTACGCCCATGAACACTAACGGCGCTGCCGCCGCCTCTTTCGACAGCTTTCGCATTTTCGACAGCATATATATGTTCCGAATCCCAACCAATACGCATCTTCACTGTAACAGGTTTACTTACCGCAGCAACAACTGTTGCGATCATGGCTTCGATCTTATCTGGTTGGAGCAACCATCTAGCGCCCGCATCACATTTCGTGATTTTGGGAACAGGGCACCCCATGTTGATATCAATAATATCGGCATTCGTATGTTGATCAACAATTCTAGCCGCTTGAACCAAAGTCTCCGTGTCGCCCCCAAAAATCTGAAGACTCAATGGCTTTTCACGATCATCTACATATAACATCTCCAGCGAGCGTGCATTACCGTGTACGATCGCTTTATCACTAACCATCTCCGCACAGACTAAGCCTGTACCAAACTCTTTGGCGATTAATCGAAACGCTGGATTACAAACGCCCGCCATTGGGGCTAATACAACTTTATTGGGAGCTTCGACATTTCCTATTTTCAGCACCGAAGATTCCACTCCTCTCATTTCACAACTACTGCGACTAATTCCTCGGGTTCTATGTTAAGAACTTGCGAGATATTATGAATCATTTTATTGTCTGGCTTGCGAGTTCCACGTTCAATCGCCCCTAAAATGGCAATCGATACGCCTAATAAATCAGCCAATTCACTCTGCGTATAGCCTTTTAACTTACGAAAAGCGCGAATGCGCTGTGCTATTGAGCTTTTTTCCATAGGATGACGCCTTCCTTTCCTTCCAGTTTCTCCAAGTGTGCAGAGATAGATTCAAATAGAGCGTCCTGCCGCGCGTAGAGAACCTCAGAGAGGGGCACTAATACAAAAGCCCGCTCATGCATCCGCGGATGCGGAATGATCAAGTCGGGGGTCGTAAGCTGATGGTCACCATACAGGAGCAAATCCAAGTCAATTGTTCGGGGTCCCCAACGTAAGTCACGTGTCCGACCCAAACGGTTCTCAATGGCTAGTAAGGTAACCAATAACGCTTCAGGCGATAAGTCCGTATGAATTTGAATAACCATATTTAGAAAAGCAGATTGATCCACATAGCCCACAGGCTCGGTTTCATAGATGCTGGACTGCCCCGTCACCGTTATCCCCGATTCCTCATTCAGCGCTGCGATAGCACCCTGCAAATAATGTTCACGCTTATCAATATTGGAGCCTAATGCGACGTAAGCAATCGTCCGTTCTCGATCTTCGGCTGTCATTCCAATGCCCGCTTTCGGTTAATCTCTATGGTAACACCGTCAAAAATAACGGCGAAGGGCGGATGCGGCTTAATCACGCGAACCGTCACTTCATTGATACTAGTATAAGTATGCAGGAGCTCGGATGCAATATTTTCTGCTAATGCCTCGATTAATTTGTACGTACGCCCTTCCACAATCTCTTTGATTAGGAAAAAAGCTTCGCCATAATGAACCGTTTCCGTCAGGTCATCAGTCTTTCCAGCTTTATCTAGAGGGAGTATCAGCTCTACATCGACGTAGAATCGTTGGCCCAACGTATTCTCTTCAGGGAACACCCCGTGATTGCCGAAAAATTGCATGCGGGTAAGGATGATTTTGTCCATAAGGGAGGCCTCCAGGGTTGAAATAACGATATATAACTTAAAGTTTGCTGCGCAACATGGCATCCGTCATAACAGCTAACCGTTTGATGGCTTGAATATCGTGAACTCTAACGATTCCACACCCTTGCGCAATCCCCAGTACAACTGTTGCTGCGGTTCCTTCGAGGCGCTCCTCGGGAGGTAGCCCAAGGGTGAGTCCGATGACGCTTTTGCGCGAGGTGCCTAAAAGAACTGGATATCCAAGGTCTACGATCGGGCGTAGGTTGTTCATTAGATAGAGATTTTGCTCGTAGGATTTCGCAAATCCTATGCCGGGATCAAGAATGATGTGCTCTGGCTTAATACCGGCTTGAAGAGCTTGATCGGTATAGCTACATAGATCCCCGATCACTTCTGGAAGAAATTCGACATATTCTGAGCTTATCCGATTATGGGTGATGATAAATGGACAATCATATTGCGCCACCACATCTGCCATGTCGGCATCCGCTTGACCGCCCCATACATCATTGATGATGTGGGCTCCCGCTTCTAAAGCTTGTCTAGCTACTTCTGCTTTGTAGGTGTCAATTGAAATAGGGATGTTAATTTCACGGCGAATCGCTTCAACAACAGGGATTACACGCTGCAGTTCCTCGTCAGGTGTAACAATCGCTGCACCCGGCCGTGTAGATTCTCCGCCAATATCGATGATGTCTGCGCCTTCCGCAACCATTTGATGGGCTTTGCGAACCGCATCTTCAACTTGCCGGTAGCTGCCGCCATCTGAAAAAGAATCTGGTGTTACGTTTAATATGCCCATAATGATCGTTCGATCACCAATGGGCAATTCGTGTCCTCTACAGGATAACACATTCATTTAAGGATTCACTTCCTGTTCGTTACTGTGAGATTGCGTAGCGTTGGATGAGTTGACGAGTTATAGGACCCGGAGATCCAGTGTCTACCGTGTAGACTTGTCCACTTGGCGTGTACAATGTGGTGACAGGAACGATTTCTTGGATCGAATTTACAAGAAACACTTCTTCTGCGTCTACGAGATCTTCCCAGCGGTACAAACCGTCCTGTGTAGGAAGTTGAAGCTGCTGTGCAAGATCTATCACATGCGCTCTTGTGATGCCCGGCAAGATGCCCGTATCAAGCGACGGGGTGTAGAGGGTGTTATTTTTGGCGAAAAAGAGATTGCTGACGATCCCTTCTGCCACATAGCCATCTTCCGAAAGCATCAGCCCTTCCGCCCCAGTAGCCCATGCGTATTGCCCAAGCTCTCTTCGAGCCAAAATATTGTTCATATAATGAAAGGACTTAAACCGATACATCCCTTCCGGTGTATTGCGAGGCAGCTTGAGTAGTTGCAGCGCTTTACCATGAAGGTAGGTTCTTTCATCCCTTGGAGGTAAAGGCTTGATGTAGATGATTTCTGATGGCTTCGTATAGTCACCGATAGGAAGACCTAATGCCTCGACGCCAGCAGAGACAGTATAGCGGATATACGCTTCTTCGAGATGATTAGCTTGGAGCAATTCTTCGATGAGGCGTGTCAGGTTCTCTAGGTTAGGCTCGTAAACGATGCCAAGCTCCTGACACCCGTCCGTTAAACGACGAATATGTTCAATAAGCAGGAACGGTTTGCGGTTGTAGGTTCGAAACGTCTCGAACAAGCCGATCCCGTAAAGAAAACCGTGATCATATACGGAGACCACGGCTTGTGTTTCTTCGGTTAAGATACCATTGATGGAAATAATCATGCGTTAGACACCTGTTTTCGCTGTGCGACGAAGGAAGTTGCGCAGCATCTGATGCCCATGCTGGGTGATGATCGATTCTGGGTGGAACTGCACCCCTTCGATCGGATACTCTTTATGACGCAAAGCCATGATTTCGCCTTCAGCGGTTTGTGCGCTGATTTCTAGGCAATCTGGCAAGGTTTCTGTTTTGACAATTAAGGAATGATAGCGTGTTGCAATGAAAGGTGACGGAAGCCCTTCGAATAAGGTTTTCCCGTCGTGGAAAATCTCCGAGGTTTTACCATGCATCAAGCGCTCTGCGCGAATCACATCGCCACCAAAAGCTTGGCCAATAGATTGATGTCCTAGGCAAACGCCGAAAATCGGTATGATCCCTTTAAAATGGTCAATCAGTGATAAGCTAATTCCCGCTTCATTCGGCGTGCAAGGCCCTGGAGATATTAAGATGTGATCCGGCGCTAACGCCTCGACACCTGCCAAATCGATTTCGTCATTACGACGAACGATGACTTCCTCCCCGATCTCTCCCAAATACTGAACAAGGTTGTACGTAAACGAATCATAATTATCAATCACTAAAATCATTCTAAGCTCCCCTTTCGTCTCAGCCACTCAGGCCCTAAGCTCGGCTCATGCTCCGCTCACTATATTCGATTGCTTTCCACATCGCTTTGGCTTTGTTCAAGGATTCGATATATTCGCGCTCTGGTATGGAATCTATGACGATCCCCGCTCCTGCTTGAATATGCCCCATCCCGTCAACCGCTACTAACGTACGTATAATAATATTAAATTCCATATTGCCGTTATAGTCAATCCATCCCATTGAACCCGTGTAAGGACCACGACGTACTGGCTCTAGTTCTTCAATGATTTCCATGCAGCGAATCTTCGGTGCGCCTGTAATCGTACCACCTGGGAAGGTTGCCGCTATGACGTCGTAGGCGTCCTTACCCTCGGCCAATTCGCTGACAACTTCGGAGACGATATGCATCACATGGGAATAGTATTCGATGACCATGAAGTCTTTCACATGGACGGAACCATATCGCGAGATACGGCCCATGTCGTTGCGCTCCAGGTCCACCAGCATGACGTGCTCGGCGCGCTCTTTGTCGTTGTGGATGAGCTCGCCAGCCAGGCGCAGATCATCCTGCGCGTCCTTGCCGCGCGGGCGCGTGCCAGCGATCGGACGCGTCCGCAGGACGCCGTCCTCGAGCTGCACGAGCAGCTCCGGCGAGCCGGAGACAAGGGCGAAGCCTGCGAAGCGCAGCAAGCCCATGTAGGGAGAAGGATTTACGATGCGCAGCGCCTCGTAAATCTCCTCCGGCGTCGTGCGCAGCTGCCGGCTCTGTCTGACCGACAAGTTGACTTGGAACACGTCACCTTGGGAGATGTAGGCTTGGATGCGCTCCACCGCAGCCATGAACTCAGCTTTGTCGAAGGCAGGCTGGATGCCTGCGATGCTTTCGACGTCGATGTGCAACTGCTCGTGCGCCATGACTGGTTGGTCGGCACCGCTCAGCGGTGTACCGGACCAGTTGCCGGCGCGGATTGCGTGCCAGCGAACGAGCATGGCTTCGGCGCGAGCGTGCACCTGCGCGTAGAGCTCGCTGAGGTCTGCAGTTGGGGAGCAGGGCATGTGCACAGCGATGTACAGGCTCTTCTCCGTGTGATCTAGCGTCCACACCTGGTCATACATAGCAAAGCTATAATCAGGGATTGGCAGATCATCCTGCGCTTGCTCTGGCAGCTTCTCAATGGTGCGAATCACATCATAGCTCCAATAGCCTACACAGCCGCCGACAAATTTGGGGGCGCCTTGGACTTTCGGACTACGGTAAGCGGACATCCACTTCTTAACGATGTCGAGCGGCTTCCCCTGCAGGTGTGTGATCGTCGAGGTCGAATGACCTTTGATTTCTGCTTTCAAACCTGTACCCCGCACAGTCGAAAAGGGATGCAGCCCAAAGTGCGTATAGCGTCCACCTTTCCCACTTTCAAGTACGAAGGAATCCGGTGAAGCTTCTTTCCATGCGTCTTCCCACGAGGCAATCCGATCATCGGCTAAGCCTAATTTGATTACATACGGCAGCATGTTGTAGCTAGAAGACCACTCCTGCCATTGTTCCACTGTAGTTAAGATCATACTTGTGCTCCTTAAAATCCGTTAATTCGTTGTCCATTAGTATACTCCAACCCTATACAGAAAAAAAGCCCCAGCTGTAATAGCTGAAGGCTTGATCTTTTTGACAATGCGATTTGATCTTATTGCTCTTCGAATTGGTACAAAGGCGTAGAAAGATAACGCTCACCGTTACTCGGAATTACAGCAACAACACGTTTGCCAGCGCCTAGCTCCTTAGCAACTTTCAATGCAGCGAAAATCGCGGCACCGGAGGAAATCCCGCCAAGAATACCTTCTTCTTTGGCAACACGGCGTGAAGTTTCGAACGCATCTTCGTTCTCAACGGCAATAATTTCATCGTATACATTCGTGTTCAAAATATCCGGAACAAAGCCTGCGCCGATACCTTGAATTTTATGAGGACCTGGTTTACCACCAGAAAGAACTGGGGAAGCCGCAGGTTCAATTGCGTATATTTTGATGTTCGGGAAGTTTTCTTTCAAAACGCCACCTGCACCTGTGATTGTACCACCTGTACCAATACCGGAAATGAAAGCATCCAGTTTCCCATCATGTGCGTTGATCGCTTCCACGATTTCAGGTCCTGTCGTTTCACGGTGAACCTTCACATTCGCTTGGTTCTTAAATTGTTGTGGAATGAAGTAGGAAGGGTTCTCTGCTTGAAGTTCTTCCGCACGTTTAATTGCGCCCTTCATGCCTTCTGCTCCTGGAGTTAGAACGAGCTGTGCACCGTAAGCGCGAAGCAGGTTACGTCTCTCCAATGACATTGTTTCTGGCATAACTAGGATAGCTTTGTATCCTTTAGCTGCTGCCACCAAGGCAATCCCGATTCCTGTGTTACCACTCGTCGGTTCTACAATTGTGTCACCTGGCTTCAATTTGCCTTCTTGCTCGGCAACTTCGATCATGGAGATGGCAATACGGTCTTTCACGCTAGCACCTGGATTTTGGTACTCTAGTTTCACATAAACCTCTGCACTGCCTTCTGGTACAACACGGTTCAAACGAACTAGTGGTGTATCTCCAATCAAATCCGTAATGCTCTGTACTAATCTTGCCATAAAATTTCCCCTCCAGATTAAGTTTAATGATTTCCGAGTTAATTAGTCGGTATTAATTATACTAATCTTAACAATGCACTTACAGGTTGTCAACCAATTTCTCACAATCCCTTATCGGAGTGTTGGATCCAACACACTCACCTTCCATTTACCCCGTAGTTGCGCGACAAACTCTTTCAATGGAGGTGCTTGTTGCAACGCGAGCTCCCTACGTACATTCTCCCGAATGAACACCAGATCCGGATTCTTTTTGTCCCGTCTACTCTTGAGTAATACGACGGCAAATCCTTGTAAAACAGGGATGGGCTTGCTAACTTCGCCAACCTTCAGCAATTTCGCTGCCTCTAAGATCGGAGCTTCCACAAAAGGATCATCCCCTTCAATCCATCCCAAATCACCACCAGTGTTATTGGTGGCATCATCAATGGATCGATCTCTGGCAAGAATCCCAAAACTCTCCCCTTTGGCTAGTTCCGCAATGACTTTCGTTGCTTGTTCCTTCGTGGATACAATGATCTGCTGAATGTTGTATTCTGTCTCTTGTTCAAACTCATCTGCATGGGACTTTATGTATGTATCAACCTGAGTATCAGAGATGTGAATGGATGCCGTTGCTAGCTTCTCAAGTAGCAACTTATTCGATACATCCTCTTGGATCTCCTGCTCAGACATCCCCAATTGACTTTGCATGGAGTCATAAAATTGCTGTTCACTTTCGTACCCTTGCTGCATCCTTTTCAGCTCACGATTGATTTCCGCACTCTCTACCTTAATCCCCGACTCATTTCCCTCTAGGCGAATTACTTCACGATCCAGCATTTGACTTAGCTGCTCTGGGCCATAATGGCGTGCGAGCGCCGATTCGAGCTCATCCATAGTAATTTCACGATTTCCAATTTTGGCGATAACTCGTGTATGCTTTTTCTCACCCTGCTGTTCTGGCTCCGGTGATTGTCTTGGTTCTGACTGGTTGATGGCATGACTGATCAGCAAGGATGCGAGCACGAGAATACATATCGCCATCGCGATGATGACTCCCCACAATCGCTTTACATTGCGCATCCTATTTCCCTCTTTTACTTCCATATTGCTGCTTGCACCTGTATTCATGAGCTAATTCAAGCAGATTACCATGCTTGCAGATCAATCATCCGTTGTAAATCTTCTCCTTCATACCGGTAAGCTTCATTACAGAAATGGCAAACAACTTCGGCAACTCCCTCTTCTTCCAGCATTTCTTGAAGTTCTTTTTTGCCTAGTGAAATCAAGGTAGACTCCACTTTCTCCCGACTGCATTTGCAGCGGAACATGACGTCCATCTCGTCAAGCTTACGGAAGGAGGGGAGTACGGTTTGTAAAATTTCTTCTAAATTCAATCCTCCGCCTAACATGTGCGTGAACGTCGGGATTTGGCCTAACATCGCTTCAATCTCATCAATTTCACTATTTGTTAAACCTGGAAGCAACTGAATCACGAATCCCCCTGAAGCAAGGATCGTATGGTCCGTATTCACCAAAACGCCAAGCGCGACAGCCGAAGGTGTTTGTTCCGATTTTGCAAAATAGTAGGTAAAATCTTCTGCCAATTCACCTGAAATTAAAGGAACACTTCCTTTATAAGGCTCTTTCATGCCTAGATCTTTCGTTATGTATAAAAAACCGTCTGTGCCCACGGCAGCAGCAACATCTAATTTACCGTTCTCTTTGAGCGGCGGATCTACCAAAGGATTATCTACGTATCCACGCACTTCACCCTTCGCATTCGCATCAACCACAATTTGCCCGATCGGGCCATCTCCTTTGACTTGCACAATGAGATGTTCCTCTCCCTTGAGCATTGCAGCTATAAGAAGCGCTGCCGCGGCTGTTCTTCCTAAGGCAGCTGTCGCTGTTGGTGTCGTTTGATGCCTTTGACTAAGCTCTTCCGTTAGGTGCGTCGTCTGAACAGCGAACGCGCGTACGCGCCCATCTAGCGCTGTTCCTCGAATTAAATAATCAGTCATGTCCATGTCCTTCCTTAAACAACCTAAACATTTTTCTCATAAATCATTTGTAAACCTTGTAAGGTCAGCAATGGGTTGACGACTTGAATCGTCCGTGACTCGCTGGAAATAAGCTCAGCCAATCCACCCGTCGCGATAACTGTAGGATTTACATTAAACTCTTGAATGACCCGTCCGACGATCCCATCCACTTGGCCAACATACCCATAAATAATTCCCGCTTGCATAGCCGCAACGGTATTTCGACCGACTACACTTTTCGGCTTAACCAGCTCAATGCGGGGCAACTTCGCGGCTTTCTGATACAACGCCTCGGTGGAGATCCCAATGCCTGGCGCAATGGCGCATCCCACTAGTTGCCCTGAGGAATCAATATAATCGTAAGTTGTAGCTGTGCCGAAATCGACGATAATACACGGAGCTCCATATAGCTCCAGCGCCGCCACCGCATTCACGATGCGATCTGCGCCAACTTCCTTCGGATTGTCTACACGGACATTCAATCCTGTTTTGATCCCTGGTCCTACGATAAACGGCGCCCTTTTCAAGTAGTGTAAGCAGAGGTTTTCCATCGCATTCATCAACGGGGGCACGACAGATGAAATAATGACTCCCTCTACTTGTGCAAAGGAAATACCCGAGTGTTGGAACAAACTGTGCAGCTGCATGCCATACTCATCTACGGTAGCTGACCGATTCGTGCTTACCCGCCAATGATGCAAGAGCGTACGTTCTTGGTAGAGGCCGAGCACAATGTTGGTATTCCCGACATCGATAACGAGAATCATAGTGCCGTCTCCTTCCGCTCATTCAGATCTAATGAAATATCGAGCGCTGCCACCGAGTACGTCAGTCGTCCAACAGAAATCACGTCTACACCCGTTTCTGCCATTGCTTTAATCGTTTGCGGGGTGACCGAACCTGATCCTTCTACTACAATATGCGGCGCTTTGCTTTTAATTATCGAAACCGCTTCTTTCATTTGAGCTGGAGCCATATTGTCCAACATGATGATATCCGCACCTGCTTGGAGCGCTTCATGAAGCTGCTCAAAATTCTCAACTTCCACCTCGATCTTCATCGTGTGCGGAATGTTCTGACGAGCTGCTTGAACCGCTTGGGTAATGCCACCAGAGCCTTTGATATGATTATCTTTGATCATAACCGCATCATAGAGACCGAAACGATGATTATAACCACCACCAACGCGCACTGCATATTTCTCAAGCAATCTGTGTCCAGGCGTTGTTTTGCGTGTGTCAACCAGTCTGGTAGGCAAGCCTTCTAAAGCAACCACAAATTCATGCGTCTTCGTGGCGATCCCCGACAATCGTTGCATCAAATTCAGACTTAATCGCTCGCCCAATAGGATACTCCGTGTATTGCCTTCCACTTCAGCTAGTATGGTCCCTTTATTAACAGACGATCCTTCGACCACTTTTGTTTCAAAACGAAGAGATGCATCGATCACTGCAAAAACCTCCTGTGCGATACGAAGCCCACAGACGATTCCATCTTCTTTGACGTGGATAATCCCTTTGGATACTTGTTCCAAAGGGATTGTTGTCAGAGTCGTGACATCGCCAGTGCCAATATCTTCTTCAAGCCAAAGGCGAATTTGCTTCCGAACGATTTCCATATTTATTTCTAACATACTAGATCCACTCCTCAATCCTATCTTCCCCGCGCTGGAAAACTATATGCTTCCTCCATACCAAGTCATCCCGATCCGGGAAATCTTCTCGATAGTGACCGCCGCGACTTTCCTCACGGGTTAATGCTGCTGTCGTTGTTAAAAGGGCTACGTTAAGCAAATTAGCAAACTCATACTCTTCGCGTTTGGTCATCAACGAATCAAATATCGACAATTGTCTCGCCAATTCCTCATAACCCTTCTGCAAGCCTTTGGCCGAACGTTTGAGACCTGCGTAACGGAGCATAACTTTCTGAAGCTTCAACTTTTTCTCTACAACGGCTTGATTCGGGATCTCCGTCCGAGGGGCTTCGGAAGCCGAACGGATCTGAATATCCCCTTGTAGGGCAGGTAGCTCTTGGATACGTTCAATAATTCGACGTCCGAAAACAATGGCTTCTGATAACGAGTTGCTCGCTAAACGGTTTGCACCATGTACACCTGTAGATGAAACTTCACCACATGCAAATAGGCGACGAACTTTGGTTTCTCCGTATAGATCCGTTTTTACGCCGCCCATCATATAATGCGCTGCTGGGGCAACTGGAATCCAATCCGTGCTCATATCAAGTCCATAATTCAAGCAATATTCATATATCGTTGGGAAGCGATGTTTAATTAATTCTTCGGATTCATGCGTAATGTCAATGTAGACAAAGGTTGACTTACAGTTTTCCATCTCGTCAACAATGGCACGTGCAACAACATCCCTTGGCGCTAACTCTAATTGTGGATGATAGCGCTCCATGAAGCGCTCTCCTTTGATGTTGCGCAAATAGGCGCCTTCTCCCCGCACCGCTTCGGAGATCAGAAACCGCGGTGCGCCTGGGTAGCATAGCGCTGTTGGGTGGAATTGAATGAATTCCACATCCTGAATTTGTGCGCCAGCGCGGTGGGCAATCGCAATCCCATCACCTGTAGCGATGTCCGGGTTCGTTGTGTAACGGAACAGCTGTCCCGCGCCACCGGAGCAAAGGATCGTGGCGTTGCCACGCACAAACACTCGCTGTCCGTTTGGTTTCTGTACGAGCGCGCCGTAACATTCGCCGTCTTGGGTAATCAGGTCAATCACAAAGTGGTCGTCCCAGATGTCAATATTCGGATCTTGCTTCGTACGCTCCGAAAGAGCTCTGACGATTTCCGCACCAGTCGCATCGCCATTGGAGTGCAAAATTCGACGCTGACTATGCGCTCCTTCCTTCGTCAAAGCAAATTCCCCGTTCTCTAGATCGAACTGGGTTCCCATTCGAATCAAATCTTGAACGCCTTCTGGCCCTTCATGCACAAGAACATCAACAGCTTCTGTTGAACAGAGTCCAGCGCCAGCAATCACAGTATCCTGACGATGATATTCCGGTGAATCTTCATCTGAGATTACGGCAGCAATCCCGCCTTGTGCATAGCGCGTGTTGCTATCCAGGAGAGATTTCTTCGTAATCATGAGCACTTTTTTAGTCTCGCTGGCACGAAGCGCCGCGAATAACCCTGCTATACCTGCACCAATAACAATTACATCCGTATGTATATGAGGGATAGAATCTAAATCAACATCTACGAGATATCTAGGAATCATGACGTTTCACCTGTTCTCCACCATTAATACCTCGAAAAGCAACGTCAGTTCGTCCACAATTCGCTTCGCTTATGGATCGATCTAGCCTTGCTTCACGAGGGCACCTATTCAAAACAAGAGAGTAGCGCATGCTACTTAACTTGTAACATGCGCTCCAAGGACAATCTTGCTTTATCAGCTACGTCTTCTGGTACATAAATCTCTGGTTGCATCGTCTCAAGACACTTCACGATTTTCTTCAAATTGTTCACTTTCATATTAGGGCAAACTAAGTATTTCGTTGCAAAATGAAATTTCTTATTAGGGCTATCTAGACGCAACTGATAACCGGTTCCATCTTCTGTCCCTACAATAAACTCTTGGCAGTCGGACTCTTTGCAGTATTTAATAATCGCCGTCGTGCTGCCTACGAAGTCCCCGAGCTTCACTACTTCTGGGCGACATTCAGGATGAACAACGAATTGCGCATTCGGATATTGCGCTCTCATTTCTTCTACATCTTTAACAGTCAGCATATCATGCGTATTGCAGTAGCCTTCCCAAATGATCACTTTTTTGCTTGTGAATTTTGATACATAGTCACCCAAATTTTTATCCGGTACCCAGATGATCTCATCTGAATCGACGGAATTGATGACATTGATCGCATTCGCAGAGGTACAACAAATATCGGTTTCGGACTTTACATCAGCCGAAGTATTAATATAAGCAACGACTTTGGCATTCGGATGTTGGCGTTTAAGGGCACGTAGACCTTCAACATTCACCATATCTGCCATTGGGCAACCAGCCCGTTCGTCTGGAATAATTACAGTTTTGTTAGGTGCAAGAATCTTCGCGCTTTCCCCCATGAAATGAACACCACAGAATACGATGACATCCGCATCGGTTTGTGCCGCCTTCTGAGCAAGCAAAAAGGAATCTCCTCGAAAATCCGCTACCTCTTGAACTTCGTCACGCTGATAATAATGAGCAAGAATAATGGCATTCCGTTCTTTCTTCAATTGCAGCAGTCGTTCTTTGAGCTCGCGGTTTTGTTCCGCTTTGCGCTCTAATGCTAAGGCTTCCATGGTGCTTCCTCCCCTATCTGGGACGTAAGAATCGTCTCAATCGTCTATCTAAAAGTAGTATGATCTAAAAGCAATAAAATTAGAGATTTACAACTAATTTACACATTCTCACATCGCCTGTCAATGCGCAAATACATTGAAAAAACTCGGAATTCCGCGCACACTGGACGTGTACAACGGATTTCCGAGTTCGCATTGCAACTTACTCTTCTGTTTGATCCGGCTTAATCTCTTTAACTTCTTTATCTTTGTCAAACTCCAGCTTATTGCTTTCGCTAGCTTGGCTTTGACCTTGAATAGTAACCTTTACATCTTCCTCATCGGTGCTAGCGTTAAGCTTGCCTTTTTCCAAGAGTTCGATGATTTCGTCTTTATCCAACGTTTCTTTCTCTAGCAATGTTTTGGCAACGAGGTGAATCTGATCCGCATGCTCTGTAAGAATCGTGCGTGCACGTTCGTAGCACGTACGAATAAAGCTTTGCATTTCCTGATCAATCTCGTAAGCAATCGCATCACTATAATTCTGCTCGTGTCCGATATCGCGGCCCAAGAATACTTGACCTTGGGAGCTGCCAAACTGCATCGGTCCAAGCTTATCGCTCATTCCGTATTCCATAATCATGCGACGAACGATTCCCGTTGCTTTCTGGAAGTCACTGTATGCCCCAGTGCCAATTTCTCCGATGAACAATTCTTCGGAAACACGACCACCCAGGAGTCCAGTAACTTTATCCAGCAGCTCGTTCTTCGTTTGCATCATGCGATCTTCGCCTTCTTTAGGCAGCATCATCACATATCCGCCAGCGCGTCCACGAGGTACGATCGTAACCTTGTGAACCATGTCCGCATTCTCCGCATGATAACCGATAATCGCATGGCCCGCTTCGTGGTACGCTACGATACGTTTCTCAGTTTCGGAGATAATACGACTTTTCTTCTGTGTACCGACGATAATACGGTCAAATGCTTCTTCAACTTCCGCCATCGAAATATCTTTACGATTACGACGAGCTGCAATCAAAGCTGCTTCATTCAGTAAGTTCTCAAGATCAGCACCCGTAAAACCAGTTGTATAACGTGAAAGTGAATCTAACTTCACATCTTTAGCAAGCGGTTTGTTACGCGCATGAACTTTCAATACCGCTTCACGGCCTTTGATATCCGGACGATCTACCGTGATTTGACGGTCGAAACGGCCTGGACGCAATAAGGCAGGGTCTAGAATATCAGGGCGGTTCGT
Organism: Paenibacillus sp. LjRoot56; assembly: GCF_964253335.1. Taxonomy (NCBI): domain Bacteria; kingdom Bacillati; phylum Bacillota; class Bacilli; order Caryophanales; family Paenibacillaceae; genus Paenibacillus; species Paenibacillus sp. LjRoot56. The sequence goes on from NZ_CAXURV020000001.1 coordinate 17,279, forward strand.
TGCTGCTACGATGATAATACCTTCGTTCGCGCCAAATCCGTCCATTTCAACAAGCAATTGGTTGAGTGTTTGCTCACGCTCATCATGTCCGCCGCCTAAACCAGCGCCACGTTGACGACCAACCGCATCGATTTCATCGATAAAGATAATACAAGGTGAATTCTTCTTCGCATTCTCGAACAAGTCACGAACACGTGATGCACCGACACCGACGAACATCTCAACGAAGTCAGAACCGGAGATACTGAAGAAAGGAACGCCTGCTTCACCAGCAACCGCACGAGCAAGTAGCGTTTTACCTGTTCCCGGAGGACCATTCAATAGAACACCCTTAGGAATTCTAGCGCCAACTGCTGCGAATTTACGAGGATCCTTGAGGAACTCAACAACCTCGATTAATTCTTGCTTCTCTTCATCCGCACCTGCCACATCTTCAAATGTGACACGTTTCTTCTCCTCGTTATATAGGCGCGCACGGCTCTTGCCGAAGTTCATCACTTTACCGCCGCCGCCTTGCGCTTGATTCAATAAGAAGAAGAACAAAATGAAGATAATGACGAATGGAATAATGGACGTAAGAAAGCTAATCCAAACGCTATCGCGTTCCATCGGCCCGTACTCTTCCGAAGGTACGCCGTTCGCTTCAATCATTTGTACAACTAACGGCTCATAAGGAGCATGTGTTTCAAAGCTCTTCTTATCCGCGCCATTAGGCGGGTTAATATACTTACCCTTAATCGAATAGGTATACCCATCGAACTTTAACACTACGGACTCTACATTTTTGTTTACAACTGCTTGTCGGAATTTATCGTAAGTGATTAACTCCTTCTGTTCATTCTGGGTACTGATGAAATGAACGATCCCCACGGTAACCAAAAATATAAGCAAATAAAAGCCGGTATTCCGGATAATTCGATTCATAACGAGCCTCCTCTCAAACGGCACACAATTATTATTTTACCACACCCCGGTAAAGCGCTACAACATTACTGCCTTAGTGCGCCTGCGGAACGTGACACTAGCTAGAATAGATCTCTGGTTTCAATATGCCGATAAATGGAAGGTTACGATACTTCTCTGCATAATCCAGACCATATCCGACAACGAACTCATCTGGTAGCACATAACCCGCATAATCAGGTTCAAGCTCTACCGTTCTGCGTGCCGGTTTATTAAACAGCGCAACAACCGAGATTGTCTTAGCATTGCGACGTTCTAGCACATCTATCAGATAACTTAGCGTTAAGCCACTATCGATAATATCTTCCACGATCAGGATATGACGTCCTTCCACAGGTACATCAAGATCTTTGATAATCTTAACAACTCCAGAGGATTTCGTGGATTGACCGTAGCTGGATACCGCCATAAAATCAATTTCCAAAGGTACTCTAATTTGCTTTACAAGATCCGCCATGAAAATAAAAGCGCCCTTCAGCACACAAATAACCAATGGATTCTTACCTTCGTAATCAGTGGAAAGCAATTCCCCTAATTCTTTGATCTTACCTTGAATTTGTTCTTCACTGTAAAGTACTTCTTGAATGTCGCTGTACAAGGATGAACCCCCTAGATTATATTATGAATCCTTATAAATTTACATTCTAGAAGAACGAAATTTACGTATGTTCCTGCAGCACTAGCTTCATATGAAGCACACGTTCTGTGTCTGGTCCGACCAAAGCGTGTTTGGACCTACGAAATCCAGCAATCCAGAGAATCCGTCCGGATGCGTCGACCAGTAGTGGGATAACCTCACGCCGAGTTGGTGGCATTTTGGCATCAATGAACATATCCTTTACCTTTTTGGACCCGTTTAAACCAAGTGGTTCCAATCGGTCTCCCGATCTGCGGCTTCTCAAACAAAGCGGCAATTCTACCTGGTCTGCATCCAAAAAAACGTCGCCATTCTGGTCTGGTGATGACGCAGCTTGCTTATACGAGCTTAAAGGCATCCATGAGTAGATCAATTTGGCGTTCATGTCCGGGAGGTCCAGCTCATTTGATGCTAACCGGATCTCATACGCATAAGGCTTAGGATCTGGTGCAAAGGTCTGAAATTGAATAGATCCATATTCTCTCACAATATAAATCTGTTCATCCACTTGAAGGACTTGATTCGACATCTGATCTTTAACCATTAACTCACGCACGCGCTCAATTCGTGTAAATACCAGCCGTTCCCTTTCCAAACAAAGACAGTTTAATATTAATTTAATCAAACGCCTTTGTAAAGCAACGTGAAGCTCGGCGAAATCACTCCGATTTAAGCGGCAGATGTTCGACTGAAATGTCACGATTCGGCGAAAAACCTTATCCGTTTCTGCATCCAAATAATCATTCTCAGCTTGCATCACATCCGTCAATCGATTGAGTGAATCTGGAAGTTGTTCATTATACTGTTTCAGCATCGGCATAAGATCTAACCGAATCCGATTGCGGAAATACTTCCGCAGCTCATTGCTGCTGTCTTTACAATAGGCAATTTCATGCTGAGCGCAATAATTCACAATATCTGATTTGTATATACGTAAAAAAGGACGAATGAGTTCCACTTTTTTTTCGCGCCTTCGTTCCGGCATGCCAACTAACCCCGATGGGCCTGTCCCACGCAAGATTCGCATCAACATCGTTTCCGCTTGGTCATCGGCATGATGGGCCAAAGCGATCCGTTGTGCACCGTACTGCTCAGCGACTTGATGTAGAAATTCATATCTTTTCTCCCGCGCTGCCGCTTGCCCATTTAAAGAAGCTTCCTCTATATAAGCAGGAACATCGATAACACCAATTTCACAAGGAAGCGCTAGCCCTGCCGCGAGCTCCGCAACGAAGTCTGCTTCCGCATCCGATTCCTTGCCCCTGAATTGATGATTTACATGGGCAACTACGATCTTCCACTGGTGGGCATCTGCAAGACGAAAAAGGACATGCAATAGCGCCACTGAATCAGGTCCCCCTGAAACCGCGACGACAATCACATCCCCTGCATCTGCAAGCTTTTCTTCCTCAATTCGTCGTTCCACTCTGGCAACAAGATCCGTTTCCATCTCGCATTCCTTTCGGCCTTTTCTTACCCTGCCCTACCAATACATATAAATCGTTGCTCCACAAATAAAAATCGATGCAGCAAAACATATTTTAAGCCACGGCATTTTCAGCGTCGACTGAGCGACCTTCTTACCTGCAATCAGTTTTTTCCATTCCACAATGGCTTCTTCCGACGTTCTAAACTCGCTGCGCAAAGCTTTATTCAGAAAAGGTGCCAATTGAGCAGCAACTGGATTTTCCCGCATGATCGATGTTAATTGATCTAACTCCCGGTTTTGAGGGAGTGTTTTGAGAAAGCCAGCGAAGCGTTTGCGGTGATCTAGTGTTTTTAATAGTAAAATAGCAAATGAAAATAGATCGTAGCTTTCCTCAGCAACCCGCTCCCCCATATTCCAAAACCCGCGATCGTAGACTTCTGTTAATTGTTTAATCGCTCGTCCCTTAGGTGATACGCCACCGAAATCAATAAGATCCACATCGCCATAGTTAGATACAATCATATTCTCGACCTTCAAGTCTCCGAATACATACCCACTCCTGTGGATTTCAGTGAGCTTCCGCAATAGGTTCGTGCCTATCACATAGATCCAGTCTTGACTGCGCTTATGTATAAATTCAGAAAGAGTCACACCCTCAATATATCGCATGACATAGAAGGAGATTCCTTTTCCTTGAACCATCATATCATCTGAATCAATCAAAAAGTTCTTAAAAGAATTCTCTTTCATCGAAATAGCAAGTAGGGAATTGATCTCTGACTGATGGTCAACCGTTTCATATCCAGCTTTAAGCGCAAATCTAGCGTTTCCCCTTCGGACAAGAGCAACAATGCCATTGGAGCCTGCACCTAATAAGCGTTCGACCACATACACATGGCCATTCCACTTTCCCTTAATTACAGCCCCTGGGCGAAAGGCCTCATCATACCACGTAGTCACTCAGCATCCCTTCCTCAGTCGTCTTTGGTGAGAAAGGCTTTTCTGTCACGAACTGCAACGTTTGCAGCAGCGCTGGACCGGTTGGTGTCGTACCCTTCATGTTTATTTTATAGAACATCTTGTCGACATTTGCAAGCTGATTCGTCCAACCATGGTCCATTTCTAGTTCCTGATCACTCGATTTGGTAGATGGAAAATGGAAAACAGCAAGCTCGCTCACACCACTTCGCGCTCTTAAACTAAGCAAAAGATCATGGATGGCTTCACGTACCGCGGCAAGCTTCGGCTTCATACTAGCACTTGCATCTATTAAAAGGGCCACACGTAGCGACGTGCTTTCACTCATATTATCAATAACTTGTACCACTTCAGCTCGCTTCTCTGGTGGCAGTTGCTCCAGTTGTGAAATCCCTAATATACTTTGCAGTTCCTTGCCCACAGCATGCTGGATGGTTGCATTGACGGTTTTCCGAGTCATCATTTGCACGGTGTGCGACAGCTGTTCGGAATTAACAATCCGACTCATGCCACCGCCTGCTGCTGCAATCTCTCGAATCTCTTCTGAGCCTAGCACGCCTAACTCCCCATGATCAATTACGCCAATGACATTCACAGCAACTCCCTCTGCTTGCGCTTGTGCCGCCGCTATCACGGGACTTACGCCAACATTGGAACAACCGTCTGTAATTAATAAGATTTGTTTCATCATAATCTTCTGCCTCCCTGGCCGATAAGATTCGCTCTCTAGTAGTTTCTTATCCTAGTTTTTCCATTATTGAGAGTGTCTAATCATCTTGCAGGTAGGGATTGCGAAAGGTATTTACTCGATTTTATCCAATACAGCCTATGATAAGAACCAAATAAGCAGGGGGCATCCCCCTGCTTATTTGTAGCGTTAGTCAATCGCGATTAAGTTAGCGTCTCCTCCGAACTTTCCTTCCTAACATTACACCAAACAGTACGAAAGTTAAGCCAGCAAGCTTAATATAGAGATGGCTAGACTCTCCCGTTACCGGCAGCGTTGCTGGCTCAGCTGTTAGAGGAACCACTACGCCAGGATCAGACGGTTTAGGTGACGGAACCGTCGCTAAAGGCGGTGTAGGCTTAGGCGCCGGCGTAATAGACGGACTCGGAGTTAGACTTGGTGGCGGTGTCGGCGGCGATGTTGGTGTCGACGATGGCGGTGGTGTTGGTGTCGACGATGGCGGTGGTGTCGGTGTTGGTGTCGTCGATGGCGGCGGTGTTGGCGATGGTGTCGACGACGGCGGTGGTGTCGGTGTAGTAGTCGGCGGCGGCGTTTTGCTATTCGTGTACGTCACCTTTTTATTCTCTGCCGCTTGTAGTGTGAATGGGTGATCACTTCCATCTAGGATATACCCACTAGGAGCTGTCACTTCCTTAATCACATAATCGCCTGCAAGCAGGCCTTGGAAAATGGCTATACCTGCTTCATTTGTCGTTGATGTTTGAATGACATTTGTCGTTTGACCGGACTTCCGACTTAGCTCATATTTAGCGCCGCTAAGCGGTAATTCTGTGTTCGTTGCATCAACCTTTTTGACTTCTAAAGAACCGCGGACACCATTCCCTGTACCTGAGCCTGTGGAAACGCCAACCACGATGTCTTTCACGGTTTCTTTCGTGATCGTTGTCACATTATTCCCGCTGAAGCTCACCGCATTGGTGACGGATTCTTGGTCGCGGGCAGCAATGACAGATTGATATTCCAACACAAAGGCTGTCGAGATGTAACTCTTGAATTTTAAGCGGAACGTCTGATTCCCCTCTGTATCCGTTTGAATATCAACTGTATAGCCGACATCCTTTACTAATTCAACATCCTTGGTCAAATCACCATTAGCGGCTACCTTCATACTGAATAAATGAAAAGAATTCGACAGCAGGACTTGATTTCTAGATGGTCTATCGAAAATTTCCGCATCCCATAGCTGCGATTGTCCCTGATTAATGGTAATTTTCCAATCGATCTTATCACCGCTTTGTGATCCGTTCTTACTCACGTATTCCCCACCATGAGGGATATTTACGCTGGCTGTAAGGTTTCTAGATACCGGGGATTGCCCATCATATACCTTAGCCGTATTAGCAACCGTACTAGGAATCAACTCTCCCTCTAAACTTGTTTTAAACACGATTATATAGGCTGTTGAAAGGGGTTCGTGGAACGTAACAACAAGCTTGTTCTGAGCATCAGTGCTTACCCCATAGCGGGAAGCGTCTACGACTGTGCCTGGCGACGGGTCGCCATCTACAGTAACATCCATGTTGTACACAACAAGCGAGCCATCAACGAACTTCTGATTCTCTTGTAAGACATCCTCGACCCTCGGTGAAGCAATCTCCTTCTCACTGTAGTTAACACCAACTGTCCAAGTTAGCTGTTTATTCACCACATTATAATTACCATATTTATAACCACTGTTAATGTATTCATCTCGCGCATAGAAAGCGGCCCCAACTGTTTGCGAATAGGTCACTTCATCCGTCGAACTCCAGTCCATCTGAGCCGTATTATGGAAAATGGCTGTACTATCTTTCGGGACAATCCAAGTCAAATCAAAATTCGTTTGATAAGTGATGATAACTGGCTGCGTCAGAGGCTTTGTAAAGTTGATTGTAAAGCCATCATATTGACTCACACTGTTATCCAAGGTGAAATCGGCGGGACTATGCAATGTCACATTACCCTGCGTTATGACTAAAGAATCCTCTATAAAGTACATACCCTTATGAGGGAACGTATCCTTCACGACAACATGATTCATAACCTGGCTGTTGCCGTTTAATTCAATTTTCCAGCCTACCTTCTTTTCGATATAGTTGACCGCTCCTACGTTTTTAATTAGACCTACTTGTGTAGTATTCTGCGATGCACTGCTATGCTCCTCCGTCCATATTGTCACCTCATTCGTGATGACGGCATCAGCGATGATTGGGCGGGTAGCTTGGGTTTGATAATCAATTCGATACGCGCCAGTAATAGCCATTTTAAATTTCAACTTAAATATGTTGCCGCTCTCACCCATCGGTGTAATAGTATACTGGTCGGCTGACAGAACAGCGCCACGAGTCTCATTGCCCCCTGCATCAAAAGTCACCGGATACACATGAAGAGATCCATCCACAAGTTGATGCGGCACACTCACAGTGTCTATGATATAAGCGTTTCCTTCACTAATCGATACCTCTCCACCGTTGTAAAGAACGCTCCAATCTATTTTCTGCTGAATAGCTTGATAATCCGTAATTTCTTTCTTGAGTATACTTCCTCGTTGCACTGCAACTGATGACGTTGCTTCAACTGCTGACGTATGACTTCCTCCAAACTTGGCAGTATTCGTGAATGACGACTTGCTGAGGTCAGTAATATTTGTTACATACTGAATCCGGTAAGCCGACGTAATCGGGTTGTTTGTGAAATGAACCGTCAAAACGCCTCCAGTTGTGCTCACTGTATACTGACTACTATCCAGTTCTGCCCCCTGTGTGACAGTGCCGTCCAGTTGCACATTCAAAGCATAAACTTTGACTCCTGTTGGCGTGGATAATCCCTCCACGTTCGGATCTGTCATGACAGCATCCTGAACCGTATCCAGTAATTTGTTCACATCCACCGTCCAATTTATCGATTTCGCATTGTAACCTTGGGGGACACCAGATTTACTAATCGTTGAATCTACGGCAGGCCTGAACTTTATGGTAAATATCTGGTCGCCGCTTCGAACAGGAATCACAATTGTTTGTTCCGTAGTCCCTGTTATTTGGCTCTTATTAAATTGCGTAAGGAAGCTCAACGTTCCCTTCAAATCATCATGACTCTCAATAAATTCGTTAAACGTAATCACCACATGATGACTATCTTTATTGGCATGGAAATTCCCTACTGTCGAACTGTTGTCTATGACGAGAGCACCGCTTACATTATTGAATAACTCAAACTCCTGCGGCAGCGTAAAAGTAAATGTATCTCCGTTGTGGTAGCCATGACCATTCGGCAAAGACCAGGTGTAGTCCAGCTTAGCTTGAGCATTCTGGTTATACACATTCCCCGTTACGACTTGCCCATTACTATCGTATACCGCTAACGTGACACTATCGAGGATGTTGCCCGATATTTCAGTTGCATTCACCTGGCTAGATAAGGTAATCCCATAAAGACATTGCATAAACATAAGAAGAGCAATTAGCAAAGCCTTTGTTTGTTTCTTCACCATCTTTGTTTAGACCTCCATTTCAGATATGTACCTTTTCATTGAAAAGAAAGAACACTTACCTTCCTTTTGATACAAATTGTATCATTTTTGACAAGCGGGTAGTACACATGTTTTGAAAATATGTAATATCCATCCTTTCTATACGTGAACTTGTAACTATTCAACTAATTTCCCTTCCACAATTAAGCGATGCGTCGGGTCTACCATGGGATCACACGTAATTAATGTAATTTCCCGATTACTATCTTTGCTCTGCAAGACCCATACATCCGTAGGTAGAACATATAACTTTTCATCTACACGGTAGACGAATTTATTGCTCCCTGTATCTACTTCTATTAAATCACCAGGAACAACTTCATCTAAGCGATTAAAATTTTTACCGTACGTCAAATTCCGATGCCCAGCAATCGCATAATTACCTATTGCACCAGCTTTTCCTGTATTCGCAATACTGGCAACTGCGATTTTCATATTATCCATGGTCGCACCGGATAGAATGGGGAGCTTCAAATCAATTTTATCAATACTCAGAACCCCCTCCATGTTCTTAGGTTTCACAGGGGGAGGCTTTGCTGTCGCCACAACCTTCACAACCGTGTCGCTCACGCTTGTGGGCTTTGCGGATTCAGACACCAATGGCTCACTAACCATTACACTCACTTCTGATGACGAGTTCACACCACCACCATTCGATGTAGTGTTCAAAACCCCTGCGACATGTACCTCCTCTTTCTCTTCTTCGGTTACCTGGTCCATCGCTTGCATATTGTCTTGCCATTGTTTCAAAATCTGATGTTGTTGATAAGTTTCATATCGATCATTTATCGTGGGGTACAGAAACAGGCATACACCCAGAAGTATGAGCAATATGGCAAACATCCTCCTGATCATTCAATTAACCGCCTTTCTTGACTCAAAAACCGCGCCGGCAAATGAGCCGGCACGGCTTATTAGAACCTTTAACTAACTGTTTTCGGACGCTCCATACGTGTAATACCCGGCCAACGGAACGTCGCCCATTCCGGCTGCCGCTTCTCAATACGTGCTACAACAACCGTCATATCATCCTGAATTTCCCCGTGATGATGGCGAAAAATACGCTCCAATAAGCAATCCGCGAAATCCTGCGGTAACGTCGTATCAATTTCCTGAATCATCCGCTTCATCCACATCTCCTTGTTCACAGCATGGCCCGGGGCATCAAAGATACCATCAGTCATCATCACAAGGATATCTCCTGATTGCAGCGGTATGGAGACCAGATCGACATCAATCTCACTCAAGATGCCTACCGGCAAATTGTTGGCCGAGATCGGAATAACCTCCGTACCGCGCTTAATAAAGCTTGGCGTAGAGCCGATCTTCATGAATGTCGTATTGGCACTGTACATATCAATCAATGCCATATCCACCGTCGCGTACATCTCATCCGATGAACGCAGCATCAACACCGAGTTCAGCGACTTGATCGCCAATTTCTCGTCCATCCCCGACTGCAGCAGCTGCTGCAGGATGCTAAGCGCCGTCTCGCTCTCCGCACGCGCTCGCTCGCCATTCCCCATGCCGTCGCTCAGCGCAACGGCATACTTGCCATTGCCCAGCTCCACCGTGGAGTAGCTGTCGCCGGAGAAGAGATCGCCTCCCTTGGCAGCGCCGGCGACTCCGGTTTCCACCTCGTATTCTTTGGCGGAGCCGAATACGACTGTGCTGTAGCCCTCGCCGCGCGTGTGCATTTCCTCACGCATGACGGCGACGTTCTCGCCGATGATTTCGCTCAGAAGCGGCGCGATGATTTTACGACATTCATCAAATCCCTTCGTATATTGATGGATGATTTCGATTTCGATGTTGCCTTCGTCTAACGAAATCACATCGATGGTATGAATAGATAAGCCCAGCTCCTCTAGGGCATTACGAATTTGCTCTTCTTGGAGGAACAACTCCTGTCCTTCCCTTTTAATTTCCTTCGCTAAGTCTTCCATGACCTGCGAAACACCTGACAATTGGTCGGCAACAAGATGCCGGCTATCGATAATCTGCTTTTTCCAATGCCTGTCATTCTTATATAAACTATATTGCTGCTTCATCACATCTAGCACTTGTTCCGTACGGATGCACACCTTCTTCCACTCAGGCGGAATCTGTTTCTTCGTCATACTCTCCTTCGTCTCGATTTGGCTCATCATATCCGTCATATACGTATAAGTTTGATAGAATTTCTGATCCCAGCACTGGCTCTTCTTCCAACAAGACTCACATGCCTTCTGGGTGACAGCATTCATGAAATGTCCGACATCTTCCTCCTTACGACTCACCTCATCTTCAGTCGTTAGCTGTTTAAAGCTGCGCGCCAACTGGCGGAATACCTCAGAGAATTGCTCTACGCGACCTGCCGTCACATCCCGCACACGCTTCGCATAATCCTGCTGCGATTTTAGATTCTCTTGGGTACCAGGCACATACTTAGCAAGCATCAGAATAACGCTGCGCGGCGTAAGAAGGAACAGGGCAACCGCCGCAAGAGATTCCCAAGCCGAATTGATCATATCCACATTAGAACCCATATAGAAAGATAGAATAACCGAGCCGATCAGCATCCCGAAGGCTACCATTAAGCGATTCCCCTCTTTAAGGAGACCAGCGAGCATACCAGAGAATGCAAGTAAACTCATCTGATAGATCGCATTGCTATTCGCAAGACTCAGGATAAGCCCTGTGACAACACCAACGGACGCTCCGAACGGCGCTCCTCCTACCAACGCAAACAGGAGTATCAAGTAACGCGATAGCACATGCTCTACCGTGACAGGACCCACAAGCCAACCAACCGTACCTGTCATGACCGATGCCAGCAAAATAATTAAACAAATAATTTCCTCATGTTTTAGATGATAGTTTTTGCGGGTAAGCGTGAATACAGGGATCGCTTGAATGAAAATGAGCGTCAGCACCAAACTTAGCAACGCTTCCACGGTAAGCATCATCAAGGAGTACCACGTCAAGTTTGAAACAACCAGCTCCGCAAAGAGCTGCACGAGGAGCGTTGAGCTAAAAACGAGTATCGGCGCTAACGAAACGTCTGAGCGTTCATATTTCTCAAGTGCCTTCTGAATCAGTAAGAAGATAACGATTTCTGTCACTAGATAACCGGTGTTCCCATTCACCGCAAGCAAGCTACCAGCAAATGCAGCAATACCCACCCAATGCAAGATATCCTTTCTTGTAAAATAGATGACTGCGACAAACGCCAAAGCAAATGGTGATAACTGTTCTAGAATCATCGCCCGACCGAGCAAGAAGCCCATAACAATGAGCAGTAACGACCACTTCTTAGCAACAAAAGCTTGTACCCATCGATTCTCCACAGCTGCACTGTGAACACCTACTTTTGCTTTCTGCCAAATTCCCGACCATCCGCTACCCATCACCGCGCCTAAGCTTCGTCTTTGCATATTCTCGAACACCATCCATTTCTTCCCTTATTTGTTACTCTAGTATAGAGACAATCTAGCAGAAAGTTTGTCAGAATGAGTTGATAGAGTCAAAGAAATTTCCGACATGTCCCGATGTCTTTGTCAACAGGCCCCAGCCCTTGCCCGCTCTAGGTTCCTCAGGTTGAAAACGTTTCCAAAAGTCTGATTACCTCGAAACTACGCGCCGCATATGAGGGAGATACCCGTAACTCCATGTCGATTGATTTTCATTGTTTTTGCTGGACTTGTCGCACATGACAAAGAAAAAACCACATTCGCCGGAGCGAATGTGGTTCATCATCTGCATCTATTAGTCTCTTCTTCCGCCTCGGCCACCGCGTTTGGACTCGGTATTCTTCTTCAAGGACGAAATCCGCTCTTCACTATCTTTTAGGAAACGAGATACTTTATCTTCGAACGAAAACGGTCTAGCTCCGCCTTGCTGCTTGTTAAAGCCGCCGCGACCACCACCGCCACCACCACGATTGAAGCCACCGCCGCCACCTGGACGACCGCCACCACCACCTGGAGCACCGCTTGGAGCACCACTACGGTCTCCACCACTGCTTGGACGACCACCTTGGTAACCGCCGCTTGGACGATCTCCACTAGGACGACCTTGATAGCTGCTGCCACCTGTACGTTCAGGACGAGCTGGTCTTTCCTCAACTGGCTTGTCAATCGTTTGCTTGATCGACAGTCCGATCTTGCCATCCTTGTCCACGTTAATTACTTTGACCGTCACCTTGTCTTCTAGCTTCAAGTGGTCATTAACGTCCTTCACATAATTGTCCGCGATCTCCGAAATGTGAACAAGACCGGTAACTCCTTCAGCAAGCTCGACGAATGCTCCAAAGTGAGTAATCCCCGTCACTCTTCCCTCTAACTTGGTGCCAACTTCAATTGCCATAAAGTAAAATGTTCCTCCCTTAAAATGTTGAAAACACTGGCTACGCCGATTATAACCGATGCAGAAACCACGGTCAACACGGCATTCGCCACTTCTTCATAACGTTTCTTATTGCGACTTCGAGACACTTAGTGGCGTCTCTCCCGTTTTACTGTAATGAAAGTCTCGGCGAATGATCTGATCCAAATATTCGTCGTTATGCAGCCGCGCGATTTCCTTCGTCGTGAGAGCATTGATCTTCTGCGCTTCGACGAGTTGTTGTTCCATATTCGCTACGACACTTTTCTTCTCGTGCAGCTTGGCGAACTGCCCCCAGATGTTAACAGCAGCCCAGCTCAGAAAACATAAGACAATGATCAAAAGGATACGCAGTCTTCGCTTCGAGCCTTCCCGACTGATGCGCTTGGTTGAAACGGTTGCTTGAGCATGCATGAATAGGAAATCCTCCTACTTCGAGAATATCCTGCGATAAAGCGCAATGATGCGTCCCTTCAGTTTCTTCAACCAGTCAGGGATCACCAAGTACTTATGCACAGGCTTAGTCATCCAGAGGAATAGTCTCCACATAGGATAGAGCAATTGTAGCACAATTCTGTAAAGGAATATAGCTACGGCTAGCAAAAAGCCTAAAATTATCACCGTTAGACGATATAAGCCAATAATCGGTTTAATGATGAGAATTTCGACAGTCCTCGTAAAGAAGCGGTAAATCGCCACAATAATTCGTATGAGAATCAGTGTTAGACGAATGACAAGCGAACTAAGAAGAGCGAAATAGAAGCAAATTCCAATCCCCATTCCAAGAAAAATAAAAATACGAACTTGTCCTTCATTACTGTAAATGAGCATCTTGAACACTAGGATTATCGCCACAATCCAATAGATACTATCTACAATGGGGATGGTCCATCGTGGCAACCGCAGCTTGCCCGAGAGCACATGAAAAATATCGAACAGAGCCCCTATGCAAATTCCACTCAGGAACATCATGAAAATCGTCTGAAATTGAACGTGAAGCGTCACTTAAATAGCTTACCAAGAAACCCTTTGGATTTCTCCTGGGTATTCCCGTCCACATAGGCTAATTCATGAATAATACCTTCAATGGCGACTAATCCTTGCTCCAAGCTCAAGTTCTTGATGTGCAAATTTTGCCCCTTAATCATTAAGTAGCCCATTTCCGTCTCTAGGAGGAATTCTTCGCTATCAAAACTTTCTACGTTCAAAACTCCTGATATTTCCAAGAGCTTGCGATTCAGCATCTTAATTTCTTGCCTTTTGTTGCTGTTCTTCACAGGTTCAATCATGGCCTGACCCCTCCTTCACCTAATCTTACGATATGGGAGGATGTCCATTTTTAGAACCAAGCCTTGTATCCTATGCCTATAAAAAAAGCAGCCTAAAATCCCCTCTGCAGGAATCCTAGGCTACTTCATCGGTATGCGTTATTCGGATTGGAAGGGTTCTTCCTTCAGCAGCGTGTACATCTGCGCAGCGTCTTCCTTACGGGTCGACTCTGTCAAAAGCTCAACGCGAATCGTCACTTTCTTTTGACCGAACTGAATGGATAACTCATCTCCAACTTTCACATGCGTACTCGCTTTAGCGTCCCTACCGTTAATCCACACGCGCCCTTGGTCGGACACATCCTTTGCAACTGTACGGCGTTTGATCAGACGAGATACTTTGAGAAATTTATCGATACGCATTATTTTACAGCGTCTTTAAGCTTGTTGCCCGCTTTGAAAGCAGGAACATTGGATTCTGCGATTTCGATTGGGTTACCCGTTTGCGGGTTGCGACCTGTACGGCCAGAACGCTTACGAGTTTCAAATGTACCGAAACCGATCAATTGTACTTTATCTCCGGATGAAAGAGCGTCTGTCACTTCACCAAGGAATCCGTTAAGGACAACTTCTACGTCTTTCTTAGTAAGTCCGCTTTTTTCAGCGATGTTGTTGATCAAGTCTGTTTTGTTCATGTGTTTTCTTTACCTCCCAAAATGTTTGAAGATCAGGTCTTCTATGTACCAATTGTGGTTACATTTCATGATTATACCTTGCAACAAGTCTAGTATTCTGCTTTTTTCGGCAAAATCCTTCTAGCGTTTATCAAGTTTTATAACTTTTTTGCTTCTTGCCAGTATTTTTCCATCTCTGATAACCCAGTTTGTTCAAAAGATATCCCCTTTAAACGTAACTGTTCCTCAATATATGAAAATCTTTGCATAAATTTCCGATTCGTTTGTGCTAACGCCTCTTCGGGGTCTACTTTGAGGAATCTAGCAACATTGACGATAGAGAAGAGAACATCCCCCAACTCGTCACGACGCTCCTGAGCCCCGTCTTCCGCCCCTAGTGCAATCGCTTCACGCAGCTCAGCGAACTCCTCTTCCACCTTAGCCAGCACATCATCTAGCTCTGTCCAGTCAAAACCGACCGCTGCCGCTTTTTTCTGCAGCTTCATCGCCTTCATCAACCCGGGCAATTCACGCGGAATGCCATCCAGTACAGACTGCTGCGTAACATCGATGCCTTTCTTCCGCTTCTCTTCGACCTTGATCGCATTCCAGTTAACCAAAGCCTCATTAGCATCCTCTGCCTTCGACTCTCCAAACACATGCGGATGACGACGAATTAGTTTCTCATTTAACGTAGCGATCACATCATACACGGAGAACGTGCCGATCTCCTCTTCCATTTGCGCATGCAGCATGACTTGTAAAAGCAAATCGCCAAGCTCCTCGCACATGTGATCCGGATCATCTTCATCAATGGTTTCCAGTACTTCGTAAGCTTCCTCTATCAGATTCTTGCGCAGACTCTCATGTGTCTGTTCACGATCCCACGGACAACCTTCTGGGCTGCGCAGGGTCTGAACGATCTCATGCAGCTTACCAAATGTCCGATTATATGGCCCCTCCTGCTCACTGCGCGGCACCCACACCAGCGACAGATTGCCATAACCTTTGACATGATCCAGCTCGTGGAGCGGTACTTCAATGATCTGCTCCTGACCTGCCACTCCCAACGAGTGACCCACAACGACCTTATACTCGTCTGGATAGGCATCCATCAGGCTGATTTTCAAGTCAGAGGCTGTGTACGTATCGTACACCTGCCCAATCACCGTATGCAGCTGTGGATTCAATGCATAACGGCTGATACTCGTCGCATCCAGCAACTGGAAGCCGTCGATCGGATCGAAGCCAAATCGTAAGAAGGCTTGGTCTAAGAAGCTCTCTCCACCGGTGATGTGGAGTTCGATACCCTCAGATGGGCATCGTTGTTTCAGTAGTTGCACCGTGTACTCTGCTACCATGGGGTGACCAGGGACAGCGTAAAGCACGTCAGTCGTATGGCTTTTCGCTGCCGAGATTAGTTCTTCTGCAATGGACTCATAAACTCCCTCGAACGTCTCATTCGACATGTAATTCGCATCAAACGTTTCGTACGGAATCTCGTTGGCATCCAACAGTTGCACCATCGGATGGTCTTTCGTCCGCAGGAATAGCTTCGCTTGTGACTTTGCCGCTAGTTGAAGCTTCTTCCATACGCCTAAGGTTAATTGATCTTCATCTCCTGTCCCGAGTCCAAGGACGGTAATTTGCGGGTTGCTCATTGCCATGGGATGACACCTCCTGATTAATGGTTATTTATAATTTGCCAAGTATGACAATTTGTAAGCGTTAGTTGGCGGGTGAAACAGCCGCTACTTGGGATTAGAACGGCCGCGCGAAGACCTCCGCGGCCGCAGCTTCGCGAGGAGCGCCGCCAGCTTCCGCTCCAACTCCGGCATCAGCCGCAGCTCCTCGCGGCTGATGCTGCCGCTGCGCAGCAGTGCAAGCGCGTAGACGGCCGCGCCGCCGGCTACACCAATGATCGCGATGGCGCTAGCGCTCCATCGCTCAGGAACGTGCCATGCCGCGCTAGCGAGCATGGCCAGCCCTTGCAGCGCTGCGAGGCCGCCGCCCATCAGCCCCACGGCAAGCAGGGGACTGACGGCGTACGGCCGCAGCGCGTATCGCACCCCGGTGCTGCGGCGCAGCTGCACCAGGTTCTGCCCCGCCGCAGCGGCGTAGGCGATCACCGCGCTGAGCGCGGCGCCGTCGATGCCCCAGCGGGGCACCAACACGATGTTGCCGAGTGCTTTCAGCACGATGGCAACGAGCAGGGCATTCGCCGGCGTGCGGATCGCGCCGGCGCCCTGGAGAACGCTGGCACTGACAGCGTTCAGTGTACTAAACAAGGCCGTGAAGGCCAGCACGGCCATCGTCCAGCTCGCCTCGGTGCTCGTATAGAGCATCAGATTGATCGGCATCGCTAAGACGGCGAGGCCAAACGAGGCGCCAAGCCCGATCAACCATGCGAGTCTGACGGACATCTCCGCCCGAAAGCGGATGAGATCCACTCGCCCGCTCATCTTAGCTTCCGCAATAGCTGGCACCAAGACAGCCGACATCGAGGACGCCACCATCACGACCAACTGAACAAGTGGAAACCCACGGTTATAAAGGCCAAACTGACGCATTGCCTCCAATTCGCTGCCAGATGATGCTTCCAGCAGTCGAGGCATCGTGAAGGTATCCACGAGCGTGAGCAGCGGCACCACAATTGCGCCAAGGCATACAGGGATCGCATATATCGTAATTCGTTTCGCCCATTGCCAAGATGAGATCACTTGCTTAGTTTCTAAGCCGGCTGCTATCGCTTTCTTAGCATTCTGCTCTGGCCCTCCACCCACTAACCCACCATACGCTGGCAAGTCTGTTTTCAACAGCTTTACACGCTCCCCACGTTGCTCTCGCCGCCAAAATACAGCCATCACCACTAGACCCGCTCCAGCGCCTGTCACGGAGCCAAACGTGGCCCCCGCCGCAATCCATGCCTCATCATAGGAAAGCGCCACCAGATACAACAATAGCGCGACCATCGTAATTACACGGATGAGCTGTTCGATGACTTGCGAGACCGCGGTAGGCACCATGTTTTGATACCCTTGAAAATACCCCCGCAGGACAGCAAGAACGGGAGATAAGAGTAGGGCAAAAGATACACTGCGGATCGCTGTCGCGGTCTGCGTAATGCCAATCCAACCAGCAATCGTCTCCGCACCAAAATACAGCAGGAGAAATAAGAGAAGCCCCGCACTCATTAATAGCGCAGATGAGACAACCACAATCCGTTTCGCGCCTGAATGATCTCCTTCCATGACGCGTTCGGCTACAAATTTAGACACTGCAACTGGAAATCCAGCCGTGGCTGCAAATAAGATCAGAATATAGAGCGGATAAACCGCATTATAAATACCAAAAGCTACATCTCCAGCTACGTTCTGCAAAGGAATCTTCTGAAGCGTCCCAAGTAGTTTAGATAGCACAGCCGCACCCCCAAGCAGCGCAGCACCCTTTAACAGTTTGTTCTGTTTACCATTACCATGCCTCTGGAGCCCTTCTTTCTGCTGATCTTGCTCCTTGAAGGTAGCCCTCATTCCGATTTACCCCTCTACACAAACATGATTCCTATGTACGTATTATAGCGAAGTCTGCCAGTTCAGACAAAAAAAAGCTTCGCTTACAGATGCATCATCTCCGTAAGGAAGCCTTCGTTTGGAATTATGTGTTCATTGCTCCATCTGCTTCGCTAGGAATCCAGCGGCAGTCTCGACCATTTTAACTTCCATATTGCCCATTTTCACATTCTCGTCTTTCGAGATCAGGATAACTGAACCAATGGGATCTCCCCCTGCAACAATCGGCGCAGCTACGAAGGAAGTGAATGTTTCAGTGGTATCTTTAATAATCTCGAATTGACCTGAACTGCTTTCAATTACAGCCTTACGATTTTCCATGCAAGACTCTATAATCGCCCCAACCGATTTCTCTAAGTAATCCTTCTTAGATCCGCCAGCCATAGCAATAATATGATCTCGATCCGAAATCAAGGCAACATGATTGGTGCTTTCAAACAGCGACTCCGCATATTCCTTCGCAAAATCACCAAGCTCACCAATCGGTGAATACTTCTTCAGAATAACTTCTCCATCACGATCCACGAAAATTTCCAAAGGGTCACCTTCACGAATGCGTAGGGTGCGCCGTATTTCCTTGGGGATTACAACTCTCCCTAAATCATCTATCCGACGGACAATTCCAGTTGCTTTCATACCTCTAGATGCCTCACTTTCCGCTTACGAATTAGATACGACACGAGCATGAAACTTGTATGCTAGATCGGGATTTGGTGGGAACTTGAAATCTATCCATAGTATTCTTCACTTCCCATTCTTCTATGCAGACGCCCCGACTAAGCAATTTACTTTATTTAGCTCTGCATCCTGCTGCGCTTATCATGTCCAAAAATGAGAAATAAAAACAGGATGTCCATTATCGGACATCCTGGTAAGTTCTTACTTTGCAGCTGGGCTAGCCGCAGGACTAGCTGCTGGACTTGCCGCTGGTGCTGGTGCTGCTTCTACTTTAGGAAGATTATTCGTTTCGATCAATTTCGGATATTCAGTTTCAGCAAATTCAGACAAGGATTTCTCTGCAAGCTGAGATTTGATTTGTGTTTTAAGTGTATCATCCAGTTGTTTCGTGCTTCTGGATTCTACTTTCATCACGTGATAACCGAAAGTGGATTCTACAGGATCACTGATTTTGTTCAATGGAAGGGTGCTTGCTGCATCTTTGAACTCTGTTACCCATTCGTTGATGTTGGCATCTTTGTACGTACCACCTGTATCCTTGGAACCTGGATCGTCAGAGAATTCTTTCGCAAGTGCTGCGAAATCGCCGCCTGCATCCAACTTCGCTTTTACTTCTTTCGCTCTCTTCAACGCATCTTCCTTCGTGCGAAGATCTGCTTGTGTAGCAGAATCCTTCAACGCGATCAGGATGTGGCTAACGGTCGCAACGTCAAACGCATGCGCAGCAGCTTGTTCTTTGTAAGCATCTTGAACCGCTTGGTCTGTGATCTTGCTTTCCATGCTGCCCATTGTGTAGAAGCTTAATTTCATCAAGGACTCGATATCTTTCAATTCGATACCGTTGTCTTTCAACTGCTTGTCCATTCCGCCTTCTTGTTTACCGAAGTAGTCAGTGATGGCTTTCATTTGCTCTGTTACTTGTTTGTCAGCATCCGCTTTCACTTTGTCGTCCGCTTTAGTGGAAAGAACACGGAAAGTAACCATTTGTTTCAACATATCTTGTTGAAAAGCTGGATCAGCCAAGTATTGAGCTAATTGCGGGGAGAACATTTTATTTACGTTGATGAAAGAATCGAATTCACCGCGTGTAATTTTCCCGCCTTCTTTGTACGTAGCAATAATATCGCTTGGATTACCTGTAGCAGCCGCTGATGCGGAAGGCGAAGCTGTTGCAGCGCCTTCCTTTTTATCTCCACACGCGCTGAGGACAGAGAATGCAAGGATAACTGTCACCAAACCTAATATCCATTTTCTCGAAGTACGTCGTTGTCTGCTAGTTTCATTTGGCAACATCCTGTAATTCCCCTTTCGTTTTCAGAACATCCTTATATTGTACCAAGAATTTCTCCAACAATTCGATGGAGGCTTCCGGCTTCATGCCTTTAAAGCGGATAACGATAAGTAGCTGCGGATCTGCGTTCAATTTGATACGACCATCAAAGCCTTTGGACAAAGCGAGCAGCTTCTGGCCATCCAGCCTGCCATTCTGGTCGACATGCACCTTGATTAGGTAATCCTCCCCTTTTTGGCTAATCGTTTCAATCCGGTAATCCGAACCGTATGCTTTCAAACGAGCCACTGTCAGTAGGTTGAACACGGCCTGCGGCAGATCACCGAAGCGATCAACGAGCTCATCATGCAGATCCGCGGCTTCTTCCAGCGTACGAATGGCGGCCACTTTTTTGTAAATTTCGATTTTTTGCATGCTGTCATAGATATAATCAGATGGCAGGTACGCATCCAATTGAATGTCGATTGACGTATGCCATTCCGGTTCTGGAATGACCGCTTCTCCATCTATCTCCAGCTTCAGCTTTGCAATTTCTTCGGCTAACATTTGGGAGTACAAATCAAAACCGACAGATGCAATAAAGCCGTGCTGTTCAGCACCCAATAAGTTTCCTGCGCCACGAATGGATAAGTCCCTCATCGCAATTTTAAAGCCTGAACCAAGTTCTGTAAACTCTTTAATCGCTTGAAGTCGTTTCTCGGCTACTTCTGTCAGCACTTTATCACGCTGATACGTGAAATACGCATATGCGACGCGATTCGACCTGCCTACACGTCCGCGCAGCTGATAGAGCTGGGAAAGCCCCATTTTATCCGCATCATGGACAATAAGTGTATTCACATTCGGGATGTCTACGCCGGTTTCGATAATGCTTGTGCTGACGAGAACATCATACTCCCCGTCCAAGAAATCGAGAATCGTTTTCTCGAGCTCCTGCTCACCCATTTGACCATGCGCTACGGTTACACGAGCATCCGGAATCATCATCGAGATTTGATCAGCGATTTGTGTAATGCCTTGTACGCGATTATATAGATAATAAACTTGCCCTTCACGCGCCAACTCACGCTCGATAGCTTCTCTAACCAGTGTCGGCCCGTATTCCACCACATAGGTCTGAACCGGGAAGCGGTTCTCTGGCGGGGTTTCAATGACCGATAAGTCACGAACGCCCAACATGGACATATGCAGGGTTCTTGGAATTGGCGTCGCCGTTAGCGTCAGCACGTCTACGTTCGTCTTCAGACGCTTGAGCTTCTCTTTGTGGGACACGCCGAAACGCTGCTCCTCATCGACGATGAGCAGGCCTAGGTCTTTGAACTGAATGTCTTGCGACAAGAGGCGATGGGTTCCAATCACGACATCAACGACGCCTTTCTTGACCCCTTTCATGACCTCCGTCTGTTCTTTCTTAGAACGGAAACGACTTAACACTTTCACATTGAACGGATAACCGGAGAAGCGTTCACGGAAGGTTTCATAATGCTGCTGCGCCAAAATCGTCGTGGGCACGAGAACAGCAACCTGCTTCCCGTCAATGGCTGCCTTAAAGGCTGCGCGAACAGCAACTTCGGTTTTACCATAGCCAACATCTCCGCATAACAATCGATCCATGGGACGTGCTTTTTCCATATCAGTTTTAATTTCTTCAATCGCACGAAGCTGATCGCGCGTTTCATCGTAAGGGAACATCGCTTCGAACTCATTCTGATACGAACTATCCTTGCTAAATCCGTAACCCGTCGCAGCTTGACGCTCGGCATACAGCTTAATCAGCTCATCTGCAATATCTTTGACAGATGCGCGTGCTTTGCTCTTCACCCGTGCCCAATCAGCGCCGCCAAGTTTATATACCTTCGGCTCCTTCTCTTCGGAACCGACATATTTCTGAATCAAATCAATCTGATCGATCGGAACAGACAGCTTATCGCCGCCGGCATACATAATATGCAAATAATCCTTATGAATCCCGCCAACCTCTAATGTTCCGATGCCAACGTATTTCCCGATCCCGTGATTGACGTGAACAACGTAGTCGCCGACCTTCAGCTCTTGATAGCTTTTGATCCGTTCTGCGTTCTCCAGCTTCTTCTCCACTTTACGTGCTTTGCGCTGCTTCTGAGTGAAAATCTCACCCTCTGTAATCACGACAAGGTGAATCGAAGGCATTTCAAAACCTGTTTGCAGATTGCCATCTACAATCTCAGGAACTTCAATCTGGTAGTCGCCAAGAACACGACGTACACGTTCTGCACGGTCATCGCCATTCGCTAGAAGAATGACCTTACTGCCATTCTTCTTCCACCGCTCCATCTCCGCCTTGAGGAGATTCATCTGCCCATGGAAGTTTTGCATGACACGGCATACGAAGTTCACGATATTCTGCGGCTGTATACCCGCTACCTGACGAAGGAAAAGGGACACATACAACGTCGGGAACGGTCTGCGGTGCAGCAGGGTTTCATAAGATTTGGACAGCACAAAAGCCGGCAAGCTCTTCCCCTCAGTCAACGCATGCATCATCCACTCGGCTTCATCACGCTCGAGCTGCTTCGCTGTTTCCAAGAGGCGAGCAGGTTCGTCGATAATGAGAATCGAGTCTGTGGGCATGTAGTCCATGAGCGTCTGTCTTTCCGTGTATAGGAGAGAAATATATTTATAAATGCCTGGGAACGTCTGACCTTCTCGCATAAGCTCGATATCGCGGCCTACGACCTCCAACAGTTTGTCTTTGGCTGAGCGCTCGGTCATCTTCGCCAATTGCGCTTGCAGCAGCTCATACGCATGCTGCGCAGCTGACTGTAACCGCTTTCTATCCGCTTGAATCTCACGGCATGGAGGGATCGTCACCGTTGTTAGTTTATCAATTGACCGCTGGTCACTTACATCGAAAGTCCGAATAGAGTCGATTTCGATATCAAAGAGCTCAATCCGAATCGCATTCTCCGACGTTAACGGAAATAAATCGAGAATGCCGCCTCGTACACTCATTTCACCTTTGGTTTCAACGCGTTCAACTCGTTCATAGCCTAGGCTGGATAAAGAAGCCAGCAGCTCGTCTAATTGAACCGTGTCACCGACATTTATCGTCACTCGGGATTCTTCGAACACCTGTTTGAGTGGCAGCAATCTTCGTACACCAGCAAATGGCGCAATAACTACGCCGCGGAATCCGCCAGCAAGTTTAGTGAGAACGTCAATACGCTGCGCCAGCATCTCTGGGCTTGAAGCCGCTTCTTCGGTAGTCAGAAGCTCTTGAGATGGATAGAGCAGCACTTCATCAGGGGATAGACACTCCAAGAGGTCTTCCGCTATTTTTTGCGCAGCGAACATATTGTGCGTAACAACGAAAAGCGGACGCTCCAGCTCACGCGCAAGTGAGGCCAGCATGATTTGCCTGGAGGAGCCAGTTAAACCGGCAATGAGCTGCTCTTTCATTTCGGACTTGAGGCCTGTCACGATCGTTTGAAAGTCGGAATCCGCAGAAAAAGCTTGAATTAAAGCTTGCAAACAAGTACACTCCCCTCACAAAAAGAAGCCTCGGCACACTTGCCTCGGCTATTAACTCTTTATCTTCATCATAAATTATTGCAACGGACTGGCTAGCAGGGATAATTCTGGGTTCGCTTCTAATGCCTCATGACAGTAGTCGCAAACGACCCTAACCGTAACATCTCCGTTCGTATTATACGATATTATATCTCTACGCTCATCAGGGGTCAAGAAATGGAAGCCTAACTGCTGCTCGGTAATCGCACGCTGATTAATTTCCCCGACAAAGGTATGACAATGCCTGCAAATATACTTGATCATATGTATGCCTCCTTCGACAATTCGATTACATCCTAGTATGACCATTCTTCGGAATAATTAGCCGAATCTGCCATTGTCATTTTCGAATGGGGAGCTTACATATCATCATACATACAGCAAGTTCATGTGTTGAGATTATTTGTTAAACTTAGCCATCGTCTTCTCGAAGGACTCGCCTAAGCTAAACTCCATTGCATCACAGGTTAAATCCAGCACGTCGTTAATGGACTTCATCTCATCTTTGGAAAAGTTAGACAGTACATAATCCGCAATGTTATAGCCTGGCGCCGGGCGATTCACACCAATCCGAATCCGATTGAAGATCTGTGTGCCTCCATGCTGAATAATGGACTTAATACCGTTATGTCCACCTGGGCTCCCTTGATAACGAAGACGAATTTGACCGAAGGATGTGTCCATATCATCATAAACAATCACGACGTCTTCCAATTTCGCTTTATAGAAATCAAGGAAGGCGCGCATGGATTCACCTGAAAGGTTCATGTACGTCATCGGTTTCAGTAAATACACCTTCGTCCCGTTCACATTACCTTCTGCGAGCAGCCCTTTTCCTTTATTCTGAAAAGAGGTAATCCCCCACTTGGCGGCAAAGCGATCAATCGCCATGAACCCGACATTGTGCCGATTCAGCTCATACTGCTTTCCCGGATTTCCCAGTCCGATAAAACATTTCATAATTTTCAAAATCCCCCCATAGATAAACGAATACGCCGTCTTTCGAGGGACGAGCGTGTTTGTCCAGGTTGACTAGAAAGTAAAAACGAAAACTTTCTATTTCAACTAGCGATAAACTAAAAAACCTTTGCGGAACCCGCTTCTAAAGGTTATTGTTTACAATATACCTGTTACCTAATGTTATCCATCCCATAAAAGCTGTAGGTGATAAAAGAAAGATGTATCTTCATGGACAACAGCTTACAGAAGATGATCATTTCCAAGATCATATCGATGCGGACGTACCCGTCCAAGTATACTATCAAAATCTGCACAAGGATATAGGCTTTGTTGAAATGTACAACCGTCATTTCGTTAAGATTAATCGTATCTTTTATAGCAGAAAGAAGCATACTTTTGTTTCGCGTCCTGGATATTAAGCGCTTTCATTGAAGGGGCAAACCCCAATTCGGTTACTTTTCCATGATCTAGCCTATGAAAAAGAACCTCTATCGGTCTCGCTCAGCCCGGACGCTTCCACGTAAACCAGGCTGAGTGGGCAGCACTTCATTTCTAGCGTACCCCGCCTCAAGAGGTTCCATTCCAATTGCTCAATTACTCCGTCGCATATGGCAATACACAGTCCATCAACGACCTTTATTTTCTTTCTTCGCCTTCATCCGCGCTTTAATTTTATCCGCATAACCCGCTTTATTCTCTTGGCGTACACGAGCGATAGACAGATCACCTTCGTTCACATTATGTGTGATCGTGGTGCCAGCAACCACATAAGCCCCATCTCCTATTTTCACAGGCGCAATCAAATTGACATTACTGCCAATAAACGCATCATTTCCGATTTCCGTTAGGTTTTTATTAAACCCATCATAATTCACCGTTATGGCACCGCAGCCGATATTCACATTCGTTCCAACCACCGCATCACCTACGTAGCTCAAATGAGAAACCTTCGTTCCTTCACCCAGCGTCGCGTTTTTGATCTCAACGAAGTCGCCAACCTTCACTTGCTTGCCAAGCTTAGCGCCAGGTCTTAAATACGCGAATGGCCCAACGGATGTTTCACTATCCACATAAGCATCTTGAAGAACGGATTGCTTAATCGTTACTTCGTCCCGAATCGTGGAATCGATGATTTCAGTTTGCGGCCCAATCGTACACAATTCACCAATCTGGGTGTTTCCGCGCAATATCGTACCTGGGAGCAGGACGGTATCAGCGCCAATCGTAACATCCTTCTCGATATACGTATTGATTGGATCGATAATCGTAACCCCATTCAACATATGCTCGCGGTTAATCCGCGCTTTGAACAGTTGCTCCGCTTCGGACAATGCCACACGATCGTTCACACCAATCGATTCAGCTGGATCTGCCATGCAATATCCTTGAACAACTTCGCCAGCGCTGGTCATAATTCCGATAACATCGGTCAAATAGTACTCATTCTGTACATTCTTGTTCGTAACCGACGCCAGCGCTTTGAACATTTTGCGATTATCAAAAATGTACGTACCCGTGTTAATCTCCTGAACAGCCGCTTCCTCTGCTGTGCAATCCTTCTGCTCAACGATCCGCGCGACGCGTCCGTCTTCTCCACGAATAATTCGTCCGTAACCTTGCGGCTCACCTAGCTTTGCCGTCAAAATCGTCGCTGCTGCGCCCGATTGTTGGTGCAGTTTGATCGTCTCTTGCAGCGTAGCTGCCGTAATAAGAGGTGTATCCCCGCAAATGACAACCGTCATTCCCTCTTCCTCACCAAGCAGATCCTTGGTCTGGAGCACGGCATGACCCGTTCCTAATTGTTGCTCTTGCAGTGCATACTGGGCACGATCGCCTAAGTAGCCTTTTACGGCTTCCGCACCAAATCCAACCACCACCACGGTTTGCGTTACTTCTATATGTTGCAGCGTATCCACAACGTGACCCACCATCGGTTTACCAACGACCGGATGAAGCACCTTGTATAGCTTTGATTTCATTCGTTTCCCTTGTCCTGCAGCTAACACAATTGCCATGAGCTTCAACGAATATCCAACTCCCTTATTATGAATTCATAATTTCTCTTTATATCTCTAATGCTTATCTCTAAAACAATGAGTTCTTCCCCCAATATAGCATCATTACCTGCCAAAAGAAAAGAGAGCCCCAAGGGCTCTCTCAATAATCTGAATTATGCGCCTTCTTCAATAACTTCCTCTTCTACAGCTGCGCGATCATATTCAGCGAGTACTGCTGCTTGAATTTTCTCACGAGTCGTGGACGAAATCGGATGAGCGATATCGCGGAATTCACCGTCAGGTGTTCGCTTGCTCGGCATAGCAACGAACATTCCGTTATTGCCATCGATGACACGAATGTCGTGTACGACGAACTCGTTATCAATGGTAATAGAAGCAATCGCCTTCATCCTCCCCTCGGAGTTTACCCGGCGGAGTCTTACATCTGTAATTTGCACTTGTGTTCACCACCTTTTTCCATCTCTGAGACTTGGGTGATATATTCAACATCTCCATGCAAATTCCTTCTTATTATTTTGAAATTTTTGATAATTTAATGTGTTCTTAATGTTTCTGTTAAATTTCGACAGGAATCACAGCAATTAGTTCAATTTCGACAAAAACATCACGAGGTAATCTTGCAACTTCTACGGTAGATCTAGCAGGTTTATGATCTCCGAAGTAGCTAGCGTAGATCTCATTCAGCTCGCCGAATTGGTTCATATCCTTCAAGAAGACAGTCGCTTTCACAACTTGCCCGAACGATGAGCCTGCTGCTTCAAGCACGCCTTTCAAATTTTCGAAAACTTGAACAGCCTGTTCCTTAATGCCGCCTTCTACGATTTGTCCATCTAAGCCTAACGGGATTTGTCCGGAAGTAAACAACAGGTTACCCAGTTTAACCGCTTGTGAGTAAGGTCCGATCGCAGCAGGTGCTGCTGATGTTGAAATGAATTCCATCTGTGTAAATCTCCTTTATTTAGAATCAAAATAGTTGCCAGGCTCTACCGTAATTTGTTTCGTCTTGGAGTCTACGCCATATAACCGAGCTAGTGACACATAGTTATCCACCAACTGCTCCTCGGCCTCGCAGGATTCCATGAATACACCAACACCTTGTACAGTTGCTTTAAACTCGGCTAGCAGGTCCATCATGCCATGAATCGTCCCGCCAACATGCATGAAGTCATCGATGATCAGTACCTTGGATTCTTCCTTCAGTGCGCGCCGTGCAAGTGACATCGTCTGGATCCTTTTGTTGGAGCCCGACACATAGTTAATGCTAACGGCTGAACCTTCCGTCACCCGGCTGTCTCTACGTACGATAACAACAGGCAAATTCATATAGGTAGCCGTTGCGTAAGCAAGCGGTATCCCTTTGGTTTCAACGGTCATAATTACGTCCACATCGCGACCAGCGAAAGCGGATGCAAAGGTTTTGCCAATTTCGTTCAAATACTGGGGTTGTCCCATAATATCTGACATATACAAATAGCCACCCGGGAGAATCCGTTCTGGTTGTTGAAGTTGCAAACATAGATTCTGGATAAACTTCAGTGATATTTCTTTGGGCACCTTCGGTGAAAACTTCACGCCTCCGGCTGCTCCGGCCAGCGTATTCAGTTCGCCCAATCCTTCTTCTTCAAAAACTTCCTTGATGATGGCAAGATCTTCGCTTATGGAAGATTTCGCGGAGTTGTAACGCTCGGCAAAAGTCGTTAAAGGGATTAACGAGTGGGGGCGAAATAACAAATATTGTGTCATTTCTACCAGCCTAGCGCTCCTTTTCAACTTTTTCATCGCACTACCCCCCAAAATCCGAATATTATAATGAAAATATACCACTTTTATACGTATTTGTTCAAGCGAACCATGAAAAATATGTTAACATAAACTTAACATGCATCTGACATCAATTAAGATTCATGATCCATCCTTACCATTATACCCCTTTAGATGAAAAAGAGCCCCATCGCGGGGCTCCAACAAGCTTCTTTAGGTCAGCATGCGCACAGCGTAAACATCCTTACAAAAGCCTCGCAGCCCGTTATAGATGCGCGGCACTTTCGCTTCCTTGGAAACAAGGCCAAAGACGGTTGGTCCGCTGCCCGACATCAATACACCGTCTGCCCCTAAGCGCTGCATGCACTCCTTCAGATGTCTGACCTCTGGATACAGATCCAGCGTCACTTCCTCCAGTACATTGCCTAGATTGTCGCACAAACGATCGAACTGCTTGTCCCGTATCGCACTTAATACACCGGACGTGGAAGGATGATGCTTGATCTCTCGCGCGTTCAGCTTTCCGTAGATCTCTGAGGTAGACACATTAATAGGCGGCTTCGCTAGGACAACCCAGCACTGAGGTGGTGCTGAGATATGCTCCAGCTTCTCGCCACGCCCTGTTGCAAGAGCAGTTCCTCCTGTCACACAGAAAGGCACATCCGAGCCAAGCTCTGCGCCTAGCACTTGAAGCTCCTCATTTGGGATATTCAAGTTCCAGAGACGGTTGAGCCCTCGCAATGTTGCAGCCGCGTCGCTGCTCCCGCCCGCTAAACCTGCAGCCACAGGTATCCGCTTGTCCAAGTGAATATAGACGCCCTGCTTGACGTCGTAGCGGTCTTTAATGAGACGTGCAGCCTGAAAGGCTAGATTCTTCTCATCGAGCGGAATATACCCTGCCTGACTCGATATGATAATCGTGTCACGCGCCATCTCCTGCATTTCGATCCGATCAGCCAAATCCACCATCGTCATAACCATCTCAACTTCATGGTAGCCGTCTGGCCTTTTATGTAAAACATCAAGAGACAAATTAATTTTAGCCGGTGCTTTCTCAAAAATCTTCATCCGATCACCTTCTTTTGCTCGTTAGCCACCCCGATATTATAACAAAAGCATAAAAAAAAAGCTAAAGCATTTGCTTTAGCTGTAATACGGACGTTGCGTGCCTTGTCCGGACTGCTGATTAGACTGCTGGTAGCCAGCCTGCGGATAATTCGTTGTGCCCATTTGTTGCTGATGATGACTGTTATATGACGGTGAATAGTTTGTATGTCCCTGTCCGTTAAATGCCGGCTGACTAGCGGTCGTCTGACGATAGTTAGACGAGGGGGTGTGCACGTTGGTCGGAGCCGAAACGTATTGTTTGGCCAAATGCTCCTGTGCAATTTGAATCGCCCGCTTCACCATATTCCCTGCATCTTTCGTGCGAATCCCTGACCAGCCTTCTCGCTGTACGACATCGTAGAAACCAAGATCCTTCGCTAACTCATATTTAAAACTCTCAGACATCACACTTCTTCTTCGACTCATACCAAATCCTCCTTATCATTTGCGCACAATGAACGCTGCAACCATCATAAGCAGTGATTGATGACGATTTCGAATAGTATGCCCTGATAGTTAGGATAGATACAAAGCAAAAACAGGCCACAAAGACCTGTTCAATATCGGAACGCTATTAAGCTAATGCTGTATGTAAGTGATGCGAACCTGACCATCGTCGTTGCATACGGTAACTTCGACGGACTCGGTGAGGATATCGGCGTAGCTGTATGACACTCGTTTGAAGGCATGGGATTCTTGATCTAATTTCACAATAAACACAGAAGGGTAGGTTTCTTCTAAAACACCGGAACGCTCGACAGTCTTACGACGGCCACCATTCGCTCTCAACATGATCTTCTGCCCAACATGGGGCTCCAAACTGCGTTTGATTTCCAATAGCGCATTTTTTGCCATTGTCAACTACCACCTCTTTCCTAGTCAATTATAACCCATTCACCCCATCATGTCAAATGAGGGCAAATATTATATCAGCACCCTATTCCCGTTGTCAACGGCATTTTTATAGGTTTTCCGATTTCTCCTCCCTTCAGGTTGTCACCAATGTTCGCAAATTATTCACACTTTTCCAGTTAAGGAGAAACTTCTTCCCTTGAACATACGAACATGGAGCAAATACCAAGGAAAAACTGTCTGATGAGGACAAAAAAAAAGAACACTTCCTGTCATCACCCACACGGAGTTCATAACAAAAAGTGTTTCTATGAATCACACGGTTCAGATAGGGCTTTCATTAGCTTAAAATGACTGCTGCCCTATTCTGTCTCCTAGAGACGCCCAATCCAGCTATACTGACTCTTCTGTGTGCTGAATACCAGGAACACCCATCCGATAGCTACCGCGCGTCTCAACCCCACCTAGCCCCTCCAGGCCTGTCACCGTTAAATCCATAATATCCAACATCGAAATCGTTTCTCTTGTTGGGGTATAGGACAGCTTAGCAGCGATGCACAACGGGTCTAAGGCGTGAATAAGTATTCGTGCAGGAGAACTTGCGAAGTTAGCCCCAGCCCGCAATAACGCTTCAAAATGCGACTGACAAGCACCCGCCACAATAATTAAGGAATCCCGATTCCTCTCAAATTGTCTAGCCACTCGCACCGCATTCACAAAGTTTTGGGAATTCTTATAGCTCGACAGATTGCTCGGGCTCACGCTTTGCCGATTTTTCAAAATACCATCATGACCCGTAATGACAACAATGTCCGGTTTATATTGAGGAAGCAATCTTTGCAGCGCTTCCGCCATTTGTGCCTCAGGAATGAAGAACCCTTCTGCCGGTACGCGCAATTCGCCGTAGAGCTGCATACTTTTTCGTAGATAGCTCGGATCGCCATCCAAGTGAAGAACTCTTCCCGGCACTTCAAAATAGCTGTTATGAGCCGGTTGTGATTTTTGTTTATGGTTGACGGCTATCTGATTCTTCTCATGCAATTGTACTTGGGACACCGCCAGTCGACGCAGTGACTCACGAAATTCAGGCGAGCTTGACCGTGGATGATCTAAGGTCTCCTTAGGATTCGTTTTCGTCAGATCCGTGAGCGGCGCATCTGCAAGTAACCGAAAATCGACACCCCTCAGAATGGCCTTGAGATGCTCAATTCGTTCAATTTTAAACACGACGTCGCCGCCATAGGAAATACGGGTAACAAAATCTCCTTGCCTCATCGCACAAATCCCCTCCTACGGGTATCCTATGGCGAGACTAGGCATTTGGTGCGGGTTATTTGCAGCCGTGCGCACGAAGCGCCGTTGACAAGCGTGCGAACTCTTCCATGCTGAGTGTTTCTCCCCGGCGTGAAGGCTCGATCTGAATGCCGTGCAGTAACGCTTCCAGCTCAGGCTTATTCTCTTTGGTAAAAAACCTCGCCGCGAGGTTGTTATAGAGGGTTTTGCGTCGCTGAACGAAGGACGCTTGGACGACAGCGAAGAAGAAGTCCACGTCTGCCACTTCAACAGGCGGCACTTGACGCACACGCAGCCGGATAACAGCGGAATCGACGTTCGGCTGCGGCACGAAGACGGTGCGAGGCACGATCGTGACGAGTTCCGGCTCACAGTAGAACTGCACGGCAATGCTAAGGCTGCCGTAATCCTTGGTGCCGGGCTTGGCGGCCATGCGGTCGGCCACTTCTTTTTGAATCATCACGACGATATTCTCCAGGGGAAGCTTCTCTTCGAGAAGCTTCATGATGATCGGCGTCGTGATGTAGTAAGGCAGGTTGGCGACAACGCTGACGCCTTCCACGCCTTCGAAATGCTGCCGGAACAGCTCCGGCAGGTTGGTCTTCAAGATATCCCCATGAACGACAGTGGCATGGGGGTAAGGAGCCAGCGTCTCGTCCAGAATGGGCAGCAGACGCTGATCGATCTCGACGGCCAGCACGCGGCCAGCGAGCTTGGCTAGCTGTTGTGTGAGCGCGCCGATGCCGGGGCCGATCTCGAGCGCAGCCTTTGTAGGCCCTAGCTCAGCAGCTAGAACAATTTTGCTCAATATATTTTGATCAATCAAAAAGTTCTGGCCTAAGCTTTTCTTCAGCACGAGACCATTTTTCTTAATAATTTGTTTTGTTTTACTTGGTGTTGCTACATCTTCTGCTGTTACAACAACCTCTTGTCCGGTTATATTCATAGTATAGACCTCGTATCTATAGGGTTCTAGTGACTCTAGGGATTCTACTGATTCAAATGTTCGAGCGCAGCCTCAAATTCCTCTCGTGAAATCTGAAACATTGCGCAGCGCTTATAAAATTGCTTGCCGTTGCAATAACCAATGCCCAGCGCATTGCCTACGGCCAAGCGGCGAGCTGCGGCATCCGGATGCACGATGAGACCGGCAGCGATCAGATCCTCCATCGTCAGCTGCGAGACCGCTGCATTATACTCTGTCCGCAGGCTCTGAAGCGCCTGACGAATCGTCTCCGGCGTTGCGTTCTCGACACCGATGTCGCCCTTATACGCCGCTTGCTCCTGCGTAATGAAGGCATGCTTGCAGCCTGGAACTTTGGCTGCCACAATTTTGCGAATCCGTTCCCCTGCGTGATCCGGATCCGTGAATATAATGACGCCTCGGCGCTGCTGAGCCAGTGCAATTCGCTTGAGTACGGCTTGTCCGATGGCGGAGCCGCCTGTTTCAATTGTATCCGCCTGCACAGCCCGTTTGATCGCAGCTGTATCGTCCTTACCTTCCACAACGATCATTTCTTTTATCATCACCGTTTTCCTTCCCCAGTACGCAGAAAAAGAAGAGGGGTCTCCTCTTCTTTCGCGCAGGCAGATGCCAAGCTACGTGTATTTAGTAGTGTTCCCGTCGAAACTACCGTTTACACGTTAGTTTTGGGACGGTTTTGTAGGGCCAACCACATACACAGTGTACCCTTGCTTCGTGCCGAATTTATTTGCATATCCGTGATCTTCATAGTATACATCGATCATTTGGCCTTTCACGGCGCTGCCAATATCCTCAGCACGACGGAAACCAATCCCTTCAATGTACACCCACCAACCAAGCGGAATAACCTTCGGATCGACGGCAATTGTACGCCCTTCCGTCACGGTAGTGCCTGTGTAGGTTTTACCATACCCAGACGAGCCCTCGGTTTTGCCTGTCGACGCAGCGTCCGCTGAATAAGCTGTAAGCTTCACGTTTTTGAGAATTTGTTTGTAACCGAAGGTCACACCATTCTTGGAAACCTCATCCACACTCGGTGAAGAGGCGGAAAGAACAACCACAGGATTTTTCGTGCCTACGGATACTACTTTCTTAACACTTTCTGTTTGTACTTCTTCACCCACAACTGCTTCCGCGACTAAAACACCGTCTTCGAAAGTCTTTTCTTTCTTCTTGACCAATACGCCTTCTTTACCTTCTTGGACCACTTGCTCTTTCCCTTTAAGTAAAGATGCGTCATTCTTTTTCTCTGTCTCGAATGCGATCGGTTCAGAGACTTCCTCCGTCTCTTTTTTCACACGGACGATCTTGATTTCATCGCCAGTGGTAAGAGCGGACGTCGGTTCGGGAGAAATACGATCGTTCTCCCCAAGTGCAATATGTAAACGTTGCAATGCACTTTCTACCGTTCTTGCAGTTGTGTAAACAGTGGTGGTCTTTCCATCAGCAGTCAATTGAATCGGTGAGGCATGCTCGATAACAATTTTGTCTCCACCCTTGAGCTTGGTCGTGAGTGAAGCTGAAATTTCATCGTGCTCACCAATCGTTATGGCTTGTTCATCCAGTAGGCGTTGCAGGACCCATTGCTTCGTGTGCACAATAGTTTCTTGTCCATTAACAACCACGGATACGCTCTTGGTAGCCGTTCCGTACAACAACACCAAAAACATGAAAGTCATTGCGATTGAGATTATAGCTAGGCTTAAAATCAAACGCAAGTTTTCATGCTTCCATCGCAATGCGAAGGAC
The DNA here is from genome assembly GCF_964253335.1 of Paenibacillus sp. LjRoot56. Lineage (NCBI taxonomy): Bacteria > Bacillati > Bacillota > Bacilli > Caryophanales > Paenibacillaceae > Paenibacillus > Paenibacillus sp. LjRoot56. The sequence continues at coordinate 51,661 of NZ_CAXURV020000001.1, forward strand.
ATGCTGGATGATCGTTTTACATGGGTCTCGCTAATTGAGATACTGCCCACTTCTTCGGTCCTCCTTCAAAGCCTCGCCGCCAGGTTACAGCATGATTAATTTGACGCGACTAAGGTTTTTAGTTTAACTTAACGCTCGCCATCATCAGCAAGTTACTCCGCTGAATCTGGTCGTCCCCCCCTTTTACCTATTCATCATCCTATGAATTCCGGGTTGTTTTATGTCTTATGATCTGTGTATAACCCTAAATGAGGACAAAAAGCCAGCAAGAAGAGGACTCTTCTCGCTGGCTTAGTTTGCATAGTGAAATACAAATAGCACGCACGACAATCGTTACCTCTCTTACGCTTACGAGGTTAGCTGACGGATTCGGACGTGAGAGTCGCCCTACGTAGACGCAAACTGCTTGTTTGACGTCTATGATTCACCCCTGTTACTCTCTGCTTACTTAACCGCATTGGATTGCTCATTAAGTTTGCAGTGGTTCCCCCGTTCCCACATTTGGAACTCAGCGAATGGAAAATTGGCAAATTGGATATTAAGTTATTATGAAAAGTATATTACGCTGTTAATCTCAACCTGTAAAGGGATTAACACCCGTTAAAAAGGGCTAAATCGCTTAAATTTCGATTATTTTTCATATATAACCCACTTATATCTACATGTGTCTAACTTTAACGTACGTATACGCGATTTTTCAGTGTATAATGGTCAAAACTAGGCTAAAAATGCAAATTTGTTTATAATGATTCTGGAAGTATTTGATTCAAAAATACCAAAAATTTGCTATTTAGGGAGGCAATTGAGATGGGTCCCATCTTGCAAGTAAACGCTTTATTCGGTGGTTATTTACCCAACAAACCTGTTCTCCATGACCTTACCTTCTCGATCCATCAAGGTGAAATGATGGGGCTAATCGGACTCAATGGTGCAGGGAAAAGTACCACCATCAAAAATATTCTCGGGCTGCTTCAACCACAAAAAGGGTCCATTCGCATTAACGGTTTAACACTAGCCGAAAATCCATTGCCTTACCGAGCGACATACGCATATGTACCTGAAAGTCCGGAGTTATACGAAGAGCTTACGATTCGTGAACACCTCGAGCTAACAGCGATGGCTTACGGTATTTCTAAAGCGGATTATGAAACACGTTCTCGGTCTTTATTAGAGCAGTTTCAAATGAAAGACAAGCTCAATAGCTTCGCAAGTCATTTATCTAAAGGGATGAAGCAGAAGGTCATGATCATGAATGCCTTCCTAATCGAACCCTCTTTATATATCATCGATGAACCCTTTCTCGGACTCGATCCTTTAGCGATTCGTTCCTTGCTTGATCTCATGGTTCAAATGAAGAAGAAAGGTGCATCCTTTCTCATTTCCTCACACATTTTGTCTACAATTGAAAAATATTGCGATACTTATGTCGTTCTCCACAAAGGTCACATGGTGGCTCAGGGAGATTTAGTCGAATTACGCGCCCAAACAGCGCTGCCTCAGGCGTCATTAGACGACATCTTCTACAAGCTCGTTCAAGGAGACATGGCATGAGTCACTTAACGGATAGTACACCTGCATTTAACACACATGCATTATGGAAGCAGCGTTTTCAACATTATTGGAAGGAATCCATGGGATATTGGCAGTATGCCGCACGCAGTAACTTTATCGGCTTCTTGTTGTTTCTTGTCATCGTTTCTTCCTATTATTATGCAAAAACATTACAGCGTCTTCCGACAGATTATCCGTACCTATGGATCGTGTTGCTCGTGCTCGTTCCACTCGTCGTTTCAAGCTCCATTCGAACACTGACTCGCAGTGCCGATCGGATGTTTCTATTAAGGATTGAACACGAAATGGGGGCCTATTTCCGAAGCAGCTTCTTGTATAGCTTATCACTTCAGGGTACTTGGTTATTTCTCGGTTGGGTCGCAGTAAGACCCCTATATAAGCACTGTCTAGGTACCGAAGCGCAGCCATTTCTTCTCATTTTCGCTCTATTACTTCTATTAAAAGTAGCGAACCTATTAGCAAGTTGGCAGGAAGGAAGATTTGCCGCCGAACGAACCCGATTCGTATCTGTTTGTTACCGATGGGTGGCATCCCTCGCCTTAGTCACGGTCCAATTTTACTATAGCAGTTTATGGGCAAGCCTAGGTGCCATACTTCTTGTATTCATTTGGCTCATTGCATTCCGATACGTGGGTAAATATGTGATCGGATGGGACTATCTGATCGCCAAAGAGAAACAGCAGCAAGCGAGACTCTACGCCTTCTTCAACTGGTTCGTGGATGTACCTCAATTACCAACGCGAATAACCCGCCGAGGTTGGATCAGCGGGATTACCCGAACGATTCCATTTCGACAGGATTCGGCGTTTCTCTACTTATATATGAAGACATTGCTGCGCACCGAGATGTTCGCCATTGTTCTCCGTCTGACTGTGATCGGCATCTTAGCCATAGCTGTTGCAGACTCCACGACTGCACGAAGCGTCATTCTAATCATCGCACTTGTGATCTCGATGGTTCAGCTTACTTCATTGGAGCGTGCACATCGATATACATTTTGGCTCCATATGTACCCTTTGGAGCCTCAAGCAAGAGCAGGTTCCCTAGCCTTTATCATCTGGCTAACCCTCTTGCTAGAGCTTGTTATCCTAACGATTCCATTTACGATGGGAACCCCTATCCTGTATATCGTAGTCCCCTTACTCAGTCTTGCCTTTATATCTTTCGCATGCGGCGTTATTTTACGCCGGAAGTTCAAGAAAAACGCCTTACTTGAGGCCGAGTAACCGAATCGCATTGTTTGTTGTAATTTCAGCTATCTCTTCCAACGTCATCCCTCGAATTTCCGCGGCAGTCTCGGCCACCAAGCGAACGTAACCGGTCTCGTTGCGCTTACCGCGGAAAGGATGTGGCGTTAAGTATGGCGCATCCGTTTCGATCAATAATCGATCAAGCGGAACCTGCGCCAGCACTTCTTTCGGCTGCACTGCATTTTTGAACGTCACAGGGCCTCCAAAGGAAATATGGAAATTCATATTCAGACACTGCTTCGCTGTCTCCCAACTGCCTGAGAAACAATGCATGATACCCCCGACCTCCGCCGCCTTCTCTTCTTTGAGAATCGTTAGAATGTCTTGATGTGCATCCCGATTATGAATCACAATTGGCATCCCCAACTTACGCGCAAGCCGAATTTGCTCCCGAAAGACTCGTTGCTGAACATCCTTGGGCGACTTGTCCCAGTAATAATCCAGACCAATCTCCCCGATCGCGACCACCTTCTCATGCTGACATAAGGACTCAATCCATTCCAAATCGCCAGGCATCATATCTATCGCATCTACAGGGTGCCAGCCAACCGTCGAATAAATAAATTCATATTTCTCAGCTAGCTCAATTGAGCTAGGAATCGTTTCTCGATTAAAGCCGACATTCACAATTCTCGTAACGCCGGCCTCTAACGCCCGCTGAATGACTTCATCTTGATCATCTTTGAATTGCTCAGCATTTAAATGTGTGTGTGAATCCGTTAGCATGACTGTTCTCCCTTATGTAACTGAATATGAATGATGTTCCATCATTTTGTTTATAGCTTCTTATACCTACTTATTCTTGCTCCCCCAACATCTCCCAAACATCCGGATATTCTTCAGCGTTCAACCGCTCAAGAAACTCCTCAGGATAGTACACATGATGCTTCCCCATCTGGAAGCCACTAATCGACTGTACAATTTCGGACCGATGAGTTATCTCAGTTAACGTCTCCTTATGATCTATTAAGAGGATTGGCAAATTATCATCGTTTTCACCAGCTCTGTACACGTCATAGGATTGATTCGAAGGGAAATCGATCTCCATATAGTACGTCGGATCGAAACCTACTTCTCTCATCACTTTTTCCATACGCTGAATAAGCTCCCCCTGATCTCCATCGAAGGTACTGTACTTGTACAATTTACGGTCCAAGAATCGTTTGCACATATCCGCCAGCATACCATCCTTCTCTTGACTCCAAAAGGTCAGCATCGTTTGCATGACAGACTCATCCAGTAGCAAATAATCCTCTAAGGAAATTTGATTCTGAATGAGATGAAGAATCGGCTCAACCATAAATCCAAATGTATAGCCTTCCTCATACAATTGCTTCGCACGTGCAAATACCTTGTGCAGAAGAATTTCTGCGCTTCTCGTAACTGGATGAAAATAGACCTGCCAGTACATTTGATAGCGAGACATTAGATAATCCTCCACAGCATGCATACCGCTCTCTTTGACAACAATATGCCCTTTGTACGGCCTAATCACACGTAGAATGCGCTCCAGATCGAATGTGCCATAGTTCACACCGGTAAAGTAAGCATCGCGTAGCAAATAATCCATACGGTCCGCATCCAATTGACTGGAAACCAAGCTGACGACAATCTCTTCATTATAGGATTTACAAATGACACCTGCCACCTTCTTCGGAAAATCAGGTGAGACACGACTCAGTACTTCGTTCACCTCAGTATCCCCTAACACGATGCGGCAGGACCAGTCCTCGTGCTTTGTACCAAAAGCTTTCTCAATCGAGTGTGAAAAAGGACCATGTCCCAAATCATGTAGCAATGCGGCGCATAAACATAGCAGACGCTCTTCCTTCGGCCAATCCTCATAGTGATTGCGTTCGAATTGCGAAATAATTTTTCGCGTAATTTCATAGACACCAAGCGAGTGGGAGAAGCGGCTATGCTCAGCACCATGAAAAGTTAAATAGGACGTGCCTAATTGACGAATACGGCGCAATCGTTGAAACTCACGGGTATTAATCAAATCCCAAATCGTATCGTCTTGCACATAAATGTATTTGTGAACGGGATCTTTAAACACCTTCTCTTCATTCATACAGTTTGAACCTCCCTTGATATAGTTAAATACTTTCGACATTTTCGACATGAAACCTTTTGTCATGTCGATTATTGTCGAATATCAAATTCCAATTTATTCAGTACTTAATTGCTGATTTTCCAGTACCTCTTATGAAATAAGCCTTTGAAAAGTTCGTAATATAATCCTTACAACCCCTTGTAGATAGCGCCATCAACGTTTTTTACCGCTTTACATAATAAATCAAAATAGACATGAAACTACTCGTTTTCAGTGAAAATATGGTTGACTATTTTGGGAATCGTTGGTATCATAAGTCATAAGCAAATGTCGAAACATGACGATATTGATAAAAAATTGATAAAATCGAAAGGGGTTTTATATATATGATGAAATCTACAGGAATCGTTAGAAAAGTGGACGAACTAGGACGCGTTGTTATTCCTATCGAACTGCGCCGCACGTTGGGTATTGGCGAGAAAGACGCTTTGGAAATATATGTAGACGGTGAGCGCATCATGCTGAAGAAATATGAGCCAGCTTGTATCTTCTGTGGCAATGCGGAGAATGTATCGTACTTCAAAGGAAAAATTGTTTGTCATATTTGTTTATCAGAAATGCCAACACCTGTGACAAAATAAGAAAAGTAGTATATAATAGAAGTAGCACTTATCCCATTGGTAATTCTAACCTTTTTCATATCTCCTTTCATCTCTAACTTTGTTGGCTTCGGCCACGGGTTAGAGATCTTTTTTTGTATAGACCTTAGAAGATAGAAGACTGACAAGTGACTCAACAATATTATGATCCTATTTATGGTAGATGAATCGGCCCCTTAAGGGGCCTTTTCCTTTTCTATGTTTAGCTTGGCACCTTAACGCTCCAGTAACGCATTGTATACATCACGCTTCGATAATCCGCGATCTGTTGCAACCAGCTTCAGCGCATCCTTGCGATCGATTCCGCGCTCCTCATAGTGGGCGACATGTTCGCCGAGCGACTTCGCCTCCCACCAGCCGTCAGCAGCAATCTGCACGGCCGCGTCGGATGCGCCTTCGGCGATGACGCAGTACTCGCCCTGAGGCGGGTACTGCTCCAAGTGCGCGAGGCACTCTGCGATTGTGCCGCGCAGGAACTCCTCGAACCGCTTCGTCAGCTCGCGGGCGAGGCAGACCCTGCGCTCCGCCCCCCACACTTCCGCCATGCGCAGAAGTGTTTTCTCCACGCGGTGCGGTGATTCATAGAACAGCAATGTGTCTTGCACATGCTGCAGCCCTTCAAGCAACTTCGTCTGATCCTTTTTCTCCCGAGGGAGAAATCCGACGAAGGCGAATCGTTCTGTCGGCAAGCCTGATGCAATCAGTGCCGACAGGGCCGCATTCGCGCCGGGGATGGGCACCACCGGCACGCCCTCGTCTACGGCCATCCGCACCAGGTCATAACCTGGGTCGGATATGGCCGGCAGACCGGCATCGCTGACTAGCGCGATGCTCTGCCCTTCAAGCAGCAAGCGGACCAGCTCCGGGCCGCTTGCTTGCTTGTTGTGTTCGTGATAGCTGACCAGTCGCGTAGCGACTTCGAAATGGGTCAGCAGCTTGCGCGTTTGCCGCGTGTCTTCCGCGGCAATCATGCTTACTTCCTTCAGCGTGCGGATCGCGCGGAAGGTCATATCTTCCAGGTTGCCGATCGGTGTGGCAACCAGGTATAGTGTGCCTACACCGCTAGCATCCTCGCGGTAGCTTTTCTGTATCGTTACACTCACAGTTCAATCCCTCATCACTTTATATTAATCATACAGTTAGCCTATCTACGAGAACTCCAGAGCGCTCCGTCCACCATAGTAGATGTCTTTCAGCTCTTGGCAGTATTCTTCCTTCTCTGTGTATACGATCAGAGGTGGCAGGGTGCGAATTTCTGGCTTACCATCCTTCATCCCTTCGATTAGCACCATCATCGCTTCTTCTCCAGCACGTGCATGGACATAACGGATTCGTTTCGGTTCGATACGGTACTGCCTCATGAGACAAACGATGTCCACCAGTCGCGTAGCCCGGTGTACCATGGCGACTTTACCGCCTGCTTTGACTAGCTTAGCACTTGCCGCAATCACATCCTCCAGCGTGCAATGAATCTCGTGACGAGCCGCCGCAAAATGCGCATTACTATTCTGCTCCCCATTAGGCACAGGCAGATAAGGAGGGTTTACGGTGACAGCATCAAATTGTCCGTGTCCCAAGGTCTTGTGAATCGTTTTCAAATCGCCTTGTACCATATGTAACCGTTCCGATAGATCGTTAATCTCCGCATTGCGCACAGCCATATCTGCCAAACGCTCTTGGATCTCAACGCCCCAGATCTCCGCACGTGTCCTTGTTGATAGCAGCAGGGGCACCACACCATTACCTGTACATAAGTCTACGATTCGCCCCTTAGGCGGAACACTGCTGAATCTCCCTAGGAGTACCGCATCCATCGAGAAGCTGAACACTTCATCACTTTGAATAATTTTCAAATCATATGTCAATAAATCATCAATTCGTTCAGTCGGTAGTAACGAAACTTGCTTCATACGTCTTTCCTTTCTCATTGTTGCTTATTATGGAAAAAAACCGTAAGGGATACACCCCTACGGCCAAACGTCTTATTTATTTAAAAAGGATAAGCAAAACAAACAATCTCCCTCGGTCCGAAGGTGTCCATAATACACATTGCAAATATGAAATCCTTCATTGTATAAGCGGGTTAAATTATCATATCCGGCTCCTGGTAGCTGTACCGGTTCCTCAGCAGTATCTCTCGTCGGCTCCTCAACCACCGTTTCCTCTTGGCGAATGAGCTTACGCAGCTGCTGATTCTCTATGCTTAATCTCTTATTTTCTTCGATGAGGGTAATAATCCGTTTCTTCAAGGCACCTAATTCCGCATACGTGGTACCCATTCGTTCTTCGATCCCATCTATTTGTCCAAAAATATCTTGTTTATCCACGCTTTCACCTCTAGTGCCATGCATGCTTACTGGCCAGCGCCTCCTTGGATCCTCGATCTTCTACTCTTGTTCTACAACATCATCGAATGGTAGATCTAGCGCTTTCCCAAGATCAAACAATTGAACTTTTGCCGTACGTTCTTTAATATTAAGTCCCAATACTTTGCCACTGCCAAAAGAAGTAATCACTAATCGGCCAACCGTCGGCAACGAATCTTTGGCACTTTCATAGTTATCATGTTCATATTTCAAGCAACACATTAATCTTCCGCATAATCCTGATATCTTGGTTGGATTCAAGGACAGATTCTGATCTTTCGCCATCTTAATGGAGACTGGCTCGAAATCACCTAAGAAGGAAGAACAACATAGAATTCGCCCACACGGACCTATGCCACCCAACATCTTTGCTTCATCACGCACACCAATTTGACGAAGCTCGATTCTTGTCCGAAAAATACTCGCCAAATCCTTCACAAGCTCACGGAAATCGACGCGGCCTTCAGCTGTAAAATAAAAAATAATTTTATTTCGGTCGAAGGTATACTCTACGTCCACTAGCTTCATCTTAAGACTGTGGTCTTTTATTTTATCATGACACGTTTGGAAAGCGTCCTTGGCTGCTTTTTTATTCTCTTCAACCAGATCAGCATCCGTATCATCCGCAATGCGAATGACTTTTTTGAGTGGCAGAACCACATCGTTTTCTTTGACGATCTTTTTGCCCACTACGACCTTGCCGTATTCTACACCGCGTGCGGTCTCAACTATAACGGCACTTTCTTTCTCGATCGGTAAATCAATGGGATCAAAATAATATATTTTACCCGCCTTCTTGAAGCGGACGCCAACCACTGAGTACATCTTACACCCCCTGCATCTCCACGAGCATTTTCTCTATAACCAGCTGAGAATTGGCATTGGAACGCAGTCGCTTTTGTAAATCTACGGCTTGCTCCATCATACGCACCCAGACCGAGACATCTCGACTTAACGCGAGGGAGCTCATCCAGTCTAGCTGGTCATTATATACAAGCTTATCTCTGCGCTCAAGGCGCAACTGCACCATATCTTTAAACCAGAGGATCAATAAGTCGAACAAAGCCGAAACATGATCCGCAAGTTCTGTTTTCACAATCCGCTGTTGTACGGTAATCATGGAAGTAGGGAAACGTGTGAGCGTCTCCTTCGCTAATTGTAACATTACGGTTCTCATTTCTGCAAACCAATTTGCTGCAATTAAATCTCTCGCCGCTTGCAAACCTGCTGTTACATGCGCTGCAGGTTGTACCAATGCCGCTGGAAGTCCTTCTTCCAGCAATGTAAGCACCATCTGTTCACGTGCCATTGGTGTAAATTGGATCCACTGTGCCCGCGATTGAATCGTAGGTAACAGCGCATTTCCGTTCTCGGTGATCAGAATCGCGACCACACGAGAGTTCGGTTCCTCTAGAAATTTCAACAAACTATTCGCAGCCTGCACCGTCATTTTCTCTGCATGGTACAGGACATATATTTTCGTTCCAGACGCTGTTGCCCTGTAGGCGAACTCTTTCTGCAACTCCCGAATCTGCTCAATTTTAATTGAAGCGCCTTCAGGAGCAACCATATGGAGATCTGGATGATTGCCATGTTCGACCTTACGGCATTCCAGGCATTCACCGCATGCATCATCTGTCCCATTCTGACAATAAATCGCTTTGGCGAGTGCTATTGCCATTTCCGAACGCCCTGTCCCAACAGGACCACTAAAAATATACGCATGCGACAGCCTGTCTTGACGTAGTCCGTTCTGCAGCAGCCGTTTGGCTGCTGCTTGTCCCGGTATAGCTTGGAAGGACATTTATTTTCGCCCCATTACACACTTATATTTTTAAAATAACAAGTTGATCAACATACCTCGGATTTCTCCGATTCTATGCAAAATTTCGATCCGCCCCTGCTCATTCTCCAATAATTCATCGGCTAACAAGAGGAGCTCTTGATCGATTGCTTCCAAAAGCTTATATCGCTTCGAACGACCGCGACGATCCCAGCCCTTCGTATCTCTTAAGTTAACGCCACGACGAGCCGTTTCTTCGAGAAACTGACGAATGAGCAGCTTATATTGCAGAAGCTCTCTAACTGTCATGCCTCTCGACAAGCGGTCGCCTTGAAGTGTAATTTGCTGTACCATTTTGGTCAACTGTTCCTGCGTATACTTCTCATCGTGCTGCTGCATGATGTCAGAGAAATTGCGCGGAGCCATCTGCGGCGGAGGAACATTCTCACCAACTTTAATATTCTTACCGATGGGCTGCAGCCCCGGGTTAATTTTCAAGACGCATCCATCCTTGTGTAGAGCTGATTATATTTAGAAATGCTCGAATCGTTCGACTGGCAATACGAAAACGGCCGCTCCACCCACTTGTACTTCCACAGGGAATGGAATGTACGAATCCGTCGTTCCTCCCATTGGAGAAACAGGTGTCACCAACTGCTCGCGAATTTTACAATTTGCTCGAATCACCTGCATCACCTCTTGCACACGATCATCTTCCGTACCAATCATAAAGGTTGTATTCCCCGCGCGCAAAAACCCACCGGTACTTGCCAACTTCGTGGCTCTAAACCCTTCCTTAATTAAAGCGTTAGAGAGACGGTTACTGTCTTTATCCTGAACAACGGCTACGACTAGTTTCATAGGTGATGCCTCCTTATATTATAAACTAAGAATTGGTTTTCCGCTTTAGACGGAAATATGTTCCTCAAGCAACTGTTTGCAATCCTGCCATATATCCGCGGCTATGCGTTCTGCATCTCGATTAGCATCAATCATGATGACTCGTTTAGGATGATCGGCTGCAATTTGGTGGAAGCCCGCTCGTACTCTGCTGTGATATTCGACATTTTTCTGCTCAATGCGATCCAACTGTTGTGTAAACTCCGTAGCGCCTGCTCGCTGATTTAAACGCTCCAAACTCACTTCAACGGGAACGTCCATCATATAAGTCCTAGTTGCCTGCAGCCCTGAGCTCGCATATTTCGAAATATTCTTCACCATCTCGATATCTACACCAAGCCCATAAGATTGGTAGGCTACACTAGCATCAATAAATCGATCGCAAAGCACAATTCGACCAGCTTTCAGTGCTGGAAGGATAAGCTCATGAACATGTTGCGCGCGCGATGCTGCATAAAGCAATACTTCTGCTTGATCCACCATCTCCCCATTCACAGGATCGAGAATAATACTGCGGATTTTATCGCTAATTGAAGTGCCACCTGGTTCTCTTGTAACAAGTACGTCATGTCCTAACTTTTGTAGCTCCTGCGCTATCTTTTTGAGCTGTGTTGTTTTTCCGGAGCCATCTGGCCCTTCAAACGTTATGAATATTCCGTTCACGTGTTCCTCCTGCATACTGCCTCACGAAGTCTCTTCGTGATCTGTGTATATAGTTAATTTGTGCGTCTGTCCAAAATAGGTTCCTTGGAACCTGATCCCCTGTCTAACCAAAAATACGAGTGCCTCAGCTACAGAAGCCGTTATGACTTCACCTGGATATAAATAAGGGATACCTGGCGGATAAGGAATGACCATCTCACCTGAACGTTTCCCAATCGCTTCCTCTATATTAACCATTTGAGTTGTCCCTTGAAACAAGACACGATGGTCAAACCTTATTGGTGAGGAGATGGGTGCGTAGGTGGGTAATTTAATTATATTCGAGATAGGCGCCTGAAGTTCCTGCTTACGGTTCATGATGTCCAAACAAATGTTGCTTAAAACTTGGACTACACGCAACATATCCTCCCTTGAGTTAGCAGGGGTAAATACTAGTAAAACTAGATAGCCATCCGTCATCTCAATATAACAGCCCTCGGCCTCTAAATGTTCTTTGAGCTCGGCTCCAGAGAGGCTATGAGTAGGGTCATATATAGCAATTTTAAAAGGATCTGTTGTTTCGACGACTCCCGCGCCGATCGCCTGTTGATTTCCCCGTGGATAGACATGAAAACATGGCAACGCCTCTAACTTTTCTCTGAATTCTTTCATAATATGAAGTCCTTGTTCCAACCACGCATGCCCTTCCGTATGCATTCGCTTCCTCGCCAAGTCTAAAGACGCCATGATTGGATAGGATGGGCTTGAGCTTTGCAGCATCGCCAACAATTGTTGGATGGCTTTCCGGTTGATCCTTGGCCCCTGTACATGCAGCATAGCTCCCATGGTCATAGCGGTTAACATCTTATGTGTCGACTGTACCACGGCGTCAGCGCCTTGGGACAAGGCTGATGCGGGCACCTCTTCGTGGAAGCCGAAATGTGCACCATGCGCTTCATCCACTAGCAGAAGCTTTCCTTTCTCATGCATCAGCTCTGCAAAAGGCTTCAAATCCCTTCCGATACCATAATAATTCGGATTCGTTATAAATAACGCCTTCGCAGTTGGATATTGCTCCATCGCTTGTTTAACAACTTCCAAATGTAAACCTGTTGCTACACCTGTTTCTTGATCGACCTCTGGCGCTAAGAATATAGCTTGAGCACCCGCCAGCATGAGCCCATGAATGACTGATTTATGAACATTTCTTTGAACAAGAATGAGGTCATCCCTCTGACAAACAGCTCCGATCATGGCTAAATTACCAACCGTACTCCCTCCAACGAGAAAATACGTCTCCTCCGCGCCAAAACATGCTGCCGCGAGCTGTTCTGCCTCCCTAATAACGCCTTCCGGATGATGTAAATCATCCAATCCCGTTATTTCTGTATAATCAATAGACATGATCGATTGTAGAAAGCTTGTTCCTTCTACCAGCAGCCCTTGGCCTGATTTATGACCTGGCACATGCAGGCTAACGGACCTCGTAGCGTGATGGGCAACCATAGCCTCATAAAGAGGGGCTCGTGCCTTATGTAAACGTTCGCTGCACAAACAGATCAAACTCCCCCAGCTACAATAGCTTTCAATTTTCAATTTACCCTTCTATAGTAGTGGATTACCGATAAAAAAACAAAAAAAGCTTCTATAAAGAAGCTTCTCCTCTTAATTCATATACTGCCTCGAATTTCCCATGTAAAATGCCTTCTTCATCTGATTAACAAAAAACGGATATTTCTGATCTGAAACGCTAGTTTTGACGATTTCCTTACTGCACTCATCACATATGAACGCCGTCACAATATGAATACCGCCAACCCGCTGTTGCTCACAAATCATACATAGTCCAAACCGATTCTCCTCCATATGATCACCCCACGATCTTTTATGACTAGTATGTCCGATTCTCGATTCTCCTAAACTAGCTAAATACTCATATTTTGGCAGGGAGATGCCGATAATACCTTCATAACACGTTACCGCAGCGCGGAGGTCTCTTATGTCAATTAAACAAGAATCCAATTTATCCAAACAATCTACGATTTACAGCTATACGTTAATGAGGCGATTTTATCATTCTATATATAAAATAGTTCTCTATTATGCGTCCCTTATTCTAATAGTCTTGTACAAATTTGATCCATCTCATTGGCTCCCATTACTAGTGAGCTACCCATTGGTACTCATCTTCCACACCCTGCTCATTCGCACTTATTTCCACTTCACCATTGGAATGGCCATGCGCGGTTGGTCCTACCGCTTTGGCATCTTCTGGTCTGGCTTCTTACCTGAAGGCAATGCATCCGTACGTCTCGTTACCAAAGTGCAGCTTCACCTGTTCTGCATTGGACTTGCCTTGATCCTCATCTTGTATCCTTGGATCTCTGGTACTTGGTTGATCCACCTGACGATCTTCCACTGTTGGATGCTTCTCCCGCGGTTATGGATGCTGCTGCGTTTCCAGCCATACCGTAAAACTGGTTTAGTGAAAATATCGAGTAAGGATACGTCCTGTTATATACAGTAACCGAGTTAAGCTAAACAATTAACTTGAAAAATGCCATTAACTGAATTAGCTGTATTCATTACAGCTAATTTGGGTTTCATAGCGCTTCCTTCATGGAGAAATGCAAAAAGACCTTACCTGGATTTCTCCAAGTAAGGCTCTTTCAATCGCTTGGCAACGTTCTACTCTCCCAGAACCCTGCGGTTCAAGTACCATCGACGCTGGAAGGCTTAACGGTCGTGTTCGAGATGGGAACGCGTGGATCCCTTCCGCCATCATCACCAAACGTTGATGCTTCTGCCAGGAAACATCGAAAACTCATTCAGGCTGTCTTGCACCCTGAAAACTAGATACGAAACTCAACGTAAGTATTACTCTTAGGAATTTTGGTTAAGCCCTCGACCGATTAGTATTCGTCAGCTGCATACGTTGCCGCACTTCCACCTCGAACCTATCAACCTCGTCGTCTACAAGGGGTCTTACATACTGGGAAATCTCATCTTGAGGGGGGCTTCGCGCTTAGATGCTTTCAGCGCTTATCCCCTCCGTACATAGCTACCCAGCGATGCCTCTGGCGAGACAACTGGTACACCAGCGGTACGTCCATCCCGGTCCTCTCGTACTAAGGACAGCTCCTCTCAAATTTCCTACGCCCGCGACAGATAGGGACCGAACTGTCTCACGACGTTCTGAACCCAGCTCGCGTACCGCTTTAATGGGCGAACAGCCCAACCCTTGGGACCTACTTCAGCCCCAGGATGCGATGAGCCGACATCGAGGTGCCAAACCTCCCCGTCGATGTGGACTCTTGGGGGAGATAAGCCTGTTATCCCCAGGGTAGCTTTTATCCGTTGAGCGATGGCCCTTCCATTCGGTACCACCGGATCACTAAGTCCGACTTTCGTCCCTGCTCGACTTGTAGGTCTCGCAGTCAAGCTCCCTTATGCCTTTGCACTCTGCGAATGATTTCCAACCATTCTGAGGGAACCTTTAAACGCCTCCGTTACATTTTAGGAGGCGACCGCCCCAGTCAAACTGCCCACCTGACACTGTCCCCATACCGGATCACGGTACTAGGTTAGAACTCCGATACGATCAGGGTGGTATCCCAACGATGCCTCCACCCAAGCTGGCGCTCAGGCTTCAAAGGCTCCCACCTATCCTGTACAGATCGTACCAAAGTCCAATATCAAGCTGCAGTAAAGCTCCATGGGGTCTTTCCGTCTTGTCGCGGGTAACCTGCATCTTCACAGGTATTAAAATTTCACCGGATCTCTCGTTGAGACAGCGCCCAAGTCGTTACGCCATTCGTGCGGGTCAGAATTTACCTGACAAGGAATTTCGCTACCTTAGGACCGTTATAGTTACGGCCGCCGTTTACTGGGGCTTCAATTCATAGCTTCGGGGTTGCCCCCTAACCACTCCTCTTAACCTTCCAGCACCGGGCAGGCGTCAGCCCGTATACTTCGCCTTGCGGCTTCGCACAGACCTGTGTTTTTGCTAAACAGTCGCTTGGGCCTTTTCACTGCGGCCCCCTCGGGCTATTCACCCTACCGAGGCACCCCTTCTCCCGAAGTTACGGGGTCATTTTGCCGAGTTCCTTAACGAGAGTTCTTCCGCGCGCCTTAGAATTCTCTTCTCACCCACCTGTGTCGGTTTGCGGTACGGGCACCTTCGCCTGGCTAGAAGCTTTTCTTGGCAGTGTGAACTCATGACCTTCGGTACTTAAATTTCCCTCCCCATCACAGCCCAGCCTTACGATGTGCGGATTTGCCTACACATCAGCCTCACTGCTTGGACGAGCATCCATCAGCTCGCGTCACTATCCTTCTGCGTCACTCCATTGCTCATAACGGCTACGGTGGTACAGGAATTTCCACCTGTTGTCCATCGACTACGCCTTTCGGCCTCGCCTTAGGTCCCGACTTACCCTGAGCGGACGAGCCTTCCTCAGGAACCCTTAGGTTTTCGGCGGATCAGATTCTCACTGATCTTTTCGTTACTTATACCGGCATTCTCACTTGTATGCGCTCCACCTGTCCTTACGGTCAGAATTCAACGTACATACAACGCTCCCCTACCCATGCACATACGTGCAAGCCATAG
>NZ_CAXURV020000001.1:72500-275000 GCF_964253335.1 Paenibacillus sp. LjRoot56
CAGCTCTTGATGCAGCTGTGAAGCGGTCATCTCGCTGAAAAATTCAATGTCCATCGCATCGCGCGAAGCAAAATGCGCCATCCGGCCCACGAGCTGCGGACTACAGCCGAGACGATTGAGACAGAAGAGGTGCGCGCCACGCATCTCCAACTCACTGCCGCAGGACGGGCAATGCGTCGGTGCCACGATCTCCTCGCCGTCATTCTCCTCGGTGACCTTGCCGAGAATCTCTGGAATGACGTCATTCGAACGGCGGATGTAAACGAGGCTGCCGAGGGCGTGTTTGAGGTTCTTACGCTCAATGTCCCCGACATTGTTGAGCGTACAGTTCTGCACCGTCACGCCTGCGAGATCAACGGCTTCCACGCGGGCTAAAGGTGTGATTTTACCCGTGCGGCCGACTTCCCAAGAAACACTTTGCAGGATTGTCGTCGCTTCTTCGGCTTCAAACTTGTAAGCAATCGCCCAGCGCGGGAATTTCTCCGTATAGCCGAATACTTCCCTTGTGCGCATATCCGTCAGCTTCACGACGCTTCCATCAATGAGGAAATCAAAGCTGGACCGCTCCTCCGCAATGCGTTCGAGCTCGCTACTTACCTCTTCGATGGTGGAGAAGTACCGCGTGCGGTTACTGATTTTAAACAGGTTATCCCGCAAGAACTGAACCATATCAGCATGATTTTCAAATTGAAGGTCACTCGAGTAGCCCACATTATAGAAGAAAGCGTTCAGCTTGCGCTCTGCGGTTAGTTTGGGGTTCTGATTACGCAGGGCACCTGCTGCGGCATTACGAGCGTTTTTGAGCGGCTCTGCGGCCGTCTGATTGTAAGCTTCTAGGACAGACAGGAACATGACTCCCTCGCCTTGTACTTCAATCGTCCCTTGATCGTAAGGAATTTCTAACGGGATCGATTTGATTGTTTTGACTTGGGCCAAAATACCCTCGCCAACCGTACCGTTCCCCCGCGTAGAGGCTTGGACCAGCTGCCCCTGCTCATAGGTTAGGTTTAGTGTAAGCCCATCAAACTTCAGCTCGACCACGTAAGTCGGGTCTGGCAACGGTGTTTCAGGATTCTTGCTATTGTAATCCGCGATCAGCTTAAGCACGCGTGCATGCCAAGTTGCTAAATCTTCGGCGTTTTGCGCTTTGTCCAGGCTCCAGAGACGTGCTAAATGACGGTGCGGTTCAAAGCCTTTGAGGATGTCCCCACCTACCCGATGGGTAGGGGAGGACGGCAGGGTAACCCCTGTCTCCTTCTCCAGCTCGGACAATTTATCATAAAGCGCGTCCCACTCTGCGTCCGAAATCGTGGGCTGATCCAGCGTATAGTAATTATGGTTATGCTTGTTGATTTCTTGGATGAGGGTTTTCATTGCCGCGAGTTTATCGGTCATGGCGGACTTCCTCTCTCAATGTAGTGTTAACTGCCCGCTCCTACACTTTCGTGATTGGAGCGAACTTCGCGAGCAGGCGCTTCAAGCCAACAGGCGCCGGGAAAGCAATTTGCAGCTCGGTGTCATCACCCGAGCCCTTGACGGACACGACGGTGCCGACGCCCCACTTGCCATGCGACACGCGGTCGCTGGCTTTGTAGTCCGTCACCCCGCCGCCTGCGGCAGGCTGCGGAGCCCGGAACGCAGCCGGTCGGGGCGCGGCAGCAGGGCTTGGCGCAGCAGTCGCGCCAGCGGCAGTGCCAGTGCTTGGCCGTCCCCCGAAGGAGGACGGTGTGCCCCAAGCAGACGAGCCGATGGTCGTGCCACGGCTCGATGCAGCGGCGCTGCCGCTGCTGCCCCACGAGGAGCCTCCGACGGAACGGCCACCTCGGGAGAAGCCTCCGCTGGAGCCGCCAGCGGAAACGGTTTCCAGGAGTTCCTTCGGAATCTCCTGCAGGAATCGCGACGGCGCATTCGCGGCGGTACGGCCGAAGAGCGTGCGCATGCGCGCGCACGTGAGGAACAGCTCTTGCTCGGCGCGCGTGATGCCCACATAGGCTAGACGGCGCTCCTCTTCGAGCTCTTCGTTATCGGCGAACGCACGGCTGTGCGGGAAGACGCCTTCTTCCATCCCGATGATGAACACAACCGGGAACTCCAGCCCTTTGGCGCTGTGCATCGTCATGAGGACGACAGCGTCCTGCTCTTCTTCGGGTTTATCTTTATCTAGCGTATCAATATCCGCAATCAAGGCTAGGTCTGTGAGGAAGGAAATGAGGGATTTGTCCTCATTACGCTTCTCAAAGTCCATGGTCACGGACAGGAACTCTTCAATATTTTCGAGACGAGCCTTGGATTCAATGGTGTTCTCGCGTTGCATTTCTAAACGGTACTGAGACATTTCAAGGATTTTCTCGGTAAGCTCGGTTACGGACAGGTAGTCCACCATGCGATTGAGATTATCAACCATTTCGCGGAAATCCGCAAGGGCATGCTTTGCCTTCGTGTTGATCTCTAGAGAATCAACTTCCTCCAACATGGCAAATAGAGAAATCCCTCTACGTCCAGCCATTTCCGCCACTTTATCCAACGTCGTACCGCCAACGCCCCTTTTCGGCACGTTCACGATTCGGTTCAAGGAAATATCATCGTTCGGGTTGGAGATGAGTCTCAAGTAAGCCAAAATATCCTTAATCTCTTTACGATCATAGAACTTAACCCCGCCGACAATGGTGTAGGCGATATCCGATTTAATCAAAATTTCCTCGATGACCCGGGACTGAGCATTCGTACGGTATAGGATCGCATGATCGCCAAATCTTTTGCCATTCGACTTATTCTTATTGATTTCATTCGTAACGAAGTACCCTTCTTCATACTCGGTATCCGCTTGGTACAACTTAATCCCAACGCCGCCTTCTTTATCTGTCCAAAGGTTTTTCGGCTTACGACCTGTGTTGTTCGCAATGACTTTATTGGCAGCCTGCAAAATATTCGAAGTCGAGCGATAATTCTGCTCCAAGAGGATCGCCGTTGCATCTGGGTAATCCTGTTCGAAATTGAGGATATTGCTAATATCTGCTCCGCGCCAACGGTAGATGGACTGGTCACTGTCCCCGACGACGCAAATGCGTTTATGTTTGGACGCGATCATCTGACACAGCATATATTGCGCTCTGTTCGTATCCTGATACTCATCGACATGAATATATTGAAATTTGTTTTGATAAAATTCCAGCACCTCTGGCACTTCTTTAAATAAATGAATGGTTGCCATAATCAAATCGTCGAAATCCAAGGAGTTGTTGGCTCTTAGCTTCTTCTGATACAGGGTATAAATTTTCGAGGTCAACCCGTCGAAGTAATCACCGATTTTGTCTTCAAATTGTTTAGGAGAGATAAGTTCGTTTTTGGCTGTGGAGATGGCTGCTTGGAATGTTTTGGGCTCGTATTTCTTCGTATCAATGTTGAGTTCTTTGCAGCAGGTTTTGATGACAGATAGTTGGTCACCAGAATCTAGAATCGTAAAGTTCGAGGAAAAGCCGATCCGATTGATGTCTTTGCGCAGCATGCGCACACACATGGAGTGAAACGTGGATACCCAAATGTCGCTTCCACTGCCACCTACCAGCTTGCCTACACGATCCTGCATTTCGCGCGCTGCTTTGTTCGTAAAGGTTAGCGCTAAAATGTTCCACGGCGCCGCTTTACGCGTACCAATCAGGTAGGCGATCCGATGCGTGAGCACACGCGTCTTACCGCTTCCCGCTCCAGCCATAATTAAAAGAGGGCCGTCCACGGCTTCTACAGCTTTGCGCTGTTGGGGGTTCAACTTTTTGACAGCTTCTAAAATATTGACAGTTTCATTCACGTTAGAGTTACCTTCCATTTCTATCAAAGTTCGCATGCACGGTCTGAAGCGCCTGCTCCAAGTCACTATATATAATGTTGCCGACCACAATGGTATCTGCCGCTTCGGCTGCTAGTTGCGCTTTCTCTAGCGAGTCAATCCCGCCGCCATACAATAAACGGGCATTCTCGAGCACCTGCCGCGTCCGACGGACGAGCTCCATATCTCCGAAGGTGCCGCTGTATTCCAAATACACAATCGACATGTGAAAAAGCTTGTCCGCCATACGCGCATAAGCTGCTACGTCCTTCACATCCAAGTCGGTACGCGCTGAGGTCAGCTGGGCTGCCGTCGCTTCTTTATTCAAAATAATGTAGCCTTCGGCTACGATCTCATCCCAATTCAGTAATGCGCCGTACTCCTTAAGCGCCTCATGATGTTGCCCGACGATCCATTTCGGATCATCTGCATTCAGCACAACGGGGATCAAGAAGAGGTCAAATCCCGGTACGATCGCTTCCTGATTCGAAATCTCTAAGACAACAGGAACCTCATATTGACGGATTCGCGATAGAAGATCTACCGTATTATCGAACGTCACTCCGGAGGAGCCACCTACGAGAATCGCATCTGTACCCGATAAACAGAGCCGATCCAGTGCCTCATCTGAGATGTCCCGGTCTGGGTCGAGCTTAAATACATGTTTCCACTTACGTATATCGACGATCAATTGTTTCCCTCCGATTAGGCGGCAGTTCTGCCATACTATCAACAGTCTATGCTACGCATTCTGGTGTGTCAAATGACAAAAGACGGGCTAATCGCCCGTCTTTTAAAGGAATATGCAACTGAACGTATCCGATCTTCGTTGAAGCTACATTTGCGCCCGAATACGCACAAATGTTCGTTATTTCACGACGATGTTGAGAATTTTCTCTACATTGATTTCTTTGTGGTCATTTTGCTGAAGCTCAAGTTTAATTTCATGGGCACCTGTTGTTAAATTCGTGAGGGTTAATGGGCCTGTCTTGCCGATCATCGCCTTCTGCTTACCATCCACATACAAGTGGAGATGTCCTTCTCCCAGTACATTGGCTTTATTCATGTCTTCTTCTGATAATTTAAAATTGGACGTTTGGTACGTGATCGTGACATTCTTCCCATCTACTTTGTAGCTGGCATCTATCGCAGGCTTAGCACTCGTCGTAGACGCCTTCGTTCCTGTTCCTGTTCCCGTCTCCGTCTTCACTTGAACCGTTGTCATCGTACCCGCATCCTTCGTCCCTGTTGCTACGGACGGGATGACCTCATCTTTGGAACCGCACGCCGTTGTTAATGCTCCCAGTACCACTAAAGTAGCCGCACCATATACCCATGTTTTTTTCATCAGCTTAAGCTCCCTTTTTCCTAAGTTTGGACATCCTATGTTCCTTATATATGTGTGCCAAGCCGTACTCATTCCTGAATTAGAAAAATAGTGGGACAAATTAGAGGAAGAAAAAAAGACACCCTGCCCGAGGAGGACAGGATGTCTGATTATCTGGAAGCGATCTACTCGTGATTACACTTGCTTAGAAATTATATTTCGTACCTTCTTGTGACCTATTCATGTAGGAGTTCCCTTCGGAACCGGGCGATGGCATGCCTTGCTGTGTACGGGAAACAATACGTGCTTGCGCACCTCTGCCTGTCCCCGTTATACCTGTGTTCTCATTCGCATGAGTGGAAGAAGCAGCATATCCCTGAGATCCACGACCGTAGCTTGACTGATCATGGCTGGGATCTTGGTAGCTCCTTGTTGGAGTTTGGTTATAAGAAGAGGACTGTTGCTGAGACTGACTAGGTGTATATCCTTGGCCTCGACCTTGTTGATTGTTGTATACCGCATTCGGATACTGGTTAGCATAATTCACTGGCTGGAACGAAGGTGTAGGTGCTGCCGTTGGCGTTGGCGCTTGGTGCAGTGCCGCAACTTGATTCTGCTGTTGATTTGTTTGTCCTTGTTGCTGACTGTATGGCTGTCTTTGTTGGTACGACTGTTCGGACTGATGGGACTGTGTTTGGTACGATTGATGCTGTTGTGATTGTGATTGCGGCTGTGATTGTGCGTACGACTGATGCTGCTGAGACTGTGCCGATGACTCCGAACTCCGATCTTGCTGATCAAAGCTTGCTGACGCCGCTCTGCTCACATGCTGCTGGACGATGGCTTGTACTTGTAACGCCGTCTGACTCTGCTTCTGAATCTCTTGCTCAATCATCTGCTGCTCAGCCTGTTGAATCTGATAACCGCCAAGACTCTGAATTTCTTGAAAAACAAGCGCTTGATCATCTAGTGTTTTTTGCAATAAAGTTTCAAAGGTCTGTCGAATGCCAGGATTAGCAGCTTCCAAGGCAGCCGTTGTGTATTCACGTGCACTGCGCTTCAATTCAGACAGGACGAAGTTGGCAAAGTCTAAATCTTCTAAGTCGACTTGCTGTTGTTGGTGCTGTTGTTGAGAATTTTGCTGATACATGCGTCTTGCACCTCCTTGTGGGTTCGAATTAGTGGGTCATGCCGGATTGTTGTTGCAGGGCATTGATTAGGATACTCATATTTTGCAAACGCTCTTGCGATAGGTGAGACAAAGTTTGCTTCAAGGACTGACTTTGGCTGTTCACCGCGCCTTGTACACAAAGCTTCGCTAACAATTCTTCATTCTTGAATGTATCCGTTAGATACGAAAGTTCTTTACCAGAAATGGCTTGGTTCTCTTGTGTGTTGTACATGTGCATGTGACCTCCTTTCCTCTCTTTTATTTTTCCCAAAAAATGCCGTTTTATGTCGGATGAACAAAAAAACTGCTTCACCACAGTTTAAATCCCTGTAGGAAGCAGTTTTCTCATTAGGAAGTAGGCTGAGCGGTTTTGCCCGCATACGCATCTGCTAATTTTTGAATATCCTCGGCTGCCAGCGAGTAGACCCACTGCCCCCCCTGCTTGGCTAACCACACTTGTTCTCCGCTCAATTTACCCTCATAAACATCGGTAACTTCTTTCCCGTCTACCGTCATGGCAATCTCCAATTTAAGCTCTCCACCTGTGGTCGGTTTCTGAGCTGCCGCTTGCGGTAATTCGCCAGTATGCAGGAAGATTAATTGATCGAGCAGCGGACTTGCCTCCGTACCCTTCATCTCTTTATCCCCAAGCTTCCAGCTTGCAT
Organism: Paenibacillus sp. LjRoot56; assembly: GCF_964253335.1. Lineage (NCBI taxonomy): Bacteria > Bacillati > Bacillota > Bacilli > Caryophanales > Paenibacillaceae > Paenibacillus > Paenibacillus sp. LjRoot56. Next base: position 79,487 of record NZ_CAXURV020000001.1, read on the forward strand.
CCGCAGCGACTTTATCTTTATCTGTCTTAGAAAGCGTCCATGACTGACCCTCCCATGTCAACTTGACACTTTGTACCTTGTCGTTCTCTTGATGAATAGGACTTGTATCGGCAAAGTCGACCGGCGTTTTGTTCAGCGATGTCAATGATTGGTCGCTGACTTGATACACGGCAGATGAGCCTTCCACTTGTACGTAAGAGAAGCCTTCGATCGGCAACGCAGTCCCTACGAGTAAGCCGTGTTTGGAACCATCCTTCAAGGTGACTTCATAGGTGCCCACTGGTTTATCTAAGCCATATTCGGCTAGATTCGTTGCTTGATCCTCCACAAGTTTAGTCGACGTTACCAGACCTAACATATCTAACCATGAGTCAACTTGATTCGAATTGATCGGCGCAGCCGCTGGCTTTTGCATATCCCAGCCAGTGGTCGTACGGCTTAATTCAATCTGCTCCTCCTCCGTTTTCACGGTGACAGCCTTCACATCTTCTTGTTTCAGGATTAGAAGGGACTTGGGTTCATCTTTCTTCTCTTGAAAGAAGTCTTTGCTTGAGGCGTACCAGAAGCCACCGATGCAAATGACGACTAACAGAATGGTTGGAATAAACCGTTTCATCCTCTTCTCCTCCTCCACCAGATCAAGCCGCCAATGACAAGGAACAAGAGTGGTAAGAACACGATGGTGATGAGGAAAATCGTATTCGCTTGGCTAGGTGTAATCATTGCCTGTTGATACGCATCCCCTTGTCGTGGACGGATCGTAATTTGATCTTTCTGTTCTTGCAGCCAGCCAATACTGTTCAGAGCAAAGTCCTTATTCCCTTGATTCTGAATATCTTCATCCAACACGAATGTAGAACCACCTAGAATAACAGCTTTCGGCTTGTTATCTTTGTCTGAGATGGCGTAACCCAAGTTAAGCGGTCCTTTGACATCTGTCGCATCCTGCTTCGTCTTGTTCTGTGCCAGCAGGTTAATGTCCGTTTCACCGTAAGCTTTATCAGTTGTTGTTAACAGCAAGGATTTGGTATAATCCGGCGCACTTTCATCCGCATTTAAGCTAACTGCTAGTGACAGCATCGTAATCAGATTATTGCTTGATAATTTGTTCGTAATATCATGTGAACCGTACTCTGGAATGATCGTTAACGGGTCATACAACGACGTCTGTTTCGTTTCAATCGCAATCGCGTGCTGATCCTGAACACCGTAGGTTTTCATGATGGCATCGATATTTTTCCACTTCGTCGTCATATCCTTATTGAAGCCCAGCGCGATATAAATTTTACCTTTACCCTTCAAATAGGTCTGAATGAGCTCTGCTTCTTTGTCGTTCAAATCGTTAGTTGGCCCTAAAAGCATGAGCATTTGTGCATCATCCGGGATTTTGCCTTCCACGTAAAGATTCAGATCTTTCACTTCATAGTTGGCAGCAGCCAGGCTGCTTTTAAAAATACTCATAGCAGACGCCGGATACTCTTGATGACCTGACAGTAAGTAAACCGTATGTTTCTCCGTGGATGTCAGGCTCTGAATCGCTTGCGTGAACTTCTCTTCACCTGAGAATGTGTAGGAACCATCCTGTTGTCCCACAAACAGTTCATAGAAGTTGATGTTTTGCTTTTTGGTGCCAATTTCGAAAATAATCGTTCCGCCTTGGTCCACCCCGTACTGCTTCGCCATCGAAGGCTGCTTCAGCATATCGTACTCATCGTACGTAATTTTACTGCTTTGCTTTTTGTACTCAGCCACCATATCCGTGACTTGACGTGTCACAAAATCATTGCCGTCTCCACTGTTTGTGAAGGCGATGACGTGAATATCTTGATTGAGATTTTTGAGTGCAGCGGTTGTTTGCTCTGAGAGCGTGAAATTTTTATTTTTCGTCAAATCGACCTGGAAGCCCTTAAGCGAGTGAAGGAAGATTGTCAGAATAATGAAAATGCCGATAACCGCGATTGATAGAACCGTCGCATTAGTTCCCCGTATCCACTTATTCATTCCGCTCACCTCCAACGCTTTCTTTCAAGGACTTGTATACAAAGAACCAGGAACACGGCTGTTAATGTGATGTAAAAGAGGATGTCGCCGCCGTGGAAAACGCCTTTTTGGAGATTTCCTAAGTGACCGGTCAATGAGAATTGACCTACGTAATCCTTCAATTTACCCGTCATAGAGCTGCTAACCCAATCCAATAGCCACAGCAACAGCAAAATAACAAAGCCTGTAATCCCCGCAACCATCTGGTTATTCGACAAGCTGGATGCAAACAAGCCAATGGCCATCATCGCGCAGCCTAATAGGAACATGCTGAGGTACGACAACCACGTGACAGGCATATCCAATGTACCGAAGGAGGACATAATGAGCGGATATACAAGGGAGATCGCCACTAGGCCTACTTGCACGATTAGAGCGGATAGATATTTACCCAGCACGATTTCGCTAATACCGGCAGGTGATGTCAGAAGCAACTCGTCCGTACCCTGACGAAACTCATCTGCAACAAGACGCATCGTTAGTAGTGGGATGATGAAAAGGTAGATGAACGTGGTATTGCCCACGATGGAGCGCGCATCCACGATTGGCGGCTGTCCAGCCACGAAATTCACGTAAAAGAAGAAGCTCGACAACAGCACGTAGAAGGCAAACGCCACATACGCAACTGGCGAGAAGAAATACATTTGCAGTTCTTTGGAGCAAATGGCCCAGATTCTACGCATCGGTGTCATCCTCCTCTTTGGATGTGTCGGCTGGCTCGTCGGTCGTCAGCTTGAGGAAGATATCCTCTAGGCTAAGGCTTTCCCGCTTCATCGCTAGAATCGGTAGTCCTGCGCTTGCGAGACGGAAGAATAACGCTTCGCGGATGTCTTCTGCGCGATCTGCGGAGGTGACGAGGAGTTTGACGGACTCGGCTGGTGCGGCTGCCGGTGCTGGCGAGTCGGCTTCGTCTGTGGCAGACTCCGCAGATTCCAAAGATGCAAGGGCAGACGCCGCTGGTGCCGCTGTGCCCGCTTCCGGTACGTCGACTTCTTTGACTTCGCCGATGGAAGGCAGGCTGCGCAGCTCGGTCAAGATTCGCTCGCGAGGTCCCTTGACCTCGAGCGACACCTCGAACGTCTCGCCCATCGTGCGGCCGAGATGCTCGGGGCGCTCGTCGAGGACGACGCGGCCTTGGTTAATAATAAGAACGCGGTTACAAATCGCGTTAATTTCAGGCAAAATGTGCGTGCTCAGCAGCACGGTGTGGTTCTCACCCAGCTCATGAATGAGCTGGCGGATCTCGATGATCTGCTTCGGATCGAGGCCCGACGTGGGCTCGTCCAGAATAAGCAGATCCGGTTGGTGTAGGATCGCTTGCGCGAGTCCGAGGCGCTGCTTGTAGCCTTTGGAGAGGGAGCGAATGATTTGCTTCTCGCGACCTTGCAGTCCGAGCTTGTCGATGGCTTCGCCGACACGGAGTTTTTGCTCGCGCGCAGGCACATCGCGCAGGTTGGCGATGAAGCGCAGGTAAGACTGTACCGTCATCTCGGGGTACAGGGGTGGTGTTTCAGGCAAGTAACCGATCTTGCGGCGCGCCTTCTTCGGGTTGTCGGACATGGAGTGACCGTCCACCCATATTTGACCATGCGTCGGATTCAGGTAACCTGTAATCATGCGCATCGTCGTTGTTTTGCCAGCACCATTCGGCCCTAAGAAGCCGACGATTTCACCGCGCTGCATCGAGAAGTCGATGTTATGCACGCCGCGATCATTTCCGTACAGCTTGCTGACTTGTTTGACCTCTAGCATCCAAGATCCCCCATTTCTATGCGTTCGTATTATTCATCATCACTATACGGGTGGAACAATAAACCAACCTTAAGCAAATCTGAAAAATAGATTAAAAAAATGTGTCTAAATTGTGAACGAACAGGTGTATGTGCTCTAGCTTTATTCCGCTAGTGCGCATTATGTCGGATATACGATTTAGATGGAAAACATGCAGGTAATTCCGTGTGTTTCTCTGTTTTTTGTGAAATAACTGGAAAAGGTACGGCTATTCTCGGATGTAAGTCGAAAAAGTGGAGGAATGCTCAAAATTAACTGGATAATTTCCAGCTAAATATAAAATTCACTTAGAAATGGATGAATTAGACGTAGGTTTTCCAGTTAAATGGTGGGGGAGCGTTGGCATGGGCTGGATTGGTTGGGGTTGAGTAGCTTTTGCTTCGGAGCTCGTTTGGTTGGGGTTGAGTAGCGTTTGATTGTGAGCTCGTTTGGTTGGTGATTGAATAGCGTTTGATTGTGAGCTCGTTTGGTTGGTGATTGAATAGCGTTTGATTGTGAGCTCGTTTGGTTGGTGGTTGAATAGCTTTTAGTGTTAACTGGTGGTTAGTGTATCTCTCGGTTTTCCGACGGCAAATTGCTGGACAGCGATGGGGCTTGCCTGCCTAGGTGTATGGCGACCAGAAGCCCAAACAAAAAAAACCATAAACGACTAGCGTTCATGGTTTCCCTATTTGCAGCCTACTCAGGCAGCCAAATCTTAAAATTCCCGCTCAGCGCAAGCATACTAAACGCATACAAGCAATTATCGTAATATCGTCTTACACCTGTACGCACCGGTGTCTGCCAGAATAGCTCCACACATGCTCTAGCATGAGCACCATCTGGCACCGCAAGCGAGGCCATCGCGTTGGTAGCTATGAGGCCAACAGGATGCAGAGCATTCTCCTCAAAAGGTGTGCCATCGATCTGATACCGACGATAGTCCTCCGGCGATTTATCCGCGAAAAAGTTCTGAATTCGATTGGCTGTATCGGCATGCCACTTGGAACCGCCGCACCAAGCCGCGTCCAGCCCGATATTCGCCGCAACACGATAGGAGTCACTAAAGAAGTGGCCGTAGCCGCGATCGTCATTCGGCGTGCCGTCGTAGTGCGCATACTCCGGTGCCAGGCCTGTCTCTGGATGGCACGCCATCTGCATATAGGCCCGGCTAGCTTCCGCAGCCTCCAACCAGAACGACCGATCTTCTTCATAAGCCCACTCCGCGAACAGCTCATAGAAATGCGGTAGATGATACGAAGGATCCGAATATTCGCAGTTTGGCACAAACTTGATCAGCTTGTTCTCCGGATTCCACATGGGCTGACCTATACCGTCTTCTCCTTTGTGAATGCACGTCCGGAGCAGTTCACGTGCCTGCTCACTGTAGTTATAAGGCGCTGCACCATCGCCCCAGCGATGAGAGGCAAAGAAGAGAGACAAAGCGAAGTATTCCTCCCCATCTGGCGCCGGACCGTTCGATCGCTTAGAACCATCCGTGTTGCAAGACCAAGCAAAGTAGCCCGCATTATCGCCCTCGGTTATCAGCATATTCGTGTGTGTCCATGTCCAAATACGATCAAATACATCCTTCTGATTCAGTTGAACGGCCATCATCATGCCATAGGACATACCTTCCGTACGGACATCCAGATTGCCTGTATCCAGTAAATAAGCACCAGTTTCACCGGCTTCATAATAGATTCTCGTATCTTCATCTCCGTGGAACAATTGGTTCCACATGATATGCAATTTATCTTGAATATCTGCTTCCGCATACCCATACTCCGCAAATAGATTGCGGTTGCTGCCTGTAGCTGATGCGCCCATCGCTTGCTTTTGCATAAGAAATGCCTCCTCATGAACAAACCTCCAAGACATAAGAGATCCCGGGGGTTCATCGCTATATCTACTAACCTTTTACACCGCCAACCGTCATTCCTTTTACAAAATACTTCTGCAAGAACGGATACACCATAATGATCGGAAGACTCACCACGATAGTCATGGTAGAACGGATCGACGTTGGCGTTACTGTTGCTGCCCCCGTGTTCGCGCTGCTAGCAAAGATATCGGCTGCCGTTTGCGACGTTTGTGTATTCGTATTCTGCAATATTTTCATCAACTCGTACTGCAGCGTACTCAAATTTTCATTCGATGAATTGTACAGGAAGACGTCAAACCAAGAGTTCCATTGACCAACTGCGCTAAATAGCGCAACGGTTGCCAATACAGGAACAACCAGCGGAAGAACAATCCGCATGAACATTGAGAAATCATTCGCGCCATCAATACGAGCCGCTTCCATAATCCCATCCGGAAGTCCTTCAATAAACGAACGGATGATAATTAAGTTGAATACCCCGATCATTCCTGGAATGATATACACCCAGAAGCTCCCTAACATGCCAAGGTCCCGAACGAGCAGGTACCCTGGAATTAATCCGCCGCTGAAATACATCGTGAAAATAAATGAAACGGTAACGAACTTGCGAAGCACGTACTCTTGACGAGACATCGTGTAGGCTACCATGGCTGAGCAGAACACCGTAACCACCGTACCCAGCACTGTTCTCAGCACCGAAATGAAGAAAGCATGCACGATTGCGGCTTCGCTAAACACGTATTTAAAATTATCGAACGTCCACATTCTAGGAAATAGATAAATCCCTCCGCGGACCGCGTCATTCGCATCGTTCAACGCTACGGCTAGCGTATTAACAAAGGGATACAGCGTAACAACAACGAGAGCTAACATAAAAATGATATTGCAAATATCGAACAAGCGATCACCTATGTGCGTATTCCGCCGGCCTGAGCTTGTATGTTGTGAAGCTTCCATAGCTGATACCTCCTTGTGAAGTGGTCCAAATAAACGGTTAGAACAATCTGGCTTCACCGGCACGCTTGGCAATTTGATTCGCGCTGATCAAGAAGATAAAGCTAACGACGGTCTTGAAAATGCCTGCTGCTGTTGCCAAAGAGAAATTGCCTAAGTTGATGCCGTAATTGAGTACGAAAATATCTAGATTTTCTGCATAATCTATGTTCATCCCATTTTTGAGTAAATACTGCGGCTCAAAGCCAGACTCAAGAATGTGACCTAAATTCATAATTAGCAATATGATAATAACCGGTTTAATGCCTGGGAGCGTGATATGCACAATACGCTGAAATCTGTTGGCTCCATCCATTTCTGCCGACTCATATAGAGCCGGATCAATCGTCGTCATCGCAGCTAGATAAATAATGGTGTTCCAACCGACGTTTTTCCACACCTCGGATGCACCAAGAATTCCCCAGAAATACTCACCCTTACCGAGCCATAGAACGGGTTCGCTAATCACATGTAATTTTAATAAGATTTCATTAATGATCCCGCCATCTGTAGATAAGGCACCGGACACGATACTTGCAGCAACAACCCACGAAATAAAGTGGGGCAAATAACTGATTGTCTGTACAAAACGTTTGAAAATAACTTTACGCAGTTCATTGAGAAGAATAGCTAGGGTAATCGCTGTAACAAAACCTAATACGAGATTAATCGTACTCATCGCTAATGTATTTCGCATGACGCGAAGGAATCCCTCATCTTGAAAGAGGAACTTAAATTGATCGAATCCAACCCACGTTTGCTCCGAGAATTTTTTGGCAGGACGATATTTTTGAAATGCCATGGACCAGCCCCATAGCGGTACATATTTGAAAATAAATAACCAAATGAGAAAAGGCAGCGACATGGCCATCAATACTTTTTGTTTACCTAGCTTACGAAAAAATAAGGCTAACCCTGTTGATTTCTCGGATAGCATTTGTCTGTCCGTTAGGGATTCTTTTGTAAGGCTCTCCATAGAAAATCACCCACTCCTTAATGCATTTTATCTAATTAGAAGGGACGCAAGGCACCAAACCATACGCGCTAGTGCCCTGCATCCCTTATTCCATATGCCTATACCTTATTTCGACCAGTTACCTGCAACGCGGTCTTTAACAACCTTCGTTACAAATGCTTCGTAACCTTTGATATCAAGCTTGCTTGCTTGAGCTACATAGTCGCTCCAAGCTTTCTCAAACTTGTCTGTACCAGCAGCTAGAATCATTTCTGGATAAGCCTTCTTCTGAAGATCACCCATTTTTTGCTCAAAAATTTGCTCAGGCGTGCCTTGTCCTTTATTGATACTCCAAGCAGGGTACCATGGACGAGCATCCGGCTTACTAAACATGTCTGTAAAGACTTTCGCGTTGTACGCTTTCAAAAGTGCGCGATCACCATCTGTATAGTTCTTCTCTGCAACAGAAGGCTGCTTGTTCGGATCGAACGCATTGTCTCCTTTTACAATAGAGAAGTTACCATAACGAGGCCAGTTGTACGCAAACATTTTCAAACCGAAATCTTCATAGAACTTAGGATCTTTAATTTTCGCGATTTCCTCATCTGTACGGAAGAACTTGCCTTTGTCATCCACTTCATACGTTTGACCTTTAATACCCCATTGCTGAAGGATTTGATTGTCTTCTGTCAGCATCGTGTCAAAGAATTTGATAATGCGAACTGGGTCTTTCGCGCTTTTGGAAATGGAAATACCACGGTTGTTTACGAAGGAAGGTGGATCCAAGTATTGGTCCTTAACCCCTTTGTCAAATACGATTGGAAGTGCCACATAGCGCTTATCATCTACGCCAGCTTTCGCCAAGTTATTGCGCGCATCGCCCACTTGCCAGTCATATGCGAAGTAACCGAGCACGCGGCCGGAAGTCAATTTCGCTAAATACTGATCTTTGTTCATCGTGAAGGACTCTTTATCGAACAGACCTGCTGTATTGACTTCATTGAGCTTTTTCACCCAACGCTTCGTAGTCGCCTCGTCGATAGCATTACTTTTCGCTTCATGTGTTTTCAAATCGATCAACAGACCACCGTCATTCGGATAGCCAGCTAGATGGAATGCTGGGTTCGTAATCGTGAAGAAGTTCGTGTCATACGTCATGACGGAGAACCCGATCGTATCCTTGCCATCCACTTGTGGATGCTTGTCTTTATATGTCTTAATGGCATTGAAGTATTCATCAAGCGTCGTAAGCTTCGGATAACCAAGCTCTTTCAGTACGCCGCGTTGAATCCAGAATGCGCCTTGGTCAACGTTAGGGTTAGCGGCAAAGCCTTGATTCGCACTGAATGGAAGGTGATAAATCTTGCCATCCTTTTGCTTCATTTTGTCAAAATAAGGACCATATACGCGCTTAATGTTCGGACCGTATTTCTCAATTAACTCATCAAGCGGAATGAATGCGCCAGCATCCATGAACTTATCAATTTCTCCTTCAGGCTGCACCACATCTGGGAACTCGTTACCAGCGATCATGACACCGGATTTGGTCTTAGATTCGCCAACGAGATTCTCCACTTTAAAGTTAACACCCGTTTGTTTCTCTAACTCTTTACCAATTGGGGTTTCATTCGTGTTCATGTTCTTCCCTGCATTAAACAAGAAATAACTAAATGTAGCCGGTTTAAGCTCTTCCTTGGCAGCGGTTGTCCCACTAGGACTACTTGGTGTTTTGGAAGCGGCAGGATCTGCTGAGTTTGAGCTGCTGCAAGCACTTAGTGAAAGCGCTAACAACGTGCCCATCGTGACTAATTTCAACTTTTTCATTCTTGTGAAACTCCCCTCTCAACACTATCTTGTAAGCACTTTCATTATATAAAACCGCTCTCAGCTTGATTACCCTGTAAAGTTTAGTATCTTCTTAGTAAAGCTTAGGTGATCCTTCATTCCCATTCACTTGGACCGGGGTCGTAATCTTCACAATGGTTCCGACGCCATCCTCACTGCTAATCTGTACATCGATGGCATTGCCATAATATAATTTCAGTCGCATAAAAGCATTCTTCATCCCGACATGTCCACTTACATCTTCGCCGTTACCCATATAAGCGTTCAATAGATCAACTTTCTCCTTCGGCATCCCAATGCCGGTATCCGCAATCGTAAAACTCACCTGATCCCCACTTCTAGTCGCCTTCAATTCAATGGTGCCGTGCCCTTGCAAAGGCTCAATCCCGTGAAGACTAGCGTTCTCAATGAAGGGCAACAAGGTCATTTTGGGGATTTTGCAGCCATAGACAGACTCATCCACCTCGAAGCGGTAGCTCAGCTTATCACCGAAACGGTATTTCTGAATTTCTAGGAAGCATAGAATCAAATCTAGCTCATCACGGAACGTGACCCACTCCCCGCCCCATTCCAGTGAACGGCGAAACATTTTGGCCATATTTTTAATAATTTTAGCCGTTTCATTTTCTTGCTTGATCAAGCTGCGCATACGAATCGTTTCCAACGCATTAAAGAGAAAGTGAGGGTTAATCTGGCTCTGCAAAGCGTGCAGCTGGGATTGCCTCTGTTTCAGCTCCAGGTCTTTCTTCTGAATATCCGCGATGTACACATCATCAATGAGGCTCTTAATTTGCACGGTCATACGGTTGAATTCCCGTACCAGTTGGCCGATTTCATCCTTCGTTTCCGGCTCATCAATAAGATCGAAATGCTGGTTTTTCACCTTTTTCATATGAATAAGAATACGAACTAGTCGTGTATGCAAGGAGGAGGATATCCATACAATCACAAGCGTCGGCAGCAATAGGTTAACTAGTGCTAAATAAACGACGAATTGTTTGGATTTACGCACGGCATCTAGGACATGCCCATCAGAAACGAGCACGATACGCCAATTCTTTAAATAGTTGGTGGTATAATCGCGCTCCAATTGAATGGCATCCTTAGGGATCGCCACGCTGCGGAAATTCGTTTTACCCCGAATCCAATCCAGCTTCATGTCTGTCGTATACTGAATATCCCCTTCGGCGTTCAACAAATACAGATTTCCTTGCAGCGCTTGATTGCTAAACATCACCTCGATGGCATCTGGGCTCATCTCAATTTTGAGTATTTTACTATAGGTATTTGCATTCACGAAATTGTTCATTTGACGGATAATACTAAGTCCGCTATACGAGCTCTCATTGTCATCGCTTCGCATAACGAGGGGATAGGGTTGTCCTTCCGCATGCACCTTCTGCAGATTACGATACCATTCCGTTTCCCGAATAATATCCGTTAGCGGGTGTAAGCCGCCTGAGTCGATAATCGTTGGATTGTTGGTGTACATCTGAATGCCTTTAATTTCGCTATATACCAAATTGTACTTATTAATGTTGGTCGCCAACTGCGAGTTATACATGCGCACATAATCGATGGTTTCCGCGTATGTTTGCTCCAGGGCTTCATTTAAGAGACCGTCTGTATAAAAGACGGATGAAATCCCAACCGCATTGTCGATCTTGGCACGAAATTCATCTTTCAATTTATCTAAATTCAAAGAGATATCTTCCGTTTTCTGACGTTGAACATTATGCGTAGTCACTTGATAGAAAATTACATTGGTCAATAAGATCGGAATAAACACACTTAGAAAGTAAAGCATCAACAACTTATTGCGCAAACGCACATTATTTAGTTGGAATCGTCGCATTTTCATGGGTATGTCCGCCTTGTTTGGTCAGTAGTTTTTTGCGATATTCGGATGGAGGCATATCCTCCATTTTCTCAAATTGCGCAACAAAATAATCCGCGTTGTTAAAGCCTACCTTCTCGGCAATTTCATAGATCCGAAAGTCCGTCTGACGTAACAGCTTCTTGGCTTCGCCAATGCGGATAGACAGCAGAAATTCATTGAAATACTGGCCGTATGTTTTCTTGAACAGTTGCCCGACATACACTGGATTCATATAGAACTCCGCAGCAATGCTCTTGAGATTGATGTTCTCTTGGTAATGATGCTCAATGTAGCTCTTAATCTTGTGGATACTGCCCTTGGTCTGCTCTCCCCTCAATTGTTCCATCATGCGAGAACTCTCGATCATAAACGAAATAAATAAGTGCTGCAGCTGACTAAATGAAAGTGGTTGTGCATCCCAGCTTAGCATAGGCTTAAGATTCACGAGTAAATCCGTTGGTCCTTGCATCCCCTGCAGTGTTCCCACGATTCGGTGCACATAGCGATTGATAATGGTGCGAATCGCGTCTTTGGCTAGGGATTTCGTTTCAATTTCAGCAAACAGCGTCGCGATCGTTGTCTTGATCTTCTCGGTTTCTTGCTCCTCAACGGCTTCCTGAATGCGATGAAATAGGCTGACATCCGGCTCTGCATAGCTCAGCTTCGTCTTAGAGGCTGTTTCATAGAAGAGAACATCCTTCATTCCCTTCACATACTTGTACTGCAGCAGCTCGTTAGCTGTCTGAATCGACGTGCTGAGCATTTTCATTTCTTTCACACTCGTACCAAAATAAAGGGTGACTCCCGCTTGCAGCCGCTTGGCCAACAGGTTCTGCAGCGCAGCGCCAAATTGCTCATAGCTGCCGCCATACAGCTTCAACGCATCAGAGCAAATGAGAAAAGCGCACTGATGATTGCGCAGCTGAACAACAAAATCGTCGATAGGTACATCGACTAAGGTTTGCAAGGCCTGGGCGACAACGCTGACATCGTCCTTGATGAGGTAATCCGTCGCATCTCCTTCTTCGGAGAGGCTTCGGTTCATCTCAACAATGCCATACCGCAGTACGCTTCCTTTGGACAGGCGAACCCGTTCGTCAAGCTCCGTCACTGCTTTGGCCGCTTGTTCGCCTCTACTTAGTTGTTCGAACAAGCCTCTTAATGTGAGTCGGCCGCTTATCGCTTTCTGCAAGCGCACTTCTTTAATTTCAAGCGCTAACTTCCGCAGCGTCTCTTCCAAATCCTCTTCCTCGATGGGCTTCAAAATATAGTCGCTAACCCCATAACGAATGGCGGATTGCGCATACGAGAAATCATTGTAACCGCTTAAAATAATAAACTTGCATGTACTAAGATTATGAAGCTTTACTTCTTCTATTAGTTTTAAGCCATCCATCACTGGCATTCGAATATCCGTGATGACAACATCAATGTCAGATTGCCTGGAGGTAATGATGCGCAGTGCATCTTTTCCATTATCGGCTTCATGGCTGACACTGTATCCCAAGGAATCCCAGTCAATTAAGCCTAGCAAACCTTTCCTGACATATTGCTCATCATCAACTAACATCACTTGCAGCTTCATGACCTTCACTCCCTTGGTAACTAAAATGGAAAAGCGAGTCCGGTACATAGCCGGACTCGCAGGGTATCTATACGAGCAATCTAGATGTTGTCTATTGTATCCCAGTCTGTCATGATCTGACAACTATGGGTGTAAAGGTCTATTTTCATAATGACTTCATTACGCGGTGGAAAGCTTTCTTCGGTGCGTGATGACGATCAAAGAGGAATGGCCAATTCTTCCTCCCCTTCACTGGGAAATCATCCAACCATGTATAATCATCCGCTGCTCCCCAGAATGTAACGGCCGTAATGCTGCTTCGATACTCTCAGAATAGCTCAAAAATCTGCTCATACCGCTGCGCCTGCAGCTCTAGCATCTCAGAGGTCGACTCTGTGAGATCGGTTCGTCTGTCCGTGAATTCGAATACCGACAGATCTAGCTCTGTTATTTGAAGCTGCACGCCAAGAGAAGCATAGAGCTCAATACGCGCTCGGTATCTAAGAGATGGTCCAGCGCCGTCGTCTGATCTTTGACACTCAGGAGAATCGCATGTGATTTCGTAGGTTTCTCTGAATATACAGGTGCGGCACCAAGCAACGCTGAAATTCCTCCGTGGAGCTCATGCGCAGCCGTCTGAAAGACTTCAGATATCGTATAGGTGACTATTTCTTGACACCACGTTCGGTAGGTTTCTATTAAAGAGGCCTCGTCAATTAGCGAGTATCGAAGCCAACAAGGATCTGTTTCTTGCTTATGTGTAGACATGCTGCACCACCTTGATTATGTATGGTTTTCAAAATAAAGCGCTTTCGCGAGTTATTATATCGTCTGCCTCCATCGTTTCATACCCTAGGAAGTTTAGATTGTACCCAACAGATTAAAGGAGTTTTCTAGGTAGGTCAGCCCCTAGCGCCTCTACGTCTTCTGAGTGCTTTTTTGCTGTGATTTGGAGCTGTTTCGCGGAACTAGATGAAATAAAGACTAAGACTCGTAGAGTTCTTATTTTAACTTGATGAGGCTCTTCTGGGTAAATAAGGCCATAGAAAGTTCTTATTTACTACTACCGTCATCTGCCCCCTCCCCCACACCGACAAGACAAAAAACCGCCCCCGACACTAATCGTCGTGAGGCGGCTAAGCGCACTAGGCGCTGTTATTTATTTCACCAAAGTACCCTTCGTTACACCCAACTGGTTCGTTGCCTTCAGTGAACGCCATACTTGCGTCCCGCTGATTTGGCCATCGATTGCTTTGCGATACAAATCAAGAATTTCCGTTACTTTCTCCGGTGTCTCTTCCAAGAACTCTACACGGAATGAGCGGATGCCCAGATCCATGAAGTGATTCAAATACTCGGCACCAGACTGATCTATCGCGTTGTAAACGGTATTCCGACATCCTTCATCTACACGAACAGGATGAGACATGCCCACGCGGTCCTGCAAGGACACACGTTTCTCCTCGCATGGACGGCCACAGTTCGTAAAGTCCGTTCCTTCACTCAGGAACGTACAGTACACGCAGTGTTCCGTGTGGAACATCGGCATGTGTTGATGAATGACAACTTCAAGCTTGGATGTTTCCGCGCGGCGAAGCAAGTCAACCATCTGCTGAATGTTCAAGTCATACGAAGGCGTAACCTTCGAGAGCCCGGCAGCCAAGAACAAATCTGCGGCTTTATGGTTGGCTACATTCAAGGAGAAGTCACCAATCAGTTGTGGTTGTGGTGCATCTGGATTCTCAAAGCGATGCTTCAAGAAATAGTAGGCTGCACCGGTATTACGTATCAGAACTGCATCTGGCTTAAGCTTGAGTATATTATTAAAATAGCCCGTCTCCCCTGGCATATGAATCCGTGGTGTCACGAGGGCAATTTTGCGCCCAGCGGCATGAACGGCTTCGACAGCGGCAGGAAACTGCTTAATGAATTCAAAATCAGCATAAATCAAGTTGACGTCCGTTGTCGCCAATACAGCCTTCACCTGCTCCAGGTTACGGCACAAAGCAGTCAACTCAACACTACTACGATCCGCTTGAGATAAAGCAGGTGCATTCACAGCGGTAACAGCCGCGTGATGCTCGGTTACTGCATCAGGCACGTCGTCGTACACGCCGATCTCGCGCTTGATGTACGCGCGCGGCTTCTGCCGCTCGTCTTCCATCAGCTCGACAGCCATGCGGCGCATGCTGTTCAGCTCACGCATCGGCACGATCAGCGCGCCGTCCAGCTGGACATCCAGCTCGGCAAGCTCATAAATCGTGCCGCCAAGACGACCGAACTGCTCGGTGAAGAGCTGTTCGTCCATTGGTCTTTTTTCCGCTTGAACCAGCGGAAGCTCGGATTGTACGAAGACGGTGTGGCCACCGCGAACATCCGTCCACCAGCTCTTGAGCGTCTCGCCAAGGACGCCGGTTACTTTCACGCTTACTGGGAATGTACGGTAAGGCTTATCCGTCTCAAACGTCTGGCGCAGACGTTTGTCCAGCGCAGGATCGTTCGTCTTCCAGATGCGGTCGCCCACATGCAAACGGCCAAGCTCTACATCGTTGCGTCCCATAACGATTTCGATTAATCCACCCTCGGCTTCGCCTTCGAGTTTCTCTCCTTTGCGGCGCAAATCGTAAATGCGGCCGCCCTCTTCCTTCTTCGTCGGATCCCCCGCGTCGAAAACTAGCCCATCGCCGCGCTTAAGCGGCGCCTCTAGCTCACAGATCACCGCATCGCGCAGAATCTGCTTGATACGACCCACGAAAACCCCACGGCTCTTCGGAAACGTGCCGTCAACCAACTGCTTGTTGTTGGTTCCTTGCAGGAACCCAACGGTAAAACCGCGTGAGAAGCTTTGCTGAAGCTCACGCACTTCCTCTTTTGACGGACGAGCATCCTGTCCCTCAAAATAACGATCAATCGCTTTGCGATATTTGCTCACAACATTGGCTACATATTCAGGGGTCTTCAGACGCCCTTCAATTTTAAAAGAACGAACGCCTGCTTCGATCAGCTCCGGCACGATTTCAATCGCCGCCAAATCTTTCGGCGAGAGCAAATACGTGACGTCACCCATTGGTTTTTGCTCACCATCGACCATCAGATCATAAGGCAAACGACAAGCCTGCGCGCACTCACCACGGTTAGCGGAACGCCCTCCCCACATTTCGGAGGTCAAGCATTGTCCCGAATAGGACACACAAAGTGCACCATGCACGAAGACTTCCATCGGAAGCTTCGCTTGATCGCCGATTTGTTTAATTTGTTTCAGGTTATTCTCACGACCCAGAACGACACGTTCGATATCGAACGGTTTCGTAAATTCAACCGCTTCTGGCGATGTAATCGTCATCTGCGTTGAGCCGTGAATCGGGAAATCAGGTGAGATTTCACGAATCATTTTAACCAAGCCCAAATCCTGCACGATCACGGCATCCACACCTGCATCAACACACGCCTCAATTAACTGCTTCGCATCGTTCAACTCTTCCTCAAACACCAGAATGTTAAACGTCAAGAAGCCCTGAACACCATATAGATGAAGGAACGACATAATGTCCGGCAACTCAGCCATCGTAAAGTTATGCGCTCTCGCTCTCGCATTGAATTTCTCCACACCAAAAAACACGGCATCCGCCCCATTGGCTACAGCCGCTCGCAAACAATCCCAATCCCCCGCGGGGGCCAATAATTCTACATCTTCTCTGCGTATCGTACGCATGGCAGCAAATCCTTTCAATATCAATCCTCGGTAATCCTCAAACTCTTCTCTTTAGTGTAACAGAAACGATAGGTAGGAATCTAGGGCAGGGGATAACTACGCCTAAAGCCAATATCCGACAATACGGTAATGGGCGCTACCTTTAGAAGTTAACAAACGTACCCATGAATGCTATAATGGCAAGGATAGTGACCTTTCTAGCAATCGAGGGATCCTTTTGAATTTGTCGAAAATTCGTGTAACCCAACTACTGATCGGGTTAAGCCTTGGCCTCTTAGTCATCGTGCTAACCCTTCTATTTTTGCCAAAAGTCGAGGAAACTAAGCTTCTGTACGCAACGAGCGGAGATTCTTATGATACTGCCGCTTATAGTAATTTCGAGCAAACCTTGCAAGCAGGTGTTCAAATTGATAGAACTAGTTTGCTTGCAATCTCAACCCGTCAGCTTCGCAAGTACGACGCACTGTATTTGGATCCAGGGCTAGCCCAAGATGCTGCATGGTCCAAACAAGCCGATAAACTAATAGCTTTCGTGAAGCAGGGCGGACATTTATTGTTGGAAAATGAGTTTGCCGAGCGTTTTCCGCTAGACTTTCTGGGTGCAGCTGGGATCGTTGATTTGAGAAAAGCGCCTCTGAGCGGTGATTCGCTGTCTCTCAGCTACCCACAAGTGCCTGTTAATTTGCAGGGCATTCAACAATCGTTTCAATTATTTACAACCAGTTATCTCAAACATAACTCGATGGATGACATGCCTGGGTTTAATCTTGGTTATGGCTTCAACCCTTCAACAGGACAAACTGTTGTCACTATGGCTAACCCATTGGAATCGAAGCAGCCTGTCTCCCTTGTCTTGCACAATCGTGTGGGTAAAGGTGCCGTGCTCATCAGCAGTAACTTCCTGCCGAACCGGTACTTCCCTACGGGCTTTGATATGAAAAGTGGATTCGATCCGAAGTTAGGCTTTGCCCAGCTCGCAGAGAAATACCAATCATCAAGCAAGCCAACACCGGGAACGACTTACTTCAATAAAAGAGCGCTGCCGATTGAGCCGTATTTTAACTTTGCTTGGGCGGCGGCTAATATGCAGTATCGCAGTGAGCTGCTAGCTTATGTCGCTAAGGAAACGCTCGGGTACAGTATAAAGAAGAGCCTGGGGCCATATGGCAGGCCGGCGATGGCGTTTCAGAACCATTTCGAGGCGATGCCGGCCATCGGGCAAAAGGACGGCATTGCTTGGGCGGAGAAGCTGAAGGAGTACAACGAGGTTCCCTCGTTTACACTCGTGCGCAACGCCTTCTACTGGGGTGAATGGCGCGAGAGCGTGACGGTGCAGCTTAACACAGGAACGAACGCGAAGCCTTCGTTTGTGGGTGAGCTGCCCGGCTCCGGCTACGCGAGCGGACTGCACGTGATGGCTGCCGGCATTCCATTGCGGCAAGCCACGTACCCCGATTATCGTGATCTTGCAGGCACGATTGAACTGCCGTATCGCGCGTACCCTGCCGCCGCGGATTTGAACGGCGATGGCCGCATGGACTTGCTGGCCGGCAGCAGCGATGGATTCGTGTATGTCTACACGAATCTCGGCAAGGATGAGGCGGCTTACGTCAGCGAGCCGCCGCCGAAAGGCATGGCGCTGCCCGACACGTTCGGCGCGCCTGCGAAGTTGTTGCTGGAGAGCGGCGCACCGCTCCAGCTCAGCCCTTACAGTGCCGTTCACGCCGCCGACGTGAACGGGGATGGCCGCACGGACCTCGTCGTCTCGGACGAGTCCGGCGCGATACAGCTTTTGCCGCAGCTGGCAGGCGGCAAGTTCGGCAAGCCCGCGGCTGTGCTCGCGGGCGGAACTGCGCTGCAGCTGCCCGGAGGGCCTGCAGCGCCATCCGTCGCCGACGTGAACGGCGACGGCAAGCTCGACCTCGTCCTAGGCGCAGCCGATGGACGAGTGTGGCTGTATCAGGGCCGCAGCGCAGCGGCCCTGGATCTCGCGCCAGGCAGCGTGATCATCACGCTGCCGAACCGATCCACGCACGCCGCGCCAGCGGTGCGTGACATAAATCAAGACGGCCGACCGGATCTCGTGGTCGGCAGCAGCGACGGGGACCTTCAGGTGTTCACCCAAGAAATCGGTGGCGCTTGGGCAGATGTGGGTCCCCTCGCAGGAACAACCTTGAACCAAGTCGGCAACCACGCGTTAGTTGCTGGACATTATTCCGTGCCTTTATGGCTGGACATCAATCACGATGGCAATGACGATCTCATCGTGGGTGGTATCGAATTCGGCTCTCCAGTAGCGATCGATGACCCGCACTTTCCTTATAAATCGGAATTAAACGAATTCATTGCGTATGCGAAAGATCAGCATTTACAATTAAATCCGCACACATTTGTACATAATTTTAAGAGTGCTGATGACGAGAGAATTGAGTTCAACCTGCATCAACAGGCTTTCAATAAGCTTGGTATTCCATGGTTACATCCTGGAACGAACCAGCACACCTGGCGCATTAATAATGAAGATCACGATCAGACCCTGCTTACCGAGAAAGGAAAAGGCATGTGGTACAACTTCGGATTCTTACCTTCCGAGTCCCCTGTGCTTGCTCGTCCAGAATCGATCTGGTCGCTTCCCTTCCTTTTACAAGACGAGCAAGGAAAGACCGATACGACGATGCTCATTCATGCACCTACACCGGTCCTTAGGCCAGCTGGTGACAATGCAAACACAGATGTTTTCGAGACCATGGTAAAGCTGGATATGCCGATTGATTATTTCGAGCATATTGAATACCATTTCCCTGAACCTCAGAAAATTGCTAATTTAACGGAATTTGCTGATTACTTTGACAAGCTTCGCACGAAGCATGATTATAACTTTATGTCCGAAACACAGATGGCCAAATCGTTCTTAACCGCTATGCAAAGCGATGTGAAGATCAGCCAATCCTGGGGTTCCTACCTGTGGGATCGACTGAAGGATCGCCTCAGCGGTGGCAGTCCTCACTTCCACGCTACGCTATCACCTGAAAGATCAGATGTTTCTCTTTTAGCTGAAGAGTACGCGGATACCTTAGGCGTCACCATCGAAAAAGGGGATAAGCTCACCCTATATTCCCTGCAAAGCAATTCAAACATCTATACGACGATTGAGAACAAGTTTTATCTCGGATTAGCGAAGAAAGCTGAGATTCGCGTGGGACCATCGTCACAACAGTTCCATGTTGTCCGTTCGAATGTTCCTTTTACCCTTACGGAGAAAGGAAATACCTATCAGTTGAAGCTTGAATCCGCAGGGCTGCAGCAAGTTAAATTATTTAGTCCAGTTGAGCTCAAATTAGCTTCTTCACCTGATGTTACCGTTCTGCATGACGCTGCTTCCCAAACTTACACACTGTCCCGATACGGGGATGTGACGACACTTACTTTTACCGGGCCTGTCACCAATGCGCAGTAACCCTATCCACATTTAATCATCTACTTATTTTTGAATCAGGAGGCTTTCCCCATGTCTACTTTATTAGAAGAGCTTGAGCAGCATATTCGCGAGCGTTACGAAATTGCCGAGGATGATGACGATTTCGATGTGGACGTTCATCTGTTCGATTATGGGTTTATCGATTCCGTTGGGGCGACCGCACTCATCGCTCACATTGAGAAAACGTATAACCTGCAAGTAACGAACCAAGATTTGATGCTCTATCCAATGAACACGGTGAGTGAAATTGCCGATTTTATTTCCAAGAAGACTGCGAGGTAACGGATTCATGAGTACAGTTAAAATTTCATTGGCAGGCCTAGCTGAAAGCCAGCACGGTCAAGTCAAATATGCCTCTGCCTTTGCTGATGAGCACATTCAAGAAATCCTTTTAATTGATGGAGACATCATCATCACCCACAACTCACCTAACGGTGATGAAGGGATTACTGCACGAGTTGAACGCCTGATTGAGCGTTTCTCCCACGGTGATTTCGGGTTCAAAGAGAATATTTTATTCGAAAATAAAGTCGACACGCCTTATGAAGGCGACATTATTGCTGAGCTCGCTGAGCGTAAAGCGATTAAGGTGTTAGAGCCCGGCCTATTCATCTTCCGTGAGCCTTTCTCCAGCTTGATGCGCTTCCTTGACTACTCATTCGTCAGTAAAATTGCAAGACGTTTCGAAGGTGTCCAAGAGGAACAATATCCTGCGGTCATCAATAGCCATACGTTGAACAAAACGAACCATTTCACTTCGTTCCCTGAGCACATTCATTTCGTGACGCATCTGCGTGAAGATCTCGATGTCATTGAGGCATTTTCCCAAACAATTCGTGAAGCTGGCGGTTGGGATCAAGAGAAGCCTTTGGCGCTGGATAACAACATGGTGAAGCCTAATTTCATGATGAACCCTTCTACTTGTTACCACTGCTATGAAGGTCTCGAGAATGAAACGCTGGAAGGCGACGGCATTGTCGTGACCGCGATTGCGAAATGTCACCGTTTTGAGTCCAAAAACCACTCCGACTTCGGTCGTCTGCTCGACTTCTCGATGCGTGAAATTATTTTCGTTGGTAAGCCTGAATTTGTGAAAGAAAATCGCTTGAAATCCATCGAGTATTTGAAAGAATTGGCGGTAGAATGGCAGGTAGATAGCCTGCTTGAGATCGCGAACGATCCGTTTTTCACGAATGATTTCCAAGTAAAAGCGTCGTTCCAACGTAACCAGGAGATGAAGTACGAGCTTCGCCTGAACATCCCGCATGTGAAGAAGTCCATTGCATGTTCTTCCGTCAATTTCCATAGCAACACATTCGGGAATGCGTTTAATATTAAAATGGGCAAACGTAACGCCGTTACGGGCTGCGTAGGCTTCGGTATTGAGCGCTGGGCGTTCGCGTTCCTCGCACAGTACGGTCTCGATGTGGGGCAATGGCCTGCTACGTTCCGTGAGCAGTACCACGCTTGGCAAGAGAAGGCTTTGTAAGTCTTATTTCAATTACCCCAGGGTGCTCGTGTCATACGAACGAGTCCTTGGGTTTTCATTTTAACCACTACGAAGATAATGAGTGATTCTATTGAAAGCAACCGCTGCTTTTCTCAAAAAAAATAGCTTTGCACTCGGCCTATTGCTCGCCATCGTCGTCTCCGACCTGCTTATCTCTTGGTGGAACCCGATGGCGTCTTCACGCCGTTTTTACAAAAACGACTTCACCAAAACGCTCTACCACCATAGCTGGTCCCATACGGGTCCGGTTTTCTTCGGTAATTCGGCCGTTACGGGTGCTTATATCGAAGAGAAGTCGGATAGCCATTTGGTCGAGATGGGGCTTTCCTACGGGAAGCTGACTGATCTGAAGGGCATACTGAAGAACAACCTCTATCAGGTGAAGGATGAACTTGTCATCGGGATCGACGTGCATACGATGCTCGACCCTCTCGAAACGGATCCGACTTATCAGTGGTTCAAACCGTGGTACCAGCCTTATGTGTATACGTACCGTGATTACTTCCGCGATTCAGGTACCGAGTTTGCTCGCAATTTAAGCAAAGGCAGCCTTGCCTTCGAGCCGCGCTGGATTGACAAGGAGTTGTACCCAGGCCGCAAGGACGACGCTGCTCTGAAGACCAAGTGGGACGACTACGACAAACGGTTCGGCGCCATGACCTTGAAGGATTTCCAAGACAATCTGGATGCCCTACAGTGGGTGCTCCAGTATGCGGACGAGCATAAGCTCGCGTTGCGTGTGATTTGGATGCCGTGGAACAAAGGCTACGCTGATCCTCCCTATGTCACTTCACTGAAGAATGCCGTTAACGCACAGCTACAAGCTGCGAACGTTCCCACGCTCGATTTGATGCACACGTACGATCCGCGTTATTTCCATGACCTTGTTCACCTGAACCGGGAAGAGGGCGCGCCGCTATTTACGAAGGAGGTCGACACGTGGTTAAATTCCTTAGGAAAACCGTCGAAATCCTCATCTACCTCGTGATGCTTTACTTGGTTTTCATTTATTTTACCGGCAAGGGATTGTTCATCTACGAGAAGTTCTAAGATCTAGCAAGCGAGGAGTTCTTTAGCTATGTTTTATATGCACATGAACGCGATGGTCGCGATGAGTGGCATGATTGCCGTTCTGATGCTCACCCGCAAGTGGGCGGACAATAAGCGCATTTTGATGATCATATTCAGTCTGTGCTTCCTCCTGTTGTTTAGTAAGAAGCTGGTCGTTTTCTATGCTGCTTTTACGATTATTAATTATTTCGGGTTTGTGTATCTGTGCCGGACGACGATATGGCGGAAAGCGACCTTTATTTTCGGAATCGCCGCGAATATTGTCGGTGTCTTTCTCGGTGTTCGCTTTTTCGTTATGGGTGTTTTCACCTCTCCATTGTTCGACGCCATCATTTATTTAGGACTCATTTACAACGTTCTCAAAGTGATTGATTCGTACTATTTCGCTTATTTCTTTGGAAAAGAAGGCGAAGTGCCGGCCATTGATTATGCCAATTATCTGTTGTTCATTCCGACTTTTACTTCCGGACCGATTCTGAAATTCCGCGATTTCATGGCCGACAGCAAGAAGCCCTACACGGTAGATGCCAAGCTGTTTGAAAACAGCATTAAGCGTATTATTTTAGGCTTATTTAAAAAGATCGTCGTCGTCACCTGGATGACTGGGGTGTTCGATAGCGTGTTGAAGCATGAGCTTCATACTTGGGAATCTTTGTTCCTGCTAATCTGGTTCTATGCGCTCATCTACTTCGACTTCTCGGGTTATTCCGATATGGCAATTGGCTTTGGTCGATTAATGGGGTATACGATGCCAGAGAACTTCAAAAAGCCTCTCTTCTCACCTTCTATGACGCAGTTTTGGCGGAATTGGCATGCGACGCTGGGCGATTTTTTCCGTGATCACATCTTCATGTTCTTCTCGCGTAAAACTCCCTCCACGGCGCTCACAGCCAGCCTATCCATCCTTATTATGGTGCTGATGGGCTTATGGCATGGCTTTACGTGGTTGTACTTCCTTTACGGGCTGTACCATGGCATCATTATCGCGATTGAGAATATCTTCAAACTCACGACAGTGAATAAGAAAAAGGTATCTAAAGCATACTTCTACTTCCGCTGTTTGGTGACGCAGACGCTCGTGACGTTCTCCGTAATCATCTATAGTTCGAATTACGATACCGTGCTTCGGATCTATAAAGGCTTGCTTCATTTTACTGGATGATAGTGGTATAATTTGATCTGATTGTTTTATCAATTATGGAGGTGTAATCGAATGAAGTTAGGCGTTTTTATGGTTCTTTTCGGTGGAAAACCTTTCGAGGAAGCTTTGGATTATATTGCAGCGAAAGGCTTGGACGCCGTTGAGATTGGTACGGGTGGCTACCCAGGTACTGCACACTGCAACCCAGCTGAACTACTTGCTGATGCAGGTAAACTGAAAGCTTTTAAACACGCGGTAGAGTCCCGCGGTTTGACGATTAGCGCACTAAGCGCTCACGGTAACCCTCTTCACCCGCAAAAACACATCGCGAAAGAGTTCCACGATGCTATTATACAAACGATTGAATTGGCTGAACGCCTTGAAGTACCTGTTGTTAACACGTTCTCTGGTTGCCCTGGTGACCATGAGGATGCCAAATATCCGAACTGGCCGGTAGCACCATGGCCGAACGATTTCCAAGAGATCTTGGACTGGCAGTGGACGAACAAAGTCATTCCTTACTGGACAGAAACAGGCAAATTCGCAGCAGATCGTAATATCAAAATCGGATTAGAGCTGCATGGCGGTTTCTCCGTACATACACCAGCTACCCTTCTTCGCCTTCGCGAAGCTGCAGGTGAAGCGATTGGTGCCAACTTGGATCCAAGTCACATGTGGTGGCAAGGAATTGATCCTGTACAAGCGGTTCAAATTCTTGGACGCGCGAACGCGATTCACCATTTCCATGCGAAAGATACGTCACATGATTACAACAACACGAACCGTTTCGGTGTGACGGACATGCAGTCCTACACAAACATGCTGGATCGTGCTTGGCAGTTCCGTTCCGTTGGTTTCGGTCACGATATGAAAGTATGGGCTGACATTATCAGCGCATTGCGTCTGGTTGGCTATGACTATGTCGTTAGTATCGAGCACGAAGACGGCTTAATGTCCGTTGACGAGGGCTTCTCCAAGGCCGTATCGAACCTCCAACAAGTACTCATCAAGGAACCACTTGGTGAAATGTGGTGGGTGTAATCGAATAGATCGCACACAAAAAGCCCACAGGCTAGAGATCTTCCGATCTAGAGTCCTGCGGGCTTTTGTTTACTTGTATGTTCTACCAGCCTTTGATCATGATGACATCCATGAAAAGAAATACGAGTAGAGATACAGTTCCAAATCCAAGTGCAAACAGATTTCTTCTTGGGTTGATCAATTGACGGATAACGGCAATTGCAATCACCACTGTGAAGATCAAAACATAGATATCAAAGCTTGTATACGTGCTAGTTGATGCTTCAGCTGCTTCTGCTAATAACATGGTGAAACCTCCTTATAGTAACTCGGTGCAAGGCACACGTCCTGCTATTTTAATACTATGTTAGCTCGATTGGACACGAGATGCAAGTAGTTGCATCGATGTGTAACAAGTTTGTCACCTTTTGTTTGGGATTAGGCCTATTTGGCTAGCCCACGCAGGCAGATTTCTTTAATATCCCTTGTACGTATAAAATGTCCATCTGTGCAACTATTTATTACTCTCCGTAAGAACAACAAAAAGCCCATACGGAGAAACCGTGCGGGCTTTGTTCGATTGGAACTTAAGACTATGCTTACACGGCTAGCGCATCTCGGTGATCTTCATCTTCCGGTATTTCGGTCAATCCGGCGTAAGATAGCTCTTTCTCTTGCCATGCTAGAAATCGGAATGGATCAATCCCCAATGCAGATACAATTTCTTGAAGCTCTAACGTCGGTTTCATTATTTGCCTCCATTACATGAATTAGATTAGAACTGCTATATCTCTCAATCATCAAGTCAATGGTTAAGGTAGAGGGAGATGTTCACTGTTACTTACTATTATTATAGGCCTACTTCTATCACTATTGATAGAGGGTTAAATTGTCGAAGCCTGTATCATTCAATTAAGTCTTAGCAAAATTTTAGGTATTTACGTCACTTGCAAAAAGAAAAAGCTTGAAATTGGCAAATGAAACACCCAATTTCAAGCTTAATTGTTCGCTTTCTAGCTAACGGATCCTTCTAGGACCTCCATCCGCTTCGCATAGTCTTCTGAACGCACGCGATCCCGCTCAAGGATCGGCTTCAAATATTGGCCGGTATAGGACCCGGACACCTTCACGACATCCTCTGGCGTACCCGCCGCCACGATCAAGCCCCCGCGGTTACCACCTTCGGGTCCTAGATCGATGAGGTGGTCCGCCGTCTTGATGACATCGAGGTTATGCTCGATGACCAGTACCGTTTCACCGCTCTCCACGAGGCGGTGAAGGACCTTCAGGAGACGATCAATATCATGGATGTGAAGCCCCGTCGTGGGCTCATCCAGAATATAGATCGTCTTGCCTGTACTGCGGCGGTACAGCTCCGCCGCGAGCTTCACACGCTGAGCTTCGCCGCCTGACAGCGTGGTTGCTGGCTGGCCGAGGGTCATATAGCCCAGGCCGACATCCAGAAGTGTATTCAGCTTACGATGAATGCGCGGCAAGTTCTTAAAGAACTCGCAGCCGTCCTCAATTGTCATCTCTAACACTTCAGAAATGCTCTTGCCCTTGTACTTCACTTCCATCGTCTCGCGGTTGTAGCGTTTGCCTTTACAAATTTCGCAAGGCACGTAAACGTCCGGCAAGAAATGCATCTCGATCTTGATGATGCCATCTCCACGACAAGCTTCACAACGGCCGCCTTTCACGTTAAAGCTAAAGCGTCCTTTCTTATAACCACGAACCTTCGCTTCGTTCGTATTCGCATAAACATCACGGATATCATCGAATACACCTGTGTACGTCGCAGGATTGGAGCGAGGTGTGCGTCCAATTGGCGACTGATCAATATCGATAACTTTATCAATATGCTCTAATCCGACAATTTCTTTATGTTCGCCAGGTCGAACTTTCGCACCATTCAAATCACGGGATAACGTCTTAAACAAAATTTCGTTAATCAAAGTACTCTTGCCTGACCCGGATACACCGGTCACGCAAGTGAATACCCCTAATGGCACTTTAGCCGACACGTTTCGCAAGTTATTTTCTTTGGCGCCTTTCACTTCGATCCATTTGCCATTCGGCTTACGACGAACCGCAGGAATCGGAATGAACCGTTTGCCGCTCAAATACTGGCCTGTTAAGGAGTTCTCATCCTTCATCAACTCTGTTGGTGTACCTTGGGCAATAACCTGTCCACCATGGATTCCGGCCCCAGGACCGATATCAATGATGTAATCGGCCGCCATCATCGTGTCTTCATCATGCTCGACAACGATCAACGTGTTGCCCAGATCACGCATATGCTCAAGAGTTTGAATCAATCGCGTGTTATCCCGTTGATGCAAACCGATGCTCGGCTCATCGAGGATGTAGAGGACGCCCATCAGGCTTGAACCGATTTGCGTAGCCAAGCGAATCCGTTGCGCCTCTCCACCTGATAATGTGCCTGCTGCGCGATGCATCGTTAAATAATCAAGACCAACGTTCACGAGAAAGCCTAAACGAGCTCTAATTTCTTTCAAGATCAAATTCGAAATCGTTAGCTCGCGCTCGTTCAGCTGTAGACCCTTAAACCATTCTTCCGCTTCTCCGATGGAAAGGGATGTTGCGTGCGAGATGTTCTTACCGTTAATCGTTACGGCAAGCGTTTCAGGCTTCAAGCGGTGACCTTTACATTTCGGACAAGGCTTCGTACTCATGTAGGTCTGAATATGCTCGCGAATACCCTCAGAGAAGGTATCTTTGAACCTGCGCTCCAAGTTGCGAATGATGCCCTCGAATGGAACCAGCGCTTCTTTGGATGCACCCATATCATTCTCATAACGGAAACGGATTTTCTCGCCACCCGTCCCATACAAGATCACCTTCATTTGATCGCTGCTTATCTCAGATACAGGTACATTGCGTGGGATCTTGTAGTGTTCACACACAGCAGCAAGAAACTGCGGATAGTAGTTGGAAGTACTGCCCGCCCACGCTTCAAAGGCACCCTCTTCAATCGTCAGCTTCATATCAGGAACAAGCAGATCCGGATCGACGATCATCTGACTGCCTAAGCCATCACAATCTGGACAAGCACCGAATGGACTATTAAAGGAAAACATTCTCGGCGCAAGCTCTTCGACACTGAATCCACACTCTGGACATGCCAAGTTCTGGCTGAATAGCAGCTCTTCTTTCTCCATAACATCGACGATGACACGACCATTCGCCAACTTAAGCGCAGTTTCCAAGGAATCTGCCAAACGTGTCTGTACATCATCTTTGACCACGATACGGTCAACAACCACATCGATGGTGTGTTTTTTATTTTTGTCGAGCTCAATTTTCTCGGAAAGGTCTACCGTTTCCCCGTTTACACGAACCCGCACAAATCCTTGCTTCTGAATATCCACGAATAGCTTCGTGTGCTCACCTTTGCGCCCAGAAATAAGCGGTGCTAGAATTTGAATCTTCGTACGCTCCGGGTACTCCATAATCCGGTCTACCATTTGTTCCACGGTTTGCGAAGTAATCTCGATACCATGCGTAGGACAGTGCGGCCGCCCAATACGAGCAAACAGCAGCCTTAAATAGTCGTAAATCTCCGTCACGGTTCCAACCGTGGAACGTGGATTACGGCTTGTGGTCTTTTGGTCAATGGATATGGCTGGTGACAACCCTTCAATGGAATCGACATCTGGTTTATCCATATTCCCAAGAAATTGACGCGCATAGGCTGACAATGACTCTACATAACGTCGCTGCCCTTCTGCATAAATCGTATCAAAGGCCAGCGATGATTTCCCCGATCCACTTAAGCCCGTGAGTACGACGAACTTATCACGCGGAATGGTGACATCAATATTTTTAAGATTGTGAGCTCTAGCTCCTTTAATAACGATCTGATCTCTAGACACAGATACCCTTCCTCTCCTATGTGAAACTGAAACCTACTTAGCTTAGGCGTCAGCTTTCATTTCCATAATCGCGTCACGCAGCTGTGCTGCACGTTCGAACTGTAGGTTCTTCGCCGCCTCTTTCATCTCAACTTCTAAGCGCTCAATGAGGGATGCTCGATCTTTCTTCGACATCTTAGCACCCTTCACATCAGCCAGATAGTCGGATTTCTGTTCGGCAACCTTGGTTGCTTCGATCACATCGCGGATTTTCTTGGCAATCGTCTGTGGTGTGATACCCAATCGCTCATTGTTTGCTTCCTGTAGGGCACGGCGTCGATTGGTCTCCGAGATCGCTTTCTCCATGGAATCAGTGATCTTATCCCCGTACATGATGACTCGGCCATCTGAGTTCCGCGCTGCACGACCAATCGTTTGAATCAACGAACGCTCTGAACGCAGGAAGCCTTCCTTATCCGCATCTAGAATAGCGACCAGTGAAACCTCTGGCAAGTCGAGACCCTCTCTGAGGAGGTTGATCCCGATTAGCACATGAAAAGTCCCCAAGCGCAAGTCCCGCAAAATCTGCATACGTTCAAACGTCTTAATATCAGAGTGCAAATAACGCACTTTAATACCAATTTCTTTAAAGTAATCCGTTAAATCCTCCGACATCTTCTTCGTTAAGGTGGTCACAAGTACGCGCTCATCTTTACGAACACGGTCTTGGATCTCGGCGATCAGATCATCAATTTGACCCTTGGTTGGTCGAACCTCAATAATCGGATCCAACAACCCTGTTGGCCGAATAATTTGTTGAATCATCGTAGGGCAATGTTCTAGCTCATAAGGTCCTGGCGTTGCTGATATATATAAAATCTGACTGACTTTCTCTTCGAATTCCTCGAAACGCAGCGGACGGTTATCCAATGCGGAAGGCAGCCTGAAGCCGTGCTCGACTAATACATCTTTCCGTGCTTTATCCCCATTAAACATCGCGCGAATTTGCGGTAACGTTACGTGGGACTCATCCACCATGAATAGCATGTCGTCTGGGAAATAATCCATCAACGTATACGGAGTTGCACCTCGCTCACGGAATGTCAGTGGACCGGAGTAATTCTCGATACCTGAGCAGAAGCCCATCTCTTCCATCATTTCCATGTCGTAGCGCGTACGCTGCTCCAGTCGCTGTGCTTCCAGAAGCTTACCTTGCTCCCTCAACTCAGCCAACCGCTCCTCAAGCTCTTGACCAATGTTCACGAGCGCGCGCTTCATCGTATCCTCGCCTGTCACGAAGTGAGAGGCCGGGAAAATCGCGATATGATCGCGCTGGCCAATAATTTCACCCGTTAGGACATTAATCTCCGTAATCCGCTCAATCTCATCCCCAAACAGCTCAACACGAACGGCATGCTCACTGTGCGAAGCTGGGAAAATCTCCACAACATCTCCACGCACACGGAACGTGCCGCGAACAAAGTTCATATCATTGCGTTGATATTGGATATCCACTAGACGATGCAGGATTTCAGTTCGCGACTTCTCCATCCCTACTCGTAACGATAACAGTAAATTACCGTACTCTATTGGTGAACCCAAGCCGTAAATACACGACACGCTGGCAACAACAATGACGTCACGGCGTTCGAACAAGGAACTTGTCGCCGAGTGACGAAGTTTATCGATTTCTTCATTGATGCTGGAATCTTTCTCGATGTAGGTGTCGGAGGAGGCAATGTAGGCTTCGGGCTGGTAGTAGTCATAGTAACTAACGAAGTAGGAAACAGCATTATGAGGGAAAAACTCTTTGAACTCACTGCACAGTTGTGCGGCTAAGGTTTTATTGTGGGCAATAATCAAGGTTGGTCGGTTTAGTTTTGCTATTACTTGTGCAGCTGTGAACGTTTTACCTGTTCCCGTTGCACCGAGCAGCGTCTGATGCTTGTTGCCGGCTTGTATGCTCTGGACGATCTCCTCAATCGCTTGAGGCTGATCCCCTTGCGGAAGAAAATCTGATACAAGCTCAAATTTCTTAGAGCTCATGACAATTTCATTCATCCATTATCACCCTCATTGTCGAAATAAATCGAACTTTTATCCTATAAACTTTCCCATTCGACATTCCGATATAGAAGTCTATGGAACTTTTTCGTACATATATGAAGGATTGCAATATCTATCCAACATAAGAATGTTTGTTCTCGTTTTTTCATTATACTATTTTTGAACCATGGATGCAAACAGCTTTATCTGTTTTAGCCTTATACAAGGCCGTTTTCCTGAGTTTTTGGACCCTATTCTTTTTATGATAATTAGGAGTGGTACAGTCATGGATTTGACAACAGTATTAGGATTACTATTAGGACTTGTAGGTTTAATTGGCGGGTACATGTGGGATGGCGGTCATATCGACTCGTTGATCATCCCCAGTGCGATGCTCATCGTTTTCGGCGGAACCTTCGGTGCAGTCGCCGTTAGTTTCCCTGGCTCTATTTTAGCCAAAATCCCTAAAGCATTCGGCATTGCCTTTATGCAAGTCAAACGAGATCCTGCAACAACTATTAATGAAATTGTCGATATGGCCTCTGTCGCTCGTAGAGAAGGCGTACTTGCCCTAGAGCAGCGCGCCCAGGAGCACGAGAACCCGTTCTTGAAGGACGGATTGCTCATGGTCGTAGACGGAACCGATCCCGAGCTTACCCGACAAATTCTTGAGCTGGAAATGGACGCCATCGAACATCAAGTTAATAATATGTCGAAGGTATTCGAAGCTGGAGGCGGATATGCACCAACCATGGGGATTATCGGTACGGTTATGGGACTTATTCACGTTCTCGGAAATCTAGAAGATCCTTCTTCCCTTGGCCCAGCGATTGCCGTTGCATTCACAGCTACTCTCTATGGTGTTATGAGCGCCAACTTAGTTTATTTACCCATCGCTAACAAAATCAAAGTCCGTGGTAAAGAAATGGTCAATGAAATGGAACTCATGTTAGAAGGCATCCTTGCCTTGCAAGCTGGTGAAAACCCGCAATTAATTAAGAAAAAACTGAACTCCTTCCTCCATGATAAATCGAAAAAAGCCGTAGAGGAGGATGACGTTAATGGCGAGGCGCGGTAAGAAGCAAGAAGAGCATGTTAATCATGAAAGATGGCTCATTACTTACGCCGACTTAATTACGCTGCTGCTCGTATTTTTCATTATTATGTATGCGATGAGTAAAGTGGATGTTCAAAAGTATGCCGTTTTGGCGCAAGCCTTAAACCTACAATTCCAAAAAGCTGACTCTGTCTTAGATAAAAACCATGGTATCAGCGGCTCGATGACCCCTAAGCAAGGGGACGCGGACAGCAAAGATAAGGATTTAACGCATCAGAATCAGGATGATCAGAAAGAAGAGCATGACAAGACGAAGACGGAAGACAGCGAGAAAGAAAAGCGTGAGAAAGAGCTTCAAGATCTTCTGAAACAAGTACAAGCCTATATTAAGGATCAAAATTTAGAGGCGCAGGTGTCTGCCAGTGATACGGAACGCGGTGTGGCGATCACGCTCAATGACTTGTTCTTATTCGATTTAGGGAAAGCTGATCTCAAGGCGCCGTCCTTCCCGATTCTGCAAAAGCTGGCTTCGCTCTTCCCAACCTTGAAGAGTAAGGTTAGTATCGAAGGACATACAGACGATTTACCCCTTGCACCAGGCTCTCCCTATAAGGATAACTGGGGATTATCGTTTGCCCGTTCCCTCTCTGTACTTCGCTATTTCAGCGATACGGCTAATCTGGATGATCACAAATTCATTGCCACCGCTTATGCGGATACAATGCCCCAAGTGGCCAATTCAAGTGATGCGAATCGCAGCAAGAATCGCCGCGTGGAAATCATTGTCTTGCGGAACGATATTGCACCAACGACGCCAGTCCAATAATTCGTCCAGATGAATAGAAGCCCTATTTCCACGCTTGTGGAGGTAGGGCTTTGTTGTGTTCGTGGTTCTGGTTCTTGTGGTTGTGATCATGCATTGCTTTGTACGTGCTTGAAGTCCACGCATTGGTATGTCCACGTATCTGCAGCCGTGCCGCCAGTAGTACCTGTAAAAACTCCAGTTATTTCGGCCATTCTCCCCTCCAAAATTAAAATAACTGGAAAACACGTAGCTAATTCTCCCCAATCCGCTCCTTCTGAGATAAATACGGAAATTTAACTGTAGGAAATCCATCTATTGTCCATTTCACGCCAAAACAAGCTAATTTAACTACATAAAATCCAGCTATTCGCCCTCAACCGCCACAGAACATAAAACAATCATAGATAGAAAAAAGAGCCATCCTCACCGTAGTTTTCACTACACTGAGGACGACTCTTCTCATAATGACTTCGTTGTGTCATTCGGCAATAAACCCGTTAATTTGCCTCGCAGATAACTAAACAAGTGCATCGGACGCTGCTCCAAGAAATACAGCACATCCTGATCCGGTGCCAGTAGGATGCCCAGTTGATGATGATCACCGGCAAAAATCCCCCGCTTCAGGAAGCGAACCTCCCCTTGATCATTCAAGACTTCCAGTCGGCAGAAAGCGGAGTTGAGCCCCATGGCTGCATGCAGATCCGTCTTTGTCTTAATTTTGTATCCATTGACTTTGTGGATGATCTCCCCGACGCTGATTCCTAACTGCTGAGCTGGACTGTTCGGAACAACGGATAGCACCATAAGCCCGCGCTCTGAGTGGATGTAGAAGGGCGTCTGCTTCGCTTCTACCCATTGGTTGTAGAGCAGCAGCCCTTCATGAAGGGCTATGCTAAGGATCGCGACAAGCAGCACCAGTGGCGTCCAGTAGTGGGCAGCAACGGCTGTGCCTAGCAGAACGAGACCGTACACATAGAGCAGCTTAGCGCTAAAGCGTGCCTGTCTCTTCGGCAGCTTCGAAATCGTCAGCTCCGTGAAGCCAATCATCGCTGGGAATGCCAGCATCGTCCAGCCTGCGCTTAAATTAGAGGCAAACAACGTTTGCCACGGCAAGCCCAGCTCACTACCTCCAGCCATCGGCACTAGGAGAAACAGAGGGACTGGCCAGAAGCCCTGGAGCTGCTGTGCGCCAATCATTTGCCCGCGCTTCCCTTCCAGGAACAGAGGAGTCGCCATTCGCGCACCTTGGTAACCAACGAGCACTCCCTCCAAGAGATGAAGCACGCCTACGATAACCAGCAGCGATGGGATATCTGCACTTGCAATGGTCTCGAGAAACGTGTAAGACTCGCGTAGACTGTCTGCATTAGGAAACCAAGAGAAGATCACTTGGGCAATTCCTAGAATCCCTACTGCATAAGCTAAGCATAGGAATCGTATTCGGAATATCATCAGTACGACGGTGATGATCCAGAGCACGATCACGACATTCAGTTGTATGTTTACTCCGACGAAAAGGAGTAGAATGGAGGCTCCTAGCCCACCTAACCAGCCCCACAGCACTACGCGCCACGTTTCATTCAACAAGGAATGAAGCCGCGTGTGAAACAGCTTGCGTTCTAATTGGATTTGCTTCCTGTAATGTAACACGATAAAAACAATGCCTATATAGTAGAAAGGATTCGTAAACAACTGCCCCACAGCCAGCAGCATTCTGTCCAATAATTGAAACCACACATCCATACGAATCTAGGCTCCTTGAAAAAGAAATAGGAAGGCCGCCTAAGCAACCTTCCTACACTATTTCGACTGTGAAAGCTTATTTCCTGCCGCTCCGCACAATTTCCATTAACTAACGGTCATTATTTCCCAAGCTGCTTCTGAATTTGAAAGACAGCTGCTTTCAATTGCGAGTCATTCTTCGGGTCACGAATTTGTGCTAAAATCGCTTTTTCGATTTTGGCCGCTGTATCCGTATCAACTTCACCGGTCACCGGCAAATCATTGGTCCGTTGGAACGCTTTAACCGCGAGAGCAGTTTTGTCGTTGAAATAGCCATCTGTTCGCTCCGGATTGAAACCAATACCAGCCAGCATCAGCTGCAAATTCTTCACATCATCGCTGTTGTTGTCTAGTTTCAACACATCTTTCTTCGTAAGCGGTGCTGCTTTGAAATAGGCTGGTTGCTCGATCGGGATATCCGGTGTAATACCTTTTTTGTGAATCCAGTTGCCATTTGGCGTTAGCCACTTGTAGACTGTCATCTTAATGTTGCTGCCATCGCCCATTTCCTTCTCGAACGTCACTTGAACCGTTCCTTTACCGTAGGACGTTTCACCAACAATCTTACTGCCTACTGCTTCTTGGAATGCGCCTGCAAGGATTTCCGATGCACTGGCACTTCCTTTATTAATCAACACGGTTACTGGATAATTCTTACCTTTACCTGTAGAAGGTGTTGGCTCACGTTTGCCGTCCCGATTCTCCACTTGGAGAATGGAAGCCCCACTCTTCACGAATGGATTTACGATATCGACAACGACGTTCAGTAGACCGCCTGGATCATTACGAACATCGATGACGAGTCCCTTCATCCCTTTGGCTTCTAAGTTTTTCAACTCTTCAGCAAAACGAACTGCTGTGTTCGAGGAGAACTGACGAATCTCAATTTTGCCAATCTGATCCTGCATCATTTCACCGTAGACCGTTTCAACGTCAATATTGTCTCGAACCACGATGACTTGAACCGGATCCCCTGTTCCTTGACGTAGTAAATCCAGCTTAGCTTGCGTGCCCTTCGGTCCGCGGATTTTCATGACGGCTTGATTCAAAGTAAGCCCGTCCAATTTGTCGCCATTCACAGAAAGGACAACATCTTTGGATTGAATACCTGCTTTCTCCGCGGGTGAACCTTTAATCGGTGATACAATGACGAATTTACCATCCTCTAGCGATACCTCAGCCCCGATGCCTTGGAAAGAGGACGTAATGCTCTCATCAAATTGTTTGGCTTCCTTCTGATCCATATAAACGGAAAAAGGATCCTCTAATGATTCCAACATCCCATTAATAGCTCCGTTGACTAATTGATCATGATCAGGCTGTTTCAAATATTTGCTTTCAATTAGCTGAAACGTTGTTGCGATCTTGCTTAAATCCTTGCTCGAAAGACCAGACGAAGCAGATACTGAGGTAGCTGAACCTCCTGTTGATTGCTCCTTCTGCCCCCAAGTAAAGGAGGGATCTACAATCGTTAATGTGACAATACTACTTGCAAACATAGCTAACAGAACAAATACAATGACCGTGCGACCTTTGAATTGCAAAACCGATTCACCGCCTTTTTCCTAAAACCGAATTTGAGTTGGCCTGTTTGTAGTATATGACAAGCCATACCCCTTTTATAACCAGTTTGTCCTATCGAAGGAACGGTTTAGGATCGGTAGGCACTTCATTTTTCCTAACTTCAAAATGCAAGTGATTACCCGTCGACTGTCCTGTGGAGCCCACGCCAGCAATTTTCTGGCCGCGCTTCACGACATCGCCTACTTTCACATAAATCCCATCGTTCATAATATGACCATATAACGTCCACAGCCCATTCCCGTGATCCACGATGACACAATTCCCGTAACCGTTCATCCAAGAAGCATAAATAACAGATCCATTCTCCGCAGCAAGAATTGGCGTTCCTTTTGCCGTACCTAAGTCAATCCCTTTATGGTTCTCTGCTCGCCCTGTAACGGGATTAATCCGCGCTATGAAATCAGAGGTCATTGGCGCCTGTACAGCCAAAGGATATCCAAGCTTACCGCCCGAATACGTAAACGGTGATTTCGCATTCTGTGCCGCACGCTTCTTCGCTTGCAAATCCGCCTCTTGCTTCGCCAGCTGCGTAATCATTCTGTCGCTTTCTTCTGAAATATCCTCGAGTTCTCTCTCCTGCTTGGAAAGGGAAGCTATCTTCACTTCTTTCGCTTTTTCCTTCGCTTGCAGATCGTCACGCAAGGCATCTGCTTCCGCATAAAGCCCCTTCACGTTCTCAAGCTGCTTCTCGGTATCTGCCTTCTTCAGCATAACCGTTTCTTTGTCTTTCATATTCGACTCTAGTATTTCTTTATCTTGATTGACGATAGATTTCAAGGCTTCGACCCGATTCAAAAAATCAGAGAAGCTCGTTGCACTCAACACCACATCCATATAGGAAACGAAACCGTTCATATACATTAAGCGAACGCGGGATTTCAACATATTATCACGGCTCTCTACACGAGCCTCAGCTTCATCCAACTGCTTAGCGCTCTCTTCCAAGGCGTTCGACACTTGATCAATTTGTTCATTGAGCTGTGTCAGCTTTTTGCTTGCCTCATTCACCTGGCTGACAAGGGCATTCATATCCTTCGTTGTCTGCTCTTTCTCAGACTGAACTTTCGTGATTTGACTCTGGGCGCTATTGGCCTTCTGCTGCGCTTCCGCTTTCTGCTTCTTAAGCTGCGTCAACTGCTGGTCGATCTTGTCCGTTGCCGAAGCGGCATAACTAGCTGCATGAGGTATAGTAAGCGATATCGCCATACCTAATGTCAAAACGACAGGTAGAATCTTCTTCTTCAAGCACGTAGCCTCCCCATTTTCAAGCGATTGATGCCCCATGTATGGTTTGAATCTCTTACGTTCTGTCTCTAAGAATCTATATTTCTAGGAATCTATGAATCTTTGAAAATAAAAAAATAAAAATAAAAGCTAAAAAAGCCCGCTTTCAGAACCGAGAAGGTTGGATCAAAATGAGGGCAGGTGGAACGGAGTGTAGCAAGCTACATGAGTACCGCACTGCCCCATTTTCATTCAAGATTCGATGCTGAGTTTGCTTCATGGAATACTACGTTATCAAAGTGGGCTTTTTTAGCCTCCATTATACGCGGAGGAACTTACGGACGGAAATGAGGGAACCCCATACGCCAATAACAATCCCTAAGCCAATTAGAAGCACAGTCATCGTTGGTGCAATATCTTCAAATGGTGTTAATTTAATCATCAATAAATTCAAGTTCAAGGAGCTCAAATTCAACAATTTCCAGTATCCAGCAAGAATAATGGCGGTAGGGATTGCAGAACCAATCATACCGAGCAACGCACCTTCGATGAAAAACGGCCAACGAATAAAAGAGTTCGTCGCACCCACGAGCTTCATAATCGAAATCTCACGTTTTCTTGCCAAAATCGTAACTTTAATCGTATTCGCAATCAGGAATACCGCTGTAAAGGAAAGCAGCACAACGATACCAATGCCAATCCAACGTGCAATCTTCGTCACTTTAAACAACGCTTCTACGGTTCCTTTACCGTAGTTCACTTTGTAAATAGGCTTAGGATCCTTACCAACGTTAAGCGCTGAGATCTGGTCGGCCACAACCGCCACATTCCGCGGATCATCCACTTCGATCGTGAATGCGTCGTTCAGCGGGTTGTTATCCCCCTCGAAGCCATCAAGGAGCGCTTTCCCGCTATCCCCTAACTTTTCGCGTAAGTAGACAAGTCCCTCTTCTTTCGAAACGAATTTAATCGTTTTCACTTCAGGGATCGCCTTGATTTGCGTTTCGAGCGCTGTGATTTGATCCTGAGCGGTGTTGACCTCCAGGTACACGTTGATCTCAACTTGTTGCTCAATTTGCGTAGCAACATCATTCACATTTAAGGTGATAAGTACGAAAATACCAAGAATGAATAGGGAAATCGCGATGGAGCTAATCGACGCGAACGTCATCCAACCATTTCGCACGACATTTTTCGTACCTTCTCGCAGATGTCGAGAAGCTGTACTAATCTTCATAGCCATATTCCCCCCGGATTTGATCGCGAGCAATAAGGCCATTCTCGATTGCAATTACGCGCTTACGCATCGTATTCACGATTTCTTTGTTATGCGTAGCCATGACAATGGTGGTACCGCGGAAATTAATTTCCTCCATCAATTTCATAATGCCCCATGACGTTTCGGGGTCCAAATTTCCTGTCGGTTCATCGGCGATAATGACGGAAGGGCTGTTTATTATTGCCCGGGCAATAGCAACACGCTGCTGTTCACCACCTGATAACTGCGATGGGAGGGAGTTTGCTTTGTCCTTCAGCTTCACGAGCTCAAGAACCTCCATGGTGCGTTTCTTGATTTGCTTCTTAGGTGCCTCAATAACTTCCATGGCGAAAGCTATATTTTCAAAAATCGATAATTTCGGAAGTAAGCGATAATCTTGGAAAATTACGCCGATATTTCGACGTACATAAGGAATTTTACGTTGTTTTAGTTTTTCTAAATTAAAACCATTTACGAAAATTTGACCTTTCGTTGGTCTTTCTTCTCTATACATCAACTTCATGAAAGTAGATTTACCTGCGCCTGAAGGTCCAACCACATAAACAAACTCATTGCGGTCCACTTTTACATTAATACCTCTTAATGCATGCGTCCCGTTGGCGTATGTTTTCCATACGTCCTGCATTTCGATCACAATATCACATCCTAATTATATAGATAGCCTATATCCATTCGACACAAAAGGTGAAAATCCTTCTAAAACCACTTTGAAATTCATGGGGAATACCGTCATTATACCATGCATTGTACATATTTTAGCCGAATCAGGATTATGTACTAAATTGGCATCGAGATTGATACATATATAGAGACAGGCCGTATCACATTCGTATGTAAAGGAGTGGCTCTTCATGACACGCTCATTCAGAAACCCCATCCTCTATTTCTCGGTCGCTCTTGGTTTGTTCGTTACGTGCGGAACCGCACTCTACATATATGGATCTCAATCTACCTTCCCTGGGAATGTCACGATTGCTGGGTGGCGTGTTGGTGGCATGTCCTATGCCGAATTTCAGTCTGAATCCGAGCAACGCCTGAAGCGACTAGCCGCTTTCCCGGTCCTTTTACATGCATCCTATCCAGAAGTTCCAGCCAAAGAATTGTCACTTGGACAACTAGGCATTCGTTATGACAGGAGCCTTCTCACACAATCCCTCCAACAATTAACTAGCGGATCTCCCTTCGAACGCGCCAAAGCCCGCTGGACCTTGCGAAATGCGAATATCCCTTTAAATGTCTCGCTGGATCCCACTCAACTTTTGGCCACCGTAAAGAACAGTTGGAAAGAGCTATATTCGAAACAGCCTGTTGCCGCCAAACGCATTCTCAAATCGCAAGATCAGGTTGATTACGAACCAGAGCGAAATGTGCTGCGCATCGATACTGCGCACTTACAGGAGCAGCTACAAAGCATCGCCCCCAGCTTGGGCACACTAACACACACCGCACCACTCGGGCTCTCGTTACCCATCTATGAGCTGAGTCCCTCTATCACAATAGCATCCTTGAAGCAGCAAGGTATCGATGGCAAAATTTCCGAATTCACGACCTCATTCCCCCAATCAGGCGAAGGACGGGTTCACAATATACGAGCAACCGCTACATCTATTCAAGATTACTTGATGGCTCCGGGCGACACCTTTGATTACAGTAAAATTATTGCACAGACGGAAGCCAAATTCGGTTACAAGGAAGCCCCTGTTATTCTCAATGGGAGTCTCGTCCCAGGAATCGGCGGCGGCATATGCCAAGTATCCACAACGCTCTATAATGCCGTTTTACGCAGCGGTCTTGAAATCGTAGAACGACGTAATCACTCTCTCCCAGTCAGTTACGTCCCTCTTGGGCAAGATGCCACATTCGCAAGCGGCTATATTAATTTCAAATTTCGTAACAATACCAATAGCTACATCTGGATTCGTACCATAACGACGGATTCAGCGGTGACCGTGAAACTTTTTGGACATCAAACACCAACTATCACCTATGACATTGCGTCCAAGATCGTAGAAACGATTCAGCCTCCAGTCAAATATGTGAACAATCCAAGCTTGAGCCCTGGGTTGGAACGTCCGATCAGCACCGGAAAAGTCGGTTACAAGGTTGAGACCTATCGAACCAAACGAGAAAACGGCACAATTGTGAGCAAAGAGTTAATCTCGAAAGATCAGTATTCACCTGTGCCTACAGTTATCGCGGCCAACCGTAAAGGTCTCCAAACGGAAGACCCCGCTCCAAAGCAACCTATGGTAGAAGATGGTGTAAGTACGCTCGCTGTACAATGATAACCAATAAATGTGATGAAATCATGAAGGTCATGTGACTGTAGTTACTACGTCATTATGACTTTTTTCTTTTATGATAAGACTATGGAAAGAGTAGTGAAGGAGGCATAACGATGAGCAAAGTAGATTATTTCAAAGAATTAAACTATCGCTTGCGCGGACTTCCCGAGAAGGAGCGCCAAAATATATTAAAAGTATATGAGGAATTATTTCAAAAAGCCGTTGAAAACGGCAAGCATGAAGATGAGGTGTCACAGTCTCTCGGCTATCCGCGGGTACCCAACTGGGATGCACAGAAAGAGACACCACCAGTTAAAGAGGAAGTTACCAAGCGATCCATAGATGAGTTTGATGTTGAAGCGATACAAGCTGAGGAACTTCCTTATTCGCATGATGAGCTTGAGGAGGCAGCTATCCCGTATGTAAAGCAGCCCGATCCGGCCATCGGACCGAAGATTCCCGTACAAGCCCCAGAGACCTGGGTGCCGCCTGCCTATACCCAGCCACCTCAGCCGAATTACCAGCCTATGTATAATACACCTTATCCGCCTCCCTATCCGACTACAAAGCCTGAAAGCGGGATTAAAGCGATCATTATTTCGATTATGCTCGGTTTCTTTAATCTCGTATTCGTTGTAGGTCCATGGGTTGGGGTTTGCGCTGCGTTGATTGGGTTGTTCGCTTCCGGATTCGCTCTTCTGATCGCCCCTGTTATTGGCGTGCTTACCAGCTTAGCGGGAACATCCGGGAGTGACTTCCAATTCATCTCCTTTACGCTGCTTGCCTGCTTTGGCTTAGGTATCATCATCACGACGCTTAGCAGTTGGCTGCTCAAACAGTTT
Organism: Paenibacillus sp. LjRoot56; assembly: GCF_964253335.1. Lineage (NCBI taxonomy): Bacteria > Bacillati > Bacillota > Bacilli > Caryophanales > Paenibacillaceae > Paenibacillus > Paenibacillus sp. LjRoot56. Next base: position 121,129 of record NZ_CAXURV020000001.1, read on the forward strand.
TTCAAGCTTAGCTGGAAGTACATCCAATTCAACGCCAAATTGATTAAGGGGGTTTAAGCCATGCAACTTAAAGTGAAATTCTTCTTAGTGACCGGCTTTATCTGCCTGGCAATAGGCCTGATTGGAGCAGCTGTATCTTTCCAGTCACTGGACTTTGATACAGGCGTCGCTAACCTAGATGTTGAGAAGAAAATAGCAGCAGCCAATATCGATACATTAATTATTGAAAATGATATCTCAGGCATGACGTTCGTTCCTAGCAATTCAGATGAAATCAGCGTTCGTTTAGTCGGCGCTGCCCGATCCGAGAATGCCCAAAACTGCACAATCGAGGCCGTAACAGAAGGTTCAAATACGTGGCGAGTTGACGTCTGTACGAATAGAAAAAACCACATTGATTTCGGAATTGATCTCACCGAATTCAAAAGCTTGTTCAGCGGTCAACGCCTTCGTTTACAGACAGAAGTTCGTTTGCCTGATAAGCTTTACAAGGCGATTACCGCCAGCACAGATACAGGCAGCATCAACTTCAAGGAAGTGAAAGCTGAGAAGCTAACTGCTAGTACAGATACCGGAACTATTACGGTTGACCGCTATGAAGGAAAAGCATTGAATCTACAAACAGACACAGGCAGTATTCATCTCAATGACGGGCAGGGTAATGTAAAGCTCAAAACCGATACAGGTTCCATTACAGCGAAACTTCGTGAGCTTGGTGATACAGTTACCGCGGAATCAGATACAGGATCGGTTCGCATACAACTAGATTCTGCACCCACAGATGCAACCTTTGATCTAACCACAGATACAGGCAGCGCAACGCTGAATGTACCGGGTGTGAATGTACAGCGAACCAGCCATAATAACGCTAAAGGCACTATCGGCAATGGCAGCAAAAAGGTAACGGTTCGGACGGATACAGGTTATGTAGAGGTTAAGGGTAGATAATCTCCCCTTTTTTCAGATACGTATGTTTTTTCCAGAGGCTGTCTCTTAGGTCTATTTAGACCTTTTGAGGCAGCCTCTTTGCGTTAACATAGTTATTACTTACATGTATATTATTTTGTCGAAGAAGAAGGAATTAAGTCACACGCCCCCGAATATACAAAAATATACAGTTTCCTTCATATTTATCCAAAAGTTAAAAACACTGTATATACAAAGAGAGAAGAGGGTCAACATGAAAAATAGTAGAGAAATTCGAGAAGAAGCAAGAAAAGCATTAACAGGGAATTGGCTTGCTGCAGTTGGACTGTATCTGATTACAATCGTGATCACGATACCATTATCAATTGCTAGCAATCTAGTTGAAACAAACGAGCATTATGTATTGTCTATTATAATAACATTGGGATCCCTCCTTCTTTCCGTTGTCATATCTACAACTGTATCAACTTACTTCCTCCACATAGCTAGACAACAGAAGATTGGGTACTCTGACTCATTTGCATACGGAATTAAAAATTTCTGGCCATTTTTCAAGTTAACTTTTTTAATGGGACTCAAAATATTGGCTTGGACACTTCTGTTTATCATTCCGGGTATCATTGCTTCCTTACGATATTCACAAGCGATATACATTAAGTTAGACGATCCAGAAATATCTTCGTCGAAAGCCATTCGAGTTAGTTCGGAGATGATGAGAGGGTACAAGTGGAAATACTTTTGTTTAGCACTTAGTTTTATAGGCTGGGTACTATTAGTTCCATTTACTTTATTTATCGGAGGATTATGGGTTGGCGCTTATTATAATACCGCAAGATCTGTATTCTACGATATCCTGAACGCTGACAGATTAGTTAAACTTACCTAAATAAGCCATACCATAAACTTAAGCAAAAAAGCTCCTCCTAAGCATCCGATGGATGATGGGAAGAGCTTTTTTACGCTATATGAGTTATTCCTTCTCAAGCGGTGACCTATTTCAAAAAGGTCTGAATCTTCTCCAACAGCCGATTCCAATCAACCGGCTTCGTATCGAAATCATCGCAGCCAGCCTCAAAGGCCATCTCCCGATCCGATGCCATGGCATGGGCGGTTAGCGCGATAATGGGAATTCCCTGCGTCTCCGGCGACGCTTTGAGCAGTCGAGTCGCTTGCCAGCCATCCATGACAGGAAGACTCATATCCATTAGAATAAGGGCTGGTGCCTCGGTCCGCGCTGCATCTACACCTTGCTGTCCGTCTGTCGCAATAATGACTTCATAACCTTTGCGAATTAAACGGCGGGACAGCATATCGCGATTCATTTCGTTATCTTCCACTAATAAAATTTTATACATGGTCGTCCGTTTCCTCTTTGCGTCGAATACAGGCTTGATCCCCGTTGCTATGCTCATTCCTCGCACTTGCCATAAGGCTGCGGATTTCCTGCAGCAGTGTTTCGCGCTTAAAGCTTCCTTTTTGGATAATGTTTTTCACATACCCGTTCAGCCGCATCCGGTCCTCGGAAGCAATATCCTTCGCCGTAACAACGACAATCGGAATCCATTGCCATTCCTGACGTTTGCGCAGCTCTGTAACAAACTCAAAACCATCCATCCCCGGCATCATTAAATCGAGCAAAATCAATTGCGGAAGTGCTTGAGACATCATGTTCAAAGCCGAGCGACCATCCTTCGCCTTCGAGACCTTGAAGCCTTCCCTTTCCAACATTTGCGTCATCATATGACTTGTTGTCACATCATCCTCAATGACAAGTACAGCGTTGGTTTGGCGCTCAGGGATATGCTTATCCAACACAGAGATTAATTTATCGATATAAACGGGCTTGGTTAGAAACTCTGCCGCGCCAAGCGCATAGCCCGTATTCTTGTCATCAGTCATCGACATCATGATAACGGGGATACCCGATAATTCCGGATCGTTCTTGAGCGTCGTCAGCACGGCCCAACCATCCATTCCCGGCATAAGTACGTCTAGGGATATCAAGGTAGGACGCAGCTCTCTAGCGAGTCGAATGCCTTCTTCTCCATTTTGGGCCAAAGCAACCGTACAGCCTTCTTTACCAAGAAACCGCTGCATCAATTGCAGCACAGCTGGATCATCGTCAATGACTAACACTGTGCGATTATTTTGAATGTCGAGCGGACTGCTCTCCATCACTTCATCAGGGCTTCCCCCCACCTGATTCTCCTTCAAAGGCAACCAAGCGGTAAACGTTGTACCTTGGCCGTACACACTATCAACGGTGATATGACCACCCATCATTTGGCACAGCTTCTGAGAGATAGCAAGTCCAAGCCCCGTACCTCCGTATTTCCTGGTCGTCGAGGAATCCGCCTGTTTAAACGCTTGGAATAGATGCGTCATCTGCTCCGCAGTCATCCCGATCCCGGTATCCTGAATACTAAAGCTAATGCCAGATTGCCGATTGACCATCTCGTAACCTGCCGTCAGCCAGATTGTGCCATCCTTCGTAAACTTGCCTGCATTGCTCAACAAATTGAAGAGAACCTGCATCAGCTTCGTGACATCTGTTCGTATTTCTCCTTCAGGGAAAACGACCTCCAAACGGTTGCCGCCTGCCTCTATAAGCGGATTGACTGTCGTCAGCACATCGTGAATCAAAGTTTGGATATCACAGACTTCTAGGTACATATCCATTTTACCCGATTCGATCTTGGAGAGATCCAGAATATCATTGATGAGTGTCAACAGATGTTTGCCAGCGTTATGAATTTTGCCCAAATCGTCTGCAAATGCCGGTTCATTCATATCTTCGGCATCTTCTTTGAGCATCTCACTATAGCCAATTATCGCATTCAGCGGAGTACGCAGCTCATGGCTCATATTAGCGAGGAACTGACTTTTGATCTGATTGGCCTCAATGGCCTCATCACGTGCTTTGGATAGCTCCGCCGTACGCTCCTTCACCAATTCCTCCAGTTGATCGTTTAACTGCATCAGCTCTTGATTCACGAAATAAATTTCCCGAGTCTTCTCCTCGGCGATCTGTTCGGCTGCCTTCCGCGCTTTCTTCTCCCGTTCTAGCTGCCTTCGAAGAACATCAATTTCGGATATATCCTGCATTTATTCCACTTCCGCTTTAGATATAATAAACCGTGCCGCGGTTCCTTCCTCCAAATTCTCGCGTACCACATTAATCGCCTCACCATAGTGCTGAATGCATCCGTTAATTAGCCCTTCAGCCAAATCCGCAAACGGTCGCGAGGATCGGTAAATCATGATCAGCGTCCCTTCTACGGAAGTGTCATATTCGAATGCAGGCAGCTCCGCGCCTGGATAGAGCTTACGGACTTCAACGTGAATATAGCTGTCCACCTTTTGCAAAAAGCTGAATACCGTGCTATTTTCTTGAAGAAATTGCGGGTGCAGCTCGATGAGCTGGGTAAATAAATATTCACCGAAAGTGATAATCAAGTCAGTAACGGGGATGCTTGTCCGCTGGCTTAACTGCACGATAAGCTGAATCATTTCACTATGATCATAAGTTCCTACGGAGGTATAGCTGCCGCCCGAAGGTAAATCCGAGCCTTCAATAATTTGATCCACGATACTTAAAGAGAATTTATTCTCCACCATTTCGAGAAAAGAAGTAAAAACCATGCCTTTCATCGTAACAAACTCCCCTTTGCTAATTAGAATAACTCTCTTTACGTACGATGTGCATGAAGGCATCCACCACTTGAGGATCAAAATGAAGACCACGCTGCTTCTGAATCTCCGTCAAAGCTTCCTCGGTGGACCATGCCCGTTTATAGGGGCGTTCGTGCGTCAGGGCATCATAAAAATCGGCAAGTGCCACAATGCGCCCTGCAAGCGGAATCGCTTCCCCCCTTAATCCGTTCGGATACCCTGTACCGTCCCATTTCTCATGGTGCGTTAAGGCAATCGTATGGGCCAACTGCAAGTCCGGGAATTGACTCCCCTCGAGAATACTTGCACCAATCGTCGTATGTGTTTTCATCTGCTCGAATTCTTCTGGACTGAATCTTCCTGGTTTCAATAAAATATCATCCGGTATGCCTAGCTTCCCCAGATCATGTAACGGTGTAGCTCGCTCAATCAGCGATGCTTCGTGATCCGATAAACCTAGTGAGGAAGCAATCTCCTTCGCCATTTGACCCACACGCTGCGTATGCTGCCCCGTCTGATCATCACGGAATTCCGAAGTTCTTCCCAGCAATTGAAGGATTTCCAGCTTCGCTTGCTCTAGTTTAACGGTCCGTTCTTGTACGCGCAGCTCTAATAACTGATTCTGGTCTTGCAGCTGCAAATGATAGAAACGTGTTTTCAATAAGTTCTTGATCCGTAAGACAACTTCTGTTTTATCTAAAGGCTTCGTAAGGAAATCATGAGCGCCCAAATGCAGGGCTTCCTTCTTAGCCTCCTGCGTCACATCTGCAGTAAGCACTAAGATCGGCAGATAATGACCTTCCTCCACCCGTTCCTGAAGTAGTTTCAAAGCCGCAAATCCATCCACGTCAGGCATATGTAGATCTAATAAAATAATATCCGGTTTAATCTGTTCAAAGAGGACTTCTAGCTGTCTGGGATCCGTTGTACAGTGTAAATTGGAAAAACCTGCACGGCTCAGTATTCGCTCTAACAGGCTAATATTGTAGGCCTGATCGTCGATAATCAGAAAACGAGCGCCTTGCATCCAAATTTTATCCATCTATGCACCTCATTCCATCCTTGCTTGTAGATCTAATTCTAATGCATATTTTACCATATATATCATGCTATGTGACTTTGTAATGTCGAAATGTAGAATAAAAAGCTAACATGGATGTCGTTAACTCGAATTGTAAAAATTTTGTCGAAATAGAGGGATTACCACGATTATCAAGAATATATACAAAATAATACAGAAAGTAGGTAAATTAACCATATGTTAAAAAGTTTTCAGATGAACATTCAGATGAAGATTGTGACAACATCACTGCTTTTACTACTTATCCCCATTCTCATCCTCGGCAGTATCAGCTACTATGTATCTTCCAATGTCACGAATTCCTTGATCGAAAAAGACTTACGGAATGCCGTGCAAATGTCCATCCAACTGATTAAATCCTTCGATGATTCTGTTAAATCGGGGAGTATTACTAAGGAAGAAGCGCAAGAGAAAGTGAAAATATGGATGCTCGGTCCCAAAACCGATGGGAAAAGGCCGATCAATCCTAAGATTGATTTAGGCAAAAACGGGTATTTCTTCGTCCTTGATAACAAGGGTACCGAGCTTGCTCATCCCTCGTTGGAAGGCCAAAACATTTGGGATAAGAAGTCGAATGATGGTCAACTTTTCATCCAAGAAATGATTCAAAAAGCAGAAAATAACGGTGGATTTACAACCTATATGTGGCCACTGCCTGGCGGTTCCACGAAGGAAGCCTTGAAAATTACCTACGCGGAGAAGGATCCACTGTGGGGATGGGTTGTCGCAGCCGGCTCCTATTTACAAGATTATAACGCCGGACAAACAGACATGTTGAATACGATTGTAATTACTCTTGTCATTTGTTTACTGATCGGTCTATTGGTCCTCATCCTCTTCGCAAGACATATCTCTAAGCCTCTCGTCCGAGTAGAACGTCAAGCCAGTCAGATTGCGACAGGCAATTTATCGATAGCGGATTTGAAAGTGATGAATCGTGATGAAATCGGTAAGCTGGCTGGATCTTTCAATCAGATGAAAGCCTATATTAAGCAACTCGTTTCGCAAGCAAGCTTAAGCTCCGGTGCCTTAAATGAGGAATCTAAGCAAGTCTCACATTCTCTGGATCAAATGGCACAAGCCGCAAATCACATTTCCTCTGTCATGCACGGTGTAGCAGCTAGTACAAACTCACATGCACTAAGTGTCGTGGAAAGCTCCTCAGCTATGAAAGAATTGTCCGACAGCATTCAGCAGGTCGCATCCAGCTCTTCTATTGCCTTCGACTTATCAGAAAACACAGTATTGGAAGCGGAAAAGGGAAATGCCTATATCCAACAAACGAATACTCAGATGCAGATCGTTAGCTCAACCATGGACAACCTCTCTAGCATCATCGACTTACTGCGTGATCGCTCCCAACAGATTGGTGAAATCGTTTCGATCATTTCCGACATCTCGTCACAAACGAACTTATTAGCCTTGAATGCTTCAATTGAAGCCGCACGTGCTGGGGAACATGGCAAAGGGTTTGCCGTAGTCGCTGGGGAAGTTAAGAAGCTTGCCGAGCGCTCCAAGATGTCTTCAGAGCAGGTCACAGAGCTGATCGTTGGTATCCAAGTTGATATCCTGGGAGCCGTTGAAACCATGCATAAAGGTGACCAAGAAATTTCATCCAGTGTTGGGACATTGAAGGAAACGGGGTTAGCTTTTGAACGAATTCACAGCGCTGTTAAGCTGGTGCTAGGACAGGTACAGCAAGCATCCTCGGAAGCCGATCGCATGTCAGCTACCTCTCAACAAATCATGTCATCCTTATCCGAAATGGAGAATTCCGCCAACCAATCCGCAGGTACAACTCAAACTATATCCGCTTTGACCGAAACACAGCTATCCAGTATCGATGGCATCTCAGCCTCCGTTAAAAACTTAAATGACATGTCAGCCCAGCTTCAGGATGTTATTCAACAATTTAAGGTATAGGGCGGTTTCCTGCCAAAAGAAGCGTAAAACGAAAAAGCTCTTCTCCTTCATCCACATGGTAATATCCCTTTTAAATAAACAAGGATATTACCATAATGATGACGGGAAGAGCTTTTTTACGTGCCTATTCGAAAATAGCTTATTTACTTTTCTCTAAAAAGTCATGCAACCATGCCTGCGATTCCGCCAGCACCTGCTCTGCGCGACCAATGGCCTCGCTCACTTGATTGCTCGCTGTACCACCGAACACATTACGCGCATTCACGACTTGCTCAGGTTGAAGAACAGCATAAATATCGGACTCGAATAGCTCGGAGAAGGTTTTGAACTCCTCGATGCTCATATCGAGCAAGTATTTTTTGTTTTGGATGCAGTAGAGCACCGTTTTGCCGATGACTTCGTGCGCTTGGCGGAAAGGAAGACCCTTGTTCACCAGGTAATCCGCAATGTCCGTTGCGTTGGAGAAGTCTTGGTTCACGGCTTGACGCATACGCTCGGTGTTCACCTTCATCGTGGACACCATCGGTGCAAACAATTGTAGCGCGCCTTGCAGGGTACGAACCGTATCAAACATGCCTTCTTTGTCTTCCTGCATGTCCTTGTTGTACGCCAGCGGCAGCGACTTGAGTACGGTCATCAGACCGAACAAGTTGCCGTAGACGCGGCCTGTCTTACCACGGACAAGCTCCGCTACGTCCGGGTTCTTCTTCTGCGGCATGATCGAGCTGCCGGTGCAGAACGCATCATCGAGTTCGATGAACGCGAACTCGGTCGAAGACCAGAGCACCATTTCCTCGCTGAAGCGAGAAAGGTGCATCATGATCATGGACGCGTTAGAGAGGAACTCCAGGATGAAATCGCGGTCGCTGACCGCATCCAGGGAGTTCTCGTACACGCGTCCGAACCCGAGCTGCTCCGCCACAAAATGGCGGTCGATCGGGAAGGTCGTGCCCGCGAGCGCGCCAGCGCCGAGCGGCAGCATGTCTACGCGCTTGTAGCTGTCCTGCAAGCGCTCAAGGTCACGCTGGAACATGCTGACGTACGCCATCAGATGGTGCGCGAACAAGATCGGCTGCGCGCGCTGCAGATGCGTATAACCCGGGATAATCGTATCGAGATTAGCCTTCGCTTTCTCAAGCAGGGCTTCCTGCAGCTTGATCAGCAAGCCAACGAACTCAACTACGCGCTTGCGCAGGTAGAGATGCATGTCCGTCGCCACCTGATCGTTGCGGCTGCGGCCCGTGTGCAGCTTACCGCCGACAGGACCGATCAGGTCGATCAAGGTTTTCTCGATATTCATATGAATATCTTCGTTCTGAATCGTGTATTCCAGCTCGCCGCGGCGAATCATGCCTTGTACTTGCAGCAAGCCATCTTTGATTTTCTCTACGTCTTCCGCAGGAAGAATCCCGCATTTGCCCAGCATCGTCACGTGCGCCAAGCTGCCTTCGATATCTTCCTCGGCAAGCTCTTTGTCGAATGTAATCGAAGCTGTATATTCCTCAACCAATTGGTCAGTTTGTTTCGTGAAACGTCCACCCCAAAGCTTAGACACCTTGCATGACCCCTCTCGTTTTAACGTTCTTCACGGTAACACCTATATGGACAAGCCCTTGGACAGCCCAAAGGCTTTCCACAAAGGGAAAGCCCACGGCTGAGGCTATTGAGATTTTACTTCTTCGCGTTTTGTTCCACGCCGGAACCGACTTTCAAGCGCAGTGCATTCAAGCGGATAAAGCCTGTTGCATCGCCTTGATCGTAAGCCTTCGTTGGATCAGCTTCCATTGTCGCGATATCCGGGTTGTAGAGGGATACTGGGCTTTTCACGCCAGCGCCGATCACATTACCTTTGTACAATTTCAGACGAACTGTACCGGATACGTTCTTTTGGCTCTCGGACACAAGCGCTTGAATCGCCAAACGCTCAGGAGCGAACCAGAAGCCATTGTATACAAGGGATGCATATTTCGAGATCAAAGAATCACGAAGGTGCATAACGTCGCGGTCCATCGTGAGGGATTCCATTTTGCGGTGAGCGGTGAAAAGGATCGTACCGCCCGGCGTCTCGTATACGCCACGGCTTTTCATGCCAACGAAACGGTTCTCAACCATATCTACACGGCCAATACCGTGTTTGCCACCAATTTCGTTCAACGTTTCCATCACTTGAAGTGGTGTAAGCTTCGCTCCGTTGATCGCTACGCAATCGCCAGCAGCAAACTCAAGCTCGATGTACTCCGCTTGGTCTGGTGCATCTTCTGGCGCAACGCTAAGCACGTACATGCCTTTGTTGTCGTCAGCTGCTGCATCGAACCAAGGATCTTCCAACATGCCGCTCTCGAAGGAGATGTGCAGCAAGTTGCGGTCTGTCGAATACGGCTTCGCTGCGGATGCCGTTACCGGAATGTTATGCTTCTCCGCGTAAGCGATCATCTCTGCGCGACCTGGGAACTGCTCGCGGAACTCTTCCAAACGCCAAGGCGCGATCACGGACAGCTCAGGCGCTAGCGCCGCTGCTGTAAGCTCGAAACGCACTTGGTCATTACCTTTACCGGTTGCACCGTGGGCAATCGCAGTTGCACCTTCAGCGCGAGCGATCTCAACCATACGCTTCGCAATCAAAGGACGCGCAATGCTCGTGCCAAGCAGGTATTGCCCTTCGTAAAGCGCAGCCGCTTGGAACATCGGGTTGATGAAGTCTTTCGCGAACTCATCGCGTAGATCGTCGATGTAGATTTTGGATGCACCCGTTGCCAGTGCTTTTTCTTCCAGGCCGTCAAGCTCATCCTTTTGCCCGATATCCGCTGTGAATGCAATGATTTCTGCGTCGTACGTTTCTTTTAACCATTTGAGGATAACTGATGTATCCAACCCGCCTGAATACGCGAGTACGATTTTTTCCTTAGCCATGTCTACTCTTCGCTCCGTTTCTACACTCTCATTTGAAATTTATATCATTGTCGCGGCCATGATAGCCTTTTGCGCGTGAAGACGATTCTCTGCTTGATCGAAAATAATGGAATGTCCGCCGTCGATGACGCCCTCGCTCACTTCTTCCCCGCGGTGTGCAGGCAAGCAATGCATGAACAAGTAATCCTGCTTCGCATATTTCACCAAAGCCTCGTTGACTTGGAAGTTTTTGAACGCGATTTCCCGCTCCTGCTGCTCTGCTTCTTGCCCCATACTCGCCCATACATCGGTATAGATGATGTCCGCATTCTCAACAGCTTCGCGTGGATCGCGCGTGACGAGCAGGCTTCCGCCCGTTTCGGCTATGTTTTCCCTAGATTGGCGAATCACTTCTTTATCAGCGTCATAGCCTTCTGGCGAAGCAATGGCGAAATCCATCCCTAGCTTGCTAGCACCCATCATCAGGGAGTGAACCATGTTGTTGCCATCGCCGATATAGGCGACTTTGATGCCTTTCAAACGGCCTTTTTTCTCCAGTACCGTCTGATAATCCGCCATTACCTGACAAGGATGTGCATGATCGGTTAAGCCATTAATAACAGGCACTGTTGATCCTCGTGCCAGATCAATCACCTTGCGGTGCTCATAAGTACGAATCATAATTCCGTCTAGGTAACGGGATAGGGTTTGAGCGGTATCCCATACCGTCTCTCCGCGGCCCAGCTGCAGATCATTTTTGCTCAGGAAAAGCGCTTGGCCTCCCAATTGGTACATCCCCACTTCAAAAGACACACGCGTACGCGTCGAGGATTTCTCAAAAATCATGCCCAGCGTCTTACCCGCTAGTACAGCATGCGGCTCTCTCGCCTTCTGCTTGCGTTTAAGCTCGATGCCATAGTGAATCAAATATTCGATTTCTTCCGCTGTATAATCAATCAATGCAAGAAAATCCTTGCCCTTCAACTGGGCAGCCAGTTCTTCCTTGACCGTGCTATTCATGTGATCCAACCTCTCTACTGTAAACTTCGGTTAGACGCCGCTAATGGTCGATGCCTTCTGGGAGAGGACACCGCACACGACTTCTAACGCCTGATCCAAATCTTCTTGCGGTATCGTTAACGCCGGCACCAAACGAATCACGTTAGGTCCTGCTGGAATGACCAACACGCCTTGTTTGTGGATTTCGCTGATGATTTCGGCACTTGGCTGTGCGCATTCAATACCAATGAGAAGGCCAATACCACGGATGCTTTTGACCAACGGATTACCCGCTAGCTTGCTCTCCAACTTCTTCACTGTGTATTCGCCTAACTGAGCTGCACGCTCCGGCAATTGATTGTCGATAATCGTACTTAACGTTGCATGAGCCGCTGCTGTTGCAATCGGAGTCCCACCGAACGTGGAGCCGTGACTTCCAGCGCTGAACGCTTCCGCCAAGTACCCTTTGCTTAGCATCGCGCCAATCGGGAATCCACCGCCAAGACCTTTGGCCAAAGTGAAAATATCCGGCTCAACACCATAATGTTCATAGGCAAAAAGCTTACCCGTACGACCTACACCTGTCTGGATTTCATCTGCGATCAGAAGTAGATTATGTTCCTTACAAAGCTCAGCAAGCTGCTTCACGAATGTCGGATCCGCTGGCAATACGCCGCCTTCGCCTTGCACGAACTCAAGCATAACCGCACACGTACGGTCGTTCACGAGGTTGCGAACAGACTCAATATCGTTATAATCCGCATAGACGAAGCCTTCAGGAAGCGGAAGGAAACCTTCCTTTACTTTGTCCTGACCCGTCGCTGTTAATGTAGCAATCGTACGCCCATGGAAGGACATGTTGAACGTGATGATCTCGTACTTCCCGTTGTTCAGCACTTTTTGGGAGTAGCGACGAGCGATTTTGATCGCAGCCTCATTCGCTTCTGCGCCCGTGGAACAGAAAAATACAGCGTCCGCACAGCTGTTGTCTGTCAATAAACCAGCCAATTTTTCCTGATTCGGAATATGAAAAAGATTGCCCACATGCCACAGCTGATCCAGTTGCTCGATCAATTTCTCTTTTACCGCTTGCGGTGCATGCCCAAGAGCTGCAACAGCGATCCCGCTCATCATGTCGATGTATTCCTTGCCGGTGTCATCCCAAAGACGGCTGCCTTCACCTTTCACTAGCGTAATTGGATATCTGGCGTAGGTTGGAAATAGCGAGCTTTTTCCTTGTTCTGTCATGTCCATTCCCTCCTTATGGGGTTATTAAAATTAACGTACAATGCGCGTGCCGATGCCTTCGCCTTTCAGCACTTTACTTAACACGTTCGGTTCGGAACCGTTCACGATAACAACTTCCTGCACTTGCCCTTGTATACAAGCAATCGCTGCACGAACTTTCGGGATCATGCCGCCATAGATGTCGCCACTTGTGATCATTTCTTCAATCTGCGCTACGCTAACGACAGGAAGCACTTGCTTCTCGCCATCCACAACCTTCATAATGCCGGGCACATCGGTTACAACGACCATTTGTTCCACGCCAAGATGAGAAGCCACAGCGCCAGCCGCCGTATCAGCGTTGATGTTGTACCGTTGTCCGCCATCTGCGCCTAACCCTACTGGCGCGATAACCGGAATGTAGCCCATGCCCACGATGCCTTGAATTAGCTCCGCATTGACCTTCGTCACATCGCCTACAAGCCCAACTTCATGGCTGTTCGCTACTGGCTTCGCTTCGATCAAATGTCCATCCACACCGGACAAACCAAGCGCTTTCGCACCTGTTAACTGAATACGGCGTACGATTTCTTTGTTAATCTGGCCAGACAGCACCATTTCTACGACGTCGAGGACTGCTTCAGAAGTTACCCTTAGTCCGTTCACGAAGCCAGATTCAATACCCAACTTCCCTAGCGTGTCTGAAATGGCAGGACCGCCGCCATGCACGATGACCGTAACAATGCCTTCTTCCTGAAGGTGCCGCATATCCTCAAAAAAACTAGTTGGCAGCGCCGCAAGCGTGCTACCTCCGCATTTCATCACAAAGCAATTGTTCTTCACTGCTCTTTTTCCTCCTTACGTCCGATATGCCGCATTAATGCGGACATAATCATAGGTCAAGTCGCAGCCCCAGCCCGTTGCTTTGCCTTCGCCCATATGTAAATTCACATGAATTTGAATCGTATCAGTTTTCAAATAAGCCAATGCCGCTTCCTCGTCGAACTTCACCGGACGCGATTGCTCCAACACTGCGATATCGCCAAGGCGAATATCAACGGTATTCACGTTCACCGGCTGACCCGAGTAACCTACAGCCGCAATAATCCGGCCCCAGTTCGCGTCAGCGCCATAAACGGCGGACTTCACGAGGCTCGATCCGATAATCGACTTCACGATCTTACGAGCCGCATCATCGCTCTCTGCGCCGATAACCGTCGTCTCGATCAGCTTCGTCGCGCCCTCGCCGTCACGTGCAATCGCTTTGGCGAGGTATTCGCCAACGTATTGGAACCCTGCCGCGAAAGCTTCCCAATCCGGGTGCCCCGGATGCAGGGAGTCGCCGCCGGCAAGCCCACTTGCCATCACCACGACCATGTCGTTGGTGCTTGTATCTCCGTCAACGGTGATCATGTTGAACGTGTTATCTGTAATCCTGCTTAGCAACAGCTGCAGGTATTCGCTCTCGATCGCGACGTCGGTTGTCATGAAACCGAGCATCGTCGCCATGTTCGGATGAATCATCCCCGAACCTTTAGCCGCTCCGGCAATGTGAACCTCTTTGCCGCCAACCACAATACGTACGCACGTCATCTTCTGTACGAGATCCGTTGTCAGGATCGACTGGCAGAAGTCTTCGCCGCCGTCTAGCTTCAGCTTTGCTGGCAGCTGCTCGATGCCGCTCAGCACTTTGCCCATCGGCAGCAGCTCGCCGATAACGCCCGTGCTCGTCACGCCGACGTGGTGCTCTGCCACGCCAAGTGCCTTCGCACTTGCCGCGCGCATAGCGCGAGCGTCGTCTTCGCCTTGCTGGCCGGTGCACGCGTTCGCGTTGCCGCTGTTCACGATCATCGCCTGCAGCTTGCCGCTGTGGGCGATGCTTTCTTGCGTCACGCGCAGCGGTGCCGCTTGGAACGCGTTCAGCGTGTAAACGCCTGCCGCTGACGCAGGTACATCACAGAGGATCGCGCCAAGATCATAGCGCTCTGTCTTCTTTAATCCGCAGTGCAGTCCGCCTGCTCGAAAGCCCTTCGGTGTTGTTACAGTGCCCTCTGGCACGACAGTGAAGCTAACTTGGTCCGACATGGTCGTCTACTCACCTATCCTCATCTTCTTGTTATGGATATACCGGTGCGAACAACAACCCTGTCGTTTCGTCCCAGCCTTGCATAATATTTAAGTTCTGAATCGCTTGACCTGCAGCGCCCTTCACAACATTGTCGATAACCGACACGATCGTTACACGCCCTGTACGCTCATCCACCGCGAAGCCGATATCACAGTAGTTCGAGCCCATAACTTCCTTCGTTGAAGGATACTTCCCAAGCGGGCGAATCCGTACGAACTTGCGGCCTTCATAGTACTGACGATACTTTTCAATAAACTCTTCAGCTGTATGTTCACCTGTTAGCGTGGCATACATGGTTGCCATAATCCCGCGTGTCATTGGCACAAGGTGCGTCGTGAACGTGGTCACAACCGGTTTCCCCGCAATGCGACTCAGCGCTTGCTCGATTTCCGGGATGTGTTGATGCTTATTTATTTTGTAAGCCGATAAATTCTCATTCACTTCCGAGTAGTGTGCGCCCAGGCTCAAACCTCGACCCGCACCAGATACACCGGATTTCGCATCAATGATAATCGTGGACGGATCAATCCATCCTGCTTCAACCGCAGGAATAAGTCCTAGCAGCGTTGCTGTTGGGTAACAACCTGGGTTCGCGATCAGATCGCTGCCCTTCACTTCGTCCCCGAACACTTCGGACAGACCGTAGATCGAACGTGCCAAAGCTTCTTCCGAAGCAGCCGGCTTTTTGTACCATTTTTCATAGTCGCTAGCGGACTTCAATCTCAAATCCCCCGAAATATCAATCACTTTCAGGCCCGCCTCGATCAATTTAGGCGAAAGTCCAGCGCTCACACCTGCCGGAGTAGCTAGAAACACAACGTCTGCTTTACCAGCGATCAAATCAACATCAAGGACATCGAGAATATCGACGACCACTTCCTGCAAATGTGGAAAATGCTCCGCCAACGGCGCTCCTGCATTCGAAGTTGAAATAACGGATGTAATATGTACAAGTGGATGCGCCTGCAAAAGACGAATCAATTCCGCACCACCATACCCTGTTGCTCCAATAATAGCCGCTCTAATGCTCTGACTCATTCCCATGACCTCCCGATGTTCCGAAAATATATGTATTATTATACATTCGTATACATAATAATTCAATGAATTTTTTTACGCTCTAGCTTTGGCCAAAAATGCTATTCAGCAAGGTATTTCAAGGCTTTTATCCGGTAAAATCGAATTAATTTTAGTTAACTGAATAGTCTGACTATATCGAGTTATATACACATTATGCATCAATTTTCGCAAGTCGTGCATAAAACTAATCGCAATCACCGCCATCGCTTCTTCCGTTACCCATTTGCTCAGCCTTACTCATTATCCCAAAGACTATAGTTGGAAGGCAAATTATGTTAGTTATCCTTGAGTTATGCACATTTGTACACAGGCATTGTGTATAAGTCAGGGGATTACGCACAATTTACCAACAAGTTATCCACAAAAAAGACCATCAGGTATATTTCTCCCGACGGCCCTCCACTACGCGTGGCGCTTAAACCCTTCTCCCAACACTTCATTCGTTTCACTCAAAATTACAAAGGCCTGTGGATCCACGGATTGCACCAGTGTTTTTAACCGACTGACTTCATTTTGTTTCACGACCACCATCATGACCGTCCGCGATTCACCCGTAAATCCACCCGATCCGCTAAGTTCGGTTAACCCGCGATCCAAATCGTACAAAATCGCCTTCCGAATAGCATCCGTATGATCCGAAATAATAAAGGCTACTTTGGCATAGTTGAAGCCGAGCTGCACGATATCAATCGTTTTGGTCGTAACGAATAAGCCGATCATCCCGTATAGCGCATTCTCTGGGGTAAACACTAGGGCCGAGCTGATAATGACAAGTCCATCGAATATGGCAACCGAAAAGCCTAGGCTTAAGCCGGAGTATTTATGTAATAATTGTGCTGCCAACCCAAGCCCGCCTGTGGATCCACGCCCTTTGAAGACAATCCCCAGACCCAAACCTACGCCTATGCCGCCATATACAGCAGCTAGTAATGGATTATGCGTCGGCACGCCTAAATGGGTCGTGACAAGTACGCAGAACGGGAAAATAACCGATCCTACGATGGCTTTAATGCCGAATTTCTTCCCGAGCAGCCACAGCGCTAACAGTAAAATCGGAATATTGAGCGCCCATTGTGTGTACGCCGGGTTTATTTTGGTCACTTCCTGCAAAATGGTTGAAATCCCCGATACCCCGCCTGTCGCGATTTGGTTCGGGTTCAAAAAGCTGTTAAAGCTCGCTGCCATGATCAACGAACCAACGATCAGTAATATATATTCAAAAACGGTATGCGTGGGACTCCCCATTGTGATTCGTGGTTCTCTTCTGGACACCCGTGGTCCTCCTTTGTTCGTTTACATGAAAAATCCTACACCTATTAGGTGTAGGATCAACGTTTATAACGTGAACCATGCACAGCCCGGCAAATCAGCTTGCTTGGCTTGTGGCAGGCTTACTCTGGCTTCCGTATTTGATGACGCAGATACGCGTCGATGAAGGTATCAAGGTCCCCGTCCATGACAGCTCCAACGTTACCCGTCTCAGCGGAGGTTCTGTGATCCTTCACCATGCTGTACGGATGAAAAACGTAGGAACGAATCTGGCTGCCCCACGCAATATCCGACTGCTCGCCGCGAATCTCGGCTAGGTGCTTCAATTGCTCTTCGATCTTCCGCTCATAGAGCTTGGAGCGAAGCATCTTCATCGCCTTCTCGCGGTTCTTGATCTGCGACCGCTCTTGCTGACAGCTCACCACAACACCAGTCGGAATGTGCGTAATCCGCACAGCCGAATCCGTGGTGTTAATGTGCTGACCGCCGGCGCCGCTTGCGCGGTACGTATCGATCTTGAGATCCTCGGAGCGGATCTCGCCCACGTCGGTGTCGTCTTCGATCTCTGGCATCACGTCACACGATGCGAATGAGGTGTGACGACGGCCAGAGGCGTCGAACGGCGAGATCCGTACGAGCCGGTGTACGCCCTTTTCTGCCTTCAAATAGCCGTAGGCGTTGAAGCCTGTGATCTGCAGCGTGACACTCTTCACGCCGGCTTCGTCGCCTGGCAAATAGTCGAGTACCTCGACTTTGTAGCCCCGCTTCTCTGCCCAGCGGCGGTACATCCGCAGCAGCATCTCTGCCCAGTCCTGCGACTCGGTGCCGCCGGCGCCTGGATGCAGCTCTAGAATCGCATTCAGCCGGTCATACGGCTGATTAAGCAGCAAACCAAGCTCGAAGGATTCGAGCTTCTTGACGAGCGCCGCGATACCGGTTTCGATGTCTTTGACAAGACCCGCATCGCTCTCTTCTTCCTCGAGCTCAACCATAACCTGAATATCCTCGAACGCGTTCGTGAAGCCTTGGAACTCATCCACGACACTCTTAATCACGTTGAGCTCAGCGATCGTCTTCTGGGCACGTTCATTATCGTCCCAGAAGTCTGGCGCGCCCATTTTTTCCTCAAAATCCCCGATGGCTTCTAGCTTATGATCTAAGTCAAAGAGACCCCCGTAATTCGGTTAGTCGCTTCGCTGTTTCTCTTAAGTCTTGTTTTACTTCTGGTTCTAGCATGTCGTACACCTCGTTTATTCTGCTTGCATGTACCTAGACAGGTTGTTTAGTTGCTTACATGCCTTGCCCGTGGCACTGCTTGAACTTCTTGCCGCTGCCACATGGGCATGGGTCGTTGCGTCCAATACGCTGCTCTTCATCGCGTACCAGCGGTTTTTTGCCGCCTGCTTCATTCTTCGTATCAACAGCCTGACCTTCTGCTACCGCTTGGCGCTCCAGGTTGCTCTGTACGTGTGCTTTCATGATGTACATCGCGACTTCTTCACGAATGTTGTCGATCATCTCTTGGAACATCTCGAAGCCTTCGAATTGGTACTCACGAAGCGGATCCGTACCGCCGTATGCACGTAAGTGAATACCTTGGCGCAACTGATCCATCGCATCGATGTGATCCATCCATTTGCTATCTACCGCACGAAGCGCTACGACTTTTTCAAATTCACGCATGAATTCTGCGCCAATTTCCGTTTCACGCTCATCATACCGTTTGCTCACAAGATCTTTGATCAGCTCGATGATCTCATCTTGCTCTTTACCCCAAATGGTTTGATCGGTAATTTGTGCATCGTCATGCAGCAAGTTGTTGTTCACAAAGTTCGCAACTTCTTGCAGTTCCCACTCTTCTGGGATTTGCTCCTCAGGACAGTGTGCTTTCACGATGCGCTCGATGACGGCACCGATCATACCCTCGATGACTTCGCGGATATTTTCGGACTCCAGCAACTCGCGGCGCTGTTTATATATAATTTCACGTTGTTGATTCATAACATCGTCATATTGAAGGACGACTTTACGTACGTCGAAGTTGTTACCCTCAACGCGTTTTTGCGCGGATTCCACGGCACGGGAGATCAATTTGCTCTCAATTGGTTGATCTTCTTCCATTCCGAGACGATCCATCATCGCCATAATATTTTCAGCGCCGAATCGTTTCATCAATTCATCTTCAAGAGAAAGGTAGAATTGTGAGGAACCAGGGTCACCTTGACGTCCTGCACGTCCACGCAGCTGGTTATCAATCCGTCTGCTTTCATGACGTTCTGTACCTATGATATGCAAGCCGCCAGCTTCATGTACGCCTTGACCTAGCATAATGTCTGTACCACGGCCCGCCATGTTCGTAGCGATCGTTACGGAACCTGGTTGACCTGCACGTGAAACGATTTCCGCTTCTTCGGCATGATACTTAGCATTCAATACTTTGTGTTGAACGCCTTTCTTCTTCAGCATTTCGGAAAGCTTCTCGGAGTTCTCAATCGATACCGTACCGACAAGCACCGGCTGATTCAGTTTATGGCGTTCAAGGATTTGCTCCACAACAGCTCTGAACTTACCGTTCTCTGACTTATACACCACGTCCGGTAGATCCTTACGAATCATAGGGCGGTTCGTCGGAACAATAATAACTTCAAGGCCGTAAATTTTCTTCAACTCTTCTTCTTCCGTCTTCGCCGTTCCCGTCATTCCCGCTAGCTTGCGGTACATACGGAAATAGTTCTGGAACGTAATCGTAGCGAGTGTCATGCTCTCGTTCTGAACTTTCAGCTGCTCTTTCGCCTCAATGGCTTGGTGCAACCCATCACTATAGCGACGGCCAGTCATGATACGGCCCGTAAATTCATCAACGATCATAACTTCTTCTTCTTGAACAACGTAATCCACGTCACGTTTCATAATGAAACGCGCTTTAAGTGCTTGTGTGATGTGATGGTTGATGTTGACGTTCTGATGATCGAATAAGTTCTCAATGCCAAAAGCTCGTTCGCCTTTCGCAACGCCTTCTTCAGTCAATGCGACAGCACGTACTTTGATATCGATTGTGTAGTCTTCTTCTTCTTTCAGCGTCGAAACGAAACGGTCTGCCGTAAAGTACATATCTGTCGATTTCGCGGCTTGTCCGGAAATAATCAATGGCGTTCTCGCTTCATCGACTAGAATGGAATCCACCTCATCGATAACCGCATAGTACAGCGGACGTTGAACCATCTGCTCTTTGTACAGCACCATGTTGTCACGCAGGTAGTCAAACCCGTATTCGTTATTCGTGCCATACGTAATATCACAAGCATAAGCTGCTTGCTTCTCTTCATGAGACAAGTCATGCAAGTTAACCCCAACGGTTAATCCGAGGAACTCGTAGATTTGACCCATTTCAGCGCTATCCCGCTGTGCCAAATAGTCATTGACGGTAACAACGTGTACACCTTTACCCAGCAAAGCATTCAAATAAACAGGAAGTGTTCCAACAAGCGTTTTCCCTTCCCCTGTTCTCATCTCTGCGATACGGCCTTCGTGCAGTACCATACCCCCGATAAGTTGAACGTCATAATGACGTTTTCCTAGTACACGGATACCTGCTTCTCTGACTACTGCAAAAGCTTCAGGCAATAAATCATCGATTTCTTCGCCTTTCTCAAGACGTTCTCTGAACTCGATTGTTTTCCCTTTTAACTCTTCATCGGTCAGCGGTTTAATGCTGGCTTCAAGCTCGTTGATGTAGTCAACGGCCTTGAGCATCCGTTTAATCTCCCGTTCATTGGAATCACCAAAAATTTTCTTCACTAGTCCTAGCATCGGTGAACCCCTTTCCCTTACGTTCGTATCCTTAAATTGTACCACTTATGACAGTCTTGTCGCAACAAACGAGCATTCTCTTCCATCTAAAACCTATAGAAATAGGACTTAAAAACCATGCTTTCCGTATTTCTTAGTATGAAATGGAGGTGCCCCTAACATGCATAGCAAGGTTTATGACTTCATGTGCTAAAGGAAAGAGCTTAATCCGATGATATCGAATTAAGCTCACTTGATCATTTTATATAGGAATGTTGTTGAATGTATTAGGCCATTTCTTTATGCATTACATCGCTGGTTCGATTAAACCGTACTTACCGTCGTCTCGTTTGTAGACCACATTGACTGTGTCTGTCTCCATGTTCGAGAATACAAAGAAGTTATGACCCACCATATTCATTTGGAGAATCGCTTCTTCCACGTCCATCGGCTTCAGATTGAAGCGTTTGTTACGTACGAGTTCGAAGTCCTCTTCTTCTTCCATATAGGAAGCTGCCGCGACTTCTACCTTGAACAAATCACGTTTGCCGCCATCTTGGCGAATTTTACGATTCGTCTTGGTTTTATGCTTACGAATTTGACGTTCTAATTTGTCCACAACCAAATCAATGGATGCGTACATGTCTGTGTTGCGTTCTTCAGCTCGCAGCAGCACACCTGTTAATGGGATGCTTACTTCGATGGCCTGAAGACCTTTAACCACGCTTAGCTTTACTTGTACATCGGATGTAAGGGGAGCTTCAAAATACCTCTCTAGTCTATTCAACTTCTTGTCGACATAGTCTCCGAGGGCTTCAGTAACTTCAAGGTGTTCTCCGCGAATGCTAATTTCCATAGTTAAACATCTCCCTTCCTTCTTACATTATACTACATTCTACTCCAACTTCATAATTCCTTTAAATTCCGAGCTAAACTTTCTAGGCAAAATATAAAAAACACCCCAGAGTATGTCCCCAGGGTGATCTTGTCATCGTTGTATGCGATGGCACAATACGTGCCAAATAATTATAGTCTGCTTACGTTTGCAGCTTGTGGTCCGCGTGCGCCTTCTACGATGTCAAACTCAACAGCTTGACCTTCGTCTAGCGTTTTGAACCCTTCAGACTGAATCGCTGAGAAATGCACGAATACATCCCCGCCATCTTCGCGCTCAATGAACCCATAACCTTTTTCTGCGTTAAACCATTTCACTTTACCTTGCATATCGTACACAATCCTTTCGTTTTAAAAAATATAAAAAAGAGTTTAAATAAAATGTAAGCCCTTTCTTTTTGACTATAACACCTACCTGCTTGACCTGTCAATTTCTAACTTTTAATTAAATAGAATATTTAGAAAATTCAAGTATTTACATCCCGTGGATAACTGCAGAATTTGTAGAATCCTGTCATGACGGGCTTCTTTACATGTTATTAACAAAGTTATTAACAGGTTTATGCACATTATCCACAGAATGAATGGAGAGAATTATGGATAACTCGCGCTAAAACAGTTCATTTATTCACATGGTGGGGCCAGATCGGATTGTTTATCCACGGAATGCTGTAGGGGTTTGAGGAAAACAGGGGATAAAAGAAAAAACCTCCTGCCGCGGCAAAAGGTTTTTGTGGATAGACTACTTCTTCTTGTCGAAGAAGTAACTGCTTTCTTGGCCATAAGCATTTGTTTCGTACATGCTTTGCTGCTGTTTTGCCAACTTCGTTTTCTGGATCCCTTGTAAAGCCTCTTCTTTCAAGAAAGAAAGACGTTCAAAAATAACCTTATCATAAGATAAAATCCGTTGGATTTGGTCGAGATGTTTCTGTTCAACAACAGATGCTTCAATGAGTTCCTTACAGTCATTCATATACTGTTCTCGGATGTCCACGAATTCGCTAAGGTAGAGATAGTCAACTTGATATATATTGTTCACTAAATCCTTCGTTAACGTCTCCAACTGGTCAAACATTTCATCCATGCGTTGCTCCGCTTTTCTCACGTTGAGTAATCTTTGCGGCTTCCATCCACGTCTCTTTTAATTCTATTAAGTACCCCAAAACTTCCTCAGCAGGTCCAACTTCCTTCTTAATATTGGCTTGCGTCAAACAATATAAGAAGTAGTCATACATTTGGGTAAGGCCCTCTGCCACAGGAGATTTTTGATCCAACGTAATGACGAATTCGCCAACAATCTCTTGAACTCTGCCTAAGTGGCGATTCGCATCTTCAAAATTCTTCTGTTTAATGGCCTCAACAGCCTGTTTCGTGAAGCGAATAGCGCCATCACAAAGCATAATTAGAAGTTGCGCAGGAGTAGCTGATTGCAGTGTCTTTTCTAAATATTGCGATTGCTGTGGGTGCATATTACTCCCCCCTTAATTAGTATTTCTAGTTAGCCGCCTGAAATTGATGAAAAATATGAACTTTGGGAACTATACTTACTCATCGCAGACTCCATTGCAGAGAACTGCTTATAATAACGATCTTCCATTTGTGTTAACCGATCATTCATACTCGTGATTTGTTTGTTAATCCGATCTAGACTTTTACCGATATCAAAATCCTTACTACTACTTAATGAAGTCCCTGCTTTGGTCTTTAGGGCATCAATAAAACGGGTAGAAATATCGTAAATACGAACCGCAATACCATGGCCACTATCCTTGGTTGAATCATCTTTCGCTGTAAATAAGTTCATGACTTGCTCAGGATTCTCGGCAATAGCCTTCCGAAGATCGGCCTCATTTATAATGAGCTTGCCTTTCTGGGAGTAGTCAGCACTTGTTTGAATCCCGATCTCGGAGAGCTGCTTAAGGTCACCTGATGATAGCCCACTAACAGATCCACCTAAACCTAAACGGAAATTGCTCACGCTTGACGACAAAATGAAGTCATTTTTCAGTAAACCGCTTTTGGCTTTGGCTTCCCATTGCTTAATCTGATCATCCGTTAAGCTCTCGCGTTGCTCATCTGTTAACGGCGTATACGAACGGAATTTTTCTTCGGAAATTTTATCATTGAATGCACCAATTGTCTCATTGTACTTATCAATTAATGACTTAATCGAATTGTAGACAGAATCGGTATCTTGACTTACGGTCACGCTGACCTCATTACCAATATCAGCCTTCTTCGCTGTAAACTCAATTCCGTTAATGGAGAATGTGTTACTCGCATATTTCGTTATATCAGAACTTCCGTTAAAATACACTTCAGCGTCTAAACCAGCTGTGGCGACGAAACTCTTATAGACTTTAGGTTTTTCTGCAATAGGTGTAATAGGATCAACCGATTCGTCAACTAGACCAAGACTTGATTTAAGTAAAACGTTTATCCCATCACCGTCGGAATCTGTGAATGTGAGTTTACCATCAGTAGGAGGTACTACGGGAGTTGCGGTGGTTGTATCTGGATTCACGATAACAAGATGATTGCTTTCATCCAAATATGCAGAAACACCCAGCTTTCCAAGCTCCGATGTATTAATGTTGGTTATCAATTGCGATACAGTTGAATCTTTATTCACTTTAATTTCGCTTGTTTTCCCATTATAACTTATCTTTAACTTTTGTTCGGCCGCTAAATCTGCATTAATTAAAGTATTAATTCCATTAGTAAAAGTTCTTGAACTTGTCGTTGTAGCTACATTTGCATCGGTTCCTGATAATTTAAATACTTTATCTACGAGACCTGTCGCGCCATTTACAGGATCATTTATATCATTAGAGAACTTTAAGTCGATCTTGGCTTGACTACCTGTATTCGTAGAAGTAAAGAAAAATTTATCCATTGTTTCATCATAACTGGCACGAACGCCCGTTTTGCTGGCTTGCGCGTTAATATTTGAAATCATAGTGGAAATTGTATCAGTTTTACTAACTTGAATCGTTATTGCACCTTTTTCCCCGCTAATGATCATACTTTCGTTCTTACCCATTCCGAGATCCTCAAGAGCAGTTGCCGAGCCCTTTAACTTTGTGCCTGGCAGCCCATCAGGTTTGGCACCTACAGTATCCGTAGTCATCGTTGACGCCATTGCAACTTGCTTAACTTTCAGCGAATAATTACCAGGAATTGCAGAAGTTGAAGCCTTCGCAGTAACCACTTTCTCATCATCAGACGAAGCCGTTCTTGACATATAAGGACCTTGTAATTTCATATTGAAAGCCATATTACGAAGATCTAACACCTTGGAATTCATCGTTCGATAATCATCACGCTGCCATTCAAGCACTTGCTTCTTCTGATTTAGCTTGTCTAACGGGATACGCTGTGCTGCCATCAACTTCTTAACCGTCCCGTCAATATCCATACCCGAAAATCCAGTAACGCGTTCAACCATTCATTCTCACCTCAATCTGAATTACGCCTTTTTATCTACTACAATCCCGGCTAACTCCCACATTCTTGCTACCATATCCAATGTCTTTTCTGCTGGGATTTCTCTTAACGTTTCACCCGATTCTTTATCTACAACTTTTACCATGATCTCATGTGTTTTCTCATGAATTGAGAATTCAAAAGAAGTCATTGCCCCTTGAAGCGCTTTGTTTGCTCGTTCAATCGCCTTGATGACCTGCTCCTCACCGACAGAAACAGGCGCACCTTGTAATTCAGCTATTTTTAAATCTTTCGTGGTTTGAAGCGTGCCCGCTTCATTCTTTCCTTGATCAGATGGCTGTTGTGATGTAATTGGCGTTATCTTGCTGCTATCATCTGAAGAGGGAGGTATTACTTTACTTGAGAAACCACCAATTGGTAAACTCGAACTCATAATAAAATCCTCCAAACCGATATGTACTTACTATATGTATCGGTAGATAAATAGCTTTTATTAAGATCTCTTTGCATAAAATTCAAGTACTTTATTAACAGCTTGAATCGTATCCTCTACATCTCTATCATCCATTTTAGGAAATAGCGGTAACGTAATAAATGAAGTATATAATTGCTCTGCAGTCGGACATAAACCCTGTTTATATCCTAATTTTGCATAGTAGGGATTTAAGTAAACAGGAATATAATGAACATTTACACCGATATTCTCCGCACGTAACGCCTCAAAAATTTGTCTACGATCAACTGTCAGATGCTCTAATTTAAGTTGCAAAATATAGAGATGCCAACCTGAGTGTGCCTGTTCCCTAACTACAGGGCGCCGGATCCATCCCTTATCTTCTAACACCTGAAATGCTGCATCATATTTAGCTGCGATCTCATTACGGAAGCTAATGAAACGATCTAGTCTGTTTATCTGACTAAGTCCAAGAGCAGCTTGCATATCAGTCATCCGGTAATTGTATCCAAGCTCTTGCATTTCGTAATACCATGGACCTTCGCTTTCATGTTCAAGTTCTTGAAGATCACGTGTAATACCATGCGAACGAAACAGTCGTAGCTTTTTGGCATACAACTCGTTATTCGTAACGATTACGCCGCCTTCTGCTGTAGTAACAGGTTTTACAGGATGAAAGCTAAGCATTGTCATATCAGCAACGGAGCCTACAGGTTGCCCATCGTATGATGCACCGAAGGAATGAGCCGCATCTTGAATCATAACGAGATTATTTTCACGTGCAAATGCTTGGAATGCCTGCATATTGACGGGTTGTCCGCTAAAGTCAACGGGAATGATTGCTTTCGTCCTGGAGGTAAGTTTGGCTTTCATTTGTTCGACGGTAAGCAAGTACGTCTCTGGATCAACGTCGGCAAATACGGGCGTACCGCCTTCGTATAGTACACAATTTGAGCTTGCCACAAAGGTTAATGGACTCGTAATAACTTCGTCGCCTTCTTTAATTCCCGCAGCAAAACAGGCAGCATGCAAAGCTGCAGTACCGTTACAGAAAGCAACTGCATATGTTGCTCCTGCCTGCTTAGCTACAGCCTCTTCAAATTGCTCAATTTTAGGACCTTGCGTCAAGAAAGAGCTTCTTAAAACAGCAGACACTTCTTGAATATCCTGCTCGTCCACCCATTGCTGACCGTAGGGCAGTAGAGAGGCGCGGACTGGTTTACCACCGTTAATTGCTAATGTTTCCATCACATTCACCTCCTGCTACAATAGATCCCAGCTTACTGGCGTTCCTTTTTTCACGTCGCATCCAGCTTTCTTGCCCAAGAATTGATCGTAATACTTGGGGGGAAGCCCAAACCCTGGCCTAACAGCACGTAAATTCTGCTCAGTAAAGATCTCTCCTGCCTGTACGTCTTCAGCGATATACAAGGATCGACGAAACTTTAATGAAGCTTGCTCTTTTGCCGTCGCGCCGTAGGAAATTTGCCCTAGCGCTTGCCAAGCACGTTCTGACTCTATAACCAACGTGGACATTTCTTCAGGTTCAAGGGAGAACGATGAATCCACCCCTCCGTCAGAACGTTTCAGTGTGAAATGCTTCTCAATGATAACTGCACCTAAGGCCACACTAGCTACCGCAACGCCAACACCCATCGTATGATCAGAGAGACCTACTTGCACTGAGAAAAGTTCTTTCAAATGGGGAATTGTACGGATATTCGTATTCTCTGGCGTTGCTGGATACGTACTTGTACATTTAAGCAACACTAAATCATTACAACCAGCCGCTCTCGCGGCCTTTACGGTTTCATCCAATTCAGCTACAGATGCCATACCCGTTGAAATAATCATTGGCTTTCCCGTTGCTGCTACTTTTTTAATTAAAGGAAGATCTGTATTTTCAAATGATGCTATTTTATAACAAGGCACCTCAAGTGATTCTAAGAAATCTACTGCTGATTCATCAAAAGGTGTGCTAAAGCATATAAGTCCTAACTCTTTGCACCTGTCAAAGATAGGCTTGTGCCACTCCCAAGGTGTATAAGCCTCTTGGTACAACTTATGAAGAGACGTCCCTTTCCAAAGACTATTAGGATCATCAATATAAAAAGCACCTTCCTGCAAATCAAGCGTCATCGTGTCCGCAGTATAGGTTTGAAGTTTGAGCGCATGTGCCCCAGCCTTAGCAGCCGCGTCGACAATTTGCAATGCTCTCTCCAAAGACTGGTTATGATTACCTGACATCTCCGCTATGATAAAGGGGGCATGGTTAAGACCAATGACTCTATCTGCAATTCTGAATTCGTTCATATGACTACACCTCGAAAATTTAGTTTCACACAAACAAGATCAACTTAAGAAAATAAGTTGTTTAACGTCTTCCTTCACGCAATCCCACTCGTCTTTAAAATGAGCAAAAACGATAATATCTTCGAAGCCACCATTTCTATTCAAATGGCGCTTTAATGTTCCTTCTTGCGTAAAACCAAGCTTATGATGAATTTTGATGCTTTTTTCATTAAATCCTAAAACCTCACCGCATATTTTGCGTAGATTATATTGCTCAAACATAAGTTCTAGACCCAAATAGCACATAATCCCACCTGAGCCTCGCGGGGCGGAAGGTTCACCGATATAGAAACCCCAATTGCACCTATTATGCCTCTTGTCCATACCAGTGAAAGAGATCAGCCCCAAAGGAGTACCCTCAACCTCAAAGATCAAAAACTTATCTTCACTTTGTTCTATTTTCAAACGAGTAAACCATGCGGTATGTTCTTCCCATGAGATTAATCGATCCGTAAACATGTGACTACGAATAAAATCTCGGTTTCTCCAGTCCAAAACAAGAGATAAATCGTCCTCAGCCAATTCCCTCAATTGGAATGAATGCCTATTCGCCATAGTCTTACCCCTCATTAATAGCCGTAATTAATGAAACCTCATTTAGTCCCTCAACATCAATAATCTTTCTTGACGCATTGCTCATTTCTAGTACTTTTTTGGGATTATAGAAGAGCTCAATCAAATGATCTGCAATCATCTGTTCTGTTACTTCATGATACCAACCTAGATTCGTTATAGCTCTCGAAGCCGCGACAGCCTCCGTCATCTCCCATTGATTCTCTGCCACAACAGTTACTAACGAAGGCAGACCCAGCATACACCGTTCCCACGTCGTGGAACCTCCTGCCCCAAGGGCAAGATCCGCTTCCGACATTAACTCAGAGATATGATCAACATGACCATAGAATCGAACATGATCCATTTGAGAAACGTATTCCTCAATGACACGTTTTTGGGGATTGCTGCTTCCAACGACAACATGGACTGATACACCCGTTAAATCTGCCTTTTGAATAGCCTTCATAGCTTTAAGTGTCTCATTCGTAGGGTCACTTCCCCCGTAAAACACAAAAACATTTGAGATGCTACCATTTCTACTTCTAAGGCTTTTCTTGTTCTCATAGAATTCTTCTCTTAGAAGTGCGTGCTGCGGTCCTAGAAATAACTTACAATGAGCAGGCACTAAGGATAGGTAGCGCTGCGTCATATTCATATATAGATTCTGATCTAGTAGCATCTCGCAAACGTGTCTACGATCCGCTAAGTCATCAATGACAAGGATACGGTTCACAAAGTAACTCATCTGCTGTTCCCATTCCATATCTAGTGCATAATGATCAACTACCAATAAGTCTATCTTTTCCGGCATCGTATCTAAAATAGCACGTACCTGCATGGCATCCTCATCTTGACTGACGGTCAACCAATCGGCATGCTGTAGTTGATGTCTTCCGGCGTTTTCATCATAAAGACTCTCTACGCTCGAGTTCTTCATTTCTAGTAGGTATACAGCGTAGCCCTTGGCTCTCACAAATTCACTGAGATTCCCTGGGAGATCTCTGCAAATAAAACTTATTCTTGCACCATGCTTATGTAACTGCCCAGCTAGAGTCAAACACCTCATGACATGGCCAGAACCTATTTGAACCGATGCATCCACTCGAAAAATCACATGATTAGACTTCAATCCAATCACCTTACTCTGAAAAGCGGAACCAACGGTTCACATTGTAGGTGTAAATGGAGTGTCTGGTTCTGAACAACATCCTTCAATTTTTCAAAAAAGCTATCACATACATGTAACAAATCGGATATATCTTGATCTGTATGTGCATAGCTCATGTTAAAGGTACCCGTTGTTAGGAAGCCATGACTGAACATTTCCTGAAAGTATAGAGTTTTCAATTCCCACTGAGAATATGTGGATTGGTCTTTAAAGGTTAAGAACAACCAACTCGGATGACCTGCTATCGACAACACATCAGATAGTTCATGTTTATTAATAAGATTCTGAATGCCCGATAATAGCTTACGTCCTTGATTGTGTATCGTTTCAACGATCGGTTGTGATTGCATTTTAGACATGGTTGCTTTAGCCGCAGCTAATGACAGAGTTTCCCCTCCAAATGTAAAAGAGAAAAAGATTTCTTCCATTAACCTCATGATTTCAGCTTTACCCACGACAGCTGAAAGCGGGTAACCATTCGCTAAGCCTTTACCGAAGGTAGCTAAATCTGGTGTTACACCAAACAGTTCTTGAGCTCCACCATTAGCATAACGAAAACCTGTGATAGTCTCGTCAAAAATAAGTACAGCACCATTCTGATGTGTAAGCTCCTTAAGTTCCTCTAAAAACCCTTCATGAGGATAGGCAATATTCATAGGTTCAAGGATTACGGCAGCAATCTGATCTGGATACTCAAGAAATAGCTTCTTCAAGGAATTGATATCGTTGTATTGAAAGGTATGCGTCAAGTCGCTTACTGCCTTCGGAACACCTAGATTACGTGCGGTAGCCCCAATATACCAGTCTTGCCATCCATGATAGCCGCAGACTGCCACATGGTCTCTGCCAGTATAAGCTCTAGCTACACGAATAGCTCCAGACGTTGCATCAGATCCATTCTTACCGAATCGAACCATCTCTGCACATGGAATCATCTCTACCATTTTCTCTGCGACTTCAAATTCTAACGTATGTGGTAGTGTAAATATTGTCCCATCTTCAAGTTGTTCCCTAACGGCATTAGTCA
The DNA here is from genome assembly GCF_964253335.1 of Paenibacillus sp. LjRoot56. NCBI lineage: Bacteria > Bacillati > Bacillota > Bacilli > Caryophanales > Paenibacillaceae > Paenibacillus > Paenibacillus sp. LjRoot56. The sequence continues at coordinate 152,010 of NZ_CAXURV020000001.1, forward strand.
CATCAACATCATTGTAACCAAGCGTCACTGAGCATAAGCTGTTTGCAAAATCGATGTACTCATTGTTATCTACATCCCAGACACGACTACCTAAGCCCTTTTTTATAAAATAAGGGGAAACACCAAAGGGATATTGTGTTTTACTTTTGCTAAACGTCTGTGATCCAAGTGGAATCGTTTTTAAAGCTCTTTCTAGTAGCTGCTCTGAATTATAATAACGTTCTGACATCAGGATCCCTCTTTTCACATCTTATAACTGCACTTGGTCTTGCTTTAAGGATTTTATATAACCTTCATTTCTTTGAAAATCCGTATTATATATAGTCAGTTCTGGGTTCTCGTGTAAATATGTTAAAACGTCCACAGTTGTAAAAGTCGACTTTAAAGGATATAGCGCTTGATAGAAATGATTTATTAATTCATAATCCAAGCGTTCATCTACAGTCCAGCGTAAATGGGATAGATTTTCGTTACTTTTAAAATGATTGATATTAAAATGACTAGATCTCTGATGAATATAAGGAGTTACATGCTCTCTTTCGGAAAGAAGATCCGCGTTCCTCCACGCTTCTTCCAAGCACTTGTAGCGCATTACTTCAACATCAAGTCCATCAGGGTACGTTGGTTCCAGAGCATTGGTTGTATAATCATACTTGCCTGCGATATGTGCACATATTATAGCATCGATTAAATCAGGATCAGATAACGGACAATCGCCCGTTAATCGAACAACATGCTCGGGGTTAAAAGGTTTAGCTGCTTGGTAAAACCGATCAAGCACATCCTCCAAAGACCCTCTAAAACAAGAAATGGACTTATTCTCGCATAACTGGGCTATCGGATCATCTGAGACGTCATTACTTGTTGCAACAATTAAGCGATCTATCTTCTCCGAACGCAGAATTCGCTCTAGCTGCCTCGCTAGCATTGGTTCCCCAACCAAAGGCAGTAGTACCTTTTCCGGTAAACGAGAAGAAGATACTCGCGCTTGTAATATGGCTAGTATCAACGAGATCCCCCATCCCTAAAGTTTCCATAGTGCTGGATTTATTATATTGACATCGTCTACAGCAAACTTCTTAAAGTCCATGTTGTGTGTGCGATGTTTGATAGCTTCAACTAATTCTATGAATTGTTTACGATCATTGACTCCACAAATAATACGATCTACTTCTGGAAAAGCATTAACAAATGATAATGCACCCTGAACAGCAGATAAACGGTTTTGCTGCAATTCGCTATGATACTCTACTAGTAAGGTACGGATACTATCAAAATGCTTAGGAACTTGTTCTGTATCCATTAGAAGTAATCCTTGTAGAAAAGATGATCGAACATGAATTTCAATATCAAGCTCTTTCATCTTTTTCAAAGCTCCATTGCAAACTAATCGCTGATCTAGAACATTCATTGGAATTTGAATAAGATCAATTGGGTAACGAATTAATACTTGTTCAATTTCCTCCATTGCATAGACGGATACACCTATCTTTTTCACTAGTCCTTGCTTTTTTAGTTGGAGAAGTACCTCATATAGTTGCTCCCCTCCCGGCAAAAGCAAATCCGTAGCTTGATGCATGAGTAGCCCGTATACAGAAGATTGTCCCAACTTTTCTAATGATTCATAGAAAGTGCGGGATAAATTATCTGCATCCGATTGTTCTACACTAGAACCTGCACACTTCGAAGTCTTCGTTATGATTTCAAAAGATTCGTTCTGGGACAAACACTGGAGCGCCTGTCCCAGAACATATTCGCTCGAGCCATAGAGCGCGGCTGTATCCAACGCGACGACCCCGCGTTGTTGCGCTTCTCTTAACACCTCGACGACTTCTTCGAATTTTGTCTGACCAGAACTATTAGAAATTCCATAATTCACACCGAATTGAACTGTACCTATGCCTAGCTTCATGACCAACCCTATCCCCTGTCGTTCATATCGGAAATTTCATCAACTGTGAGGAAGTGTGAATTACTACCGGAATTATATTCAAAACCTTGCTCTACTGGACGACCCTTTTCACCTAATAGATTCACATGGTAATCGATTGCAGCCATAAAAGTAATTGTAGGAGTAATTACAAAGTGATCATTAAACTCTAGAGTCAAATGGGAATCATCCATTGGACACATAATCTCATGTATTTTCTCTCCAGGACGAATCCCTACAATTGTAGTCGGCAGGTCAGGTGCAACAGACTTTGCCAAGTCTGTAATACGAACGGATGGAATTTTAGGAACAAAAATCTCTCCGCCTTGCATACGTTGGAAATTTTTAAGAACGAATTCCACACCTTCTGTTAACGTAATCCAGAATCGTGTCATTCTCGGATCTGTAATTGGAATTTCTTTAGCGCCTTCAGCCATTAATTTGTGAAAGAATGGCACTACCGATCCACGTGAACCTACGACGTTCCCGTATCTAACTACGGAGAAGCGAGTTTTTCCACCTGAAATATTATTAGCAGCTACAAACAATTTATCAGATGCTAATTTGGTAGCACCGTATAAATTTACAGGATTGGCAGCTTTATCTGTTGATAATGCAATAACTTGTTTAACCCCGTTATGAATAGCAGCATTGATTACGTTCTGACCACCCATAATGTTGGTTTTAATACACTCCATCGGATTGTACTCGGAAGCTGGTACCTGTTTCATAGCGGCTGCGTGGATAACGTAATCAACTTCTCTCATCGCAAGCATTAATCTCGCTTCGTCGCGTACATCACCTATGAAATAACGCATCGCAGGATCATTATACTCTTGTTGCATTTCATATTGTTTTAACTCATCGCGCGAGAAAATAATTAGTTTCTTAGGTTTATATTTTTCAAGCAAAATTTTTACGTATTTTTTACCAAATGAGCCTGTTCCGCCGGTAATTAGAATCGTTTTATCGTTAAACATGTAAGCACGTCCATTCTGAGGATAAGATATTAGCTAACAGCAACTTCTTGTGCTTTCTTTTTCATTTTCTCATGTGATTCTTGAATCACTGGTTGCAGTATTGTTACTTCCTGTTGGCATCTAAAAAGAAAATGACCAAACATATCAATTATTTTTTTAGTTTTTAGGAGCACATTCGGTTCAAACCGAATTTCTGCAATATTTCTTCCGAGTATTTCATGCTCAACCCGATTCATAGGAAGTAGGATAGCATCAAAGATTTTATTTTTCTTCATTTTTTTAAATTCTTTATCAAAAACTGGATACACCTTTACTAATTGCTGTTCATTTTTATGCTCCAGCAGCTGTTTCATTTCATGTAACAGCTGCCCCATTCTTTGAAGGCGATCAAGTAACTGATTCTGCTCAACCTCTATTACTTTACATTGCTCAAGCATGTGGATCAAATCATACCCAACGTCTTCTTTTTGAGTTTGATACCAGTCCGACTCTACCACGGTTTGAGTTAACCGCTCCTCAACTAATTGCTGTAGCGATGCAAATGTTGTATTAGCAATCTTGGCTCCGCCTTGCGTTGTATTTATTATCTCGCGCCCTGCAAATTTAGCCGTGTACGACTCCATTTGTAGTCTCATACTGTTAAATCCAATACTAGTGTAAACAGGACTTCCATCAACACCATCAACCATTATCGCATTCTTTATTTCTTGTTCCGATAGGTCGGTAGGTCGTTGCTGACTTGGTGTTTGATAATCAATACCAGACGCATAGAACTGGTTGTTCTTATAGGCGAAGTTTTGCCCAACTAAGATAATGGGAGAAGCCCCTAGCTTATGCAGTAATTCTAAAGTAACAACTGCAATTGACGGAGCGTCCTCAACATATTCAAGTTCTTTCTTATCCTTATTACTGATATATAATGGAGCTACTTTATCCTGTGATGTAACCATATGCAGCTTAGGACCTGGATAGTTATGAACCGTTTCAAACCCAACACTTGTACCATATATCAACGGTATGGACTCAATTTTTTCTTCAATAATCTGATAATAGGTTTCCACCGTATTGTGCTGTGGATCATAGGAGCATACTGCATCTGGATATATCCCTTGTGCAAGTAAAGCCTTAATAGAGGAACCAACAGCGAAAATATAGGCTAGCCCTTGTTCCTTCACATGCCTAATGTGCTCAATTTCCTCCTGCAAGGAAGGTCCCGCTGAAACAAGTAGTACTGGTTTATTATGAAAATAAGACTTCTTCGACTGAATAATATTCGCCGATTCCATTAAATAGGGTAAATTTGCAATGCTGTTAATGGTCCATCTTTTCTCAAAAGCAATATTAACCTGAAGTGACGATCGTTTATTTAAAACCATATTTCGAAATTCCGTTGTAAATCGTTCATACTGCTCTTTATATATACGTTCATAAGAAGGTAACACGACTAACATTACTCTTTCCTTTGCCCCGTTCACAAACTCATTCAAACTATGATGTAAAAACTCTGGAGTAAATTCAACGAAAATATTCTTTAGTCGATGTAAAGGAAGAACATCTAAATTCCTCTGTGAAAGATAATGATAGAACAGAAACGCATCTGGTTCATATAAAGAAAAATTACGATCAGGATATCTCTCCATAAACTGTTCGATATGATAGCCCATACCCACGCCATAGAAAAAAATATGTTCGAATTCTTCTACTTCGTCCGGCAGAAACTGATCAATAAAACGTTCTGCTTCTTTGAACGGATCATACTGACTATGGATATACTGAGCTTTCCCCTCTTTCGTCACTTGAAGGTTGGATAGACCACTTTTGGTTGTACTCACTTCATAAGGCATGTTAGAAATAACCTTATCTAATTGAGATACATTTCCCCAAAGTTGCGCGTATCGCTGCCTTAGAAATTGAACGTTATCAATTAAGATCATATTAGGCAACCTCATTCTCCAATGTATTATCTACTACTATCCCTAGAGATTGAAACACAGGCAGAATCTCATATTGAATAACATCGCCAATCATAGTGGTGTCGCCAGCTTGGACGGCTTCCATAAGTTGCGATATTTTCTCTTGAATCTGGGATAGCGCTTCTGTATAAGCTTCTGGATTCGATAGTGGCTCTGATTCTTGCCCCATCAATTCTACCACTTGTAGTAACCAGCCCATAGCTTCTAACATCTCATTTAAGCGGGTCCATGTCTCTGAATCAGCACCTTGATAGAATCCGTCACTCAATCTTTCCAAATCTGGCAGAGCTCTTTCCAAATACTCCTTCAGAGTTTGAAGCATGCTCCACTTTTGTTGACGATAGGTTTGAGTAACGATTTCAACTTGGTCAATCCCCGCAAAATGTTCTAAGAGATACGACTCATAGGGTTCATAAATGTGTACCCCATCTATAATCATATAGCTATACAATTCCTTGCTAGCTTTATTCATTTCATTCACACGCTCTGTAAGTTCTGCTATAGCAGTTGGAGCATCCGTTATCTCCAAGCTGAGTTCCTTTAGTGTCACGTTCATAAAACAGCCCCCATTCAACAAAATTCGCCTTTATTCTTATTATCGGTTTCTTAACTTTAATTGTTAACAGGTGAATCTTGTCAAAAAAACCCCTCTCATGAGGGGCTATAGTATGATTATCACTTTTGCACAACTTTTTCTTGTCGAGTCAACAACGGTAGACCAGCTGAAAAGTCTACATTGTACCTGTAAAGCTTCGTATCAATACGGGTAGGTGTTTGCGTTGTTGAATCATGAATGACCTCGCCTAATATTGCATACTGTTCCATGGAGTAATCATATAGCCTCAAAAAATTTGCTCCCACGCCATGGCCATTGGATTGAATCACGCTGTCCACCAATGCTGTAGCAGTTACCTCTTTTAGGCTGCATAAACGGACGGATTGACAAAATGCTTTCTTATGGGCAATATTCGTCAAATGATCATCTGTTCCATGGTATGCGATGATCCGCGCTTGATTCCTAAAACTTTTATAAACAGATGCTAGGTGCTGTAGTTCTTTATCAAAAGGCATGCTAGCTGCTAGATAGTTAAATGTAATGGAGTAATCCATTTTCCCATAATTCCCTCTAAGATTACGTCCACTCTTTAAATAGGTAGGTACAAGCCATGCCGAATTATCAACGATACATGTAAATCGTTTGGGCGCAAGCACGTTGCATAAGTAAATTAGGTAGGCACCATGTCCCTGTCCATATGCATGAACTCTTTGCTTATTCACTATCCGTTCATTGTCTTTCAAAATTGCTTCCACTGCAAATATTGCAGTTAATTGATCTATTGCCTGCATAATACCCATATCATTAAACTCTTGCTTAGTCTCATTTAAAACTTCTTCGCCATCTAGATGAATGGGATAGTTAGATCCAACCTGAAACAATTTATCTATATCAATATTTGATCCATCATATACGTAGTCAAGCTCATCAGAAGTCAATACTTGCCTCATCATATTCAAATTTAATGAATACTGCACACTCAGGCTATCTTGCATAAATGCTTGTCCAAAATAGCCGCATTGTACGGTAAACATATTATGATGGTCAGAGAAATAAGCTCGCGCTTCCTCGTACTTTGGAGAATTCATAGTCTCGCCGAATCCTGCAACTAGAAGAAGCAAACCCGTATTTTCATTCCCGCCGCCTTCTGGCTCCGTAAAGATAATATCTAAGTTCCGCTCACCACCATGTTTATCATACACATTGGGATGGGCTGGGACGCTAAATCGATGTTCCTTTGCCATGTCGCACATCCTGTTCTATTAAGGGGTAAAAAGCACATTTGCATTATAGCATATATTACCTAGATTCATACGGAAATAACACACCATAAAAAAAGGGGCCCCAGAAGGGAGCCCCTGTCTTATAGAAACGATTAACGTAACAATTGTAGAACTTGCTGAGGGGCTTGGTTGGCTTGAGCCAACATCGCTTGTGCAGCTTGTTGAAGGATGTTGTTTCTTGTGTTGTTCATCATTTCTTTCGCCATATCTACGTCACGAATACGGGATTCGGAAGCAGTCAAGTTCTCGGATGAAGTACCCAAGTTATTGATTGTGTGCTCTAGACGGTTTTGGTATGCCCCTAGTTTGGAACGCTCAGAGGATACTTTATCAATTGCAGACTGAATGACAGTAATTGCATTCGAAGCGTTCGATGCTGTAGAAACATCAAGTGCAAACTCGTTGTTCGTGTTGTTAGTACCATTGCTTACTGATACTGCACTTGTAAATCCTTTTAATGAACCCTCTGCAGCAGTTCTTGTGATACCTAGTGCGTTAGAACGCATATCAGCGATTTCAAGTGACATGGATTGGTTTTGGTTAGCTCCAATTTGGAAGTTAACTGAACTTTCACCAGACTTAGCAACTGCTGATTCTTGACCTCTTACTGAGATCGTCGTTACGCCAGATACTGGAACATCACCAGAAGTAAAGGATACCTGTACGCCACCCACGTTAGCTGAAACTGATGTGCTAAGACCAGAAACACCTGCTGATCCTAAATTTGCAGTTCCCACACTAGTTCCTGCAGCATCTTTAAGGGTTGCCGTATACTCTGTACCTGTAACAGAGAATTTCATTGTTCCGCTGCCACCATTTGTGATTCCAGACAAACCAGTGAAAGCGATGTTGATTCCATAGCCAGAGTATGTTGTTGCACCAGAAGAAGACACGCCTTCTAAGACATCCAATACTTGAGTAGAGCCATCAGTACCTGAGAAAGTAATTTTCAAATCACCAGATGAACCATTATCAACAAAATTTACGGTATAGTTACCAAGTTTTGCACCGGATGTTGTAGTTAGAGTAGCAGAAGGAGCAGGTGATGTACCGCTTAATGAAAGATTCGTCCACAATGTGGATGCCGTGTTAGCTGTAGCTGTACCACCACTCAACACATAAGTAATCGTGTCTCCTGATGCCATATTACCAACATCGGTAATTGTAAAGGAAATACCGTTTGAATTATAAGTGAACTTGCCACTTGCATCAGCGATAATCGTATCATTTAGTTGCGTACCGCTTGTAAACGTTGCATTTCCGCTACCAGAGAAGTCTAATTTCATAACTCCGGATGAATACGTCAATTTAAGCGTACCAGACGTTGTTGCATCTAATGCTGTACCTGCAGTAGCAGTAAATGTAATATTATTTCCTGAAAAAACTGCTTTACCAGCGGAATAACTTACGTTTGCCGCAACTGCAGTTGCGCCACTTCCAGCACTCAATCCAGAAGCTGAACCCGTAAACGCTGACGATGTAACGCTTAAGCTGTAATCAGCATTGGAAAGTGTGTTTCCAGCCGCTAGAGCTGCAGTTCCAGATCCGCCTACTGCTACGGAAGAAGCAAAACCGCTTGCACCAACTAATGATTTTGTAATACCGATTTCGGAATTAGCTTTTTCACCGTTCAACAATTTCTGTGTATTGAACTCAGTTGTGTTACCGATACGGTTGATCTCGGAAGTCAATGAGTTGATTTCCTTTTGGATCTCACCACGGTCACTTGCTGTATTCGTATCTGTGGAAGCTTGAACAGATAGTTCACGCATACGTTGAAGAATGTCGTGAGTTTCGTTCAATGCACCCTCAGCTGTTTGAATCATGGAGATAGCATCTTGGGAGTTACGGCTAGCTTGATCCAAACCGCGGATTTGACCACGCATTTTTTCGGAGATAGCAAGACCTGCTGCATCGTCACCTGCGCGGTTGATGCGAAGACCGGAAGACAGCTTCTCAGTTGATTTAACGGAAGCAGCTTGGTTGGAAGTTAATTGACGGTACGTGTTTAGTGCTGGTAAGTTGTGATTAATTCTCATTGATTTCTTCCTCCTTGAAGTTCGTGTCCACATCCATGTGGTTAGCAATTCCTACAGGGTCGGCCGCCCCTAAGAAAAGCGTATGATTTATATATCGGACAAACCTCGACAATTATTTAGAGGTATTTTGACGAAATCCAACATTTATTTTTTTTTGAAAAGTTTAGAGAGTTCACCTGGGTCTAAAGATACTTTAGATGCCTCTTGGTTGGAACTTAGGACCTGCGCGTAAATTTCTTTACGGTATATCTGTAAGGACTTCGGGGCTTTAATCCCCAATCGGACCTGGTCACCGTCCATTCCTAATACAACAATTTCAATGTCATCTCCAAGCATGATCGCCTCATCTTTTCTCCTCGATAGTACGAGCATGAGCTACACTCCCTTTTCAGCAGGATTCTGCGTAACATGAATGACGTGTTTCGTTCTGTACGAAGTTCCATGCAGAATCGCTTGCTTGCCCTTCTGGGTACGAAGATTAAGAATAATTGGTGCCAATAGATTCATAGTAAGTTCATTGGTCGACCCGTTGACCGAGACGATCGTAAATACCATGACATCTTCTTCCTGTACAATGTCCATTTCTATTTTGGTTTCATCATTTAAATCAAATTGATATTCGCTGTGATACAGAAACGGATCTGTAATAAGAAAGGCAAGGTCACTATCATCTAACGATTGCATAAATGAGAATGGAAGATCCTCGTCTGGATGGATTAAGATAAATCTATGTCTGTCTTCAAACCCAGGAAGTCCATTGTGGAAATGGAAAACCTGTTTCTCATCAATTTCTATCTCGCCGAAGCGCGAAGTTAAGAACTGCATGTTCACAACATCCTATTCCTATAATTTGTGAATATATAAAGTTAAATATGAGAAAACCTCTATCGAGGTCATTCGAGGATCATCGACCGCGTTTAGAGGTAATTTGTATCGCCTGTATGTTTATACTTTGAGATCTATTTGTGGAGGTATTAGCTCAAACACAGGCTTCTGCGCCAAATAGATCTGCACTTTCGCTGGATCATATTGAAATTCGGTAGGACTCCAATTATAGCTGAGATCCGCCCTAGCCCCTGTGAATTGAATTTCCGGCGCCTGCGCTTGAAAGTCTAGATCCACATTATGAACTTCATAGGGCCCATCATAATTCACTACATTTTCACTAAAAAAACTATGTGCCGCGAATTCAGCAAAAACGTTACCTTGACTATGCGCAAGATCCCCAGCTTGATTGCCTCTTTCAACCATTTCCCCGATAGCTTCCATTGCAATTCGTGAAGCCTCATTAGCTACTCTTCCCACAAACCAGAAAGTGGAACCAATACCCAGCGCCTCACGAGCCCGACTCTGATCAATACTCAAATGTCCGGGAGGCGATTGCAGGGCGTTCGTAATCTCTAGCTTTAAAGGTGTCGTCTCGACTTTTAGCTCCGAAGGTGGTTGATGGATCTGCATTTGCCCTGGAGTCGTTTCTATTGCGATCTTAGCCCACTGTTGATTATATTGAACACTAGGAATCGAAACCATCCCGCTTCACTCCTAAGCTTTACTTTAAGAAATCCACCAAACTTGGTGTAATGATTTTGGAACCAACTGACAGAGATGCCTGATAAATGTTCTCGTTCGTTTTGAGATTTGTAATTAGCTCAGCGATATCGGCATCTTCCACCTTAGACTGCAAGGATTGCAAGTTAATACTGCTATCCTTCAAACGGTCGCTCGATAGATCCACACGACTTTGCTTCGCTCCGATATCGGCTCTTGTTTCCAAAAGCTTCGTAAGTCTTGTATCTAGATTGCCTAACTGATCGGATACACCTGCCGTGTCTCCAGCATCTAATCGATTAATTATGTTCTCAAGTACAGCAAAGAGATTATCTTTATCAGATGATTTTCCAAACACCTCATTACCAGACACATTAACTGGCATGTAAATACCTGTACCAATCTCATAATTGATATTGCCTTGGTCAGCATTGGAGTTCTTCGCAGCTACAACATATTTGCTAACGCCATCTTTTCCTGGTGCACTTACAAGGTCTGATAACGTACCCGCTGCACTTAAGAAAGTAGTCGCCAAAGTTCCTCCTGTTACCTGTAAGCTGGAACTAACGCTCATAGTATTCGATTTAATCGATAACATGTTATTAGCATCTGCTGAAATACTAACCGTATTTCCTTGTGTGGAAGCTTTATTAATGGCTGCCTGTAAGTCTGTCGCAAACGCTGCCGCCCCGCCGCCAACTGAATAGTCACGAGGCGGAAGCGTGATGGACAGCGTCTCACCTTCAACTACTAAGGATAACGTATTATTGGCAGCTGTCACATTCGCTGTACTCACGTTGACATTCCCAGTTACGGAAGCACCTGCGCCGAGTAGGGTGGTACTATTGGTTTGAATCGTTCCATCGTAAGCTTCTTTATCTGTTACTTGTCCATTAAAAACGTGTTTTCCGTTGAAATCACTGTTCCCAATATTAACAAGCTGAGAGGTTAACTGCAATATTTCACTCTTGATGGCATCCAATGCGGACGGAGGATTGTTGCCACTAGCACCTTGCACCGTCAGTTCTCTAATACGCTGTACTACATCACCAGCTTGGCCTAGCATGGAATCTGTATAGTCTAACCACGATGTTGCTGTATCTACGTTTTGTTGATATTGATCTGTTGCAGTCAACTCTGTCCGGTATCTCATAGCATAGCTAATTCCAACAGGATTGTCTGATGGCTTATTGATTTTCTTACCTGTGGCCATCTGGTTCTGCAAATCATTCATCTGATTCAAATTACTATTTAAGTTACGCTGCAATTGCATATTCATCATCGACTGTGTAACACGATTCATCATAGGTCAAACAACACCCTTCTAATTCGTAAGCTATCTGCCCACTGTACCCATACCATTAATAATTTTATCTAACATTTCGTCGTAGGTAGTCATAATGCGCGCTGCTGCACTGTAGGCATGCTGAAATTTAATCATATTCGACATTTCCTCATCCAAGGAAACACCACTCACACCTTGTCTTCTTGAGTCAACTTGCTCTACAAGGGCACTTGAATTTGTGGATTGACGATCTGCTTCTTGTGTCTGAACGCCTAATTGCCCAACAATTGCGCGGAAGAATTCATCAAAGGTACCATTTTTCAGAATCGGTATACCTGTTGAACTGGGGTCAAAATCAAATTTCTTATCTCGCAATCCTGCGGTAATTAGGGAAATGGCGTTATTGCCTTTAACGAGAATTTCATTCCCGTTCGCATTCTTGACGATGTTATTAGAAGAATCCGTTAATACGCGGGAAGATGTAGCGATATTACCTATATTGGCAAGGATATCAGGGTTAATCGTTATATTTCCCGCAGTGGCTACAGTTGCCCCATCTTTCAATGTAAAGAATGGTACGCCGCTCTTAGGAGGATCGGATAGCGTATAGCCCAACTGATGTATCCCATTGAGTCCTTTGACCGTCATTTTCTGATCTGATGTTAAAACCCTAGCTGAGTCTGGAAGTACCTCCGACGCAGTATAGGTTTTCCCATTCATGACTGTACCTTCTGGTAGGTTACGAGGTAGAACGGAGCCAGCTGGCATCGTAATTTCTACTTCTCCCTCCATGAGGGATTTCACCATTGCGTTCAGTTGAAATTCATAGCTTGTCAAATAATTATCACGGGAATAAATCATTCCGTAAACTTCACCACTATTTAAATCTCCTGATTGCACGGCACTTTCAAACGTTATACCGGAGGAACCAGCTTCCCCTGAGTCGAATGTTGTGTCGACTGAAATCCCCGTTACTAGACTGGTACTTCCCATTTTGACATTATATCCACCCGAAGAATCTTCCACTGTGACATTAATAATTTTGGATAAATTATCGACAAGGACATCCCTCTGATCTCGTAAATCGTTTGCCTTGTTGCCCAATCCTTCTACTCTGAAGATCTCGTTATTTAGACGAGCTACCTGAGACAATGTCGAGTTGACTTCATTGGCTTTCATCCTGAGGTTTTCGCCAATATCGTTACGCAGCTGTGAGAGCTGAGTTGCTGTATGATTCAACGACTCGGTCATCGCCAAGCTATCTTCTTTCAATGCCGCTCTTGCTGTTGTATTTTCGGGCTCCATACTCACAACCTGCCATGATTTCCAGAAATTCTCGATGACTTGTCGATTCCCTGTATCCGATGGCTCATTGGTAATAGCCTCTAACTTTTCCAAAATATCCTTACGAACATTCCAGCTGCCTAAATCCTTATTCTCATGCCGAAACTGTTGATCCAGGAAGCTTTCGCGAATTCGATTAATAGAATCAAACTCAACACCTTGGCCAATCTGTCCAGGCACAGCATCTCGATTCATGCCTGCAGCTGTATACGGATCAGAAGCAACTAGATTGACCGTTTGCCTTGTATAACCGATAGTGTTTGCATTCGCAATATTATGACCTGTTGTTTGTAACGCTACTTGTTGTGAGAATAGCGCTCTTTTGGAAATTTCAATCCCAGAGAAAGTAGACCGCATCATCGTTAGTCATCTCCTATGCCCTCGTATCAAATATACCTAACCGATTGTTACTTTTCTGACGCTGTGGATTCTGATACATCATGTCATCTTCCGGCGCACCTATGACAAGATCTAATGAATAGTCGATAAAAGCCAACGATTGTTCCACAAGTTTCTGATTTAATGAGTTGCGTTCTTTTAATTTGGCAAGTGTTGCAACCAAGTTTTTCTGGGACTCTGCAAGCGCTAACTTATCATCTGCCTTGAAAATCACCTTCACAAGATCACTTATCGTAATTTTGGGATTGGGGTTATAGCCCCTAGCCAAAAGATATTCATTAATACGCTGTATTCGCTCCCGCTCAAGTTCTGCAATTCCACGCAAAAGCTTGCCCTCTTTATTCACGATAGCATTCAACTCATCAACTGCATTGCGAACGAGTATCGGTGTCTTCTCAACAGCCAAATCAAATAATGCCACATGTAAATCTCGAAGTTTGTTCATGGTTTCAAGCAAGGCTTCTATACCCATGGCGATTCACCTATTCCTTAACCTGTTGATAGTACTATTTGATATACGGGAACAGCTTCTCAGCTATTTTCTTAGCATCCACGTGGTAAGTACCCGCATTCACGGAATCTCTAAGCTCCTCTAACCGCCTCAAATGCTCTGGGGACTTTGTTGTCCCCGCCGTACTCAAAAGCTCTTTCGCTTCTGATGAAATTTCTATTTGATCCTTCGGCCTATCCTTTTTACCGACTTGACCAGTGGAACGATTTTCATTCGCCTTATTATATGGATTCATTGCACCGATTCGTTTGTTATCATTTATCTTCATCTTGCTTCACCCCTATGACTTCGCATATAAAATAAAAAGCCGATAATCTTTAGAACTATTATCGGCATCATCTATATGAAACTTTATATCTCTGCAGACCTATTTCGAATTATCGCTTATTTTTCAAGCGGTCTTGGATGTTAAAGGTAATCCTACTCTCTTGCTGTCTCCGCTCTTCGTCTCGCCGCTCATCTTCCGAATTGTTTCTTACATCCTTCACAAGTTTCTGACGGCACAGCTCACAAATCGTGTTCTCACGAATAAGAGTTCCACAAACCTCGCACGGATAAGACATGTTCGGAGCATTATAAATGGAGATACGACCATCACGAACAAACTTAGTGATTTGCTTGATACTAACACCAGTCGCTTCGCTTAATTCAGAAATGTTGACACTCTTGTTCTCACGCAGGTACTTCAAACATTTCTCGTACTGTAGCTCCTGCTCCTTCACGCAATTCGGACAAAGCTCTACGAAGCCCTTCACATATATTTTCCCACAACGCGGACAATTTGCCACATTCATACTCACAGTATGTCCCCCTTTTCAGCATTCCCAGTTTCCACTTTTTAATTCCAGTTTACCGCAATTCGACAGCTTTTGCCTAATACTATTTTTGTGAAAATAGGTCTACGACCCATTTATCTCGCCCATGTTAATCCGCAAATTTCGACAGGTATCGACATTTCCTCTTTTAATACCATCGCACATTGATTCATCGTACTCCCCGTTGTGTACACATCGTCCACGATATAAATGATAATGGCTTCCCCGTATTCAATTATTTCTCCCAATTCTGTGGTATCAAACTCAAAAACGTGCGCAAGATCGTCGATCCGCTCGCTTCGCTTTTTAAAACTCTGCTTTGTCGTATGCTTAGAACGATTGAGTAAACGGATGACCGGGAGTTCCACTCGCCTGCCTAGCTCTCTCGCCATTTGCTCCGCTTGATTGAATCCACGCTCTTGCATACGTTGCTCACTTACGGGTACGTAAGTGATAACCTCTCGAACTTGCCCCGTTGTCGCCGGTACCCGATCCAACCGAAGTTGCTGAAACGCATGAACCAACATATGACCGAAAACTACCTTCAAGCGCTCGTCTCCTCGATACTTATATCTGGCCAGCAGCTCCTTCATCGTCTCATCATATCGAACGGCACTTCGGCTTTTGGCGAAATAGGTATGCGGCTTCCGACGACAATCCGGACAATACTCTCCTCGTCCACAAGATAGACAAATCACCTTACGAATCCACGGAATTCGAGTGTAGCACGCATGACAAAGCCCCAACTGGCCTCTCTCCAGACTGGTCACCTGTTTGCACAATAAACACACCTCCCGCCTAGGGCCTAATAGCGAGAATAGCGTGTTCCCCAGCTGCCTCCACATGCTCATACTTTGCCTCCTTGTAGAAATCCATGTTTACGCGCAATCCGATTCATCGTACGGATCTGTCGAACAGCTTCTTTCTGTGATTTTGTTATTTCTGCAGCAGCTAAATATACTTTCCCATGTGGGTCATCCTTCGATCTCCCTGCACGACCTGCCATCTGAACCAATGCGGCTTCATCGAACAACTTCGAGTCTGCATCTAAAATGAAAACATCTGACTGGGGCACGGTTACCCCACGTTCGAGGATGGTTGTCGTGACGAGGACGCGGATCTCCCGATTTCGGAAAAGCTGTACTTTCTCTGTACGTGAAGTATCCTTAGAGGAAGTTCCCTCTACGCGAACCGCTGCGCTTTTACTGGCCTTGCTCAACTTCTCTCTCAGCAGCATGACCATCGGCTCTACGAGCTGAATATTCGGAACAAACACAAAAACTTGCGCTCCACGTTCAATGGATACTTCCAAGCGGGATTGAATCGATTGCGGGATGGATTTGGCGGTGATAGATTTTCTTAATGTAGGCGTAGATACCAACTGAGGTACTGGTAGGGGATGTTTATGAAATCGGACAGGGACGCGTACATGTGGTAGACGTCCGCGTTCGGCAGCGTGTCTAACACGCGTTGGCGGTGTCGCTGACAGCAGGATATTCGTCCCGCTGGGTTTGCACACTTTCTCTGCTGCATAGCTAAGCATGGGGTTATTGTGGTACGGGAAGGCATCGATTTCATCGATGATGACGAGGTCAAAAGCTTGATGAAACCGCAACAACTGATGCGTGGTTGCGATGGTGATTTGCCCTTGCTCCCAGCGCTGCTCGCTTCCGCCATACAGCGTGACCACGCTGTATGTAGCGAACGCCCGCTGGATGCGCGGTTGTAGCTCTAGCACCACGTCCTTGCGTGGTGTAGCGATAAGGACACGCCCGCCTCGAGCGGCGGTGTAGTGTATGAACGGGAAGATCATTTCGGTCTTCCCGGCGCCCGTAACGGCCCAGATGAGGAACCTCCCTGGGCCACTAGGCTGCTTGCCTTGGATGTAGCGCAGCCCTTCAAGGGAGGCATGGGTTTGAGCATCACTGAGCCCCCAGGGCTCTATGTAAGCTTGTAATTCGTCGGCAGCCACTGCGGCAGCGGTGGACAGCGCATCGCCCGAGCCGCCGAGTACAAGCAAGGAGCAGGATCGAACCCTGCCCATTGTGAGGCACTCCTCGCAGTAGGGGCAGTCTTTCCCGCAATGCAAGCAGGGCGACCAAAACATCCGCGCTTCTCCGCTTCCACAGCGTTTACATGCGTATTGTGAAGTCTTTCTGAGCCAGCGACGCCACTCACGCTTTACCTGTATGCGCAAGCCACTCGTGAGCGATACATCGCCATTGAGGTAGGCGAGTTGCACATAGGCTGGCCACGAAGCTTCCAGCCCCGACAACCCTGCCGTCTCAACACCAGGGGCTTCTATTAGCTGCTGAAGCTCATCTACCAACAGCGAACGCCCTCTGCAAGCTTCAACGAGATTAATATAAGTGGACGCGTGTAGCTGAAAGTTACGAATATGCTTGTCCCGCCAAAACGTATAGTCCATTACTTCCGAACGTATCTCATCCGTATTAACCATTCCAAGCGCCGCTGCTTCACGTTTTACCATTGCAAGTAACCGACCCTCGCTATGATCCTGAGAAGTCACATCACTCTTCCTTAGCCCCTCAAGCAGGCGAATCCCCTGCCCTAACGAAACAAAAGGTTCGAACAATACGAGGCCGGCGTCGGCTGCGTAGTGCTCGAACCAATATTGGATATCTGTCTGGGCATGTATCGTGAATTGCCACTCCCACACATGTCTCTTGCGAACGGCATAAATCTGAACTTTCATTCCTCACCGTACTCTCTTCATCAAATTATTTGGCGCGTATGTTGGTTGAAGTGTGTAGGATATATTGAAAGCGTTTGCCCTTAGATAACAGGAATTTTTACGAGTTCCTCCCTATTACTGAGGTGAACAAGTACAACAGGATCTTCGTCATGCTGACTTAGGAAACGATCAACGGCATCGTAGTCAGACTGTAAACGCAACTCTAAGGCATACGTTTGGGATAAACGCTCAATGATCTCTCTTGTATCGTCAGACGACCCCTCGTCAATAATCGTAGCCTTGACCTGGTTGCCTCTTACACGCGAAAAGAAAAATAATGAGCGAATAACCCACTCAATTTGATTTTGATTGTTTTTGGTAACAAGTAATACAGTAGCAGGTTTCTTCTTCAATCCCTTACGGGTACCCAATAAGAGATGCAGCACGATAATGCTCACGCCATAGCAACCGAAGATACAAAGCAATCCAATCCACATAGCGGGTCCCTCCCTTACCTGCAGTGTATGCGGCAGTGCAAAGGGGGGTTCCTATAGGCGCAGAAATGCAGGATAGCGAATTACAATGTTACCCAACCATTCTTGATTGCAATAATTACCGCTTGCGTGCGGTCATCAACTTCCATTTTTTGAAGAATACTACTCACGTGGTTTTTCACTGTTTTCTCACTGATGTACAAGAACTCGCCAATCAGCTTATTGCTCTTGCCCTCCGCCATAAGTCGAAGCACTTCTGCTTCCCTTTTGGTTAGTGGGCTGTTCGCATTATGTATGTACTTCAATCCAGAATCCTTCACGCCTGTGCCCGTACCAACCACACCAACGTCATCCAGATACGTCATACGTCTTAGTTGATTGATTAGCTTACCCGTTACCTTAGGATGAATGTAGGCATGTCCTGCAACAACAGAACGAATGGCATTAATCAGCGACTCTGCTTCCATATCCTTCAGCAAGTAACCTGAAGCCCCTTTACGAAGTGTCTCAAACACATAGCTTTCATCATCATGAATAGATAAAATGATGACTTTAATATCAGGAAAGATTAGTTTCAGACGTTCTGTTGCAATGACACCGTTCTCCAGGGGCATATTAATGTCCATGAGCACGATATCGGGCGTGATTTGATTACACAATTCAATGACTTGGATGCCATCGCCACACTCACCGATAACTTCCATGTCATCTTCCATATTAATGATCCGTTTAACACCTTCACGAAAAAGCTGATGATCGTCTGCAATGACAATATGTACATTGCGTTTGTGACTCGCCGTGTTGTCCATTCTAGTTTTCCTCCTTGTTCTCTCCAACGCCGCCGATAGGGATGAGCATCGTAATTTTTGTTCCTGAATCTTTCTCGGACTCCAGAACCATGGTACCTTCTAGCAGCTCTACACGCTCTCTCATTCCCAGTAGACCAAAGTTATTCCCCTTGGCTATTCTTAGTTCTGTTAGCGGAACATCAAAGCCGATTCCGTTATCTACAACGTAAATCTGTACTTGATCTGGTTCTAGCGTGAGTTCAACAGACAAGAAGGTTGCTTTGGCATGTTTGTTTATATTCGATAAAGCTTCCTGCACCAAGCGGAAAATGGCAATCTCCAACCCAGACGGTATGCGTGTTTCTTTTCCGACCAGGTTAAACTGTGTGTGAATTCGATATTTGTCTTCGAAATCCTGCACATACTTCCGTAATGTAGGCACAATCCCTAAATCATCGAGCGCCATTGGTCGGAGGTTGAAAATAATTTTGCGAACCTCTTCAAGACCATTTCTGACTTGTCCCTTTAAATCAATTAACTCATCCTTCACCGCAGAAATATCTTCCTTGACGAGCATCCGATGGGCAATTTCAGTCCGAAGCACAACGTTCGCCAAGGTTTGAGCCATACCATCATGAATTTCGCGCGCGATTCGTTTGCGTTCTTCCTCTTGGGCCAAAATAATTTTGAGCCCCAGCAGTTGTCGATTCTTAGCAGACTCAATAATACGTGTTAACTGATTGAGGTCCCCTGACAAGTATTCCAATGCAACATTCATCTGAGAGACGATAGTTTCGGCGCGTTCTACCTGTTTGTCCACATTCTTCATGCGAACCTGCAGATCATTGCGGCGGATCTTGAGATTATTCTCTTTTTCACGCGCAACGGTTAGCTGTAATTGAAAAGCGATAGCGGCTTCATAAGCAATCTTGATATCTTCTTCTCGATACTTGTTGAAATCTCGACTGACTTCCGTAAGTCGGATCCGCGACCGCTTGTATTCTTTCTCTAACATATCCACGAGATCAATCGTGACACCCGTCTCATGCTTAATGTCATTGAGCTCCCGAGTAAGCGACTCCTTCTCTAAGCGTGATGACTCAGCAATCTCAAATAATTGATATTTGCTGCTTTCCATGACGTTAATGGCGTTGGTTATGACCTTGTCTATAGCGTCTGGTTGCACATGAAACGAGCTCCTTTTAATAAAACCTTATAATAGTAAGTTGTCTACCCCATATTGTAGCATAGTTCTTCCCGTTTGCCGTGTACTTCTAGTACTATTTATTCAATAGAAATTCCGTAATTCTGGGGATCCCAGCCTACTTTGAAGCCTAATCTCTCAGAAATGAGTCGTAATGGGACCATTGTCACATTATTCATGATCGCTGGAGCCACTTCTGCCGTGACACGACTTCCATTTACCAGGAGATCAGCTTGATCAATCCATAGGTCAATTAGTTTATCACCACGAAGGACGGTTACCTTACGTTCTTTATCATCCCACTTCACAGTGCCACCCAATGCTTCTGTGACAAAACGAATCGGAACCAACGTATTATCCTTCACGATCGTCGGCGCTTGTTCCAGCGTCATCGGCTTGCTATTTATAGTTGCTTGCTTCTTATTTACGTTAAGCTTGATTGCATTTTTCGGTAGCGATGGCAATTGTCCTTTATAAATAAATGAAATATCGTCAATATTAATTTTCCCTTTCACGGCTCTTTCATCCTGCCCGTTAGCAGGATTTGCTACATAAATGCTTTTCACCAGCAAAGGTGCTTTCAGATCCGACACATCCGCCGTCACCTTGCGCCAGCCTGTCCAGTTCATATTTTCCGTAAAACTGACATAATTCAGCTTGCCATCCGCATCAATGACCTCTGCACGCACCCAATTGAAGCTGCCATCGCCCAAGACTTTAGCCGTTATAAATTCGGGTTCACCCTCAATCGGCGCACCATTCCCATTATTAAACCTCGCATATGCTGCTTTCGTTCCTAGTCCCTTGGAGAAATCATAGGCGATTTCCAAGTTCTTATTTCCATTGTTCGGCACAATATTGACGCTAGAAACGACCTCTGCCGGATATTTGTCACCTGTTGTCATAACTGCAAACTTATCTAAATCGTACCACACTTTCTCCTGTCCGACAGGCAAGGTTACTATAGTGCTATACCCATCGTAGTGAGCGATGACCTGTGCTGTTTGCGCTCCAACTGTGCTGTCTACGTGCAGAACGCCATTCGTAATCGTCCCTTTAACTCCGCTAAGCTCCCAAGTCGCTGATGCCGCGGGTAATTCTCGCGTTGCTCCACTGCGTGTTGTAACGGTAATAGGAAGCTTGAAATCGCCACCCTCCGTCAATGAGAATGACCCTGAGCTAAAAGCCATCGACGTAATCTGATCACGCCCGACAATTTCGACATCCATTGTTGCGGATCCTTTGCCTGATTTTGCGACAATCTGCGTTTTCCCAGGCATTGTTGGTGTATATACGTTATCCTTAAACGAACCATTGGCTATCGTGGTGCTCCATTGTGGAACAATACCTGTTACAGCTATAGGATTATAATAGTCATCATAAGCTTTGAATTGATAAGTGCTGGATTCATTTACGAATAATAAGGATTGCCCTTTTAAAATAAGACCTAGTAAATCACCCTTCGGTGCTGTCGAATATACGCCCAACCCATTTGCTACCGCACGTTGATTTCCGTTTTGTGTTTTGTTCACTAGCTTCGGATCTACATCACCAAGTGGCCTAGACACCATCTGTGTCGATCCACCGCCATCGAGGACCATCCCTCGCCAAACACCAGCATCAATCATGAATTGCTGAAGCTCTGGCAGCGTCATCCCGGCACTTGGACCATTACGATCGGCAGTAATGATATAAGCCTTCTTCAGATCCTTGGAGTAACCCACTGCTGTCCTAGAAACAGGACTATATCCGTTGAAATCATTAATATTCCGCGTAAAATAGCTCGGCTTCGCCTCATCAACCAGCAATGTGCTGCCGCCAATGAGCATTTTGAAGTTCTTCCAATCATACGTTTTCGATGCATCGTGTGGAATCATGTCGTATTTTGTCGTGATTTTATCGCCAACTTTGAGATGATTAACAATAAACTCTCTCGCTAAACCGGAACCCCTAAGGATATAACCATCTGCAGGAGCAATCATTTTTACATTCGTATCAACTTGGATCTCCTTGACAATATCGTTCTGGATAAGCGCCTCAGTAGGAACGTGTGTGCCATCCACAGCACGCTGTGTCATCGCCCAAGCACTTGTGTAAAGGAAAAGACCATCTGCAATCAGCGGAACGTCATTATCGTCCCAGTAGAACGTTTTATTCACGCCACCAAGCTCGAATTTTGTCCCATCCTTTGCCGTAACCGTACCCTGGAAATCGAAAATATCAATAATCGGCTGATTCGTCTTCGTAATAGCAAAAGAGTACAACCCCGAAATCTTCGCTGGCGTTGCCATCACCTGTCCATTCGTGATCTGCGCACCCTCTGGTACGCCTTCCGCCTGGGTATTATAGAAATCCCCGTTCACGCCTGCTACAGCGCCTGTATCCTTCACCATGCCGAGCACACTCTGATTCTTCGTGAACTGATTGTTCGTTCCTGCCATTGCGTCTATCTTCACGTTCGGGTTCGTCAGATCCACTTCGATCACATTGGCGTTCACCGATACTTCCTTATTGCTTCGTGTCGTCGACCATACGTAGTTCTTCATAATTGCACCTGATGTAATCGTCTCCTGTGAGCTCAACGTCAGCTTCGTGCCCGCCGCGTTTACCGTAACTCCCGACACCAACTGCCACACCATAGCGCAAGCCAGCGCAGCTACTCCTACTTGCCTCTGTACCTTCACGTTGCCGTTCCACTCCTCTTTTTCATCTAATTCTAGTATCTATCATTTAAGCGATAACTATATAGACTCTTAAACTATGGAAAAAGTTACGATATTCCCCATGTTGTATTCATATGTCATAGATAAATGGTAAAAATGTAAAAAAGAGCACAACCCTCCCGGGTTTGCTCTCTGCTTGAGATGCTTATCTATAATGATTAAATTATTTTCTTTAATTTAGCTTCTTGTTCAATCGATCGCGCTGAGAGCAGTTCAATAATCCTGTGTTGTTGCTCTTGCACATTTTCTAAACGCTTCACGATTTCGTTGGTTTCAAGTACGGCTTGCTTAATTTGAGATTGTTCTAATTCTAGCCTGTCTAATCTCTCTAATACGGGTGATAATTCTGCTCTCAGCAACGTGGTAAGTGATTCCTTAAATTCAGTATCCATAATATCGCTCTCCTCTCGTATACCAACGCAGAACTTATCTTCTACCTATCATAACATAATTCCCTATGAATTAGCATCAGATGACATATACATATAGTACCACTATTATTAGCTAAAGGAAACTAAAATATTTACTATAGTAAATTTCAGTTGTGGTAAAATACACAAACAAAAAGCCGCCCCAGAAGGACGGCCTCTCTATATTAATGCTTAAGCTCTAACGCTTGAGTTCTTAATGATTCTGCTTTATCTGTACGCTCCCAAGGAACATCTAGATCATTACGGCCAAAGTGACCATAAGCTGCAGTTTGACGGTAGATCGGACGACGAAGATCAAGCTCTTTAATGATACCCGCTGGGCGAAGGTCAAAGTTATTGTGGATCAACTCAACAAGCTTCTCTTCACTCACTTTAGCCGTACCAAATGTATCTACAGCAATAGATACAGGACGAGCAACACCAATAGCATAAGCCAATTGAACTTCACATTTCTCAGCAAGGCCAGCTGCTACGATATTCTTCGCAACATAACGCGCCGCGTAGGCACCGGAACGGTCAACTTTTGTCGGATCTTTACCGGAGAACGCGCCGCCGCCATGACGAGCATAACCACCGTACGTATCAACGATAATTTTACGACCTGTAAGACCTGCATCCCCTTGAGGTCCGCCGATAACGAAACGGCCAGTTGGGTTGATGAAGTAATTAGTCTTCTCATCCAACAAGTGTGCTGGAACGATTGGAAGAATAACATGTTCTTTAATATCTTTTTGGATTTGCTCCAAAGTTGTGTTCTCATCATGCTGTGTGGATACAACGATTGCATCTACACGAACAGGTTTATCATCGATGTACTCAACAGTTACTTGAGTTTTACCATCTGGACGTAAGTATGGAAGAGTGCCGTTCTTACGAACTTCAGTCAAACGACGAGCCAATTGGTGAGAAATAGAGATCGGAAGAGGCATAAGCTCAGGCGTCTCATTTACTGCAAAACCAAACATCAAACCTTGGTCACCAGCACCAATTGCTTCGATTTCTTCATCAGACATATTACCTTCTCTTGCTTCAAGGGCTCTGTCTACACCTTGTGCAATATCAGGAGATTGCTCGTTCAAGGAAACGAGAACCGCACATGTTTGGGAGTCGAAACCATACTTCGCACGTGTGTAACCAATGTCCTTAATTGTTTGTCTTGCAATAGCTTGAATATCGACATATTCAGACTTCGAAGTAATTTCACCAATTACCAAAACCAAACCAGTTGCTACAGATACCTCACATGCTACACGAGCATTCGGATCATTAGCTAGAAATGCATCCAAAACCGAGTCAGAAATTTGGTCACAAATTTTATCTGGATGACCTTCTGTTACGGATTCGGATGTAAATAAACGACGTCCACGAACTTGAGCCATATTATTCATCCTCCTACATTACATTTAGTATGTTTGAAAAGCTTCTACTCGATGCCTCTATGATAAAAAAATCGGGCCCGGCTTTAGCGCAAGCTTTTCTCGCCAAACGGAATCCCTCTTTTGCGCTCATGCGCTGATAAGATCTTTGAATTCCGCACTGGTACAAATAGATAAAGCATAAATAAAGACAATACATGAATAAAGACAACATTAAAATGAACCTTCCCCTATCGGAAAAGGTTAAATTGAATATTGACCTTCAATTAACCATCCTACTTTATTTGTCGTGTAATGTCAATTTATAATTTCGATTATCATTAATCTTCTTATTAAGTTTACTTTAAGGTACGCTTCACTTTTTTTTCACAGCTTTTATCTATACTACTCATATATTAACTAATGAGTTCGTGAATATTTGTAATCTCTGAAAATTCGAAGAAAGAGGTCAGCCTATAGCCGACCTCTTTCTCATCACAATAATAGAAGGAATAATACCTACAAAGTAAACAAGGTTTCTTCTGCTCTTTGAATCAGACGTTGCGTAATGCGCCCGCCAACAGCGCCTGCATCCCTGGAGGTGATATGCCCCCAGTAGTCTTTTTTCATAGAATTTGAAGGAATAGAACCAAGTTCACCCGCAAATTCGGTATCCGCATTGGCCGACATCGAATTGCCTACTGGCAGACCTAACTCAGCAGCAATTTCGTATTTTAAAATATCTAAAGCTTTTTTCGATTCCGGAACCACTTTACTTCTAGCCATAACTAAACGCCTCCTTAGAGTTTTAGTTCAGATCATGCACTCGATAAGCAGCTACCCGATCAATGGGGTACGCTAATAGTATGGCTAGAATCGGCTCCGCGAACCGAATAAGAAGTTGTCATTTTGGGTAAAATTATGGAGTAAACATTTATTGTAGAACTTTACTACCATCAGCATTCAAAATCAAAAATCCACCACGTACCATAACATAAATGGACGTGTCATTTTTTTGCGAAGGCTTAATACCGCGGCCCTCTGTTGGGAAAATCAAAAGATGATTCAGCGCGACTTCCGTTCCCGCCGGCAGATCCTTGCCTCCCGTTACGTCCGGGATGCCGTTCTCATCGTTGCTCACGGCTAGTACCTTGCCGCTTCGCACGATAAATTCCGAGCCAGCGCCGGCATACAAGGTTTGTCCATTTTCCAATTGGACAACCTTCATATTCGCCGCTGCCGTAGGGGTAGTGCTCGTGCCTCCGTTGCTCCCGCCAGCATTCGCTGCGATCGCAGAGGCCACAATCTCTTTCACCTTTGCTTCGCTTAAGGTGTTCTGTTCGAAATAGCTTTGCGTGATCACCGGGTCGGTTGTTCCTGGGGATGGGGCTTCGGCTTGGGCCGTTCCAATAAAGAATAGAAGAATAGTTAAACTCATATAAAATGCGACAATTTTTTTACTTTTTCCTAACATTATTATTCACTCCAGACATTGGTTTTTAATTATTATAACAAAAAAAGACCCCGAAGGGTCCTTTCTTTACTTACTAATATTAAGGGTTAACTTTGACAAGAGTTGTAGTAGAAACGCCTGATGGAGCAATTGCTTTAAGAACGAACTCTGTTGTGGAGTCGTTAATAGTAACAGTTGTACCGTTCAACGTTACACTTGCACCTGTTCCTTTTACATCAGAGATTACGTATTGAACACCAAGTACTGCTTGGTATCTAGCAATGTAATCAGTAACTGCAGCTAGTGGAGCAGACAAACCAGTTTCACGTTTGTACTCAACGCCATAGTTGTCAACGACTTTAATACCATTCATTAATTGTGCTGCTTGGTATACTCCCTTAGTTGATACTACGCTATCAGTAAGGTCTTTTGCAAGTGCTACAACCTTATTAGCATCTGCTGTAATTGTTTTAACAGTAATAGCATCAGCTTTAATGTTGATAGGCATTGTAACGTCTTGTTGGTTACCGTCTTCTTTCTTGAAGACAACAGTTACATTAGTTGTACCTGCTTTGTTACCAATGATCCAAGCATCGTTTGCATCATATACAGCTTTAGCAACTGTACCATTGTCAGTAGATGCGCTCACTATACGGGAACCTGGGATAACAACAGTATCACCGGATTTGTCTTTAGCTGTAACAGTAATTTTGCGAGCAAGCTTACTGTGCTTAGCGAACAGTCCGTTTGTACCACCATCAGCATCAACTGCATTTGTTAATTGCTTATCATCAGCAATTACAAGCGCGCTGTCAAGAGCTGCAAAGGAATCAGCCAAAGCATTTACGCTATAAGTCAAGTCTTTAGCTTCGATTACATCTAAAGAAGATTTAACCTCGCTGATTACTGGAGTACCTGTTTTAGTATTATCAATCAATTGTAATTTAAGCTCAGTTTTTCCGCCAAATTGCAAACCAGTCAAGCTAAGTTCCTTTTTATTAATGTCAGCGAATGTTGTTGCGCTGAAATCATAAGTACGAGGAGTACCAGTTAGATGGCCAGCAATTGCAGTAGTATTGTTGTTAGTGAAAGTTGCATAAGTTGCATCAGATACTGTCAATCTCAAAGTAAAGTTACCAGCAGTATATTTAGCGCCAGTCACAGTTGAAACTGAATCAAGTGCCTCACCATGTTGGTCTTTAACATACCATTTGATAGTCGCTTTACCACCAACGATACCTTTAGCAGCTGGAAGAGATCCATCAACAGCAATTGACTCTGGCTTACGAGCATCTGCAACAGTGATGCTTGTTTGAACATTTTGTTGAATGTTAGCATTAAAGATTCCGAAGTTAACGAATACAACGCCTTTGCTTCCGGAAGTAATAGCATCTAACTTGATTTTCCCTTTGTGTTCGCCAGACTGAACGATAGCATCATTACCATTGTTACCAGCAGCGTAGCTAGCTCCAGAGATAGATACTGAGAATCTTCCGTTTTTAGCATTTTCAGCGACATCTTGTGCAGACAATTTGTTGCCTTGTGCATCATAAGCAACTACTGGAATGTATTTGTTAGTGTCACCTTCAGCTAGAACTCCAGAGAATGTACCAAACTCTACTTTAGTTGCAACAGTAGATGATTGTGTTTTCAAGGAAACAGTTGCACTAGCAGATCCAACGTATACAGTTGCTGAGTATTCAGCATCTTTATCAACGTTTTTAGCAAGTTTAAATTTCAATTTGTCATAAGTTGAATTCACTTTATCAAGAACAAGCGAATCAAACGTATAAGGAGTAATTACAGCGTCAGCAACTAAACGATCTTTAAAGCTTTGCGCATATGCTGTATTTTCAGCAATTACATCGCCGTATTGATCATAACGAGTCAAGCTAACTTCTGCAACATCACCTTCTTTAGTTAATGCTGTTTTAGTTGCAGGGTATTTAGCTGTGCCTAATTCAATTTTAGTTACATATGCCTCAGTTCCAACTTTGAAAGTTTTTTGAACTGACACAGAGGAGTTAGTCAAGAAGATGTTAACAGGAATAACATCAATCTCTGATTGTGTTTCGTCACCACTTGATCCATTTTTGTAGAAAGTGTTTAATTTCAACTCAAGAAGACCAGTATCGTCGTTTCTTTTAAGAGTCTCATTACGGCCACTTACATATGCAGTGTAATTACCACCTGTCAAAGAAGCATTCTCACCATATTGGTTTTCAGCTTTTACTTTAACCACTACACTAATGGATTTTGCAATTTTGTCACTTGCGTTTACAAAGCTAAGTTTAGTAACTTTCTCGTCTTCTGCTGTAAATGTTGCTGTCGTTTTGTCAACACCAGCTGCATCAAGACCGGAAAGAGTAGCTGTGTAAGTACCTTCGCTAATTTTAACATCAGTCAAAGTCAATACAGCAGATTTCTTGTCATCAGACCATTTTGCAGTAGTTGCGATTGTTTGTGTACCTTTTGTCAAAGCTACAACAGCTTTCGCAGTATCAACTGGTTTGTTGAAAGATACAGTTACGGATTTCACACCAGTAGCTTTAGCTTCAGAAAGAGATACTTTACCTGGGGATACGTATTGAGCTTTCGCTTCGTATGCACCAGTCAAAAGAAGATCGCGAGTTGCATTGGATTTACCACCGAATTTACCGTCTGCTCCATTGGAGAGAAGTTTCAATTCAAGTGCAAGTGCTACATAACCTTGTGCCCAATCAGTTACTGTTGCATCAGTACCTGTTTTGCCTTTAGCATCAGCATCTTTACCAAGAACGCGAACCAAGAAAGTAGCAAGTTGTTCTTTTGTTACTTTACCAGCTGGGTTGTACGTGCCTTCGCCGTAACCATCAGTGATGCCAGCAGTTTTCAAAGCTTCGATGAAAGGAAGTGCGTAGCCGTTAGCTGCGTCATCAGCTTTAACATCGGAGAAGCTGGAAGTTTTAAGATCTTTGTTAACTTCGATACCAGTGATCAAAGCTGCAACTTTCGCGAATTGAGCACGGTTCATTTCTTCTTTAAGACCGAATGTTGTTTCGCTCACGCCATCAAAAATACCAGCGCTGATAAGAGCGTCAAATTTTGCTTTTGTAGCTGCGTCAAGATCTTTAAGATCTGTGAAATCAGCGGATGTTTTACCGAATGCTACGGAAGAAAACATGGATAATGCCATTGCTGCTGTTAGAACTACGGATAAACTTTTTTTCATAACCTTTTTTTCTCCTCCTTGAATATCTGTATAATTTTTTAGTTTAAAACCATTATTATTTGAGCTCGATTTACTCATTTTTGGTTCACCTCCTTTCCAGAGTTAGAGCATGATATAACTAAGTTCGCTTGTGACACATAAAATAATTACATGAAAACTAGTAAACTAGTTAAGTAATTAGAGGAACTCACACCAATGTATATTATACAGTGGTCGAATTGGATCGTAAAGAATTATTTTTTACTTCTAATTCACAACAATATGTTATTTTGTATTTCATAGTATTAAACGCATAGGTTTCAAAAAAGTTGCGCATCCTAATAAAAATTATTTTTTAGATGAAATACGCAAAAAAAGAAACCCAACGTTGAAATAACGTGGGTTTCTCTTCTGGTTATTTAAATTCTTAGTTAACCAATGTTGTTGCTGTTTTACCACTAACAACTGCTTTAATGTTAAACTCAGTTACGCCAGCGCCAATTGTAACTTTTCCATTAGCACCTACACTAACTGTTCCTCCTGTATTAACATCTGTTACAACGTATTGAATACCTAGAAGGTCTGCATATCTAGCAAGTTCTACATCTGTATATTCAACACCATAGTTGTCAACAACCTTAAGGTTTGGCAATAAAGTGTACGCATCTACGACTGTTCCAGCCGTTAGGGCAATATCATTTGTAGCATCAGCAGTTACTGTTGCCGCTGTTATAGCATCTGCTTTTACGTTTACCGTAAAAGATTTATCTTCAGCAGAACCATCAGCAGTTGTATAAACCACTGTAATTGTAGCAGTACCAGCTTTATTACCTATAACGACTACATCCCCACTGTCTTGAACGACTTTAGCAATATTTTGATCAGAAGATGCCGCACTGATGACACGACCTGCTGGAATAGCAACCTCATCACCTGAGGAATTAATTGCTTTAATGACTAATTTTCTTCCTAGGCTTCCGTTAAACGCCCATTCAGTTCCCGTTGTTAATTGCTTCTCTTTATCAGCAACTACGCTACTGTCTAAAGTAGCATACATATCAGTTACAGGTTTGATGCTGTATGTTAGATCTGTGCTGTTAGCAATAACTTCCATAGAGCTATCCACTGATTTCAGAACATTTTCATTAGTCTTGCCTGGGTTTTGAATTAATTTAGCTTCAACTTTAGCCGTTCCTGTTGCTAATGCTGTTAGCTTCAATTCTTTCTTGTTGAAACCAGCAAGTTCAGTAGCCGAGAACTCATTAGCATCTAATCCAGTTAAGCTTGCATATGTCGAACCTGTTACTGTTACTTCAACTTTATAATCATTTGCGTAATCAGATATCGTGCTATCTAATTTCTCACCATATTGGTCTTTTACAAACCATTTAATCGTTGTTTCTCCACCTACAATTGCTTTTTGAGCTGGCTTGTCGCCATCAAGAACGATCGTTTCAGGCTTACGCGCTTCTTGAATTGTAAAGCTTTGTTGTACATTGGTTTGAACATTGGATGAGTAGATACCTAAGTTCATGAATACTACACTGTTAACGGATGCATCAACAGAGCTGATTTTAATTTGACCTTTATGCTCACCTGTTTTCACAATAGCATCATTACCATTGTTACCCGTAGCTGTTGTTGCACCAGAGATGGACAAGGAGAAGCGTTTTGCAGTTGCTTGATCAGCAATTTCTTGTGCAGTTAATTGCGTGCCATTTGCATCATAAGCAACGATTGGGATGTATTTATCCTTGTCACCATGTGCTAGCACGCCTGCATAGGATCCAAACTCAACTTTGTTCGCTACTTTAGAAGATTCAACTTTAACTGTTAATGTTGCACTTGAAGAACCAACATAAATCGTTGCCGTGTAATCCGCTGCTTTTTCTACTGCATCCTCTAAAGTAACTTTAACTGTATCATAGTCAGTCGCTGTAATTTTCAAAGCATCATAGCTGTAAGGAGTAACCACAGAAGTAAAATCTGTACGATCTGTTGCAATTGCACCTTCTGGAATTACGTTACCATATTGGTCATAACGTGCGATGGATGCTTCTGCATAGTCACCTTCGCTAGATAGTACTGTTTTGCCGGCAGGATATTTCAATGTGCCAAGTTCAACTTTTGTAACATAAGGCTCTGTTCCAACTTTAAAAGTCTTCTGAACAGACACGGATGAATTTGTTAAGAATACATTTACAGGAATAACAGAAACTTCGGATTGCTGTGCACTAGTATCCAAAGTCATCTCTAGTAAGCCAGTATCTGCATTTCTTGTCAGAGACTTTGTTTCACCAGAAACATAGGCCGTATAACTTCCGCCATTAATTGTTGCTGTTTCACCATATTGATTCTCAGCTTTGATTTTAATTAATGCTTTTGTTGATTTCGCAAGGTACTCACCTGCATTTACAAAGCTAAGTTTCGTTACTTTTTCGTTCTCAGCTGTAAATGTTGCTGTCGCTTTCGCTACGCTAGCTGTATCAAGGCCGGAAAGTGTTGCTGTGTATTCGCCTTCTGTTACTTTAACGTCAGTCAAAGTTAGAACAACGGATTTCTTATCATCTGCAAATTTAGCTGTTGTTGCAACGCTAGCTGTACCTTTTGTCAAAGCAACTGTTGCTTTCGTAGTATCAACTGGTTTGTTAAAAGTTACTGTTACTTGTTGTACACCAGTAGCTTTCGCTTCAGTCAACGATACTTGACCAGCTGGTACGTATTGTTGTTTTGCTTCGTATGCACCAGTTACAAGAAGATCACGAGTTGCATTCGTAATACCACCGAAAGTACCATCAGCGTTGTTAGTAAGAAGTTTCAAAGCAAGAGCTTCAGCTACATAACCTTGTGCCCAACCAGAAACTGTCGCATCTGTACCAGTCAATGCTTTCGCTTCTGCATCTTTACCAAGAACACGAACCAAGAAAGTAGCTAGTTGTTCTTTCGTTACTTTACCAGCTGGGTTGTATTGACCTTCAGCATAACCATCAGTTACATTAGCAGTTTTCAAAGCTTCGATGTAAGGAAGTGCATAGCCATTTGCTGCATCGGTTACACTAACGTCAGTAAAGCTTGAAGTTTGAAGATCTTTATTTACATCAAGACCCATAATCAAAGCTGCTACTTTAGCGAATTGCGCACGGTTCATTTCTTCTTTCAAACCGAAAGTTGTGTCGCTCACACCGTCGAAGATTCCAGCAGAGATCATCGCATCAAATTTCGTTTGTGTTGCTGCATCAAGATCTTTCAAATCAGTGAAGTCAGCAGATGTTTTCCCAAATGCGACAGCTGAGAACATCGAAAAAGCCATTGCGGAAGTAAGAACTACGGATAATGTTTTCTTCATAAAGGGTATTTCCTCCTAATATTTTAAAGTTTTTTTGTTATAAAAACTTATAACCAACGTAGCAACAATGAAAACTTAATGAATTTGTGTATAGCATTTCGTATATCAATTTATCTACAAATTGAGTATACGGTAATCCACGCAAGCTTTCATTGCTAAGTATTTTCCAATGTCTCTGCAATCTCTTAACACTCGCTACTTAGCCTCTTGCTTACTAGTTAAGAATACTATTTAATTATGAAGCAATTGAGAAGAGTAACTGAACTTAAGCTAAAAATTAGCTTAAAATAAACTGAAATTCCTTACTTATAGAAAAAGAGACCCCTAGGGGTCTCTTTAAATTCTGTTGATTAGTTAACCAAAGTTGTAGCTGTTTTACCATTAACCACTGCTTTGATGTTAAACTCTGTAACGCCAGCGCTAATTGATACTTTTCCATCAGCACCTACAGTAACTGTTCCACCTTTAACATCTGTTACAACATATTGAATACCAAGAAGATTTGCATATCTAGCAAGCTCTACATCTGTATATTCAACACCATA
Source organism: Paenibacillus sp. LjRoot56 (assembly GCF_964253335.1). Taxonomy (NCBI): domain Bacteria; kingdom Bacillati; phylum Bacillota; class Bacilli; order Caryophanales; family Paenibacillaceae; genus Paenibacillus; species Paenibacillus sp. LjRoot56. The sequence goes on from NZ_CAXURV020000001.1 coordinate 184,897, forward strand.
GTTATCAACCACTTTAAGATTAGGCAATAGTGTGTATGCATCTGCCGTTACAGCACTTGTCATAACGATATCATTCGTAGCATCAGCTGTAACTGTAGTTGCTGTAATTGCATCTGCCTTCACATTTACAGTAAATGATTCATCTTTTGTAGCTCCAGCTACAGTTTTGTACACAACCGTAATGGACGCTGTACCAGCTTTGTTTCCAACTACTACTACTTCATTGCCAACTTGTACTACTTTAGCAATATTTTGATCAGAAGAAGCTGCACTTATTACGCGGCCCGCAGGGATAGCTACCGCTTCACCAGAAGTGTTTACTGCTTTAACTACTACTTTTCTTCCAAGACTACCGTTAAACACTCCTGTTTCAGTCAATGCTTTCTCGCTAGCAGAAACAACACTGCTATCTAAAGTTGCATACATATCAGTTACTGGTTTAATGCTGTACGTTAGATCCGAGTTAGCGATAACTTCCATGGAATTACTTACTGTTTTTAGAACATTTTCATTAGCTTTGCCTGGGTTTTGAATCAATTTAGCTTCAACTTTAGCTGTTCCTGCCGCTAGTGCTGTTAGTTTCAATTCTTTTTTGTTGAAACCAGCAAGTTCAGTTGCTGAGAACTCCATTGTTGATAAGCCAGTGAAATCCGCAACAGTAGGTTCAGTTGCTGTTACTTCTACTTTGTAATCATTTACGTAATCAGCAATCGTGCTATCTAATTTCTCACCATATTGGTCTTTTACAAACCATTTAACAGTTGTTTCTCCACCTACGATTGCTTTTTGAGCTGGTTTGTCGCCATCAAGAACGATCGTTTCAGGCTTACGAGCTTCTTGGATTGTGAAGCTTTTTTGTACATTCGTTTGAACGTTTGATGTGTAGATACCTAAGTTCATGAATACTACGCTGTTAGCAGAAGCATCAACGGAGCTAATTTTAATTTGACCTTTATGTTCACCTGTTTTTACAATTGCATCATTACCATTGTTACCTGTAGCTGCAGTTGCACCAGAGATGGACAAGGAGAAACGTTTTGCAGTTGCTTGATCAGCAATTTGTTGTGCAGTTAATTGTGTACCATTAGCATCATAAGCAACGATTGGGATGTATTTATCCTTGTCACCGTGCGCAAGTACGCCAGCATAAGATCCAAATTCAACTTTAGTTGCAACTTTTGCTGAATCCACTTTAACTGTTAATGTTGCACTTGCAGAACCTACATAGATTGTTGCCGTGTAATCTGCTGCTTTATCAACTGATCCCTCTAAAGAAATTTTAACTGTGTCATAGTCAGTTGCTGCGATTTTTAATGCATCAAAGCTATAAGGTGTAACTACGGAAGTGAATTTAGTACGATCTACTGAAATTGCGCCTTCTGGAATTACATTTCCGTATTGATCATAACGTGTGATGGATGCTTCTGCATAGTCACCTTCGCTAGAAAGAACTGTTTTACCAGCAGGATATTTCAATGCGCCAAGCTCAACTTTTGTAACGAAAGGCTCAGTTCCAACTTTGAAAGTCTTTTGAACGGATACCGATGAATTCGTCAAGAACACATTCACAGGGATAACAGATACTTCAGATTGCTCAGCGTGTGTATCCAATGTCATTTCTAGTAAACCTGTATCTTCGTTTCTTGTTAACGTTTTTGTTTGACCAGAAACATATGCTGTGTAGCTTCCGCCGTTAATTGTTGCTGTTTCACCATATTGGTTCTCAGCTTTGATTTTAACTACTGCTTTTGTTGATTTTGCAAGATAATCACCAGCATTTACAAAGCTTAGTTTTGCTACTTTTTCGTTCTCAGCTGTAAATGTTGCTGTAGCTTTTGCTACGCTAGCTGCATCAAGACCGGAAAGTGTTGCTGTATAGTTACCTTCTGTTACTTTAACGTCAGTCAAAGTTAGAACAACTGATTTCTTATCGTCTGCAAACTTAGCTGTTGTTGCAACGTTAGCTGTACCTTTTGTCAAAGCAACTGTTGCTTTCGCAGTATCAACTGGTTTGTTGAATGTTACTGTTACTTGTTGTACGCCAGTAGCTTTCGCTTCAGTCAAGGAAACTTGACCAGCTGGTACGTATTGTTGTTTTGCTTCATATGCACCAGTTACAAGAAGATCACGAGTTGCATTCGTAATACCACCAAAAGTACCGTCTGCATTGTTAGCAAGAACTTTCAATGCAAGTGCTTCAGCTACATAACCTTGTGCCCAACCAGAAACGGTTTTGTCTGTACCAGTCAATGCTTTTGCTTCTGCGTCTTTACCAAGAACACGAACCAAGAAAGTAGCTAGTTGTTCTTTTGTAACTTTACCAGCCGGGTTGTATTGACCTTCTGCATAACCATCAGTTACGTTAGCTGTTTTCAAAGCTTCGATGTAAGGAAGTGCATAACCATTCGCTGGGTCGGTTACACTAACGTCAGTAAAGCTTGATGTTTTAAGATCTTTATTTACTTCAAGACCCATGATCAAAGCTGCTACTTTAGCGAATTGTGCGCGGTTCATTTCTTCTTTAAGACCAAATGTTGTGTCGCTTACGCCATCAAAGATTTCAGCGGAGATCATCGCGTCAAACTTTGCTTTTGTTGCTGCGTCAAGGTCTTTCAAATCCGTGAAATCTGCAGATGTTTTACCAAATGCTACGGATGAGAACATGGAAAGAGCCATTGCGGACGTAAGAACTACGGATAAAGTTTTCTTCATAAAGGGTGTTTCCTCCTAATATTTTAAAGTTTTTTTGTTATAAAAACTTATAACCAACGGGGCGACTTTTGAATCTACTTGCTCGGCGATCTCTGATTCTCTTTCGTGTAGCTTCGCGTCTATCACCTCGGCTACAAACTTAGTATACGACACTCTATACTACATTTCATTGATAAGTATTTTCCAAATGTGTGTCTCAATGCATTCTAAATTCATACCAAAAACAGCCCCATCACTTATTAGGTGACAGGGCTGTTTGTTTTAACTTCTACTTATGGAACCATCTTTTGTTGCTTCATAACGCGATATCCGATTATGGATGCTTGTGCGCGTGTAAGGAGCTCAGTTGGGTCAAATCGCACTGTTTCTTTCTTCTCTCCTGGAAGTAAAGTATTCGGAATGCCTTCAATTAACCCGGCTTTAGACACCGCCTCAACGGCAGGCCTTGAATAGGACTCGATTCTATCGCCATCCGTGAACGATTTTTGCAAAGTGGCCAGGGATTTATTCAGATCAGTATTCATTTTCATTTCAGCTGCTCTGGCGATCATTACAGCAGCGTCTTGGCGTGTAATGGATCCGCCTGGGTTAAATCGATTGCTCGCTTGACCACGAATAATACCCGCTCTCGCGGCTGTCTCAACATACTTATAGTCGTAGAGCATGCCTATCGCGTTATCAATTTTCAGAACATCTGAGAAAGTTGAGTTACCAGCATAGTTCAAAGGAAGCTTAAAGATCTTGACTAATACTTGAGCAAACTCGCCTCGTGTAATGTAATCATTCGGGCCAAATGAGAATGTAGTTTTCGCTCTCATTAAACCTTTGGAGTACAGTGTCTCGAGCTCATTTCTTGCGAATGAGTGCCCTGTCATATCATCGAAGCTACGATCCATATACATGACTTGATAGTAGCCGAACTTTCGGAATGGAACTGTGATCGTGTTGTTTTTTGTATCTACAACGCCGCCGAGGTTCCTCCAACCATAGTCTGTCGTATTAGAATAATTCGCATAAATATCATAGAAGAATACAGTGATGTACTTTCCGGCTTCTTGACGAATGGCTTGATCAAACTGCAGCGTCAATTCCCCATCTTGTGTAGGTACAACGATCTCGTCGTTTAGACGGTTAAAATAAGCTCTTCCTGAGTTCGTAGTGTCATACGGATCGACACCAGTGCCGTTAAGTCCTTTAGTTAAATCATCAGGTGTTGTTGTAGTTGAATTTGGTGCTGGAATGAAACCTGCATCCATATAGTAGAGATTACTTGCTGGATGGAAGGTATCTTCTACAACTTTGACACTAATTTTGGATTTATAATACCCATTCGGCACAGGAAATAATGCTTTATCCACTCGGCCATCATCTGTATCCGCGATACCAAACAATATCTTACGTCCTGTTGTAATATACTGATTGTTATTGCTATCCGGTACATTTCTCATTAACTTAGTGTCTTTAGGGAAAGATAGCTGTAGTCCACTATTAAAGAGTTTAAACTTAGTATTCATATTTTGAAGTGTAGCTGCACCCTGAACATTGGTATTGGTATTGAAAAGAATAAAACTACCACTCACCTTAGCCCCATTACGATTAATAGTAAACTTAATTTGATTTGCACCAGGCTTCAAATTAGTAACTTGATATAAATATTGATCTACGGAATTCACTGTACGTTTGGTTGCTTCATTCTTATCGAATAAAACACTATCTGCGTTCTCAGCTTCAATAATGATGTTATAAAAATCGCTATTGATGTTAGATTGTAACTCCCCTTTAGGATTCTTGATCAAGAGGGGTTGAACAACGGTGTAAGGAACATTCTGCCTTGTAATAGTAATAGACTTCGTTGCTGTGATATTTGAATTATTGGTGATTCTAAACTCAAAGACAACATCTGAGTCATCCAGCAATTTAAATGCTGTTGTTTTAAAATTTGTGCTACTAATTGATGTGAAATAATTAGCATTGCCAGCTGATGTCACTGATTGCGAATTAGCTGATTGGTCGATAACAGCAATCGAGCTGGAACTACCTATCGTTTGCTGATAAACCAACGCATCTCCCTTAGCATCCTTCGTATGCACAACCAACGTTAAAGCTTTGATTGGTGATGCCACTCCATTTGCATCTAGACTTGAATATAATCCGTCAAATGACACAGTACGTTGTGTCGTTGTATAAGTATCAGAGTCGCTGTTTGCGATAAATTGAATGCCTGATGTACCACTTTCCACTGGTTTAATAGCAGTAAATTGAGGTGCATCTGTTGAAAATAGATAGATGTCATACGACTGTTCCGTGATAAATACATTATTGACGTAAATTTTGAACTTCAACGTATTTTTACCTTCAACCATTACCTTCGTGAGATCAGCGTTAAAAGAAGTTAATGGCAAAGTGAAGGTATTCAGTGTTCCTGGAACTGTTGATGTTGAAGGTACTTTCCCAAATATCGCTTCAACAGTTCTGGAGTCAAGTGTATAGACACTTTCATTCATAGATACTTCTACTTTATTAACAGGTACCGCCGGGGCAGTTACTGGATCTTGATAGAAATTAACAAGTCTACCCGAAATACATGCTTCTGTAGCTCCACATGTTAGATTCTTGATATTCTTGATCGTCATACTGTTAGAGATATTATTAACTAAGACATAGGGAGCGTTACTTATGCTCAACTTATAATCGACTGTACTGTATCGCGTGGTTCCAGCAACGTCACTATAAAGCTCAATACTTAATTTCTTGTTGCCATCGGTTATGCCTTGTAACTTAAGATCATACTTAAATAACTGGGCTACGGAATCCCATGTCCCTACAATTGGATTTAGATCAGGGTAATAAACCCCATCAATCAGAGCCTTAATTGCAAGTGTTTTGTCATTTGCATAAACATGGATGTCAGATGGAAGCTCGTTAACTAGTGTTGCATCGGTTAGGCTAAGTTCATTTTCAATCGTTCCATTACTTATTGTTGATCTATCAATGTAAGGATGGCTAGGATCAACATATTTAAATTTATATTCTGTTATTACTGGAATTAGGCTATTGGTAACATCTCTAAATGTAAATGTTAGACGCTGCTCATTCGCCGCGACAGAAGTAATGTTAGGTATGGCAACCTTCAAGTCTTTGACCAGATATTCATTGTTACGAGTCAACGAATTATTTTTAGATGCAGAGTAGGTAACTCCTGACACCGTTGTGGGTAATAAGTCAACTCCTCCCAAATCAATTGTAGCCACGGAAGCGTCGTTAATTGCCACATCTACATAGCGGTATCGTAATGACCCTGATGCTTCCAAATCGCTTTTTACACTAGCTGTGAAAGTCAAAGCACTTGTTTGAAATGTTGGAATCGTAATTAAGTCTTTTTGAGGTAATAACGCGGCCGTATCCTGTATCTTTCCGTTAAAAGCAAACGGCTGTCCATTATCGTACCATAGTTTCTTAACTACTTGATATTTATTCGTATCATTGCTCGCAATGAAGTTAATAATGTTGTCACCTGGATTCAAACAGAAGCTAGTAACAGAAGCACACGTTGAAGAAGACTTGTTCTTGTCATCCCCAGTGAAATAAAAGTAACCATCATTACTTTTGAAGCCTTGTTTAGGCAGACTATCGCCAGTTAATGTAGCTTGAACAGCACTAGCGTTGGAAGCTTTTGTTTTAATTTGAATACCTGTTGTCCCTGCTTTCAAAGGACCACGGTCAATCGGATAGATCTTTCCTTCTTCCAGTTGAGCGTTATTTACCGTAATATCGGATAAATTGGTCGTTGGAGCATAGTACAACCAACCTGGTGCAGAAGCAATTGCGTTAGAATCTCCTAGATAAACGACGACTTTATTTAAACCTTCTGTTAACTGGATATTATCAAATTTCACAAGATTCGTTCCAGTAATAACCGCTTTGTTATTCTTCTCTGTTGTCACAGCGCCTGAATTAATATTCGTAATTTCGAAATAGATGGACGGAATCTGTGAATCTGTTACATTTGTTGTTTCTACATTTAATGTAAAAGGTAATTGCGTGATTCGTGTAACTAAGTTGTTATCCTTTGGCTTGGCTAAGGAGGTACCGGCATTATCGGTTTCCGTGTATAAGTTTTTGATAACTAGCGTTGAGGCTGCACTCGCTGTCATCGCAGGCATTAAACTAATCATCAAGGATATGATCAACAGTATGCTTGCTAGTTTGGTCTGTAATCGTTTCAAAACAATTTCCTCCTTATGTTATCTAAATGTGATTAGTTGTTTATGTATGGGACTGGTGTATCACTTATCAATTAACTAGATTTCGACAATCCCTCCCAAATTCTTCTATCATTCTACATGATTAGACGCGGCTAATCGCCAAAAGTTACTGTATATTACTTATCGGTTGATTGCAGGTAAATGTTTAGAGATAGAAAGGTTTTCCCTTAAAAAGTAAAAAACCCAGCCACAAGGGCTGGGTTAGATAAGTCATATGAAATGAGGTATAGGTTATTTTCCTACGCGATCACTCTGAACCTGCTTACCTACTAACCTTTGCAGGAAGTTGATCACAGGCTTGCGGCTTTTGCTAATAATACCGATAGCTTCTGCCCCGACAAGCATAACGAGGAACAATGCGACTATAATCATAATCAATCCCCAAGTAGAGTCTTGGGAAATAAATACTGAGCAGACCACCGCGCTACCACCGAAAATAGCAGCAATACCATAGATGATCAGGACGCTTGTACGATGGCTGAAGCCCATTTGCAATAAGCAGTGATGCAAGTGGCTTTTGTCCGGTGCCGAGATTGGCAGTTTATTCACATAACGGCGAAGCATCGCGAAGAAAGTATCAGATAAGGGCACGCCTAAAATCATAATCGGGATTAATAGTGAAACAACAGCAGCTTGCTTAAAGCCGAGAATCGAAAGTGTTGCAAGGGCGAAGCCCAAGAACAAAGCGCCGGAATCGCCCATGAAGATTTTGGCCGGATGGAAGTTAAAGAACATAAAACCTGAAATACTTCCTAACAAAATCACACAAAGTAAAATAACAGTTACGTTCCCCATCATCAGGGCAAGAATGAGAATCGTTGTTGTTGCGATGCCCGATACACCTGCTGACAAACCATCGAGGCCGTCAATCAAGTTAATCGCATTGGATACACCAACAATCCACAATATTGTAATCGGGATACTCAACCAGCCAATCGGCAGGTTCGTTTCACCAAATGGAATATTAACCAAGTCTATTTTGAGTCCAAAGGAAACAACGATACAGGCAGCAATAAGCTGTCCTAAAAGCTTCCATTTGGGAGATAATTGAAAGCGATCATCTAGAGCACCTGTGACAACAATCACAAAGCCTCCGAGCAGAAGTCCAAAAGCAGCATCTGAATTCACGGCATCAAGTGCTGGAGAGACGACGAAATAAGCTCCAACGAACGCGAGGAAAATCGCTAATCCTCCTAAACGCGGCATAATTCGCGTATGAACCTTCCGATGGTTGGGGGCATCAACAGCTCCTACCCAGAAGGCAAATTTTTTGACCAGGGGTGTCAGCAACAACGCCATAACGCACGCAGCAATAAACCCTATCGCATATAATCCATACATGTCTTCTTCACAGCTCCTCTTGTCATGGGTGGCAGGCCGGTGACCGCCGAAATGAATTATACTCCCATTCCGTCACAAATACTACTGCTAAATTCATCTGAAATGACCGTTTTCAGCCAATTTTCAAAGATATTTTCATGGTTTTGTGACGTTCTCTTTGTCGCGCATCACTTTCACTGCGAATTTCGGTAATAGAAGCATTCTCTTATAGCGCCACGGTTCCTGAAGAAGGCGGTAAAACCATTCCAGACGTAGTTTTTGAAAAAATTTAGGTGCTCGCTTTAGCTTGCCCGAAAGCACATCGAAACTTCCGCCAACTCCCATCATTACAGGCACACCCAGTTGTTCTTTATATTTCCCGATCCAAGGCTCTTGGTTCGCTGCCGCTCTACCTACGAGAAGCAGATCTGGCGCAGCATCTTTAATGGCTTGAATCACTTGCGCGTCTTCGGTATCGCCGAAATAGCCATCCCTTACTCCGACCAAGTTTACCTTCGGATAAGTCGTGCGAATTTTCTCAGCCGCGGCTTGAATAACTTCATTGGAAGCACCTAAAAGGTAGACCTTCCATGCCTTCTTCTCCCCGACCTTCATGAGTTCGTGGATTAAATCATAGCCAGGCACTCGTTCTGCGACAGGTTGACCGACGTGATTAGCGGCCCAAACAACGCCTGTTCCATCTGGCACGATCAACTCTGCGCACTGCATCATCTTCAAATAAGAAGGATCGTCCTGTGCGGCCATCACCATAATCGGATTAGCCGTAATAACCTGATGCGGCTGTTTTAACTCAATGACCTTTGTTAAGTAGTCAACGGTTTGTTTCATACTCATTTTGGAAATAGGCACACCGTAAATGCGCACTTTCGGTATAGCTTGCAAGGATGCCAGTGCTGCTGGCTGATTGGTAACAGAAGTAGAGCTCATTATATCTCTTCCTTATTATTGACGTTGTAGGTTGCATTTTGGTTGCTAGTTGGTGGAATGTGGATGAAAATCTATCTACTATTTCCTTTTGTAAAAGGAAATGATCCGCTGCGCGGGCAGCTGCGCTTGCGCCTTCAGCTGCTCAATGGCGGCGCTGCTCGACGCCGCCCACTGCTCGCGACCATCGAGGAGGCCCAGCGCCTCCTGCGTAAAGGCAGAAGCATCGAAGCGAGCTGTCGATGCGGCGGCTTTCATACCAAGCCTATGGAGGAACTGGTCGATCTTCGGATCGTACGAGATCCCCACCATAGGCACGAACTGCGAAGCTGCATAGATCAAAGAATGCAGCCTCATCCCGATCAGCAGGTCGCACGCCGCGACCTGCGCGAGCATATCCTGCGGATGCGTGATGCCACGCACCATCTCCGCACGACCACCGTGATCGCCCAATCGGTCGATCACGAACTGCGACGCCACCTCATCCGAGGGGAGGTGGAAGGGCAAGAACCGCAGCTGCACATCCGTGTGTGCTGCGAGCAGCTCTTGCAGGGACCGCGAGAGGGCTTCCAGCTCGGAGCGGTCCTCGTTCCAGAAGCGGACGGACACACCGATCGTCCGCACCGCCCCTGCAGACGCGCCATCACTCGGCGCGGCATCCATACCATCCCGGAGGGGCAAACCCATCACCGGGTCGGGCACGACCGTGATGCGCTCCCGCGGGAGACGCATCTTACCCAATAAGTCCGCGGACTCTGTATCGCGGACCGACACGAAGGCGCAGCGCTTGAACACGCTGCGGATCCAGCCGTAGAACATCGGCCGGCCCACCGGCCCGATGCCTTGCGAATAAATAAACGTTGGCTTCCCGAGCCATTGCGCAATTTTCAAGACAGCCAAGTAATACGGGATCGTCTTCGAGCTAGTGGCATCCTGCAATAAGCTGCCACCGCCGCTGATTAGCCCATCCGATTCGCGTAAAGCTCGCAATAACGTGCCTGGCTTCATCCGATGATAAGCCTTCACGCCATACATCTCTGTTGTTTTCGCTGGATTGGCCGAAAGCACGATAGGTTCAATCTGAATGCCCTGTGCCTGACCCTGCTCCTGCAAAGCGAACAAAATCGACTGCAGTACAGCCTCATCCCCGCTATTATCGAAACCGTAGTAGCCGGATAACGCTATTTTGACAATTGGGGCTGTACCCATCGTTTCCAACTCCTTGTGAGTATTTCCCAAGCTGCAATGAGAACTAACCCGATGATTGCACCTAGCACAAGTCCGTAGAAGATACGGATTAAGGAAATGTGCAGCGGTGTGTGCAGGTGAGCAAACGTATCCACTAAGGAAAGTTGACCAACGACACCGATGAACAGCAAGTACACGGCATGACGGTAACGAACGGACAAGTACGCACCCAGTACGAATATCGGATGAGCAACTAGGAATTCCTTCGTCCGCGGACGTACGCCTAATGTATTTTCTAAGAAGGAACGGAATAACTTCTCGATCGAAGAAGCTTGTCCTTCATTCCCTGTACGAGACAAGTAATAGAAGACTGCCGCAAGTCCAACGCCTGCGATCACGATCCACAACACACTTATATAGGAAGAAAGCAATCGGCGAATATTCGCGATCTTTTCCTTATACGTATTATTCTCACTAAAGAATAAGAGATACACACCAACTATGGCAATTGGTAGCAAATGCAGCATCCCAACCCCTCTAAACTGTTGAAGTACCAAGGAATACGTCACATGATTTAGCAACGCCACAACATAAACAATACCTATACAGGAAACAAGCGATGTTCGAAGCAGCTGCCATAACCCATAAGCCAGTCCTGATTTCCATTTCGCTGCAACACCTGATCTCACTGAGCGGATTGCCAGCATAACCGCAACACTAGGTGCACTAATAGCTGTCGCCAACGCAAGTCCTTGCGCGTACAAATTCGCCGAAAGCGTATGTAAAGCAACCAAACCTAGCAAGCCCACAACGAAGAATACAATCGTCAATTCAGGCAAGAAGAACGAAATCATCCATACGATCAAGCTCAGTCCGCCTAACAGCAAGAAGAATCGAGCAATCTTTTGCCAACCTGTAGTATGTACATCGAATGCCTCAGCTTGTCCTAACGTAAAGCCTACGTCTTGGATACGAGGAATTGCACCGTCTTTACCCTGCAAGGCTGCATAATAGGACGAAAGAGGATCAACAACCTTACCTTTATCTAAGCTTTTCACCGGTCTGGCATTCAGAAATACCATGCGGATATTACGATCCTTCACAGCCAATACAAGCCGATCTGACACACCTTGCACACGATCAGCAAGCTCAGCTTTTTTCAGCGGTTCTGTCAGTTTCTCGCCATCTTTCTCTGTAAAAGAGTGCAGGCGCACAACGTTGTAATTCGTTTGCTTAGCTAATGTACTGAACCCTTTTTGCGGCTCCTTCAATAACTCAATTGCTGCGAGTCCGATGCCGTTTTTATTAAGCAAATCAGCCATTTTATTCAAATTAACTTCTGTATCTTCTTCGGTATATCCAGGGACTTCATTCCCGTCCACGATGATGCGTTTGACACCAAGATCATGGAACTGCTTAAGCATAGCATCCATCTCATTGGTGTGGAACGGTCTACGATTCGCTAACCGCACAACGATTTGAAAACCTTGCTCTTTCAGCATTTGCAGCGTAATCGGGTCTGGATCCATCGCCTTAATAGAAGCATCATCCATGCTCATCTGAATGACGAGACCATTACGGTTTTTGAAGCTCCACGGCTTCACGCCCACTTGCAGATCCGCGAACGTTTTCTGGATAAGCGGCTCTAACTTCTGTTGCGTTTGGTTATCTGCGAACAGCACATACGTATAGTTCTCGCTAGGATTACCAAGTGTTTGAGTCAGCATAGCCGCGTCACGGGAGTTGTACATCTCAATGCGACGGCTCTCTTTGAACTCACCTAACGTGCTTTCGTAAACAGCCATAGAGCTTATGCCCGCGGCTTTCATGTTCTTCAACTCATTGTTCACAAAACTCTGTGGATTCGTCTGCACGTCAGCAATATCCAATAAATCACGATAGTCGAACACGAATTCAACTTGATTCGCCGACGTTTCGGTTTGGTGACGTGTATAAGCAAGCGGCAAGGAACACAGCATCCCCAAAATCACGATCCACCATAAAATATTTCTTAACGGGTTATTCCAGGTTTGATACAGATTCACCAGTTTGTCCACTCCTTAGGGCATTTTACTTTCCAATCCCTTATACACTCGAAAACCCCTCCGCCCCCAAACGCGGGGAATACGCCCAATACATGCTAGATTTCGTATCCAGCCATGTATTAGACGATCTATCCCTCACTTAGGTTCTGAAGAGGTTTTGTACACCTATTTCACTATCCGTCTACACGATTAAGCACGTATTGAATGATGCCATCTAGTTGCTGTGCAGCCTTAGGTCCTGTTGTTCCTTGGACTGCAAAATAAAATTTAATTTTCGGTTCTGTACCGGATGGACGTAAACAGAACCATGAACCATCCTCTAGTTTGAACTTAAGAACGTTCTCCCGAGGTAAGCCATTAATCCCTTGTGCGTAGTCCTCAACCGCGATTACACGTGTACCGCTGATCTCAGTTGGCGGATTTGTTCTCCAAGCTTCCACCATGCGGCCAATTTGTTCTACGCCGTCTTTCCCTTTAAGGGTTCTAGATTCCAGTTTTTCCAAAAAGTAACCAAAGGATTCGTACAGCTCTTGCAGGACCTCATAGAGGGTTTTGCCTTGCTTCTTATAGTAAGCCGCAGCTTCCGCAATTAACATAGCCGCGATGACTGCATCTTTATCTCTTGCATAATCGCCAGCCAAGTAACCATAGCTCTCTTCATAGCCAAACAAGTAAGTGTATTCACCTGTTTTCTCGAATTGCGACATTTTTTCACCGATATACTTAAAACCCGTTAAGGTATTCAGTGTGGGAATTCCATAGTGATTCGCGATAACTGCGCCCATCTCACTCGTTACGATCGTTTTGATCACAACACCGTTAGCTGGAAGGGTTCCACGCTCTTTCATACTCGACAATAGATAGTTCACAATAATCGCACCGGATTGATTGCCCGATAACACGACATACTCACCATTCGGATCCTTCACGACGGCACCCATGCGATCAGCATCCGGATCGGTTCCGATAATAATATCGGCATTCCATTCCTTCGCTTGTGCAATTGCTAGCGTAAACGCTTCGCGCTCTTCTGGGTTCGGCGATTTGACGGTAGAGAATTGTGCATCTGGCAGTTCTTGCTCAGCAACAACCCGCACTTGCTCGAAGCCAACAGCCTTCAGAACTTCGCGTACCGGTATATTCCCTGCGCCATGCAGCGGAGTGAAAATCACACGGAAATCATCGCTGATTTCCTTAATGACGTCTGGATTTTGACTAACGGCCGTAACCGCTTGTATGTAAGCCTGATCGACATCTTCGCCTAACCATGCGAGAAGCCCTTGCGCTTCCGCTTCTTGCTGAGACAACTTCTTCACTTTATCAAAGGTATTGATGCTCTGTACGTGATCAATAACCTGCTCTGCAAACTCAGGCACCAATTGCCCACCGTCTGCACCGTACACTTTATAACCATTATATTCCGGTGGATTATGGCTCGCTGTGACAACCACACCCGCTGTCGCTCCTAAGTATCTGACGGCAAAAGAAAGCTGCGGAGTGGCATGCAGTGTCTGGAACAGATAGGCTTTAATCCCATTACCCGCAAAAACAAGCGCGGATTCCAGTGCGAACTCAGGTGACATATGGCGGGAATCATACGCTAGAACGATTGACGGATTAGCCGCGCCTGTTCCGTTTACATATTGCGCTAAGCCTTGACTGGCACGACCCACGGTGTACACATTGATACGATTGGTACCCGCGCCAATGACCCCACGGAGACCGCCTGTCCCAAATTCAAGATCTTTATAAAAGCGATCCTCGATTTCTCTCTCATCTTCCCGAATTGCTTGAAGTTCTTGCTTCGTTTGCTCATCGACAGCTGGATCTTGGAGCCATAATTGATACTCTGTTTGCACACGCGTCATCGTCGTAGGTTCATCTCCTTTATATGTATGGGCTATTTATTAGCAAGGGCGAACATAAGCTCACCTTCGACTACCACTTTGTCGCCAACTTTAGCCACAGCTTGACCTTTAACAATAGTGCCTTTTACCCGTGTGATGGTCATTTCTAAGGTAAGTGTATCTCCAGGTACAACTTGCTGACGCCAGCGAATGCCATCTGCACCTGCGAATAGGCCGATTTTGCCTTTATATTCAGGCATGGACAGTACGGCTACAGCACCAACTTGTGCTAAAGCTTCAACAATCAAAACCCCCGGCATAACCGGATAACCAGGAAAATGTCCTGCAAAGAATGGTTCATTGATCGTAACATTTTTAATTCCTACAGCTCTAACCCCTTCTTCTACCTCCAAAATACGGTCAACTAGAAGGAAAGGCGGGCGGTGAGGAATGATCTCTTGAATTTGATTTATATCTAGCATGTTGCGTTCGTGCTCCTTTCGATTACTTGTATAAAATACAAGGGAATTACTTACAATAGGGAGGTCCCTTCATATCCTGCAGAAGTGAAGGTTCATATAAGGGGAGCTTATGTAACGGTCTGTATGACAGACCCCTACATAGGCTCTTTTTCATTTTGCCCATAACCGTTATTTCGCTCGAGCCCCACGATTTAATAGAAGGAACTGGAAAATATAAATGAATGACGTTAAGAAAGAGACCCCAATCACATACCACAAATAGGTGATGGCAAAGGTAAATTCAAACACAATAAAGAGGATGGCGAAATAGTAGAGTACCGTCGTTAGCTTCCCCATAACGTTCGCTGGAACGGTCAGTTTGCCTCTGAAATGAAAGAAGGCGGAGCCAATAATCATGCCTGCATCACGGATGAACATAGCCACTGCTGCCTGCCAAGGAATCATCTCTGAGATGAGGAGGGAGAGGATGACCGCAATCATCATGCACTTGTCAGCAAGTGGATCTAACATCACACCCATCGGGGTAATCAGCTTGCGCGTTCTAGCGATATAGCCATCTAGAATATCCGTTAATCCAGCTACAAGTAGAATGATGAAGGAGGTTCGGATGTGGCCATTGAAAAAAAGCACGAGGTACACGGGGATTAGTACAAACCTGCTGATCGTGAGCATGTTCGGTATATTCAAGGTACTCCTCCTGCGCCTAAGTATCCGATCCGAAATTTCAATATTTGGTAGATAAAGTCTTTCTTCATTATACAACTGCTCTTACAAAAATAAAACTCCCATACGGGAGTTCGATTAATTCGCAAAAACGAGATCGTATAAATGCCGCCATGTGCTAATATGTAAGATTTCTGATGAAGGTTGATTCCCAAACTTCGTGTAGCCCACCCATAGACCAATATAGATCGCTGCAATGGCCAGCACGGGAATACGTACAATTTTGAAAATAAGCCATAGGATCTTCTGCCATTTCGGCCTTGGCTTCTTCTTGACTGGAGCTGGCTTGTCTGCCATCGAGCCTATCCCTACCTTTCTACGATCATGCACGTAAATTGTTAGCCATGTTCATCATCTGATCGGAGGATGTGATGGCCCGGGAATTCAGCTGTAAAGCACGTTGGACAATAACCAGGTCCGTCATTTCATCCGAGAGTGTCACATTGGATTGTTCCAGAAAGCCCTGCATTAAGCTAACGCGAGTCGCTTCTGTTGCAGCCACGCCGTTCACATCTTGCAAGATATTCGCTTTCTCAGCCTCAGTAATCCCCGTTGGAAGTGTGTATAAATTATCCCCCACATCTTGAAGAAGCTGCGGTCGTACGACACGCACCAGCTTGATTTGACCTAAAGTTACGGGCGCAGCAGCTGGATCCTGTTCATTGTAGCCTTTAATCGTACCGTCTTGCTCAACGACTGGCCGAGTCCCTGATGGTACATTAATCGGGCTTCCATCGATATCGGAGATATAATGGCCCTCTTTCGTCGTAAGAACCGTCCCACCCTGTCCGTCTGGCGTTAAGCTGAATGCCCCGTTACGTGTCCATGCGGGCTGGAATACTTGATCACCATTATCGTCCACCTTGCTGACGGCTACTTCAAACAAGCCATCGCCTTGAATGGCGAAGTCGGTTGTATTACCTGTCGGCTGAATCGGCCCTTGCGCCAAATTCGTCTGAATTTGCACAAGCCTCGATCCCCAGCCTTGGTTAAATCCGAGCGGCGAGAAGCGGCCTTGCTGACGGAACCCTTCAGGCTGCGCTTGCACATTCGTCAACACGTCCTCGAAGGAGGCTTCCTTCTTCTTAAAGCCGTTTGTATTCACATTTGCTATGTTATTGGAGAGAATATCCAGCTTTTGCTGTAAGCTGTGCATGGATACCGATGAGTTGATCATGGAATTGTTCATGGCTGGCTCCTTCGCAAGCTAGATTTAGACGCGTCCTACTTCATTTGCTGCTTTGTCCATACTTTTGTCATACGATTGGATCACTTTCTGATTCGCCTCATAGGCGCGCAGCGCCGACATCATATCCACCATAGATTGCGCGGAATCCACGTTCGATCGCTCGATAAAACCTTGGCGCACTTCAACTTGATCACCTGGCGCTACTTGCGAGATCGTCGCTTCATCTCCTGGATTAATACGCAATAACCCATTCCCCTCACGGAGCAATAGATTCGGATTCTCTGCACGTGAAAGCATCAAACCGATCGGCGCGCCAGCCGCATCCAGAATCGGGCGTCCGTCGCTATCCATGAACTCGCCCTTAGCCGTTACTTTGAAATTGGAGATCGGTTGCCCGGCTCCATCCAACAAGACCAAGGGTTGTCCATCTCGGCCCAATACTTGTTCGCCATTAGCATTAACAAGCTGACCTCCTGCATCGACAGTGAACTTCCCGTTTAAGGAGTAACGCTGCTCGCCATTCGGGTTCAAGACGGTAAATAGTGCCTGCGGTTGAAACGTTCGCTCCCCTTCTGCATTTACGTATTTACCCGTTGCATCAAATGCAATTCCCGGTAATTGAATGTTGGAGACCAATGCGAAATCGAAGGGATTCTGCGTTTCCTGCAGATCGCCTTGGGTGTGAACGGAGATACTCTCCTCCGAAAACACACCTAAGCTCATCCTCCCAAGTGGTGCTGGAGAGGCACCTTGTCCACCGCGAATCGTAGCGATCAGCATTTCTGGAAACGAACGCGACAAGGCATTACCCTGTTTAAAACCTGGGGAATTCAAGTTGGCAATATTATTCGTTATGGTATCGTGTCTGCGTTGCTCAGAAATCATCCCTGCCGCCGCGGTATACAGTCCTCTTAACATCTAGTCACCTCTTAGATAGGTTATCTCATTAAAATTTACGTTTGGTTACTTTATCTAAATTATCCAACATAATCCCCGTGCCTTTAACAACGCAAGACATTGGATCTTCAGCGATAAGTACAGGCACTTTCAACTCATCCGCAAGCAATTGATCAAGCCCATGCAATAATGCACCGCCGCCTGTCAGAATGACGCCACGGTCAATAATATCCGCAGACAACTCAGGTGGTGTCCGCTCGAGTACGCTCTTCGCCGCTGTGACGATGGAATAAACCGGATCCCATAGCGCTTCCTGTACCTCACTGGAGTGAATGGTAATCGTCAATGGAAGTCCAGAAACCATATCTCTTCCGCGAATATCCATCTCTTGATCACGCCCATGTGGATATACCGTTCCAATTTTCAACTTAATATCTTCGCTAGTCCGTTCACCGATCAACAGCTTGTACTTATTTTTGATATACTTCATGATCGCTGTATCGAACTTGTCGCCAGCGATCTTGATGGAAGAGGAGGTGACGATGTCGCCCATGGATAACACGGCAACATCCGTCGTCCCCCCGCCAATATCAACAACCATGTTACCGCTAGGCTGGAAGATGTCCATACCAGCGCCGATTGCCGCTGCCTTCGGTTCTTCTTCCATGAATACCTCTCGGGCACCGCTGCGCTCAGCTGCTTCGCGAATCGCTTTCTGCTCAACTGAGGTAATGTTGGTAGGGGCGCAGATCAGTATTCTCGGATGAGAATACCAATTCTTGCCCCCAATTTTCGCAATGAAATGCTTCAACATCATTTCCGTAATATCAAAATCCGCGATAACACCATCCTTAAGAGGACGAATCGCAATAATGTTACCAGGTGTTCTACCTACCATGCGGAAGGCTTCTTCTCCAACAGCCAACACACGTTTCGTATCGCTTTCAATCGCGACTACGGATGGCTCATCAAGCACAACTCCGCGACCTTTTACATGAATAAGCACATTTGCCGTGCCGAGATCTATTCCAATATCCTTGCTGAACATTTCTAATTAATCCTCCCTAAACCTACCGTCCATCCCGTGAAGAATCGGCGCTCTGATATACAGTTCTAATTATAAGCTAAATTCGCTATAAATGCATGTTTTCCTCTTTTTCCGTGAAATTTCGACACGACCAGTTATAGGAAACACAGGAAACATCTCGGGATGAAGGGTATCTTAGGACTTAACCGTAACCAGGATTTCGGAAAGCTTAGGATTACGGGTCTTACGATACTTAATTTTTGTCGCTTCTCCTCCCCTAAGGTGCCGAATTGACTTGTGATACTCCAAAATGTGCTTCACCTGATTGGCCAGGTCTGGGTTGATTTCCGGTAGTCTTTCCGTCAAATCCTTATGCACTGTGCTTTTGGAAACGCCGAATTCCTTAGCAATGGTGCGAACCGTATTCTTGGTCTCGACGATACAGGTACCAATCTTAATGGTTCGCTCTTTGATGTAATCGTGCACTCCCCTCGCCTCCCTACTCGAGATAGTTTGGTAAAGTATATGAGGGGCATGACTAGATATTCTACGTAACCAAGCCTGACAAGCTCATTTCCCATATTTATTTTCAAAATAATAACAAGAAACCAGCTTTTGGCGCCCAAACCGGTCAAATGTGCAAGAAAAATGTGAAAAAGCAGCAGGAATATACCCGCTGCCGTTCACTGTATGTAGGCTTTAGCCCCATGTATCGTAATGCTCGAAATGCTGCTTATTGCTTGACGTTCAAGAGGTTTTCTGGGTTAACGGCTGCATTGTCGCTAACTTGACGTACTTCAAAGTGTAAATGCACGCCATCTTCCTTCTCGAAATCGTTGCTGCCTGCTTTGGCGATGATATCGCCTTTCTTCACTTCTGCACCCTTCGTTACCTTCACATCAGATAAACTTTGGTAAATACTGATTAAACCGTTGCTGTGTGTAATCTCAACTAGCTTACCTACAACAGGGCTTTGCTCAACGGCTGTAACTTTACCACCTAGTGCCGCAAGTACATCGAATGCTGCGCCATCTTTAGCTTTCAAGTCAATTGCCGTGTGCGGTGTCAGTTGATCGAGGTATTCGATCATGGCCGCTGCCTTCACATCGTTGGATGCATTCGTGTCATAGTAAGGAATTGCCACTTCGACTGCAGCTCTGTCTTTCACAGGCCATTGCATGGCTTCCGTGGTTCCGTTAACCGCGAGAGCCCCATCATGTGGTGCTTTCGGATTATCGGTTTGTTCGCTACTGCTAACCTTAAGACCCGGATCATCTAGGCTGACTGTTTTCGTTCCTGCTCCCTGGTACACCCACATTAAGGTTAAGATAATTGCTGCTGCTGCCACATACGTCGCTGGGAATACCCATTTCTTAGCAAGCAACCTCTTCCATGCAGATGTTGGACCTTGTGCTCCTTGAACAGTTTTAGGAGCTTCTTCTTTCTGAAAACCTTTGTTATTATCACTCATGGTTATCACCTCATCAACCATTCTTGACACTTTACAAGGTTTTATACTTCCAGAAAGATATTTTTATAGAAACATTACAAGTTTACGATTTGCCCAGAAAAGAAGCTGCATTTTCAATAGAGATGCCCGTGTAATAATAGGTTACGATCTCCTCCGCGGTTTTCCCTTCTTTCGCCATACCGTTGGCGCCCCATTGACTGAGACCTACTCCGTGGCCGTATCCGAACGTAGTAATCGTGATTTGAGCGCCCGCCCATTTCCAAGCGAATTGAGAGGATGCTAGACCTAGCTTCTCTCTTACTTCGCGACCTGTGAATACCTTGCCTCCTATCGTCATGCTTTTAATCCGATGTCCAGTAGACCAAGAGAGTACTTTCATCCCTTTGGCACTGGTATCTGTCGTTGAGATACTAGCTACACCTAACTTCTGAAGCATCGTCTTATAGCTAATCGTGACACTTTCTTGATAGCGAGAGGACAGCTTAATATCCCATGGACTAGGTACGCTGCGTAAATAAGGACTTGCGAACGGCCAATATTCTTCCGAATTCTCGGTATACCCATTGCTTGTTGAGAAAAAAGTCGCGTTGATCGGTACATGTCCATAAGTAAGTATCTTATCTTTGGTCTCATTGACGGCTCTATCAATTTTGGCCATATTCGTTTCGTACTTGGTCTTGTCCCACTTCGTCCTAAGCTCTTGATCCGTCAGATAGGCTTGATGGGCTGTCGTGTCTGTCACTAGCGCATCATTCACGGGCATATTGCTATAATCCTTCTCTATGACTCTACGCACAACATAGGTTCTCGCAGCCATCGCTTGCGCCTTGAGTGCCTCTAACTCGAAATCTACGGGCATTTCGGCAGCTAGCACACCTCTTACATACTGTTCTAGTGGAACGGTTTGCACGATGGCCTGCTTCGTCAAATACACGGGAATCATCAACCCTTGTTGACCGCTAGTCTCTTGCAAAGTTGTGCCTTCAATGGGGATCGGGTACACCTCGTCGGTCGGAATCTTCTTGACTAGCAATCCTGGCACGATGATAGTGACACACAACATGGAAGATAAGCAAACAGCCATCCACAGGATGACTTCTTTTCTGAGTACGCGTTTCTTTTTGAACATATGTCTGAGCAGCCTCCATTAGCGCGTTTACTAGCAGCAATTTTGGTATGTCTTAGCTTATGAGAGGGGTTGCTAGAATAGAACACGAACGAGGCAGGTAAGTAAGTTGATAGGATCTAGTTGCGGGTAGGTATAGAGGTAGACTCAAAAAAAAGAACCATCAGGTCCGTTCCCTGATGGTTCCTCTCGTCTTACGCTAGCGTCGGCTGGATATTGAAAAATCCAAGCTCCGCCACTTCTTGCTCAATTTCTTGTGGGACCGAGCGATAGATATCGGCACCTAGTTCACGCAGAACGTCAGTGATATCGACATAGCCACGATCAATGTGATGGACACCCGTAATCTCCGTCTCACCCTCAGACGCCAATGCCGCGAGAATGAGCGCTGCACCAGCTCTCAGGTCTGTTGCACATACCTTAGCACCACGCAGTTTGGAATTACCGCTTACGATCGCTGTGCGACCGTCCACTTTAATGTTTGCATTCATATTCGCGAATTCTTCCACATGCATGAAACGGTTCTCGAACACAGTCTCCGTTACAAGGCTCGTTCCGTCCGCTACCATCAACAGTGCCATCATTTGCGACTGCATGTCGGTTGGGAAGCCAGGATACGGCAACGTTTTCACGTCTACCGCACGCAACGGACCTGTAGCTCGAACGCGAATGCCGTTCTCATCTTCTTCAATCGTTACACCCATTTCCTGCATTTTGGAAATGACAGGACGAAGGTGGTCTCCAATCGCGCCCTCCATATACAACTCACTGCCTGTAATAGCTGCAGCGATCATGTATGTGCCGGCTTCTACGCGATCTGGGATCACCGTATGTACGCAACCACGAAGCTTCTCTACACCCTCAATACGAATAACACCCGTTCCCGCACCGCGGATCACAGCGCCCATCGCATTCAGGTAATTAGCCAAATCAACAATTTCCGGCTCTTTTGCCGCATTTTCAATCGTTGTCGTACCTTCCGCAAGCGTTGCAGCCATCATAATGTTCTCGGTTGCACCTACACTGGCGACATCCAAATAAATCTTGGCACCCTTCAGGCGCCCTTTCACTTTAGCTTCGATATAGCCTTGGCCTAGTTCAATATCGGCACCCATCGCTTCAAAGCCTTTAAGATGCTGGTCAATCGGTCTTGTGCCAATCGCACAACCGCCAGGAAGCGAAATTCTCGCTTGACCCAACCTAGCTAACAAAGGACCCATCACGAGGAAAGAGGCTCTCATTTTACGGACTAGATCATAGGAAGCTTCACAGGTATTAATCTGCCCAGCTCTTACTCGAATCACCTGACGGTTGTATTCGACTTCAATTCCTAAGCTTTGTAATACTTTATTAATGACTAGTACATCGTCAAGGGGAGGCGCATCATGGATGACGCTTTCACCTTCCGACCCCAGAATGGAAGCCGCAATAATCGGCAGTACCGCATTCTTTGCTCCGTTGATTTTTACATTGCCAGCTAGCTTTCGGCCACCGCGGACGATAATTTTGCTCATCATGGTCCCTCCGCGCACTTATTTTAAAAGACAGGTTTTGCACATTTCCTAAGTTTATCATTTGGAGCCACATAGTTACAACTGTGTTCTTTTGGCAGTCAGAGATGCCCTACATAGAGTTCGAAGCGTCATGTGATTTTCATTCCGTTCTATTATCCATTGTTGACAACAAACTTCCGCATTATTCGGAAAATCGCATTAAAACATCTTACTGAAGCTCATCGAGAGACCTAAATACTGAATGAAAAACCCTGCAACCAGCTGCCCGAGTCCGATCGAAAGTAAAATTTGCAGCATAATCGCTTGTGCGCCTTTGGGCCTTCGCAGCAAAACATCAAAGCGGAACGCTTGCAGCGACCACCACGCCAACCCGATGCAAAGAATATAGACAGCTATACTAGCCATGTTCATCAACGACGCGTATTGCGCCACTTCACTCCATTTGTCCGTCTCGCCCATAGGTCACTCCTCTTCAATTTTACCGATTTACAACTCTCGCCAGCAAAGTCACAAATTCAGCCCGTGTTGCCTGATCTTCTGGATGGAAGGTACCATCGGGAAATCCGCTGATCCAACCATCTGCCGCCATCTGTTTGAGAATGCCTACACCCCAATAAGATTCACTCACATCGCTAAAAGGTGCATTGCCTCTCAGCTTCCCTGTCATATTCATACTGCGCGCAAGCATTTGTGTCATTTCCATACGGGTCAGCTTGCCGTCGGGTTTAAATGTCCCATCCGGGTAACCATCTACGATGGAGGCTTGAACGGTTTTAGCTATATCCGCGTAAGCCCAATGCGAAACGGCTAGATCGCTGAATCGCAAATCCTTGCGTTTCGATAAACGCAAAGCACGAGACAGCACGGTTGCCGCTTCAGCTCTTGTAATGGATTGATTCGGTGCAAAACGATAATTCCCGTAGCCGCTAATCATCCCTTGCTCGGTAAGCTTGCTAATGGCATCTTGTGCCCAATGTCCAGCAATATCAACATACCCGCTGACCAGCCCATAACTGTTCAACTGTAAGCGATACATCTGACTCATGAACCACTGGTTCGCCTGGAGCTTAATATAATACGTTCCTTCGGGCAACGGCTTCTCGAAATTAAGCTGACTCGAACCACTGTCACTACGATAGGTGCCTTGTTCCTGCAACGAGTTATTATACAACGTCGCATATAACGTACGTGAGGTAGGAATATTCGTCAATCTGATCTGGGCCAAACTATCGGAAGTCAATCGGAACTCGAACCAATCAACGTCTTCATTTTTACTAAAAACACCTTCATACCCTGCATTCATCGCAGCAAAAGTAGCTTGATACGATTTGTCATTCGGTTCGTTCGCATCAATCAATTTAGGCGTATACTCTATCTCTAACGTGTATTCACCCGTAATCGGTCCGGTATAATCCTTCACATTACTAACACGAATATAATATTGCCCAGGAAGCACTTCCATCTGGGAGCTCACTTCGATACCGCCATCGCCCGCTTGATCGATCGTCGTCGACTTCTCCCCTTCTTTCTGGAAAAGAAGCATTGGATCAATCCGTCCCGTATCCGTAGATAGTCTGAGGCGCATCGTGCCCGAGTGTTCAAGCGTGAGTGCGAACCAATCGATATCGCCTTTTTCATGAAACGTGCCTCGAATGGTCTGACTACGTTCTGGCAATGAAAAAGCTTTATACTGCTTATCATTATCCTCAAAAGGATCCGTATAAATAACAAAATCTGTTTGCAACGTGTAATTAAGCAGTGTCTTGCGTGCTCGATCAACATTCTCCAACTGCACATAGGTAATGCCTTTGGTCACAGCTACAGTGAACGACTGGCTTCCCTCAGCAGCTCCACTAGCCGCGACAAAGCTCTGTCCAGAATCAATATTCACACGAATACCTGCGCCGTCCTCGGGCTGTACTGCTAACTGAATATAACCGTCGTAAGCTGCATCAATCGCATACCAGTCTTGGTCCTGCCCTGAGCTGAGGTTCGCTTTGACTACCGTATGATTAGGAAGTGAAGCGGCCTGACTCGCAAGATCATTCGGCTCGAAGCGATCTTGCTTATAAGGCTCCGTCAGTGCCTTTTCGATATTCAATAAGCCATAACCCGTCTTAGCGTCCCACCCTCTGGACATTAAGTCCGTGGCTGTTTGCTCGAGCTGTGAGCGCACTTGATACGCCGACATAGCCGGATATTTCCCCCATACTAGTGCAGCTGCGGCTGCCACTTGCGGCGCAGCCATTGAGCTTCCATCTTGATACTGGTAGCCACCGCCAAGCGCCGTCGTGTAGACGTCCCATGGCGCCATAATATCGAGCTCTGGACCGTAATTTGATCGTGGATCAGCCTGTTTATTGGTGCTAACACCGCCAACAGAAAGCACAGTTGGATACGCCGCAGGGTATTTCACACTCGTGCTTTCATTACCAACAGCGGCGACGAGCAAGACATTGTGATCCTCTGCGTATTGCACAATACCTGCCAGATAATCCGAGTATTTGTTCAACCCCAAGGAAAGGACTACGATTTTCGCCCCGTGATCCACGGCATATTTAATGCCTTCACCCAGCTTAGCTTCACCGCCAGTTCCATCTGCTTCAAGTGCCTTGATTGGCATAATTCTGGCATTAGGGGCAATGCCCGCGATGCCTTTATCGTTATTAATCGCAGCGGCAATCAAGCCGGCTACGTTCGTTCCATGTCCATTATCATCAAAAGGCTTCTTCGAAGCCTGCAGCAAGTTCACACCATCCACTAAATTGCCAGTTAAATCTGGATGTCCAAGGTCAACGCCTGTATCAACCACGGCGACAACGATCGGCGTACGGGCATCACCTGCCGCAGCCCATGCTTGGTCAACGCGAATCATATCCAGATAAGTTTGCTTCACTCTCATGGGATCCGAAGACACCGCATAAGCCGCATCTACGTTAGGCACGAAACCCGTTAGTCCTAAGACTAGCATAGTCATCAATATCATGGGGCCCACGTATCTAAAAGTAGTCATCACATCAGGTCCTTTATCCCAAATTGAATCTCTTTGTCATTTAC
Source organism: Paenibacillus sp. LjRoot56 (assembly GCF_964253335.1). Classification (NCBI taxonomy): domain Bacteria; kingdom Bacillati; phylum Bacillota; class Bacilli; order Caryophanales; family Paenibacillaceae; genus Paenibacillus; species Paenibacillus sp. LjRoot56. The sequence goes on from NZ_CAXURV020000001.1 coordinate 210,705, forward strand.
TTACCACATAAGAAAGTATACGTTTTCGGTGTTCGAAAACAGCTTTGTTATTGGCGATAAAATTTACATCTAAACGCGGTCGCTCATCTTCGAGGTGCCTCGATAAAAGTTTTCTCATATATCTATACCATATTAAACATCTTCTCGATACCTATAACGGTTCATCTTCGCAAAAAGTTCAGATCTTAGTAAATATTTTTTAAAGTATTTTCTGGGAGTTGCCCGTAGCTCATCTAAATAATGTAAATATTGGGTCATCGGACCTATTCGCCTTTATTTCCGGGGAAATGAGATGAAAAAAAGCCCTCCCTACATTTACGTAGGAAAGGCTGATTAGGGTACAGATTATTGGATGATAAAATCCTTCGTCAAAGTAAAGACGCTCTCGATGCCTTTCAGTACCAAGTGCGGAACCACACCAAGTGCTACGCTGATTAGCGCACATAGCCAAACGGTTATGCCTAACGGCACGGACACTTTGATCGCGGCTGGCTCGTAATCGCTGCGCATGAACATTTGACGCACGATGCTGAAATAGTAGTAGAACGAAACAACGCTGGTTGCGATCATTAGAGCACCAAGCCAGTATTGCTGCGTCTGCATCGTTCCTAAAATAATGTAGAGCTTACCGAAAAATCCGCCTGATAACGGAATACCAGCTAAGGAAAGAATAATCAATACCATCGCCACAGCTGTTAAAGGTGCGCGATAGTACAGACCCGCGAAGCCTTTGGCTTCGGTATGACCTTCGGCCTGCTCGATAATCATCAATACAGCGAAAGCTCCGATGTTCATAAACATATACGCGATTAAGTAGAATATGAATTCCGAGAAATTAGCATAATGCGTGGCCGAAAAGTACGTTCCAATCGGAACGAGCAAATAACCTGCATTGGCAATTCCCGAATAGGCGAGTAGCCTTTTCATATTCGTTTGCTTCAGCGCAATGAAATTCCCCACTACCATCGCAATAGCCGCCATAACGGAGATCGCTAGGAATACATCGGATTGCAATTTACTCTCTCCGAAGTCGCTGAATCCGAATAAGACATAAAAGACACGGAACAAGATGGCGAACCCGGCCGCTTTGGACACGACAGCCAAAAATGCCGTAACCGGTGTTGGCGCACCTTCATAAACATCTGGCGCCCAACTGTGGAAAGGTGCGGCGGCAATTTTGAAACCGAATCCTGCCAGCAGTAAGAAGAAAGCAACGTAGAGCAGCGGCTCGTACGATGTTACCAACGTAGGAAGGGCTGCGCCAATCTCTTGCAGATTCGCAGAACCTACCATCCCATACAGGAAGGACATGCCATACAGGATAATCGCGGATGAGATACCTCCCATCACCAAGTATTTGAATGCTCCTTCATTGGATTTCTTGTCTTTCTTCTTCATAGCTACCATGAGGTAAGAAGTGATGCTCAGCAATTCCAACCCGACATAGAGTGTAATCAAATCACCCGAAGACGACATGATCATAGCCCCTAGCGCTGCAGGCAAATAGAAGTAATAATACTCTCCGACATGCGGGATGCTATCCTCTTTCACGAAGCCTAAGCTCATAAAGACGATGAGTCCCGTACCGACAAGGGTACATAATTTAAGTAAGTTCGAGAAGTCGTCAACGCGATAGCTTTGATTCAAGAGTTGAATCGCTTCGTCCGGATTCAGCTGCAAGACAACGAACACGGCAGAAATCGCGATGCCGACCAGGGTCAACCATCCGATAATCGAACGACTGAATCGGTTCGGCAGAACCAAATCCAAGAGAGATAGGATGATCGCGGTAGCAACCAGCGCAAGCTCAGGGAGCAGATACGATAAATCACTAGCATGGAGTCTAATCTGTTCCACTGGACTAACCTCCTATCTTCCCGGCTACGCTATGGATCAATTGATCCAAGCTGCCAATGGTTTGTTGAAGCGGCTGGCTCAGCACGCTTGGGTACACGCCCAGCAAGAGAATGAACGCGACCAAGGTAATCATCGGCACAGCCTCGATGAGACGCGCGTCGCGCATCCCTTGCTGCAGTAAGCTCGGCTGCTTAGGGCCGAACGTGATGTTCAGCACCCCGCGCAACACGTAAACCGCTGCGAAGATAATACCCAGTGTACCGACAATCGCGTACACACGGTGGGTTTCAAAGAGTCCGACGAACGCGAGGAACTCACTGATGAAGCCGGATAAGCCTGGCAATCCGAGCGAGGCCATGCCCCCAATCAGCAGAATACCGCTGATGAAGGGGATATTGCGAGCGAGACCGCCCAAGCGATCGAGCTGTGTGGTTTCGGTTCGCTCGTAGATGCTGCCGACGAGCAAGAACATCAGGGCTGAAATAAGACCGTGTGAGATCAGCTGGAACACTGCGCCTTGCAGACCTGCAATGTTGAATGCAGCAAGTCCCAACAGGACGATGCCCATATGGCTAATACTCGAGTAGGCGAGCACGAGTTTGAAGTCCTTCTGGACCATCGCGAGCAACGCGCCGTACACGATGTTAATGACACCGAGGAGCGCGAGCACCCACGCCCATTGCTGAGCTTCCGCCGGGAAGAATAGAATGCCGAAACGGATAAGGCCGTAGGCCCCCATTTTGAGCAAAATCCCGGAGTGAATCATAACAACAGCAGGCGGAGCCTCTGTATGTACTTTCAGCATCCACGTATGGAACGGGAAGATCGGCAGCTTGATCCCGAAAGCGACCAGCAGCATGATGAACACGGTCCATTTCATGTTTTGACTCATAAAGAATGGCGTACCGCTTTGATTCACATAAGCCTCAGGGGCCTGCAATAGATTGTGTGCAATCGTATGAATGTCGCCGCTGTAGTAAATGATAGCCTCTGTCTGCGATGGATCTTGGTTAAATCCTGCAGTCGTAACCAGAATAAGGAAGGCAATCAGCATAATTGCCGAGCCAAGACCGTTATACAGCAAGAAGCGGTTTGCCGCTTGCTCTCGGTTCATATACCCCCAAATTCCGATCAAGAAGAACATCGGCACGAGTGTAATTTCGAAGAACAGGAAGAACAAGAAGAGATCCTGTGCCATGAATACACCGAACATCCCCGTTTCTAGCAAGAGGAACAAAATGAAATACGTTTTCCATCGTTTCTTGATGTAAACAGACGCTAATGCGGCCATCGACGAAATCAGCGCTGTTAGAAAGACGAGCGGCAACGAAATGCCATCGACAGCTAACGAATATTTAAACTCGAAGAAGAATTGTGTAATTTGTTGAATACCCTCGTGGTTTAAAGGGACTTTGATCCAATCGAGCTGTTCTTTGTACTGTAGTGGATCCCCTTGATAGTTATAGTCCACATACAGCCATGCCGCCAAAATCAGCGGAATCAGCGTCGTGACGATACCTACCGTTTTGATCAGACGTCCACGATCACCCCGAAGGAAGAGCAGGACGAGCACACCAAGCAGAGGTGAGAAGGCAATCATACTAAGAATGGGTAAGTTAGCCGGCATGTATGAACCTCCTTCCTGCAATGGCAAGTGCCAGAATCAGCATCCCGAGCAGCATGATGACCCCGTAGGACTGCAGTTGACCATTTTGGAGTCGGGAGCCTAAGCGTCCAAGACTAACCACGGTGAAAGCAACTAAGCGTACAATCCCGTCAATAATGTAAATATCAATCAATTCCAGGATATAGCCAAGGCCTCGAAGTGGTTTGACAACAATGGTGTCATAGATTTCATCGATGAAATATTTGCGATTTAGTAAAGTATACAACCAAGGTAATTTACCCGAAACAATGTCCCGAGGGATGGTACGTTTGAGATAGATCAGGTAACCCAAGCCAATTCCGAGTACGCCAGCTAATGTGGACAAAATAATAACCGTCCAGTTAGCCGCCTCCTCATGGTCTTGCCCTGTTAACCAGTGACCCAGCCATTCATTGAATGGCGTATTCACGAAGCCTGCCACGACAGCAAGCACAGCAAGCACGATAAGCGGTGTTGTCATCGAAGCTGGAGATTCATGCGGCTCATGTGCGTGGTTATGCTCATGATCATCGTGATCCTCCGAAGCCACTGCTTTCGCTCTAGACGAGCCCATAAACACAAGGAAGAACAGGCGTGACATATAGAAAGCGGTGAAGAAAGCCGCAATCACACCGACCCAGAACAGAAGTTGATTATGCTCGTACGCTTCTGTCAGAATCATATCCTTCGACCAGAAGCCTGCGAATGGGAAGATACCGGCTAAAGCCAGCGTTCCGATCCCGAAGGTCCAGGTCGTGATTTTCATTTTGCGGGATAAGCCGCCCATTTCGTTGATGTTCTGCGTATGAACCGCGTGAATCACACTGCCTGCACCCAAGAAGAGCAGCGCTTTAAAGAAGGCATGTGTAAACAAGTGGAACATTCCTGACGTAATTGAAACGCCAATCCCCAGTGCCATCATCATGTAGCCGAGTTGACTCACAGTCGAGTAAGCGAGAATCCGCTTAATATCGTTCTGCGCGATACCGATGGTGGCTGCAAAAATGGCGGTAAATCCACCCACATAAGCTACAACCGTCAACGCATCCGGCGAAGCATGGAAAATATCGAACGTACGTGCCACAAGATACACCCCAGCAGCTACCATCGTTGCGGCATGGATCAGCGCCGAGATCGGCGTTGGCCCTTCCATGGCATCAGGTAACCACGTGTGCAGCGGGAATTGTCCGGATTTACCCATCGCCCCGATGAAAATCAGAACTGCGATCCATGTAACGATCGTAGGGTCGATTTTGCCCGTGGTGAAGGCATTATGTATCGATGTGAAATCTAGCGCATGTCCTGGCATGTAGAGATACAACAGGAGGATCGCGATAAACAAGCCCACATCCCCGATGCGGGTGACGATGAATGCCTTTTTGGCGGCAGCCTTCGCCTCTGGCTTGAAGTACCAGAATCCGACGAGCAAGAAGGAACATACCCCTACTAGCTCCCAGAAGATGTAAAGCTCCAGCATATTTTCAGAAATAACAAGGCCTAGCATGGAGAAGGAGAACAGCGCAATATAGCCGAAAAACACGTGAATACGCTCGTCGCCTTTCATGTAGCCTTTGGAATAAATATTCACCAGCAGTGAAACCAGCGTAACAATTACGAGCATCAGGGAGTTTAGATTGGTGACCTCAAACCCCATCTTCAGCGTAAAATCGCCCACTTGCAGCCAGTTCATTTTATCCCAGGTGAAATCCTCAACATTGCCGCCAATCCGCTCCACAAATATGAGCAAAGCCACAATGAATGAAAGCAGCATCGCAAAAATGCTAATGTAAATCCCCAAATCTTTCAGTTGACGCCCCATTGCCGTAAGCGCTAGAAAAGCAAGCAACGGAAACAATGGAATGAGCCAGGCGTACTGTGAATAGTCCGATACCATAGCCTTGTTAGCCTCCTAGCGCTTCATAGAATCCAAATCAGTCACTTCGACAGTGCCTTTGTTTCGGTAAATCGTGATTAATATCGCAATCCCCACAGCCGCCTCAGCAGCTGCAATTGTAATGTTAAATAAGGAGAAAATTTGCCCCGTCAATGCGGGGTGATCTCCTAGTTTCGAGAAGGCAATCAAATTCAAGTTCACCGCATTGAGCATAAGCTCGATGGAGAGCAAGACGATAACCCCGTTTTTCTTCGTTAATGCACCGTATAGTCCAATGCAGAATAGGATCGCCGCTAATGTAAGATAAGGAGTAATTAAGTTACCCAACGCTAATCCTCCTCTCTCTTCGCGACTACGATGGCACCGATGAACGCTACCGTCAGCAGTACGGACATGATTTCGAAGGGAATGACATGCACGTTATACAGCAGCTTTCCGATTTCGAGCGTATTATCCTTGCCAGCATCCAATGTCCCCGAAGAGACGAAGGTCGATTTCTGAATCGCATAGAACAACACGCCGAACAATCCCACAGCGCCAAGAATGGCCAAGCCTTCATGCCATGGACGCTTAAGTCCCTCGTCTTCACCCTGTCTATGCTTCGTCATCATAATGCCGAAAATCATCAGAATGGAGATGGCACCAGCATAAATTAAGACCTGCACGAAAGCGACAAACTCCGCTTCAAGGATGACATACAGGCCAGCCAAGCTGATAAACGTGAGGGCCACTGCAACAACCATGTGAACGACTTTCGTAAAAGAGATCATAAAGATCGCCCCGCCGATCGCGAGCAACGCGAAAATGAAGAACGCCCAACTCGTACCGCTGGATAAGAAATCGCCAAGTCCACTAAACATCTTTCTTCGCGCCCCCTTTAGGCATCGCAGAATTGTTCTCTTGACGAATGTTTTGGGTGTTGTTGCTCAGCCACTCCATATTTTTGAACAAATCATCCCGACTATAGCTGCTGAGCTCAAAATTGTTCGTCATCACGATGGCTTCTGTCGGACACACTTCTGTGCACAGGTCGCACAGGATACAAATTTCGAAGTTGATGTCATACGTATCAATGACCTTCCCCTTTTTCTCAGGGTCTGGGTTCGCTTTTCCAGTTAACGTAATACACTCCGTCGGGCACACACGCGCACATTGATTGCACACAATGCATTTCTCGGGATCAAAATATTGAATACCACGAAAGCGATCCGGCATTTTAATCGGAACTTCCGGGTATGCGTACGTTACTTTCTTCTCAGTCAAATGCTTGAACGTGAAGCCTAAACCTTTCATAATGCCCTTCATGTGTTTCAACTCCTTCAAGTTTTGCGTTAGCAAAACTAACTTCGAAAGCATGGACTTAAAGTTTTGCGGAGGAAGATCCGACCAAGATCAGCTTTCTTGCTTGTTTAGAAGATGGTCATGATAATCGCCGTCACCAGCATGTTGACGAGTGCCAGTGGAAGCAGCACTTTCCAGCCGAACCCCATCAATTGATCAATTCGAACACGTGGCAGTGTCGCCCGCAACCAGAAGAGGAAGAACACGACCGATGAGAATTTCAACAGGAACCAGATAACGCCTGGTATGAAATCAAGGAATCCGAATGGCGCATGCCATCCACCAAGGAAAATCAGACTCACCAGTGAAGCAATGACGAAGACGTACACATACTCGGATAGCATGAAGAAAGCGAAGCGGAAACCGCTGTATTCAACATGATAGCCCGCAACGAGCTCAGATTCTGCTTCTGGCAAGTCAAACGGCGTACGATTAAGCTCCGACACACCTGCAATCACGAAAATAATGAAACCCAGGATCTGCGGAATGAAATTCCAGTGCCAGAAACCGCCTGTTTGGTGATCAACAATCGTATGCAGATTCAGGCTGCCCGTCATCATAATTACACCAACAACCGAAATAACTAACGGAACTTCATAACTAATCATTTGAGCTGCCGAACGCATGCCGCCCAGCAACGCATATTTATTGTTGGATGCCCAACCGCCTAGAATAATTCCGATGGTTGAGATCCCTGTCAGTGCCACGTAATAAAGCAATCCCACATTCAAATTGGCACCAAACATCCGATCCGAGAACGGAATGGTCGCAATGATCGTAAAGGACGGGATAAAAGTAATGATTGGTGCGAGTATGAAAAGCTCACGCTCAGCTTTCTTAGGGATCGTATCTTCCTTAATGAGAAGCTTGAATACGTCGGCGACGCTTTGCAGCAGCCCAAAAGGTCCTGTCCGGTTCGGTCCGATCCGCAGCTGCATCCAGCCGATGACCTTACGCTCGAAGTAGATCGCATAGGTAACGAACCCCAACACGAGCATGAGCATCACGATGCCCCAGAATAGGAATACGAAGAAGTTCGTCCATGTCAGACTCTCCTCCAATAAATTGACCATTAGGCATCCACCTCCCCAACGACAATATCGATGCCGCCCAGAATCGTAATTAGATTGGTCATCGATTCCCCAACCAGAAGCTTGGGCAGGATTTGCAGATTCACGAAGGACGGTCTGCGAAATTTCAAGCGGTACGGTTCTTGCTTACCTCGGGAAATAATATGACAGCCTATTTCCCCACGTGGAGACTCAATTGCTGCGTAAATTTCGCCTTCTGGCGGGCGAATGACTCTAGGCACTTTGCCCATCGTCTCGCCACCCTCAGGGAACACGTCTAAGGCTTGTTCCAGGATGCGAAGGGATTGTTTGATTTCTTCCATACGTATTAAATAACGGTCATAGCAATCCCCACCACTGCGCACAGGCACATCGAACTGGAAGCGGCTGTACAGGCTGTAGGGCTGCGTTTTGCGAATATCCCAGTCAACACCCGTACAACGCAGGTTCGCCCCGCTAAGGCCATACGCAATGGCTGTCTCAGCGTCATATTTGCCTACACCCTTAATCCGTGACAGGAATATCTCATTTCCGGTGACAAGCGTGTGATATTCTTCTAATTTGCCGTACATATACGGCACGAATTTCCGTACCTTCTCGATCCAGCCGTCTGGTGCGTCCCATTTCACGCCGCCTACACGCATGTAGTTGTATGTTAAACGCGCGCCACACAGTTCGTTGAAGAGATCGATAATGATTTCACGGTCACGGAACGCATACAAGAACGGGCTCATTGCTCCGATATCCAGCAGGTATGTTCCCCACCACACCATGTGTGAGGCGATCCGTTGCAGCTCCATCACGATTAAGCGAAGAAATTCCGCTCGTTCCGGCACTTCGAGTTGCATCATTCTCTCTACGGCGTTAACTAACGCGTAGTTGGTCGTCATCGCCGATACATAATCCATTCGGTCTGTGTACGGGATGATTTGGGTATAGCTGAGATTCTCAGCCAATTTCTCTGTTCCTCTATGTAAGTAGCCCATAACGGGTATTGCTTCTCGAATGACTTCACCATCCAGCTTTACAATCACGCGGAAAACGCCGTGTGTACTGGGATGCTGAGGACCAACGTTTAACAGGAGCTCTTCTGTCCGTAACACGTGCTACACCTCCGGGTCAAGCGGTTCGTAGTCTTTGCGCAGTGGATGACCCACCCAATCATCAGGCATCATGATCCGTACTAAGTTCGGGTGGCCAGGGAAGTCGATGCCGAAAAGGTCAAAGGCTTCGCGCTCGTTCCAGTTGGCCGTCGGCCAGACATCAGCTACCGAAGGTATGCTAGGTTGCTCACGGTCTGTCTTCACCTTCACACAATACTCATGCTTGTGTGTAAGGGAAAGCAGATGATACGCCACCTCAAGGTGCGTTTCTTGATCCACACCGGAAAGATTGCGCAAGTAATCACAGCGCAGCTCTTCGTGATTCCGAAGCGTCAGCGCGGCCTGCGGCCAGCGCGAGCTGTGAATGACGACGTAAGGACGATGCGCGTCCCTTTCGTTGATGAAGGATTCGACGACGGCGTCTTCGCCTGCCTCGGCCTTCAAGATCGCAACCAGCCGGTCCAGCAGCGGCTGGTTCGGTGATGGCTCCTTCGGCGCGGCTGGATCCGCCGATTCGGGCTTCGCTCCGCGTGCTGCGGCTCGCGCGGCGCGGGCTTCTGCGGCGGCCTGGGCTTTGGCCGCCTTCTCTTCGTCAGAGCCAGCGTCTGCGGACGCTGGAGTTGCTGCCCCGGCGGGCGCAGGTTCGCCCGCGTCAGCAGTGGCCGCGCGCGCTGCGAGGCGCGCGGCTCTTGCCGCGGCGCGCTCTGCCGCCGCGTCGGTGGCTGCTGGCGTGCTTGCAGCCGACAGCTCGCTGGCTTCGGTTTTGCTCTCCGAGCTTCCTACCGTCGGATTCGTATCCACAACTTCCGTTTTGTTCTCAACCGGTGGGCTTCCCGCTTTAGCGGGCTCGCTGCCTACCACTTTGCCTTCCTCTTTTCCATCCTCACCAACAGGAGGAGTCGGAACCGTGGTTTCTTCCGGCTTGTTCTCCTCACTCATCGATTGATCACCTGCTTCCCAGTCTTCGCTTCATAACGAATCTTCTCCTGAAGCTTGTTGATGCCATAGATCAGCGCAGCTGGATTCGGCGGACAACCTGGGATATACACGTCCACTGGAACGATTTGGTCGACACCCTTCACGACCGAGTACGATTTCACATACGGTCCGCCTGCTGTTGCACAGGAGCCCATCGCGATAACCCACTTTGGTTCAGGCATTTGTTCATAAAGTCGGCGCAACAAAGGAGCCATTTTCTTCGTAACTGTCCCTGCTACAATCATGACATCTGATTGCCTTGGTGACGTACGGAAGATGACTCCGAATCGGTCTAAATCATAGTGAGAACCGCCTGTTCCCATCATTTCGATTGCACAACAAGCCAAGCCAAAGGTTAATGGCCAAAGCGAATTACTGCGAGCCCAAGCTTTTACCTGCTCCAGTGTTGTCATAAATACATTACGGTTTATTTCTTCCCGTTCCTCGGGAGAGATTGACTCTAGACTGAAGTCCATCGCAGCACCTTCTTCTTCCAAGCGTATATTAATCCTATGGCAAGCAAGGCAACAAAAATACACATTTCAATTAAAGCAAATAAACCAAGTTGATTAAAGGCAACGGCCCACGGATAGAGGAATACGGTCTCCACATCAAAGATGACAAACATCAAAGCGTACAAATAATATCGAATGTTAAACCGGATTTGTCCCTCACCTACTGGTTCATTCCCACTCTCATACGTCGTATACTTCTCATCGATGGGTTTACTCGGTCTTAACCATTTGCCAATCGTCAGCGCTGCTATGGGGAGGAAAATACCTAACCCTAGAAAAACCGCTACGATTACATAGTTATTTGTATACATCATGTGAATGTAACCGCCTCCATTTCTTATTTGCATTCCTTACGATTTCGATAGTTTTGGTAATAATCACCTATATTAGTATAACAAAAAGGGGTTTGGGCGTCGACATTAATTCTTTTCATATATGAGTAGCATTTCACAGAAGTGGGTAATACTATTCACTGGGCATTCTAGTCTTGTCCAAATTTCCTATTTTGATAAGCGAAAGGAATGATTTCTTATGGCAAATGCATCGAACGCTAATCACCAACATAGAACCAATGACAAGGTTACCGAAACCGGCCGCTATCGCGATGCCGACGGGCAAAGCATCGAGCTAGTTGCAGGTCAAACGTTCCCTCCATGCCCTAAAACAGGAGAATCCACAGTCTGGCATCACGCTTAAAAAGGAAATTATCAACGAGCTGTTCCTCTCCTCCGAGAGGGGCAGCTTTTTTCTTCGCCATTTCAAAGCAAAAAAGCGGAAGAACCGAAGTTCCCCCGCTTTTTCTCATATATTTATTTCCCGGACACACCGATACGATTTAATGCTCTTTGTAAGGAAGCTTCAGCACGTTTGAAATCTACGTTATCTTGCTTCGTTTCTGCAAGACGTTTCTCCGCACGCTCTTTCGCTGCTCTCGCACGATCGATATCAATTTGTTCAGGCAGCTCGGCGCTTTCCGCCAAAATAACCACCTTATCCTTGCGCACTTCCATGAAACCGCCGTTCACTGCGATGACTTCGTCTTTGGAGCCCGCTTTCTTCACAGTAATCGGAGCAATTCTAAGTGGAGTGACCAATGGAATGTGATTCGGCAGAATTCCAAGCTCCCCTTCAGCACCCTTCACGCTAACCATGTCCACTTGTTCAGCGTACACTTTGCGCTCCGGTGTTACAATTTCCAGTAGGAATGTACTCACTTGGATTCTCCTTCCTTAGAGTTTAGCAAAAGCTGATCTTAGCAAGATGCCAAGCTTACAGTGTTTTTGCTTTCTCGATAGCGTCCTCGATCGTTCCAACGTTGTGGAAAGCTACTTCAGGAAGGTTGTCGTGCTTACCTTCAAGAACTTCTTTGAAGCTGCGCACGGTATCTTTCATTGGTACATACAAGCCTGGGAATCCGTTGAACGGCTCAGCAACGTGAAGCGGCTGAGACAAGAACAGACGAAGACGACGCGCACGAGTAACGACCAATTTGTCCTCATCAGACAACTCATCCATACCCAAGATCGCGATGATATCCAGAAGCTCTTTGTAACGTTGAAGAATTTGTTTAACGCCTTGTGCTACTTTATAGTGCTCTTCACCAACGATTTCTGGTGTCAAAACACGGGAAGATGATGCTAGTGGATCTACCGCAGGGAAAATACCTGCAGCCGCGATGCTACGCTCCAAGTTCGTTGTTGCGTCCAAGTGAGCGAAAGCCGTTGCTGGAGCCGGATCCGTATAGTCATCGGCAGGAACGTAAATCGCTTGAATGGAAGTAACGGAACCTTTTTTCGTGGAGGTAATACGCTCTTGCAATTGACCCATTTCTGTCGCTAGGGTTGGTTGGTAACCTACCGCGGAAGGCATACGGCCTAACAAAGCGGAAACCTCGGAACCTGCTTGTGTGAAACGGAAGATGTTATCGATGAAGAGAAGAACGTCTCTTCCTTCTTCGTCACGGAAATACTCAGCCATTGTCAAACCGGACAAAGCTACGCGAAGACGCGCACCTGGAGGCTCGTTCATTTGACCGAATACCATCGCTGTTTTTGCAATAACGCCGGAGTCTTTCATCTCGTGGTAAAGGTCATTACCTTCACGAGTACGCTCACCAACGCCCGCAAATACGGAGATACCGCCGTGCTCTTGTGCAATGTTGTGAATTAGCTCTTGCATTGTTACCGTTTTACCTACGCCGGCACCACCGAAGAGACCAATTTTACCACCTTTTGCATAAGGAGCCATCAAGTCAATAACTTTGATACCCGTTTCAAGAATCTCTGATTTTGTCGACAAGTTGTCGAATGCAGGAGCTTCTTTGTGGATCGGGCTAGTAAATGTACGGTCAACCGTTTCGATACCATCGATCGGATCGCCCAATACGTTAAATACACGACCTAGTGTTGCTGCACCAACCGGTACAGTAATCGCTGCGCCAGTATCTGTTGCTACGGCACCACGTACAAGTCCGTCTGTTGAGGACATTGCTACGCAACGTACGAGGTTGTCACCAAGGTGAACAGCCGCTTCAACCGTCATAGTGGACTGTTGTCCACCTTCGGTTCTTTCAATTTTGATTGCATTCAGAATTTCAGGGAGTTGTCCGCGTTCGAACTCAATGTCGACGACAGGCCCTGTAATATTCACAACGCGCCCTTTGCTCATGGTTTCCCTCCTAAGTAAAGCTTGTGTCTCCATCGAGACCGTTTATCATTATGCGTTCGCGTTTGCTCCAGCGACGATTTCCGAAATTTCTTGCGTAATCGAAGCTTGGCGTGCACGGTTGTAAGCCAATGTGTAGCTGCTGATCATCTTCGTTGCATTCTTCGTTGCGGAGTTCATCGCTGTCATTCTCGCGCCAAACTCACTCGCTTTACCTTCCAGAACAGCACTGTAAATAAGCGTCTCAGCATATTTAGGGAGCAGTACTTCCAGAACGCCTTCCGGTGACGGCTCATACTCATAGCTAGCTGCAGCCACGCCGGATACATCTTCCATAGGAAGCAGACGAATCATGGTTGGAATTTGGGTAATCGCGTTTTGGAACTTGTTGTAAATCAGGAACAGTTGATCATACGTACCGTTAACGAAATTAGCAACCGCTGCTGTTGCAACAGGCTTAATATCCGAGAATTTAGGCGTATCCGGAACACCGGTTACTTCTTCAACAATCGGAATATTACGTTTCGAGAAGAAATTGCTTCCTTTACGTCCGATAACGAAGACGGAGTACTCAGCTGTTGATTTATGATTTTCACGAATTTCAGTCATTGCTTTACGCAACACGTTGGCATTGTAACCACCAGCTAGACCACGATCGGAAGTAATGACCAAATAGGCCGTTTTCTTCACTTCACGTGACTGTAGCATCGGGTGCTTCACGCCTTTGGTGCCAGCTGCAATGCTTGCAACCACTTCTTTCAACTTCTCGGAGTACGGACGTGCCGCTTCCGCTGATTGCTGTGCTCTACGTAAGTTAGCTGCTGCAACCATTTCCATTGCTCTCGTGATTTGCTTCGTGCTTTGTGTGGATTTAATTTGGCGCTTAATCTCGCGCATTCCTTTTGCCATACCTGCTCACCTCTCTTTTGAGGCTTATAAAGCCTTCATTCGAAGACCTGAATTCAGGCGTCCGCCTGCCCAGGATTCACATGGTAGGAAGAGCTTCACTTGACATGAAGCTCTTCCTTCATGATTTATTCAGAAACAGCAAAGCTCTTTTTAAATGTATTGATTGCGTCAACCAATGCTTTATCGTTATCCGCAGTAATATCTTTCGTATCACGAATGCTATTCAGAACTTCAGGACGGTTAGATTCCAAGAAAGCCAAGAATTGTGCTTCGAAACGCGTTACGTCTTGAACTGGAATATCATCCACATGACCTTTGACAACCGTGTATAGGGAAGCAACTTGCTTCTCCAAAGACATTGGTTGGTGAACGCCTTGTTTCAAGATTTCAAGCGTACGAACCCCACGATCCAAACGAGCTTTAGTCGCTCTATCCAAATCGGATCCGAATGCGGCAAACGCAGCAAGCTCACGATATTGTGCCAAATCCACACGAAGTGTACCCGCAACTTTTTTCATCGCTTTCGTTTGAGCGGAGCCCCCTACACGGGATACAGAGTTACCAACGTTAACCGCTGGACGCTGACCAGAGTAGAACAAATCGGATTCCAAGAAGATTTGACCATCGGTGATGGAAATTACGTTCGTTGGAATGTAAGCTGAGATGTCGCCTGCTTGTGTCTCGATGAATGGAAGCGCCGTAATGGAACCGCCACCTAGCTCATCGTTCAATTTCGCAGCACGCTCTAGCAAACGGGAGTGCAAATAGAATACGTCCCCTGGATAAGCTTCACGACCTGGTGGACGACGAAGCAAGAGGGACAACTCACGGTATGCGGCAGCTTGTTTGGACAAGTCATCGTATACGATAAGAACGTGCTCGCCTTTGTACATGAAGTACTCAGCCATAGCACAACCGGAGTATGGAGCTAACCATAGCATCGGTGAAGGCTCGGAAGCGGAAGCTGTTACTACGATTGTGTAGTCAAGCGCACCAGCAGCACGAAGGGTTTCAACAACACCTACAACTGTGGATTGTTTTTGACCAATTGCAACGTAGATACATTTAACGCCATTGCCTTTTTGGTTGATGATTGCGTCGATCGCAATCGCCGTTTTACCTGTTTGACGGTCACCAATGATCAACTCACGTTGACCACGGCCAACTGGTACCATAGCGTCAATCGCTTTAATACCTGTTTGCATTGGTTCATGTACGGATTTACGAGCCATTACGCCTGGAGCCATGTTCTCTACAGGGCGGAATGCTGTTGTATTGATTGGACCTCTGCCATCTACAGGTTGACCCAAGGAGTTAACTACACGACCTAGAAGTTCTTCACCAACTGGAACCTCCATGATACGGCCTGTACGTTTAACTTGGTCTCCTTCGCGAATATCACGGTAAGGTCCAAGAATAACGATACCTACGTTGCTTTCCTCAAGGTTAAAAGCATAGCCTAGTACGCCGCTCGGGAACTCAAGCAGCTCGCCTGCCATAACGTTTTCCAAGCCGTGAGCACGAGCAATACCGTCACCTACTTGAATGACTGTACCTACATCAACTACTTGGATATCGGAATTATAGTTTTCGATCTGTTGTTTAATCAATGAGCTGATTTCTTCAGGTTTGATACTCAACGAACTTCACCCCTATTCTTACAGTGGTTATATTAAACTAACGCTTTGGCCAAACGATCAAGTTTGCCTGCCAAGCTTCCATCATATAAACGATCACCGATACGCACTTGAATGCCGCCGAGCAGCTTAGGCTCAACTACAGACGAAACACGGATCGTTTTACCAGTTACTTTACTGAAATGTGAAGCTATCTCAGCTTGTTGTGCATCCGAAAGTACGTATGCAGAGTATACGGTCGCACTCGCTTGACCAAGCGCTTCATTTGCAACTTTGGCATAATCGTTCGCCAACGCTGAAACAATGGACTGTCTACCTTTATCAATCAAGACAAGCAGCGTGTTCCACACCGGTTCGGAAACTTTGCCTTCGAAAATCTGCTTCAGCAGGTCCGTTTTAGCGGTATTCCCGATGTTCGGATGGTTCAGGAACTTCTGCAAGTCTGCATTATCCCTAATCGCACTAGCTACAGATTTAAGCTCATCTTCAACTTGGGAAATAATATTCTTTTCCTTCGCTACTTCGAATAAAGCTTTGGCATAACGCTTCGCTACGACGATGTCACTCATACGTTGCCTCCTACCTCTTTGAGGTAATGCTCAACAAGTTCTTCTTGTGACTTTTCGTCGATTTGTTTCTCAATAATTTTGGATGCGATCAGAACGGACATCGCGCCAACTTGGCTGCGAAGAGCGGCAACCGCTTTGTTCTTCTCATTTTCGATATCTTTAAGCGCTTCGTCTTTCAGACGGTTTGCTTCTGCACTAGCTGCATGAATAATATCATCCGCTTGCTTGGAGCCTGTGTGCTTCGCTTGCTCAATGATGTCGTAAGCTTCCTTACGAGTTTGTTGCAGCGCTTGCTTTTGTTCCTCCAACAGTTGCTCTGCCTGTTTACGGCTAGTTTCAGCTGTTTGAATTTGATCTTTCACCAATTGTCTGCGTTTCTCCATCATGCCGAACAGAGGACCGAACGCAAATTTAGAAAGCAACAAATATAAAATTAAAAACGCGACAAGTTGTATCCAAAATGTGGACCATTCAATATGCAAGTAACGTCACTCCCTTCTGATAACATGGGCAAAACGAAGGCGTGGTGGCGACTTCGGCCATCAACGCCAAGCGGTTTCTTAAGCTTTTCCCATAAAGATGAACGCAAGAACCAATGCAACGACCGGCATTGCCTCAACTAGACCTACCCCGATAAACATTGTTGTTTGAAGCGTACCACGAAGTTCTGGTTGACGAGAAATACCTTCCAAAGCACGACCTACGATCAAACCGTTACCAATACCTGCACCTAGTGCTCCCAAACCGAATACGATACCTGCTGCTACTAATGCTATTGCTCCCATTGATAAAATCCTCCCTTAAACTCTTAGGTTTTTTGTTGTTTTATAAGTGACTCGAGACTTCCCGAGGTAAGTCTAATGCTTAGTGCTTTTCTTCATGAATCAATGTTTGTGAGATATAAACCATGGTCAACATCGTGAATACGAAGGCTTGAATCGCACCTACGAACACACTGAAGCCCTGCCATACGAAGAGAGGCGCAATTCCAAACCAACCTGCTCCAATAATGACAGATATCATGATTTCACCTGCATAAATGTTACCGTAAAGACGGAACGCAAGCGTAAGCGGCTTAGATACAACTTCAATTAAATGAAGGATCAACATTGCCCCTTTGAACTCAAAGTAATGCGCGAAGTAATGCTTCGTGTTACGAGTTATCCCTAAGTAATGACTTAGTACGATAACAACTACCGTTAGTGCTCCTGTAACAGCGATATCAGCTGTAGGTGATTTCCACCAAGATACATGATCTTCCGTCACGATTGAGAAAGGAAGGCCGAGCATGTTGCCGATAAAGATATACATGATGAGCGTAAGACCAAGTGCGATAAAACCTTTGCCATGCTTGGAACCGATCGTGCTTCCAATAATGCCTTCTACGAACTCAATCGTCCATTCCATGAAGTTTTGAAGTTTCGAAGGATTTGTTACGGATGCTCGGCTCGCTCCTGCAATAGCAAGAATTAGCACGATAACTGTGGTAATCCCGATCATCAGTAGTGCTGATGCATCGAAATCAATACCAAACCAATTATATATTGGCGCGTGATGTTCCATATTTTCCATTTTCACCCCTTTCATCCGTTGAAGTTACATCGTGGAATTACTTCTTTGACTTCTTAATAGAAAGAATACCCAGTACGAGTGTTGCCAATTGAGCAAAAAAGTATCCAACAATCGTCGTGGTTAATGCAACATGTTCGGGATACCTGACGGCAATCAAACCGACAAACCCCGCGATTGCTGCCCTTGTCAGAAAGCCAAGGGTTACCTTGCGCCCTGACTGCTCTATCGCAGCTGCTGCCAGCTTGTTAATCTTCCAGGCTAAGAACCTTGCATTGATCATACTCGCACAAGCTCCAAGCATTATCCCCGCAACGTAAATCCGGTAATCGACAAGAAGCGCCCATGCAGCCAAACAAAAGGATAAAAAGAAAAGAAATACATTTTGAACCGTTTTCAGAGTGGCTGAAAAGTCGTCCATCATAGCCCTCCGTACCGCTTAATCATGAAGTAAATGCTCATGATGCCGGTTACAAGCCCAAGTAAAAACCCGACTAACAACCAGATCTGTCCACCTAGTGCGCCACTCAACCAATCGCCGAAGAAATATCCGGCTGCCAAACATACGACAAGGTCTATGCCAATTGCACTAGTTAACGCTACTGCCCGCCAAGGATTATCATTGGAATTTGGCCGTTTCATTGCACCCTCCTGGGTGTTTTCCACATGGGAAAACGCGTCTCGTAGCTCATCTGCTACGAATCCTCATTCATTGTATCGAAGCCATGCTAAGTTTGTCAATTGACGGAACTTCATTTGTCACATCTCACAAAACTCCTTAGAGCCTTGCGGCTCTAGGGTTTGCGCTTTTTCAAACCGAACAGTCCAACTGTACGCTGTAGCGTTTGTCATGATTTTGTCACGGTTAGAAAGATTCCGGGCGTTCAGTAGTCCTACCGAAGTGATGAAGAATCGCTTGAACAATGCGTTCAGACGCTTTTCCGTCTCCGTAAGGGTTCGCAGCTTGGCTCATTTTATTGTACTGTTCTGGATCTGTCAGTAGCGCGCGCGCACGTGTGTAGACCACTTCTTCATCCGTACCAACTAGCTCCAAAGTCCCTGCTTGGATGCCTTCTGGACGCTCTGTTGTATCGCGAAGAACAAGAGCTGGAACTCCGAAGGTCGGCGCCTCTTCTTGAAGGCCGCCAGAGTCTGTCAGAATCATATACGTATACGGATAGAAATTATGCAGTTCGAAAACGTCAAGAGGGTCAATCAGTTTGATGCGTGGATGATTGCCTAGAATTTCATGGGCAGGCTCGAGAACCACCGGATTCGGATGAACCGGGTAAACAATCGCAATATCCTCAAACTCATCAGCGATGCGTTTCACGGCACGGAATATTTGGCGATGCGGCTCACCTTGAGCTTCCCGGCGATGAGCCGTCATCAAGATCAACTTGCGGCCTGCTGCCCATTCCAGCACAGGGTGATTGAACTTTTCCTGCACCGTGTACTTAAACACGTCTATGGCTGTATTACCCGTCACATAAATTTGGGACTCTGATTTATTTTCTTTGCGCAGGTTATCTGCGGATTGCTGTGTAGGCGCAAAATGAAGATCAGCGAGAACACCCGTTAATTGACGGTTCATTTCCTCTGGATATGGCGACAATTTGTTCCACGTCCGAAGACCCGCTTCCACGTGTCCTACTTGGATCTGCTGCATGAAGGCTGCATAGCTGGCAAGGAAAGTTGTTAGTGTGTCCCCATGCACGAGAATTAGATCTGGCTTCGCTTCTTGGAACACAGGCTCCAAGCCTTGCAGCACGCGCATCGTAATCTCATTCAGTGTTTGGCGATCCTTCATAACGTTAAGATCAAAGTTCGGTGTGATTTTGAAAATATCAAGCACTTGGTCCAACATTTGACGATGTTGTGCGGTTACGCATACCAGAGACTCAATCTGCTCAGGATGCTTCTCCAACTCGAGAATGAGTGGAGCCATTTTGATAGCTTCAGGTCTTGTTCCGAAGATCGTAATCACTTTTAAACGTTTCATCGGTTTCTTCTCCCCTTAAAGCTTTCCATAGGAAAGCTATCTTCGTAAGCATGAGCTTAGTTTTCTTACAGGAAAACTGACTTCGTAAGCTTTACTTTTGTTCAAAAAATTAATCCGTACCGTACAGTCGATCCCCTGCATCCCCGAGACCTGGCACGATGTAGCCATGATCATTCAAATGATCATCAACCGCTGCGACATAAATATCAACGTCTGGATGTTCTTTTTGTACAGAAGCTACGCCCTCAGGTGCTGCAATGAGACACATTAGCTTAATACGTGAGCAGCCTCTGCTTTTCAGCACGTCAATTGCTGCATTGGCAGATCCGCCTGTTGCAAGCATAGGATCAATAACGAGCAAATCCCGCTCCAACACATCGGTTGGCAACTTCACATAGTACTCAACAGGTTGGAGCGTATCCGGATCGCGGTAAAGACCAACATGTCCTACTTTTGCAGCTGGCATCAGCTTTAACACGCCGTCAACCATACCTAACCCCGCGCGCAAAATAGGAATCAGCCCTAACATTCTACCCGAGATAACTTGGCAATCTGCTGTTGTAACCGGCGTTTTCACTTGCACTTGTTGTAGTGGCAGATCTCTTGTAATTTCATACACCATTAATGTAGCAACTTCATCGACAAGGGCTCTAAAATCCTTCGTTGTTGTGTTCTCATCCCGAATATAAGTAAGCTTATGCTGGATAAGCGGATGATCGCAAATATGTACTTTACCCATATGTTCCTCCTAATTAAGCTTATAGGTCAGGCAAACCTCGTCCATTATATCATATGTTATCCAACTTATCTGCTGTAGAACCGCCATTTCTCTTGATGACTACTACAACGAAGCAGCGTGGTTTTCCTGCGGTTATAAAATCATGACAAAAAACCCTCGTGAACCGCACTTTCCAATCGGAAAATGGGCTCATACAAGGGTTTGCATGTGAGGTTTAGCTGGCGTTAACCAGCAACAATTGAACGCCGGTCAGCCCGCAGCTGACCAAACAATAGCGATCCGTCCATATGTGATCGGCACCTGCATCGACCCAACCGATTTTATCGGTGAAGCTGGTGGGGCCAACAAAGGTGACTTCCCCTTTTAGATGATGATGGGGTCCAAATGTATTGCGCCCGCTGGTCAGCAGTTCGATTTGGAGCTGTACCTGTTCGCTCACTATTTCATCTGTTACGTCCAGCTGGTGGGCTCCCCAGAGAATCGTATGGGTGGTTCCACCATTCACTGTGATGTTCATAGCTGGACAGCGCATAGCGTCCCACTGAAGGACGAGCCTTCCGTTATTGTTGCGAATATGTTTCAACACTTGCTCGGGTAAGGTAAGCGTTTTGTCTGCGGTCACTCGTCCCGAATAGAACACCAATCCCTGCGTCGTGACGTCCGTCAAGTGAAGCTGCTTCGGCAGTGTGGTTAACGTGAATGGACCTTCCGTCCACAACGCCTCGCGCTCTGCCTGCTCCCAGCCGCCATGTGGCTTCACAGCGAATGGCCCCAGCACATACTTGCTTTCGACTTCAACATCGAATAAGAGCTTATTGCGAATTGGAGCCAAATTAGCACCTGCCACACCGAAGAACCGATAGACATCATCGTTACAATAAAAGGATCCAGACATGCGGATACGATTACTGCCCTCCCGCACAAATTCGCCAATTCTCAGCGTTGGGAAGCTGCGGTCACCGCCAAACCAGCCGTCAGCATCCTCCGCATGGACATACTGTCCATTGATCGCTAGCTCCCAATGCTCAGGACGCTCGACTGCCAGCTTCCACAGTGAACGATCCGTCTGCCGCATCAGCTCAGCATCCGTCTCGAAGGTGAACTCCAGCTCAATGTGCACCGGTCGCTGCATCGCGATACAATGCTCTTGGATGTTCAGCACATAAGTAGGAGATGTCCACTCTCCTCCATCTATTCGATAGGCGGCATAGTCGAGTGTCAGGGTATTAGATGTTGACAATTGGTAGTCCCATGGCGCATCTACGTTCGCTTCAACTACTGAGAATGTCTTCTCATTCAGTGAAGGAGATGCTGCCTGAGATGTATATCCGAATGGGGCCGGCTCCACCGCTGCCTCTCTATCCCAAACGGTGAAGAGCTTCGAATCGCCTGGGGCTAGCTTTATTCGCAATGACAACATTCGTGCATCAGCTTCGGCCTTTTCTCCTTTTTCCAAATCCAGCTCCATCCATACTCGCCGATCAGACGCTGGAATCTCCAACTCGATCATCCCGGTATCACCCGTATGCACAGCATAAAGTAACGTCACACCTGGCAATCGCCGTTCCTGCACATAGAGTTTTCGCAATGCTTCCTGTGATGTACCCTCCACTGGAAGCCAATCCTGACGTGCTTTCACATGCTCACGCAAGTCACTTAATTCCGCAACACGAACAATGCGATCGCGTAAGAACCACAATGACAACTCCTCACACCGCTCCCCCTTCAAGTAACGAGGCGCTTCACCCACCAGAATAACCTTTCCCCCGGCTTCTGCGAATGATTTCAGCAGTGCTAGGGTTGAAGCCTCCAACGTCAGCACATCATTCACGATCACCGTATCGTATGCCTGCTCCCCAATTTGCAAAACGCCGTCCAAGACACGGCTGTAGCGCTCCATCAACGTCTCGTCCCCGTAATCGAAATCACGCTGAAGCGCTAATAGTCCATGGGCTAACTCATCCATTCGGTCCTGCATGCGCTCTACAGCACTACTATCCTTCACGCTTTGCAGGAGCCAAGCTGATCGCATCGGATGCAGCACAAGAATCCCTGGAGCCGCCTTCCCGAGCGTCAACAAATACGTAAGCCTCGCAAAGTAATCATTAAACTGACTGTACACGTTCCACCACGGTTGCTGAATGTAAAGCGAAGGCGGATAATCCCGCTTCCGAACCCCACGAATCGAGTAGGATTGCAGATGAGGGCATAGTCGGTTCACACCTAGGACAAACTGCCACTCCGCGATGCGCTTCATCTCGCGAAAGCTCAAGTTCCAACCACAGCAACCGAAGGTTTCTGTAATCACGAACGGTTTACCCAACTGCCGCGCTACCGAGGCAGCCTGCTTAGGCAGCAACGTACTACGCGGCGTCCGCCCCAGCATATCAATACCCGGCATATGCATCCGTTCATACAGCGGCATCACGCCGGCCGTATACTGCATCTGGTCCATGAGAGTGTCTTCCCCCATGAAATGACCTGTCAGCTGCCAGCCGTGTGCCTCGCACCAGTCAGCTACCAAACGAACTGACGTTTGGAATCGTTCACTTACTAGATGCCAGAACTGATAGCGTGCGCGATAGGCTGCATCTTTCATAGACTCATCCGCTTCTGTTAGCAGCCAACCGATCGCGTTCGCAATCGAATCCCCATAACGTACAGAGTACTCTTGTGCGAAGTCAACAGACCACGGAACACCTGAGAACTTAAACTCATCGGTGAAAATGCCCGGCATTCCTGCTTCACCGAAACGGTCCCCCATACGCTGGAAATAAACATCGTGGCACGCCTGCAGGAAAGCCTCCATGGCTTTTTTAGATAAAATATCAATATAATAAGGATTCACGCGACACATTACAGCCACTGCGACATCCCAGTCGTCCAGCACCGCAGCCGCCTCTTGCACCCTCCATTGCTGCTCGTTCTCTCGACGAACAAGCAGGTACAGGAAGTCTGGATCCTGCTTAAGCGCTTCAACCTGTTGCCAAGCATCCTCTCTTTCGACTCGGATACCCTCTAGTGACTTCTGTTGATAGGAAGCTCCCAGTGCCGGCACAAAACCGTTAGCTGTTCCACTAGGCCATCCGTTCTCATCGTAACACCAAGCTTCAAGCCCTTGAGCCTTCGCTTCTTCCGCTGCTGTTTCTACCGCATCCAGAAATTCTTCGCCCATATAAGGGGTAAGCAGTCCCTGCCTCGTGTGCATGAAAAAGCCACCTAGCCCAGCTCGCTTCATTTCGCCAATTTGCCTGCGAAGCTCCTCGGGTTCCAGCTTATCATTCCATGACCAGAATGGCGTGCTTCTATAGGTAGCAGGTGGATTATGAAAAATCGATTCTTCGAATTGATCTCGAGCTTCCTTTGGTAACAAAGCAACTCTCTCCTCGTCAATCTCTCCAGCTTGCTGCGACAAACTTCTGTGGAGAGGTCCCGGTTATTTTTTTGAACAAGGTGCAAAAATACTTCTCATTATGAACACCAACAGCCTCAGCAAGCTCTAAATTCGAATAATCACGTTTACGCAACAACTCGATGGCCCGTTCTATCCTTCGCTTAGAGACGTAATCGGTGAAATTAATCCCTAATTCTTTCTTGAAAAGCTCACTCACATAAGTCGGATTCAAATGAATATGCTCTGCTACAACGCCTAAGGAAATTGATTCCTTCAGGTGATCTTCAACGAAACGCATCGCCTTCACCATTTCGGGGCGCAGACCGCTCCCTTCTGCACGGGCGTGCAGCTTCTCCCACTCCACGCGCAGCCGCTCCACCAGTTGATGCAGATGCGTACAGTCCGCAAATGTAACCACATCGGCTGTAACTTCATCATCCGCAGATAGCAACCGTTGGCGAAGGCGTGCACACCAGCCCTCGATATAACCCAGCATCTTGCCAGGAATAATCCGATGGTTATGCAAAACATGCAGCAAAGGCGCAAGCGCTTCGCCTCCCGACGACTTCGCACTAGAGCGCTCGAGCACTTGCTCGAAGC
The DNA here is from genome assembly GCF_964253335.1 of Paenibacillus sp. LjRoot56. NCBI lineage: Bacteria > Bacillati > Bacillota > Bacilli > Caryophanales > Paenibacillaceae > Paenibacillus > Paenibacillus sp. LjRoot56. Next base: position 235,191 of record NZ_CAXURV020000001.1, read on the forward strand.
GTTCTGTGAGTTCGCGCCAGTCACTTTCGCTATAGCCTAGCCTGCGATTTGGCGTAATCACCGTGCCAAAGCTGGCGTAGAAAGTGTCGTCAAGCGCACCTTTGGCTTCCTCATAGGCCGCTGAAGCGGAACCCCAACCGTTGTACATCCGGCTCACACCCATCGAAACCGAGATCCGTAAATACGTTTTTATCGCATCACGGATGCTTTCCCCAAGCTCGTAACAGATTCGGTCGAACGATTGTTCGCTGCCCGCCCGAATCGTAGCCAGGGCAACAATGACGCCCTGCTGCAACTCACAAGCGAAGCAGCTCCCATTCTCTCGGAGCACTTCCTCGATAATATTTAACATGCCGTACTTGAGCATGTTACGGTCCGCTGGTGAATACTCCGAGCAGAATACATCGTAATTATCAAAACGCACAGCAAAGCACCCATATTGCCGCGGCTCAAAACCTGGTACTAGCTCTGCACTTCGGCGCTCCATGACAGGATCAGATACCTCTCCACGGAGTAGTTCTTCTAGCAGATGCTTGCGCAGACGATAGGAATTCTCCTTCACGGATCCGCTGAGGGTTTGTAGGTGCCGCTCCTTCTCCTCACGTGCGATCACGTTATCGCGTGCTTTGGACAAGGCCGTGCGTACATCTTCTTCGCGCAAGGGTACCTTGACCAAATATTCAAACACACCCATAGCAATCGCTTGTTTGGCATAGGCAAAATCCGAATAGGCGCTTAGGATGATGACTTCCACACCAGGCAATCGTTCCCGCAGCTGACGAACGAGCTCAATCCCGTCCATGCCAGGCATCACGATATCCGTGATAATGAGATCAGGACGCAGTTCTGCAGCCTTCTCCAGCGCTTCAGCGCCCGAATAAGCACGACCAACTAACCGGAATGGCATCCGCCGCTCGGCCCACCGCCCGAAGTATGTCTCTAGCCGCTGCACCATCGGCGGCTCATCATCCACAATGAGGCAAGTCACCTCTCTCATTGCGCCTCCCCCCTTCCGCGTTCCTCAAGCTGATCCTGTGCTGTATCATCTGGGAATGTCAGTGTTACACATGTTCCACGACCTGGTTCACTCCATACGCTAAGCCCATAAGGCTCCCCGTAATTTAAACGGATGCGTTGATGAATGTTGTACAAGCCTATTCGTTTACGGTGATCAAAATTTCTCCCTACAGGATCCTCAAGTAATAGCTCAGTTGTCTTATCAGGTGTCATACCAATCCCTTGATCCTCAACTTCAACAATGAGTTTGCCATCACGACGGACGGCAGACAACCGTATAGCTCCTGACTTACGTCCACCTGCATAGCCATGGAAAATACTGTTCTCCACAATCGGTTGCAACGCCATCCTCAATACAGGAAGTTCTAAAGTAACTGGATCAATCTCCTCTATGAGCTCAAATTCACAGTCATATCGGATCTTCTGGATATATAAATAATCTTTCACATTCCGCAATTCCTGTTCCAAGCTGACACGGTCTGAGAACTCCGTAATACCGTATTCCAAAATTGAAATTAGTGCTTCAATGATGTTATCGACCTCATGATAGCGCTCAAATGCGACCACATTGGAAATAGAACCTAGCGTGTTGTATAGAAAATGCGGATTGATTTGAGACTGTAGCACTTGAATTTCTAACTCTTTCTTCTTGCGCTCGCCACGGTTCACATGCTCAATTAAGGTGCGAATCTGGCCTAGCATATCATCAAATGTTGCTGCCAGCTTGCCGAATTCATCACGGCGTGCGCTCGATATGCTAACGTTCAAATCTCCGTGACCGACTTGATTGATTTTACGAATCAGATAATACACAGGCGTTCGAATCATGCGGGCCACGAAGCCGGCCGTCAACACACTAAGCAAGAAGCCAAGCAGCAGCAGGCCTACGAAAAATGTCTCCATCCTCTTGAGCGAAGTTTGCAGCGTCGTTCCGTCATAGAAGGCAAATACAATCCATTTGGTACGAGGATTAATGCTCTTCATAATGGTCACAGCTGTGCCGTTCATATGGTCAGTAAAGACATCGTCCTTGGACTCGACAAGCTCCCGACCATCTCGGTCATCAAAGCTCAGACGATGATCAACGATACTAAACAGGCGGCTGCCCGCTGGCTCCAGAATGACACGTCCCTCTTTGTCCATAATGCCTAACTGCAAATCGTTGCTACCGCCGCCAATTTTCTGCAATCGCTCCTGCATCGCAGTTAGATTCAGATCCACAGCCACGGCCATGGGTTCGCCAGCTATGGTAATTGCTTTGGTGAAAGTGACTGTCCAACCGGAGAAGAAATTCTGATACGGCTGGCTAACCGTCACGGCCCCATAGGCGTTGCTATAAGCCATTTTATATAGAGGATCACGATCATCTCTAGCGTCGTTAATGACCTTGGTTACAGGATTCCCGCCCAGAATGGATAAATCCTTGCGAATCACGTACACGTCTGTCAGCATGACCGAGTTCTCCCTATAGGCATTCTCCAGGGCAGCTTGCGCAGCCGTCAGATCATTACGCCACGAAGCCGCTGAAGTGGAGAGTTGGCCAATCGTATTTTGCACAAGAAGAAAGTACAGATCGATATATTCCTCTTCCTTATGCAGCAACTGTGTCGCTTGGTTGAGCTGACTAGACGTAATTTCATTCTTAATATAGCGGTAGGATAAGCCGCTTAGAATAGCCTCCGAGCTGAGCACGAAGACGAAACAGACCAGAAACAGTCGGAATGATATGTTGTGAAACCATTTCTTGATCCAATCTCGCATGTGCGCACCCCTCGTAGCTAGCTATACAAATGTGGAAAAAGAGGAGGCGTCTCCCCTTTTCCCTACCCTATTTATTTTATTACACCGTCACCCTGCAACTGCTTGGTATAATTGGCAATCGCATCGTTCAGCTTGAATTTGTCCTGCAGCGTCTTCACGTACGTATCCCAGTTCGTCAGAGGCTCTTTGCCCGTTACGAATTTGAGCATCATTTCATTGGCATATTTGAGGCGATCTTGCGACATCGGGTCAGCCGGATCGTCAAAAACACGTGGATTTACGTTATTATCCTTCAAGTAACTCGTGTTAATCTTCTGGTTCGCGTTTGTGATATCAGGTTTTTGGAAGTCGAAGTACACGCCGTCCGTCGCTTTGCGAACGAAAGCATAGTTATAGCGCCACTCAATTTCCTTCTCGTTGTAAGTAGATCTATCGATTAACTTCGGTGTGCCATTCGTCACAGTAAAGGACTTATCTTTGATCCCATAAGCTAGGAATGGATACGCGTCTTTATTGGTGTATAGATATTGAATGAACTGCATGGCACGCTTAGCTTTACCAGCATCCTTCATCGCTTCCTTCGAAAGTCCAATGAGGGACTGCTGGAATGGTTTCACGTCAAGGATTTGATCCCCATACGGCCCTTTTGGCGGCGCAATTTGCTTCCATTCCGGTACACTGCCTCCGGCATCCTGCATTTTCTTCGTTTCCGCAGGCTCCGAACGGCGCCAGTCTTCGATCATAATACCAACCTTGCCTTGGTACATTTTATTATCACGTTTGAGTCCGTCGTCGATCGTTACCCAGTCCGGGTCAACAACTTTCGTATCGATCATTTCTTTAATGAACGTCAGCGCTTCCTTCGTCTTCGCGTCGGTGTTGTAGACAACCACCTTACCATCTTTGACATCTACAAAGTTAGGCTGTACACCGTACATCCAGAAAATCTGTTGGAAGCCTTGCGCACCACTCGTGCTATAACCCAGTGAGCCGTCCTTCGGCAGCATCGCGACATAACCATACGTATCGTTCTTGCCATTACCATCTGGATCATTAAAAGTGAACGCTTTCATAACGTTGAGCAATTCTTGTGGATTTGTCGGAACTGACAGGTTCAACTTTTTGAGCCAAGTATTGTTGATCCACCAACCATTCACGCCGCCAACGGCTTCGGAAGCTGGTAAACCAATCGTATGACCTTTATATTTCATAGGCTCGAGGCGCGAGGGGTCGAATGCTTTCGGAAGCTCTGGGAACTCCTTCAACAAATCATCGAGATCGGCAAGCAAGCCTTGATCGTAGTATTTAATCGCAGAGGCACGGTCAGGAAAAGAGACGATATCCGGAATTTGATTAGAGGAGATCAGCAGGTTGAGCTTATCCTTCCAGTTCTCACCACCCATGATCATGTCGAGATCCATATTATTGTCTTTCTCGATCATTTGACGAATGGGATCCTGCTCTTTCGCCGGCATTGGCGTTGTTAACCGATAACCGACTGTATTATAAAAGCTAACTTTATACTTCTTGTCAGCTTCCACCGGTTTTGCCGTTTGCGAGGCTCCTGTAGAGGGGGCAACGCTCGCGCTTGGTGAAGCCGTATTCTCAGCCTTGCTGCAGCCTGCAGCAACAACCCCTAGGATTACAGTCATACTAAGCAACGCACTTGCGTGATTCTTTTTCATCTTGAACCTCTCCCTTTAGTCTATTATACATGCTATATCGAGAGTTGCCTCTAGATATCATCGATTTTGGCCCCACATTAACCTTTCACAGAGCCAAGCAGAACACCTCGGGTAAAATGCTTCTGGATGAACGGATACACAACCAGAATCGGTAACGTTGTAATGGCGACGGACGCCATTTGGACCGAAATGGGGTTCACCGAGTTAGCAGCTTCTGCTGCATCCCCGCTAATTGCGACAGAGGCGAGTAAGATCTGCCTTAGAAATAGCTGTACAGGCTGATTCTCTGGGGTGTTGATGTAGAGCAGGGCATCGAAATAACTATTCCAGTGCCACACGGCGTAGAAAAGGCCAATCGTCGCGATAATCGGTACAGACAGCGGAATAACGATGCGTACCAAGATGGCGATTTCCCCCGCTCCATCGATACGAGCAGCCTCGTCAATGGCCTCTGGCAGCTGTTCGAAAAAGCTTTTCACAATCATGAGATAGAACGCATTGATCAATCCAGGAATGATGAGTGACCATTCGGAATCGAGCAGTCCTATATTTTTCACGAGCAAGTAGCCCGGAATAATACCGCCGTTGAACAGCATGGTGAATACGATGAAAAGCAGGAATGGGCTTCGACCAGGCAACGCTTTGCGTGATAGTGGAAGTGCTGTAATCACGGTGAACACTAAGTTCAGCAGCGTACCGACAATGACACGAAAGAGGGTCACTTGGTAGGCATCGAGTAATCGGCCCCCTTGCATAATCTCTCGATATGCCGTCAATGTGGTATGCGTCGGAATAATGACTAGCCCGTCTTTCTTAATGAACTCGGATATCGGTGTTAGTGAGACGCTGATGACATACAGGAATGGCAATACACAGGAAGCAGCGAGCAGGCTGAGCAGCAAATAGTTAACACCTTGGGTGAGTCGGTCGCCAGTGGTCATGTGACGCATGGATAATTCCTCCTTCTACCAGATTTGTCCGTCGAATTTTTTGGCAATCCGATTCGCACCAAGTACAAGCACGAAGCCGATTACTGATTTGAACAATCCCACGGCGGTAGCAAGTCCAATGCGTCCCTCTTGTAAACCGACCCGATACACCCATGTCTCGATAACATCGGCCTTCTCTTGATTAAGCGGATTGAGCATAATGAAGATTTGGTCAAAGCCAACATCAAGAATGGCACTGAGCCGCAGCACGAGCATGAGGATAATGACGTTGCGAATACCTGGCAGTGTAATATGCCATAACTGACGGGACTGAGACGCGCCGTCCATCGTTGCCGCTTCGTAAAGGCTTGGATCAATACCTGTGAGCGCTGCCAAGTAAATGATGGCTCCCCAACCGACTGACTGCCAAATATCCGTTGTTACGATAAGGGATCGAATCAGACCAGACTCCGTTAAGAAGGATATGCGGTCTAAGTGGAAGGTGGTTAACAACTGGTTAACAAGCCCTGTTCCAGGTGCGAGGAAAGCCACCAGCAACCCGTAGATGATGACCCATGACAGAAAGTGAGGCAAGTAGGTCAGGGTTTGGATGGTTCTTTTGAACCCCGTTGAGGTAACGGCATTGAGCATTAAAGCGAGTATAATTGGCGCTGGAAACGAAAATACGAGCTTGTAAAACGAGATCAGAATGGTGTTTCCGATAATTTGCTTGAAGTACACACCATCGAAAAATAGCTGAAAGTTCTGCCAGCCGACCCACGGGCTTTCCCAGAGTCCTTGCAGGACGTTGTAGTTCTTAAATGCAGCGGCGATGTACACCATCGGCACATATTTGAATACCGCAAAGTACAGCAAGCCCGGAATTAATAGGGCATACATGACACCGTATCTCCGCAGCAGGTTCATCGTTCGATGCATGAGCTGCCTCTCCTCTCTCTGTTTGTTATACCTTTATTGTAGCGCCGCGGAAGAAGCGATCCTTTTCATATCTTTGGCAGATGGTCTAAAATCTTCGGAAATACGAAAGCCGCCTCCTAGTTGGAGACGGCTTTGCTAGATCAATTTTTGGCGAGCGTGATGTAATCAAAGGCTTGAAAATCATCATTCATCTCTTCCTAATGGGATTCGTATGTTATACGATCGGCTTCCCTCCCGTTCAAGCACGGCACACAGCAGGACGGCAGGCATTCCGCTCTCATCGAACCATAGCTGGGGGCGTTCCAGTCTGAGGACGGATTGTGCTACCCGGTGAGCCCAGGGAATTTGTAAATCGAAAGCCAGTACATGCCGCGATGGTTGCCACGCAATGCCGTCTGATGATTCAAATAAGGCCACTGAGCCCCGTTCAAATTTCGTAAAATAACCTTGAAAGTCCTTCATCAATGAATAGTACTCGTTGCCGTGACACCAAACATAAGGGTCCTCTACCGCCCAATCGTTCGTTGGGTTCGATACCGCCACCTCTGGCTGCTTGCGAAACGGTCCCAGCGGATGATCTGCGAAGGCTACGCCCGCATTAACTGCCCCGCCCTTTGGTGGAGGGCCCTCGGCCACACCTTTGTACATCATCAGGATACGGCCGTCAGCGGTCACACACACCGTAGGGTTGCTCGTCATGAGTCCATCCCACTCTCCTGGGGAGACATCGAGCACGGGCGACGTCCCTCGAGTCCATGGACCAGCGGGATGATCAGCCACAGCCACGCCGATACGCTGATGGTTACGATACGCCCACCAAGTTGCCTCATCGGCAGGTCGGTCGAGATCAAACTCGGGGCCATGCGTTCCCATGTAATACAAGTAATAACGATTACCATGGCGCAAAATGGCTGGATTGTGTGCCACATCCCTGTCCCAGCTCACTGCGCTATCTCTACATGTCCAAGCCGTATCCACGTGATGAAACGGACCCAACGGGTGATCGGCAACCGCATAGGCGATTTCGGAATGCGTGACCCATGCCTCAAAACCAGCACGTTCAGGCCAACGCGAATAATACAAGTAATACCTCCCCTCCGCATCTTGTGTCATCGATCCACACCAAACATGCCATCCATCTAGCTCGAACTTCGCCCCAGCCGGCACAGGCCGAAGCATCTCCTGAAAATTCATGTACACCTCTCCTAGCTGTGTAAGTGTTTACATTCGTACAGAACCAGTGTAAGGCGTCTGCCGCGCTGAAAGGTTTCATATTTTCGTAAGATGGTTTGAAGTTTTGGGATATGTGTTTGGAAGATTGGTGTGAACTGACCTTGGCTTGGCGCAGGATTGTGGCTGGCTTGTGGCTGGTGAGTGCATGGTGACTGGCGAGCGGTGTTTAGATGTATAAACTACAGCTAATTTTCTCGATTCTAACGTGTCGTCGTGAATAGATGGAAAAAGTACAGCTAATGTATCTCATACATGCTGAATCGAGCGAAACGAAGGAATTTACCTACAGGATATACAGTTAATCCTTCCGATTTGAGAAATAAGCTTCAAACAGATGGAGAAAATCCAGTTAGTTCGCGGGGCAGCCGGGAGTTGCGGTGGGGATGTGAACAAAAAAAGACCAGCTCCTATGAGCTGGCCCTATAAAAATAGCTATTAGTAAGTCAAACCTGGGTAAAGCGGGAATTGTGCCGTTAGATCAGACACCATACCACGAGCTTTCTCAAGCGTAGCTTCGTCTTTCGGATTTTTCAAAGTAAGACCGATAACCTTCGCAATGGTTTTCATTGCCTCTTCGTCCATACCACGGGAAGTAACAGCCGGTGTACCCAAACGGATACCGCTTGTTACGAACGGGCTAGTTGGGTCGAAAGGAATTGCGTTTTTGTTCGCTGTAATACCGATCTCATCCAAAACGTGCTCTGCGTCTTTACCGGAGATGTTAAGGTTACGCAAGTCAACCAACATCAAGTGATTGTCCGTACCGCCGGAAACAAGGTTGATACCTTCAGCTGTAAGAGCGGTTGCCAAAGCTTGTGCGTTGTTGATTACGTTTTGACCGTACACTTTGAAATCCGGTTGAAGAGCCTCACCGAAGGAAACAGCTTTCGCTGCAATTGTATGCATCAAAGGTCCACCTTGGGAACCAGGGAATACCGCTTTATCGATTGCTGCAGCCCAAGCTTTCTTCGTAAGGATCATACCGCCGCGAGGACCGCGAAGCGTTTTGTGTGTTGTTGTTGTAACGAAATGTGCGTGTGGTACTGGGTTCGGGTGCAAGCCAGCTGCAACTAGACCAGCGATATGCGCCATATCAACGAAGAACAATGCGCCTACATCGTTAGCGATCGAAGCCAATGCTTCGAAATCAATCGTACGCGGGTATGCACTTGCACCAGCTACGAGCATGCGAGGCTTATGTTTGAAAGCTGCTTTACGAACATCATCATAGTCGATGCGGAAATCTTTTTCGCTTACGCCATAAGCTACGAAGTTGTAAAGGATACCGGAAGCATTTACTGGGCTACCGTGTGTTAAGTGACCACCATGCGCAAGGTTCATACCAAGAACCGTGTCACCAGGGTTTAGAGCTGCCAAGTAAACAGCCATGTTCGCTTGTGCACCGGAATGCGGTTGAACGTTCGCGTGCTCAGCACCGAAAAGCTCTTTCGCGCGGTCACGAGCGATATCTTCCACGATGTCTACGTACTCACAGCCACCATAGTATCTTTTGCCTGGGTAGCCTTCTGCGTATTTGTTCGTAAGTACAGTACCCATAGCTTCAAGAACGGCTTGGCTCACGATGTTCTCGGAAGCGATTAGCTCGATTTTGTCGCGTTGACGGCCAAGCTCAAGGTTCATTGCTTCTACGATTTTCGGATCTTGCTTGCTCAAAAAGTTTGTCATCTCATATTCCTCCTAAGGATAATCGTTAATAATAAATTAGCAATCTGCATCAGGTGCAGCTTGTTGATAAAGTTGATCCGCCAGATCTGCGGAATATACAGCTCTAGTACCACCGATGAGCTTCGGCCTAGTGAATGCCATAGTGACATAAGCCTGGCCAATATGGCGAACCAGCGGCCTTACGGGAACAGCGACTCTGCGCAGATGCATCCCAATAAGCGTTGAGCCAATATCGATGCCTGCATGCGCTTGAATCGTCTCGACAACAACCGGCTTCAAGAAGTGTCTGTACGCATAAGAGGCCATCGAACCCCCTGCCTTCGGCACGGGAATCACAGATACCGGTTCAAGCTGCGGAGCCAGCGCCAGCAACTCTTCTTCCACAATCAGCGCACGATTCAAATGCTCGCAGCACTGATAGGCTGCATGCAGCCCGAATTCGCCGCAAATGCGCGCAACCGTCTCAAAAATCGGCTTCGCTGCATTAAGCGTACTCGATGTCCCAATCTGATGCCCGAGAATTTCACTCGTACTCGTACCGATCACAAGAATGTTACCAGGGCGAAGCCCGCCCACTGTAACCAGCTCTCGCAGATTCGCTTCCAAAGCTTCCGCTGCTGCTATAGGGTCAAATACGGAATCACTCATTATGCATCCTCATTTCTAGGGATGTACCGTGAAACGATCTTCGATGCTCTGCACTTTGTTGATGCGATTCTTATGGCGGACACCTTCAGAAAACTCGGTCTCTAACCAGATTTTAACGATTTCTTCCGCTACGCCAGGTCCAACTACTCGCTCACCCATCGCTAGCACGTTCGTATCATTATGTTCGCGCGTCGCTTTCGCGGAGAAGAGGTCATGCACAAGTGCACAGCGAATTCCCGGAACTTTATTGGCAGCAATGGACATCCCAATGCCAGTTCCACAAAGCAGAATCCCTTTATCTGCCTCGCCTGAAACGACTTTTTCGCAAACTTGAAGTGCATAATCCGGATAATCGACGGAGTCGCCGCAGCTGCATCCGAAATCGATCACTTGATGACCTAATGATTCAATAAAAGGAATGATAACATCTTTCAAACGATAGCCTGCATGATCTGCACCTAAAGCAATTTTCATGAATAAAACGCTCCTTTTTGACTGTTCGAATCCGACCATCCTATTATATCCCAAAGCTCACCAAAAACGAAAAAAAGAGCGCACACGCTAAAAAACGCGCGTTGCTCTTTTGCCCAGGCGACCGGCCGTATAGCTCAATGCTCCATTGTGGTTACTCCCACTCGTCGCCAGTTACATTGAGTCTTGCTTGTTATTTGTATTTTATCGCATTCCCAGCAATGTGTAAAGCTCTATTGGCCTATCCCACTGAGGGCCTTTATGGAAAAAGCAAACGTCCGAGTTAACCTCGGAAGACTAGCGTATTTTTTTTACCAATTTATCTAGGCTCCGACTAATTTCCTCGGCTGTATACCGATAATCGGCTAGTGATCCACCATAAGGATCTGAAATATCATAGTCTGGAATTGTGTTTTCCAGCGCATACATACGGCTTCTTTCTTCCACAGATACCGTCTGAGATAGCGCTTGTTTGAGCTGAAGCTCTGTCGCAAGCTGCTCTCGCTCCTCAATCGCATTGAGAATGCGAGCATCGTCCTCTACATACTCTTTGAGCGTATACGTCTTCTCGACCGCATGAGGAAAGCGTCCAATCACGGTACGTTTATGACCCGTCGTCATCGTCAAGACCAGATCAGCCCAATCGACATCCGCAGCACTAATCGCTAGCGAACTAATCGATTCCTTGAAACCCGCTTCATGAAGAAGTGACTGGCTGTTTCTCGATATCGGACCACCCGTCATTGCAGATACACCTGCCGAACGGACCTCCGCCGCAAGCCCCTCTTGATGCACCCTCATACGCAGCAAACCTTCAGCTAACGGACTGCGGCACGTATTTCCTGTACAGACAAATAGAATTCGCAACATGAAATCCTCCCTAGAATAAACGGCTATACCACCGTTCGTACTTACACGTATTGTATCATAGTAAAAACTTGATCCCAAACCCTAATAGGATAAGTCCACCGAATGCCTCACCATATTCCCCAACCCAACCGCTAACTCGTCTTCCTAGCAGCAAGCCCGCTATTGAGAGTAAGCCGCCAAATAGACCGAAGATCAGTACGGTAAGCACAATGTCCGTCGCAAACATCCCAAGAGAAACACCCACTGAGAAGGAATCTATACTAACACTGAGTGCAAATATAATAAGCCCCCATAACGTTCGATGATCGAAGGCCGAAGCCTCTTCCCCGCGTATCGAGCTATATACCATATGTGCGCCAAGCAAAATAAGTAAACATCCCCCTGCCGCCGTAGCGACATTTCCCAGAAGGAGGGAGACATACTGCCCCATAAACATCCCCATCAATGGCATGAGCACGTGAAAGAGACCGATAATTATGCTGATTTTCAAAATATCCAACAGACGAATGCCCTTCATCCCTATGCCAATTCCTAACGAAAAAGCATCTAGGCCCAAAGCAATCGCCATTATTCCAATTGTCATGAGTTGCCCAACTTGTACCCCAGATGCGAGCATAGCACGATCCCCCTTGTCCACGATTCTTTCTCAAGATATGCGGACAAACTGGGAATCATGCTAATTTAGAGGAGAACCCGCTCGTGGCCTGCTGCTTTGAGCAGTCGATTCATAATGGCGCTGCCAATCCCTGCATCTGGAACACCTTCTGCAACAATATAGCTAATGCCTTTGTGATCAAAAGTCCGCAGAGCGGCATAAAGATCTCGAGCTATTGTTTCTGGCTGTGACAAGGAGCCGCATGCGACAACGAGATCCGCTCGGTATCCGCCTACTCTTTCTTCAAAAGTGAGAATACCCGTTGACTCTCCCCGTGACTTTGCGGCATCGATATCGCGTTGAATCCATGCGGAGACTTCTAGCTCGTCGTCCCCTTGAACGATATGCATATAGCCTTTCGGCGCATAGTGCGTGTACTTCATACCTGGCGCACGAGGCGTATCCGCAGCTTCAACCTCTGTCGGTTCAGCTACATGAATACGCATATCTGGCAAAACCGCCTGCAGCTGCTCCGAAGTCACTCCACCTGGCCGCAACACGTATAACTCACCGTCTACAAGTTGAATAACCGTAGATTCTACACCGACACCCGTTGCACCACCGTCTACAATCCCGCCAATCTTGCCATCCAAATCATCTCGCACATGCGATGCCAACGTCGGGCTCGGTCTACCCGAGCTATTCGCGCTCGGCGCTGCGATCGGAAGTCCCGCTTCCCGCAGCAACTGTAGGGCTACCGGATGGTCTGGGATACGAATACCGACCGTTTGCAGTCCAGCCGTAACGAACGGCGAAAGGCTACCTGCACGTACAGGTAGCACAATGGTTAATGGTCCAGGCCAGAAAGCCTTCATTAGCGCCCGATGATAAGCTGTGAGACTATCTGGCTGAACAAGGCCTGAGAGCTGCGTCGCATCAGCGATATGTACGATTAGAGGATTGTCGGAGGGCCTCCCTTTTGCGGCAAAAATCTGCAGAACCGCTTCGGTATTCGTCGCATCGGCACCAAGTCCGTAAACCGTTTCAGTCGGAAAAGCGACTGTATCCCCTTGTCGCAAGAGACTTGCTGCCTCTGCTATATCCTGGGCTAACTCACTCTGCTCGCCTTGATCCACGTTCCAATAGGTTGTCACAATCACTCTCATCCTTACTTGTATGAAATAAAATGTACATTAGCTAAACCAGGAAAAGATCGCCTTAAACATTTCCCAGATAAAGAACTTCACTTTCGGTTGAGCTGGCTCTTCGGTCGTGGAAGTTGAAACTGAAGCTGCTACTACCTCAACTTTAGCGTCCTTCTTAGCAACTTTCTCTGTAGAAGCAGCTTTGTCCTTGCTAGTTTTAGCCTTATCTTCTTTAACCGGTTGCTTTTCCTTGCCGTTCTCATCCGTTGTTTTGGCCACTACAACTGCTGCCGAAGCAACCGCTTCACCCGATACGGAATCTACAAAGCATAACGGTGGAAATAAGACGCACCACCAATTTTGTCCTTCACCAGAACCAATCACAACACGTAAAGCTTCATAATCCCCAGCTGGGTAGACATCGTTACCGTACATTTTGGTTGGAAAAGGGACAACACCTAGCTCCACTGTATGCGGGTAGTTGTAGCCGCGGGAGGCAATCATCTCGCCAACGAGTTGATCGAATTCAGGCAAATGCGCATTCACGACCGCTCTAGCCTCGTCCAAGGAATGTGGTCCAACAACCCAATCCGCCATACGGGCAATAATCGCATCGCGAATCTCGCGTTTCAAGGCTTGGTCCTGCGCAGAATCCGAGTTTGCTAGAATACGCAAACGAATCGATTCTTCTGGTATCGTAGGCGAAATAACCGCCGCATTCGTACGATTGGATTCCCAACACATAATCATAAGTATAAGTGCAAAAACAATGAATGATAAGCTCTTAACTGAGTGGCGCTCCGTTCTCTTAACCATGGAGAGTAGCCCCTTTCCCTTTCCCGTCATCTACTAGCCAGTATGGACAATAGTGGGTGGGGCTAAACCTATGAATCTATTATTTTTTGCAAAATGATAGAGTTGGTCCTCCGAATAGAGAGAGGAAGTGAGGTAGCCGATCTCGGAGGATCGGCTACTCGGAAGCACGAATCGCGATCACGTGGCGATCGATCCCTTGGAGATCCTGCACGAAGCGGATCTCCCTCCAATCCGCGGCGGCGCGCAGCAACGCCGCAACCGCCTCCGCCTGCCCGATGCCCACCTCGAACCCGACCACGGTCGGGATTCGTGGCAGCCGATGCAGCTGAGAGACCATCCGGCGGTATAGGTCGAGTCCCTCGACACCGCCGAATAGAGCAGTGTGCGGCTCGAATAGCCGCACCTCAGGCATCAGCGCCGGCAGGTCGCCATCCGGAATGTAGGGTGGGTTCGACACCACCATATCCGGCGCGAGCCCGCGCTCAATATAAGGCTCGAGGAGGTCGCCCTCGAGCCAGGTTATCCGCGCAGCCACGTCGTGGCGCTGCGCATTCTTACGGGCCATCTCCAGCGCTGCCGCGGAGATGTCGCTGGCTGCCACGCGCCACGCAGGGCGCGCGTGTGCGATTGTCACCGGGATGATACCACTCCCGGTGCCCACATCCGCAAGCAGCGGAGCGCCTTGCGGGAACAGACGCGAACCCTCGTGGAGCATCGCCTCCACGAGCAGCTCGGTCTCCGGCCGCGGGATCAGCACGGCCGGCCCGACTTCAAACGGAAGGCCGAAGAAATCCTGCTCACCGGTAATGTACTGCACCGGTTCACCCGCGGCCTTCCTTGCAACGAGCTGGTCCCACGTAGCGACCAGCTCCACTGGCATCTGTTCCTGCCACCAGCGGAACAGCAGTTCAGTCCGCGTACAGCCACCTAAGAGGTGCTGCAACAATAACTCTGTGCAAGACGAAGCCTCTGCGACGCCTTGCTCCGCTAAAAAAGAAGAAGCCTTCACAAAGGCTTCTCTCACACTCATGTTGGCAGTCGTCATTACATTGCCTCTAAGGCATCGGATTGTGCAGCAATCGTTAACGCTGACACAATTTCCGCCATATCGCCGTTCAGCACCGTCTCCAAACGGTGAAGGGTCAAGCCGATACGGTGATCGGTAATCCGGCTTTGCGGGAAGTTGTACGTACGAATACGCTCTGAACGGTCGCCCGTTCCGACTTTGCTTTTACGCTCGCCGGCATATTTCGCTTCTTCTTCTTCACGCAATTTATCTGAAATCCGCGTACGAAGTACGCGAAGCGCTGACTCTTTATTGGAGTTCTGCGATTTACCATCCTGACACGTTGCGACGATACCCGTTGGTACGTGGGTTACACGCACAGCGGATTTCGTTGTATTAACGGACTGACCGCCTGCTCCACTGGAACAGAATGTGTCTACGCGAATATCCGCATCGTGGATGACGATTTCCACATCTTCTGCCTCCGGCATAACAACAACCGTCGACGTGGAGGTGTGGATCCGTCCACCGGATTCCGTTACTGGAATACGTTGAACACGGTGCGCACCGCTCTCGAACTTGAGCTTGCTATAGGCACCTTTACCCGTAATCATGAAAATTATTTCTTTAAATCCGCCCAAATCATTCACGGATGCATCCAAAATCTCCGTTCTCCAACCTTGCGCATCCGCATAACGCGTATACATCCGGTAGAGGTCGCCTGCGAACAGCGCAGCTTCATCGCCACCTGCCGCGCCGCGAATTTCCACGATGACGTTCTTGTCATCATTAGGATCTTTCGGCATCATCAAAATGCGGAGATGTTCTTCGAGTTTAGCAGATTGCTCGCTAAGCTCTTCGATCTCCATTTTGACCATTTCGCGCATCTCATCATCCAGCTTCTCATTCTGCATCACTTTCGCATCAGCTAGCTGTTCGCTCACACTCTTATATTCATTATAAGCATCGTAAGCTTCCTGAAGATCAGATTGCTCTTTGGAATACTCTCTTAGTTTCTTCGTATCACTCGTTACATCCGGGTCACACAATAACTCGCTTAGTTTGTCATAGCGGTCCACAATGGACTGAAGTCGATCCAACATAGGGGATCACTCCTTTCTTATTTTTGTAAGTAATTAAACGTTGAAACGGAAATGCATAACGTCGCCGTCATTTACTACGTACTCTTTACCTTCAAGGCGAACTTGCCCTTTTTCCTTCGCACCCGCCATGGATCCTGCAGCAGCCAAATCGTGATAAGAAACAACCTCTGCACGAATAAATCCACGTTCGAAATCCGTATGAATGACGCCAGCCGCTTGAGGAGCTTTCGTTCCTTTACGAATCGTCCATGCTCTAACTTCTTGAACTCCAGCTGTGAAATACGTGTACAAGCCGAGTTTGCGATAAGCAGCTTTAATCAATCTATTCAAGCCGGACTCTTGAAGTCCCAACTCTTCCAGGAACATCGCTTTTTCTTCGTCTTCCAGCTCAGCAATTTCGGATTCAACCTTCGCGCTAATGGAAACAACTTCGTTGTTTTCTTTCTCTGCGAATTCCTTCACAATTTTAACGTATGCATTATCGTCCGCCGTTGCAACTTCATCTTCACTCACGTTTGCCGCGTAGAGCACTGGCTTCATCGTTAGCAAATGTAGATCGCGAACCAGAAGGCGCTCATCTTCTGTTAAATCCAAGCTGCGTGCTGGCATATCATTATATAAGGCTTCTTTGATACGTTCCAAACATTCAACTTCAGCAACTACTTTCTTGTCGCCGCCTTTGAGGTTTTTGCGTGAACGCTCGATCTTTTTATCAACCGACTCAATGTCTGCCAAAATCAATTCAAGATTAATCGTCTCGATGTCGCCAATCGGATCAACTTTCCCTGAAACGTGAGTAATATTATCATCCTCAAAACAACGGACAACATGCACAATCGCATCAACTTCGCGGATGTGTGCTAGAAATTTATTTCCAAGGCCTTCGCCTTTGCTCGCACCCTTAACTAAACCCGCAATGTCAACGAATTCAAAGGCTGTCGGCACGATGCTCTTAGGCACAACGATTTCCACCAGCTTCTGCAATCTCTCGTCTGGTACTTCTACTACCCCAACATTCGGATCGATCGTACAGAACGGATAATTCGCAGATTCTGCCCCCGCCTGTGTAATTGCATTAAACAATGTCGATTTTCCTACGTTCGGTAGACCGACGATACCTGCTTTCAAAGCCATTGTCGTTACAACTCCTTAATTTTCGAAAATCATCCTTCTTATTATATAGTACTTAGCGGGCAAAAAAAAGCCTGCAAGCTATTGATTGGCTGCAGACTTTTTTTCCATTGCTTTTTTGAACTCTTCATCCCGCTTCTGTTCGAAGTAGGTTTGGATCTGATTTCGAAGAATAAACCCCCGTAATGCATTGCTTTGCTCGGCAGGAACGCTCTCGAAGCTGGCTCCATAATAGTAGCCGTCTTCCTGCTTTTCTTTCCTTATAATTTCCAACCTGCACGGCATCTCAAAACCTAAATCTAGCTCAACTTGCAACATACATTTCTTATGAAGAATACCATCGATCATCGAATTATCATTAATGATAAAGCCAATTCCGTTC
Organism: Paenibacillus sp. LjRoot56; assembly: GCF_964253335.1. Lineage (NCBI taxonomy): Bacteria > Bacillati > Bacillota > Bacilli > Caryophanales > Paenibacillaceae > Paenibacillus > Paenibacillus sp. LjRoot56. Next base: position 252,608 of record NZ_CAXURV020000001.1, read on the forward strand.
ATGGAAATATTTTTTATCGAAATTTCAATTGGATTTTCCAAGTGATGCTGCTCTTTTTGGGTTATATTTTGAAATCCTACAATGTATCCTATGTTCTTCACATCGACCCGCGGGAACTCCCGTTTCTCCGAAAACTTCTTCCGATTCTCAGGTGGATTGATCACGATCAGTGAACCAGGCTCTCTAGCTACGACTGTCGAATGAAAAACGAATAGACCCGATTTCGTGTATAACGTCATTTTGGTCTTATCACCAAGCTGAAATACCTCATATTCCGGCAGCTCAATCTCCATGATGTCTCCTTGTGCATAGGTAAGAATACCTGTTGACACGAAATCATCTTTCGCCACTACAGCTCGGCAATTAATCAATACCTCCGCATCATATCCTTCTTTACTCCCATATCGCTTCAAAGCATCCTGCTTCATTGCCATGCTCATCTTCACCCTCCCTTAATGATGGATTTCATAACACTTTTCCGCACAAAATAGACTGCCCCCCACTTAGGGACAGCCTATCACCGCAATCAAAAAAGCATCGATTTTCGGTAACCAGGCTGCCATAGTTCATAAGAACCGTAGACCCTCAGCTTTGCGTCCTTGCCTTTCAGCAAGTTTGCCATTGTCGAACCCTGCTATTCATTTATATAGATATATCGTTACTGGTCTAAATGATCTATCTTTCGTCCAAACTGGTCTAAAAGACCCACTGTAATCACCATTATACGTAGCTTATGCACTTCTTTCAACTAAAATCCTTGCATGGGCAATGTTTTTATTGTATGAATGTGTAGTGGAATTGAATATCCACAGGTTTATAAGTTATCCACATTGTTATCCACAGCTTGTTAACAACGAATATTTGTTCGGATTTTTATGCACATGTGGATAAACTATTATTGCGAGGTGTCCCCCTGTGGATCAACATATCCCTTGGATGAGAGAAGCGATCGGTGAGGCGCTGAAAGCCGAAGCCATCCGCGAAGTTCCGATCGGCGCGGTCGTCGTCCATCAAGGTCAAATCATTGGCCGCGGCTACAATTTACGTGAAACAACCCTTGATCCGCTTGCGCATGCAGAGATGATTGCTATTAAACAAGCGAGCGAGCATTTGCAGGCTTGGCGTCTTCTGGACTGCCAGCTCTATGTGACATTGGAGCCATGTCCGATGTGCGCGGGTGCGATCGTGCAAGCACGAGTGCCTCAAGTTATTTATGGTACGGTAGATCCGAAGGCCGGCTGTGCGGGAACGTTAATGAACTTGCTGCAGGAAGACCGGTTTAATCACCGGGTCGATGTGGTTAGCGGTGTTTTGCAAGAGGAGTGTTCCACGATGTTAACGCAGTTTTTTCGAAAATTACGGGGCAAAGCCTAGGGGGCTTTACCGTTCGGATTATTTGCTGGCTGTAAGGCCTCGGCTAACACTACGAGTTTGCTCATCGTATTCCAATTACGTGTGGTCGTACGATCTCCAAGTTTCTGAATGTTGCTCGCCAGCTTCGAATCCAACACACTTTGCCGAAACAGAAAATATATGGTGCAGCCCCGTATCTGAAATTCATCTACTTCACTCTGTCCCTTGGATAAGATGTCGGTGAATGTCTGCGGGGCTTCTTCTGTAAGCACGGAGATTTGAATGCTCTCCCCTTCGGACAAAGCTTCTGCGTCATAGGGGCAATTCCTTACAAGTTCAGTAAGCTCCCCCGCGGTGCACAAAATAACAGTAGGCGCTACGCCTACCGCATCGCTGATTGCTTTTTCAATACGCGGACGTAGGGCTTCTCCTGACTCTTCTGATTGGAACAGCACATTGCCGCTTTGCAAATAAGTCTGTACTTGCGTTAACTCTAAATCCTCTAGCGTCTTTTTCAAATCGGCCATTTTGATCTTATTTTTGCCTCCTACATTAATCCCACGCAGAAAACCAACATAAATCGTCATTGAGCTTGCCTCCCTTACTTTAATTTTATGGAACGAATGATGAAGAAGATGATCGTGCCAAACAGCATCACTAGGATGAGTCCTAGCACCCACCAATTGAGGTCAGCGTTGCCCTCCTTAGCACTTTGGATAACAGACCATTCAATAAATCCAAACAGAATGACAATCACTGTTTTTAGACTGTTTATTAATAAACGCGCATTCTGGTATTGCCCTCTGGCATTCTGGGCTGTAATAGGAGTCGGATAATTATACACATGAGGGACCTTGCTTAGGAGCGTCAAGCCAACATAGATGATAACTCCTATGAGTGGTAAGGCAATTAGGCTCATTTTGTTCCCCCAACCATCGATCTCCCCTTTACCATTAAAATGCATTGGCATTCTCTCAGGCATATCTTGCCACATGTAGGCGACATATGCGATCATACTTATGATTACGAACAGGGAAATAACATCGAGTATGATTTCAGCTTTAGTTCTGGCGAGATGAATCACCGGACGTTGCTCCATACGACACCTGCTTTCTATTGGATTTCTTTTTCCACTATGTACTTTCCTTATTCCAAATCAAACCTCCTGCTTGCACATGGGTTAAAATGGTTGCACCCCGAAAACATCTCGTGTTAGAATGACGATACTATGCGCCCGTAGCTCAGCAGGATAGAGCAACAGTTTCCTAAACTGTAGGTCGTACGTTCGAATCGTATCGGGCGCGTATACGAAATTAATTCGCATTAAAAAAGACGATAGCTAATCGGATAATCCCCGACTGCATCGTCTTTTGTTTTATGTTGATATAGGTATAAATTTGGTGCGGTTGGTGCAGCCGTATTGCCCTTGTCTACTAATACCAAGGATAGTAAGGATAAAATGGGCGGTAGTACGGGAACGGTCTAAAGAACGGAAATCCAAAAAGAAAAAACGGAAAATGCTGCCGACGAAACCGGCGGTATCCATATCCAAACGGTTGTCTGTAGGGATCCGATTCCCTTCCCTCGCCACCAACCTCTTCTGGAACTAACATCGTGACGCCTTCATTATCCATACCATCAATAATTCCCTCAATTTGTGACCCATCTTTCATATGTGCAATAACATGGTAATTCATATATTTGTTACAATGTGCCTTTACGTCGCCACTTACTTGACTAGCTTGAATAGGATTCATTGCGGACACGCCTATCCCTCCTTCTTTAACTATCCATAGGATATTCGCCCACTAAAAAACGGTTACAGTTTTTTGCCTAATCATATTCCTTTTGACGCCCAGTTAACAAAAGAACGATAATAGAGTTATCACTGATTAGAAAGGGGTCCTCACTCCGATGACGACTCGCCCTATTTCATCTTATCGCATCCCGCTCTTCTGTGCGGTCACAATGCTGTTCTGGATGTCGATGTACACAAGTGTTCCGATCATGGCGCCTTACGTAGAATTCCTCGGGGGAAGCCATCAACTGGCAGGCTGGATTGTCGGTATGTACGGCATCTCGCAGATGCTCCTCCGCATACCCGTAGGCATTATGTCAGATCGCTTTCATAAAAGAAGGCTGTTCATCACCTTCGGTCTCCTCTTCACTGCCATTACGGGACTCGGTCTGTGGTTCACGCACGATTTTACATGGATCTTGATCCTCCGAGCACTTGCAGGGGCAGCTGCAGCGACTTGGGTTGATTTTACGGTACTATTCACAAGCTATTACAAGCATGAAGAGTCTACGAAGGCGATCGGTACGATCTCCTTTTTCAACTCACTCGGTCAGGTGCTGGGCATACTTAGTGCAGGCTGGGCAGCAGACAAGCTGGGTTGGGAATCCGTGTTCATTCTCGGCGCAATACTTGGTCTGTTAGGCATGATTGGTTCCTTCTTCCTCATCGAAAAAGTAGAGAAAGACGCGCCCAAAATCACCATGCGCGGAATCGGAAACGTGGCGACGGATCGCACACTTCTCTTTGTTTCTCTGCTCGCTATCTTATCGCAGGTGTTGATATTTGCTACGGTGTTCGGCTTCACGCCAGTTTATGCGATGCAGCTTGGCGCAGATAAATTCTCGCTCTCCTTGCTTTCTTTATTCGCGAACGTTCCTGTTGCACTAGCCTCTTTATTCGGCGGAAGGCGTTGGGCGATGAAATATGGCGAGAAACGCATGGTTGTAGCCGGCTTCCTTCTTATGGGGATCTTCACCTTTACGGTGCCGTTCACCCATCATCTCTGGCTGCTCATGATTACACAGGCATTTGCCGGGTTTGGTCGCGGACTTTCGTTTACCCTGCTCATGGGGATGAGCATTAAACATATGCCTGCGGATAAGCGGGCGACAGCAATGGGCTTTTTCCAAGCGATTTATGGACTCGGTATGTTCGTAGGACCTGTCCTTATGGGCATCATTGGCGACTATTTCTCGCTGAATGAGGGCTTTATTGTACTCGGCGTCCTCGGTGCTGGCAGTGCACTACTCGCATATCTGTTCGTTCAGAGCTCCGCTAAGAAAAAGCCTTTGGGGACAAACAAACCTACAATAGCGCAATAATAGTTAAGAGTGAATCTCACGATTCTCTCTTTTTTTCATACATGTGCAGGGGTAAGATGGGCTAGTCTCGTCTATTCATGCGGAGAGGAGGAGAAGCATATTGAGGAGCACGTACTAATTGATCGTATTCTAAAAGGCGACGAAACGGCATTCCGTGAATTAATTGCAAGGTACCGTCCGTATATTCTGCAGACGATCTCTGCTATTGTTCGTCATCAGAAGGACGCCGAAGACTTGTCCCAAGAGGTTTGGACCCGCATCTACTTCTCCCTCCCTCGGTATGAAAAGAAAGGCCTGAAAACCTGGATGACCCGCATCGCAGTGAACCGGGCTATCGATTTCAAACGCGCCACCAGCCGGCGCAAGGAGGACAGTGTCGCCGGATTCGAGGAGGCACTGTCTTCAGCAGGACCAACACCTTCAGAACTAAGTGTGGAGCAGGAAGTGTTGATCAGAGAAACGACGGAATTCGTTCGTCACAAGCTCCATCAGATCCCAGCAAACTACCAGGATGTACTATTGGCCTATTATATTCATCAACAATCGTATCAAGATATTGCCGATGCGCAAGGTATTACAATCAAGACGGTCGAATCGAAGCTATACAGAGCCAAGATGTGGCTGCGAAATCATTGGAAGGAGGAGGAGTTTCGATGAAGGGTCGTCATTTTAACCAGCAAGCGTGGTTGCAGTATGTGGAGGAGCGTCTGCCGTTACAAGAACAAGAAGAGATGGAAAGTCATCTCTATCAATGTGATGAATGTCTAGCCAACTATATGCAGTGTGCGGAACAAGTAATTGTCATACCAGACATAGACGCTAAACAGACAACAACCTATGTGAATGGCATTATAGCCCGAACGGTAGGAATGAAGCCCGCTTGGCATCGCTCAACCATGTTCCACTATGGGATTGCGGCAGCCGCGACGCTTGTGCTTGTTGCGACTGGCTTTTTCCATGGCTTGTCACAGGAATTAGGAACGTTGGGTGCCTTCAAGCCCGCTCCTCCTCTGGAAGCGCCTGCCTCACTTAAAGCTCAAGTGCCGATTTCGGATCACTTCATTCATAAAACATTAACATGGCTAGACACCTTACAAAATGAACACAAAAAAGGAGGCCTAGAGCCTTAATGCCTACCAAAAGTAATCTTGTTGCATTCCTACTGTCCTTCATACCTGGAGTGGGTCATTTGTATATGAACCGTACCATCCGCGGCTTGTTATATGGCTTTTTATTCTTCGGACTATCTTTCTTACTTTTTCTAGGAATTGTGTCCCATGATGCCGACGAATTCGCCTTTCTGCTTATACCTATCGGGCTCACGTGGATTATCAACATGGTCGATATGGTTATCTACTTATTGCACGCTCCAGCTCCAACGCCAATGCCAATGCCATTTCCAACAACCTATCATCAACCGATATCAGCTCATTATGGACCTTATCCACCTGAGCAAGAGGTGCCATCTTGGGATACTGCCTCCTATTATGCTCAATTTGCAGGAAGACAAGAAAGATCTAAAGTTCTCATGCTCTCCTTCATTCCAGGTGTTGGTCATTTCTGGCTTGGTTTAATGCAAAGAGGCCTTACAGCTATGATCTCCTTCTTCGGAATTGCCATTCTCGTGTTCTTCATCGCCATTCTGACGCATAATGAAAGTTTTATCGTGTTCCTATTGGCGTTGCCAGTGCTCTGGTTTTACACCATGTTCGATGCGCTGAAGCAGCTAGATCGCAAACAAGCTGGGCTAGAGCTCACAGATCGCAGTATGTTTGAAGATTTCCAACGCGATGAACATGGACGCAAAAATCGGACCCTTGCCACGATTATCGCCATTTTCCCCGGTGCGGCGCACCTGTACTTATCGATGACCAAACGCGGTATCCAGCTGATGGCAGTTTTTCTTTTTTCCATTTACGTGTTAGATGTGCTGCGACTGTCCCTTTTCTTCTTTTTGATCCCGATTCTATGGTTCTTTAGCTTTTTTGACGCCCTGCAGAGCATTTCTAAGTATGAAAATGGGGCTTTAACTGACAAGCCTCTCGTTGAAAACTGGACAGCCTACCAACGCTATATTGGCGCTGTTTTGATCGTTTTCGGAGGCTATTATATCTTCAGCGATGTCTTTGTACAATTTATGTATCAGTTCCTACCCGCTTCGCGGAATTATATGTATTTGATCAACAACTTCAGCCAGACCTTCATAGTCGCTGTGCTCCTCATCGGAGGTGGTATTCGGTTAGTCATGAATCGGAAGCAACAGAACACCATAGACAACGAAAAAAAGAACCCCTAAGGGTTCTTTTTTCTGTCGGCATTGATGATATTTCTTTGAACCTTGTTACTCATAAAACTTAAGTTAAATCTGCGTATAAAACACGGTAAGTGTCTTTAGCACATCGCCCTCCAGCCTGATTATAACAGGTAGAAAAGTCCTCTTTGCAACGGTTGTTTCGCTTTCGCTAATTGCTCCAACGGAACCACACCTCTCTGCTTGCCGACAATAATAGTATGACCGGTTTCCGTTTTTTTAATCATGTTTTATTAAAAAAATTTCGTTGCCTATTATCCGCCGTGTCCATGCCCTTCCGCAGCGTGCCCGCCATGATGATTCTGGTTCTTCACTTTCTTAGATCCAGACAACGGCTCCTGATTGCCACCCGCGTTGTTTCGGTTTTTTACATTGCCATTATTAACGAGATTGTCGCCTGCGGAATAGTTCTTAGGTTTAGACATAGCTCCTCATCCTCTCTTTTACGAGTTTGTTCCTTCATGATTTAGAGCATCCTGATGCCGATGGTCATTGACCTTCTGCTGGACCTGCTGCGCATTATGGGCATTGACTGGATCGGCATCCAGATCTTTGGCCACATTTTGCAAATTTTTATCCGGACTCTTTTGCTTCGTCATCACGGTGTCCTCCTTCTTACTTAAGCGTTGGTGACCTTCTGCAAGGCCTGTGCACATTCATGAATATGCCGCACATAATCATCGATTAGCGACTGTACAACATCGCTGCGTTCGTCAATATGCGTGGTTCCTTGTTGTACGTCAGTTAGTTCAACCTTCACTTCTCTGGCGTCCACATACGTCACTTTAAAATCAAACGAATAGCCGGTATGCCCCGCCGTCATAATGTGTACGCGGATGGCATTCGCATCACCTTCATCTGCCCATACCCTTGTTTGATCGGCAGGTTGCAGGACAGTGGGCATGACATTCATCCACTCTTTTACGATTTCAGCTTGATTCACGCTAGGCTTATCTGATTTGCTCATAGGTAACACCTCCACATGATTAAAATGCGGAAGCCGCCCGTGTTTTATCCATGTAAAAAAACACCTACTCCCCAGCACGAATTGAATCCGTGTAAAGAGTAAGTGCTATCCGCTTCCGGTTTATTTGATGATTTGCTGCAAAAGCATACCCAGCATCTTCGCCGCTTCTTCACGCGAAGCAAAATCCTTCGGCGCAAATGTATTTCCCGATTTCCCGGAAATGATGCCAGCCTGCTGCATCGCTCTCGCCGCGTCTACGGCGAAGGCAGGAATCTCTGCACCATCTGCGAAAGGTTCAGCGCTCACCGCTTGCGGTAAGCTAAACTTCTGAAGCGCAGCGAACCTCGCGATCATCGTGACCATTTGCTCACGCGAGATGTTGGCAGCAGGTGCGAATACGCCCTCGCTTACACCGCTTGTAAGGCCGTTCTCAGCTGCCCATTGGACAGACTGGGCATAATAGCTGTCCACCTTCACATCGCGGAAAATAGACGATTTGTAGGCGCTAAGGTTCACGCCAGCCATACGAGCCAGCATCAAGGTGAAATCGGCACGATTGATTTGGGCATTTGGAGAGAACTGGCCATCTGCTGTTCCATTGATAATATTGCGAGCCGCTAGATATGTGATATAGCTCTTAGCAAAGCTTGCTGACGTATCCCCGAACGTAACGGGTGAATAACCAACCGCATACTGCGAGAAGTGGCTTATTTTGAAAACCAGTGTACCTGTAGCCGCGTCGTAGTAGCTATTCGAGACTTTAACGAGCTCGCCATTATCAGCAATGTAAAAGGCTAAAATAGCATTCGTATCTTCATTAGCCGCCAGTTTATAAGGTACTTGAACCTCAACTGAACCTCCGTTAAAGGTGGAAACCGTTTTGCCTCCTGCTGTGATGGTGAAATCGAAGACAGGGCGGTCACCAATAGCCGCTTTAACGGCGTCACTATCTTTTGCTGTCATATGTTGTGTGACGGCAGTTAGATCCGCTTTAGCGATGGACAGGGATACTTCACCCGTCGTCGCAGTAGAGGTGATGGCAGACAGCACATTTTTATCCAATGTGACCGAGCCAATACCTAAGTCTAACTTAACTGCTGCAGTGGAGCTATCGGCAACCTTAACGAGTGATTCCGCAGGCAATTTAATGACCGCTTCTTTCGAAGTAGCATCTACAGTTGCTTTGATTTCAAGAATAGATGATTTCCCTGCTGATTCGGTTATCTGTTTTAAAGCATCCGTTACTTGCGCAACCGTAAGGTTAGCCGTTGAGGTACCTTTGCTATCTTTGACAGTTGGGCTCGTAATCGTGGTTGTGTCTCCAATGGTTGTTGGTTGGCTAGGTTGTGTTGTTCCCGCTCCTGGACCGGAGGAAGATGTGCCGGAAGAAGATACCGTTACCGTCACTTCCGCTGTCGCATATCCATCAGGACTTATAGCTGTAATTACCGCACTACCTGTATCCACGGCTGACACTAGACCTTCTGCACTCACCGTTGCAACCGCTGAATTCGACGACTTCCAAGTCACTGTACCTGAGCCAACAGCGTCTCCTGCAGACGTCGTCACTATTGCTGTGACCTTGCTTGCAGCGTCTCCCTTGGTAACAGAAAGTGCGGACCTATCCACGCTAATCCGTTGTACATTAAGCTGATATACGGCAACCGTTCCTCCCACCTCATTCGCAACTAGAAGCAGTGGATTCCCATTCGGGCTAATCGCGGCAGGGATGAAATCGATCCCCTCTGGCCCCGTATCTGTATTCAGATTGTCCTTCGGTGTAAACACACGTGAATTCGTATAGTTCACGAACTTCGCATTCACTGGATCCGATACGTCATAGGTCATAATACCTCCGACACGCTCGAGTCCCACGAAAGCAAGTGTTTTACTTCCCACTTTCCCAACTTTAACATCTTCAGGCTCTGGGCCTTTCTTCGAGCTCCGATCATCTAAAGCTGTCTTGCTATTGCTCGTGTTAAAATTGTTCGGCACACGCTGTGCTGTGACTTTCTCAAATTCATTTCCACTGTCATAAACTTGAGCCATCGTGTTCGCTTGCCAGATTGAGAAGGAACGGCCGCCATAAAGATAAATACTATCCGACCCCATATCACTAGCTACTTCTACGCCGTCGTAAGTCGTCTTACCAGCCAAGAATTGAGCTGCAGGTGAATTAGGTGCCAAGCTGCCTTTCATCGCGCCAATCGTGCTTCCATTGAGTCTCACACCTGGCCACTCTGTGACATCTCCCTCATTAGCAGAGAATACATAAGGAATGCCATTGATCGTTTGACTTGCAATGCCATCTGGCATGTACATACCATAGAAAGGGACATTTTCAAACTTTATCGTATTGTCTTTTACGAGATCCAAAGCATTACGCGCAAGGCTCAAATCCTTCAGTCCTAGCCCTTTAATCGAGATAACAGCTTTCGTTGCTAAATCAATCGTTCCAATCGCATTATTTTCTTGGAAGGATACATAGGCTTTACTGTTGTCTTCTGATAGTGCGATATATTCAGGTTCCAAATCAAAAATTGCGTCTTCCTTCGTCCCTTCACCCGTAATCTGTATGGGGTTAGAAGCACCACGAATATGAACGTTATTATCGATGACGAAAGGATCGGCAAATCTTAGTTGTGTCACACTATCCATCATCGTATCAACGATGGTTATACTACCTTCAGGATCTGTACCAGCCGTGCGAGGCTCGCCTTCATTCGCAGTCAAAATATATCTGCCATCCGTTGTGGATTTAATCATATCTGGCTGAACACCTGCGACGTACGTTTTCACTACATTGCCGTCATAATCCAGAACGACAATTTTACCAGCTTTTTTGGAATCTAACTCTTGAACAGATACAGATACTTTCTTGGTGATCGTATTCACATCCACACTTGTCAGGTCACCATATAGGAAGCCGTTATTTTCAACTAAATCTTTTACTTTAATCGTTTTCTCTTTAACTAGGCCTTGCACAAGATCTAAACGAACGATATCTAAGCTAGGTGGATTCCCAGATCCATTAACCAAATAGAACTTATTATTATCCTTATTGTATTTAACAATCTCGGCAACACCACCGTCTTTATTCGTAATCCCTACTTTATAATCTGTGAGCTTCGTAATGCTCAACGTATCTTTAAATAGGTTAGAAGCGGGTTCAACCTTAATCGTCAAATTACGGCCATATTGCGTTAACAAACTATCTGTCACTTTGATGTATACGTTAGATGTAACTACTTCCGTCGGGTTACCGTACACTTCACCAGTGACTGTATTAATGGCTAATCCGGCAGGTAATCCTGTAGCTGCGAACGTAAATGGAGCTCTCCCTCCATACACATTCATGAATACCGAGTATGCTTCTTGCTCATAGGCTATAGGAAAAGTTTCATTCGAGTAGCCAAGAACAGTTACATTATTGCCCCATTGCCCGAATGACCCATATTTAGGTCCTTTGACTGCCAATTCCTGCGTAGTCGAATCCGCAATTCCGAACTGACCAAAATCCTGCTTGTTATTATCCGTATCTGTTAGTGCTTTGCGACGGACGGATATCTTTTTGGAAGTACCTTCTGAAGATCCTCTCGGATAATCAAGTTCGAAACCATCAATGTCCGTTTGAATATCTATATTGTCGCCATCATTACTTCCTGAACCTATCATATCTACATAACCATTAGGTTTTGGCACATTGGTAAAAGGGTTTTTATTGGTGACATCCAACTTCGTTTGATTACTCATTAAAACAACTTTCAACCCTTTATTATTGATAAAACGGGTACTCCATAATTGGTCATAGGTATTTGTGAGGTTGAGTTTAGGTGCGGTTGCCCCTGTCGCTTGCCCAAGGATAAGAAAGGAGGACTTGGCTTTAATCGTGCCAACAAGGTCTAATTTATCCCAATCGCCCGTTGGCCCTGTTTTGGCGGATGTTCCACGATCCGCATATTGCAATGACCAGCCCGCTAAGCTGATATCACTGCTCGTTGGGTTATATAGCTCTATAAATCCATGGGTAGATGCTGTATTTCCTGTATCCGTTACCAAACCGCCGCCATAGACCTGATTGATGAATACATGCGGTACTGTCACATCGTAAGTGCCATTCGCCTGATACGGCGTTCCTGGTGTTATCGCTACAGCACTTGCTGGAATGGCTATTGCTAAAGAACTTATCGTGACTGCCACGGATAAAAGTACCGAGACTACCATCGTTCCAACCTTCTTCACAGGGTTTTCACTCTCCTCATATTGGGTGATCTCGTCCATTATAAGAAAAGCTCCAGCTACTAAATACCCACTTTTTGTTAAAATATGATTTAGATTTTGTAAAGCTTGCTCCCTCAATGTCATGTATATGAAAAACAAAAAAAGCCACACGATTTCAAGAATCGCATGACTTTTTGGTTGGGTATTACCTTGGCTACGGAGAGGGTGGGATTCGAACCCACGGAGACCTTGCGACCTCGGCGGTTTTCAAGACCGCTGCCTTAAACCACTCGACCACCTCTCCACGATAGGCGTCTCCGATTAGGGAGACGACCTTGTGCAGTGACAAAAAGCATTGTAGCACATAATCGTCACTCGATGCAAGTGCTATTTTTTCGTGATGACTTTAACGTTGTTCATGTAAGGAACAAGTACGTCTGGAACGATAATCGAACCATCCGCTTGCTGGTAATTTTCAAGAATCGCAGCCACTGTTCGACCAAGCGCTAAGCCTGATCCATTCAGTGTATGCACGAACTCGGGCTTCGCCTTCGCATCGCGGCGGAAGCGAATGTTCGCTCTGCGCGCTTGGAAGTCTTCAAAATTCGAGCAGCTGGAGATCTCGCGGTACGCACCGCTGTTAGGCAGCCATACTTCCAAATCATACGTCTTCGCCGACGTGAAGCCAATATCACCTGTGCAGAGTGACAGCACGCGGTAAGGCAGCTTCAATAGCTGTAGAACGCGCTCAGCATGCCCTGTAAGCTTCTCCAACTCCTCGTAGGAGTCTTCGGGCTTTACAAGCTTAACAAGCTCAATTTTGTTGAATTGGTGCTGTCTGATTAAGCCCCGTGTATCACGACCAGCGGATCCAGCTTCCGAACGGAAACAAGCACTGAACGCCACGAAATTAACCGGCAGCTGTTCATTCGTTAGAATATCTTCGCGGTGGTAATTCGTAACGGGTACTTCCGCTGTTGGAATTAGGAAATATTCCGAATTCTCCAGTTTGAACACATCTTCCTCAAACTTCGGAAGCTGTCCTGTACCTGTCAGACTATCACGGTTGACGATATATGGAGGCAGCATTTCTTCATAGCCATGCTCATCGCTGTGCAAGTCCATCATGAAGTTGATTAATGCGCGCTCTAGGCGGGCTCCTAAGCCCTTGTAGAACACGAAACGCGAACCTGTTACCTTCGCCGCCGCTTCGAAATCCAGAATGCCCAGATCCTGCGCAACTTCCCAATGTGGCTTCACTTCGAAATCGAACGAAGGAATGTCGCCAATTCGGCGTACTTCCACGTTCTCTTCCTCCGTGCGGCCCACAGGAACGCTGGCATGCGGCATATTCGGAATGGAGAGTAGGACTTGTTGTAACGACTCGTCCAAGACACGGATCTCGTCATCAAGCTCTTTAATGCGGTCTCCGACCACTTTCATTTCTTGAATCAGCTCATCCGCATTTTCACCGGATCTCTTACGTCCCGCTACCTCTTGGGAAACGGTATTACGACGGTTTTTCAGCTGTTCCGTTTCTTGTAGCAGCTCTCTGCGCTTCACATCTAATGCTGTGAAACCATTAAGCTCCTCGATCTGCTTGCCGCGGTTTTGCATGGCAGCTTGTACAGCTGCTAAATCACTTCGAAGTAACTTTACATCAAACAAGGAGATTCCTCCGTTAGCGCAAAATGGTTTGTATATGGAAGCAAGCACCCATACCGGCAATCCGGTTAACTCGGGGTGCTTGAACCATTGGTTATGCTTGGCTTTGCTTTACCATGTCTAAGAAATAACTGTGCAGACGGAAATCATCCGTTAGCTCTGGGTGAAAGGACGCCGCAAGGAGATGTCCTTGACGCGCAGCTACGATCTGGCCGTCATACGTGGCCAATACATCCACATCCGGTCCCACTTTCTCAATGAGTGGTGCTCGAATGAACACCGCGCGAACGTTCTCGTCAATGCCTTTGATCGGCAAGTCCGTCTCAAAGCTTTCGCGTTGACGACCGAACGCGTTGCGAGCCACCGTAATATCCATCAGCTCGAGATGAGCTTCCGGTTGTCCGGTGATCTCTTTCGCGATGACAATCAACCCCGCGCAGGTGCCGAACACCGGCTTGCCTGCCGCGGAGAACTCACGCAACGCATTGATGAAGCCATACGTGCGCATAAGCTTACCAATCGTCGTGCTCTCTCCGCCAGGGAGAATAATGCCATCTAGCTCAGCGAGTTGCTCGGTGCGTTTAACAACGACACCTTCGGCTCCCGCCTTTTCAATACCACGTATATGCTCTGCTACCGCGCCTTGCAGCGCGAGAACCCCAATCTTCGTCATTACCAGCCGCGCTCCTGCATACGCTCGGAAGCTTGAAGCTTGGAAATTTCGATTCCCTTCATAGGGGCACCTAGGTTTTTGGAAATTTCAGCAATCAATTTGAAGTCTGTGTAATGCGTTACAGCTTCAACGATCGCTTTCGCGAACTTCTCTGGGTTATCGGATTTGAAAATACCGGATCCAACGAATACTCCATCAGAACCAAGGTGCATCATAAGCGCTGCATCAGCAGGTGTGGATACACCGCCAGCTGCGAAGTTAACGACAGGTAATTTACCTGTTTGGTGAACTTGCAGAAGCAACTCGTAAGGCGCGCCAAGAGTTTTCGCTTCGAACATCAACTCATCCAAAGACATGCTTTGAACTTTACGAATTTGACCTTGAATCGTACGCATGTGACGAACAGCTTCTACGATGTTACCAGTTCCTGGCTCACCCTTCGTACGAAGCATGGATGCACCTTCACCGATACGACGCAAAGCTTCGCCAAGATCACGGCAGCCACATACGAAAGGCACTGTGAAATCACGCTTGTTAATATGGAACACTTCATCTGCAGGAGTAAGTACTTCACTCTCATCGATATAGTCAACGCCTAGGGATTCAAGAATTTTCGCTTCAACGAAGTGACCAATTCTTGCTTTCGCCATGACTGGAATGGATACAACTTTCATAACATCTTCAACAATTGTTGGATCTGCCATGCGGGATACGCCACCTGCTGCACGAATATCAGCGGGTACGCGCTCAAGCGCCATAACAGCGGACGCGCCAGCTGCTTCTGCGATTTTAGCTTGCTCGGCGTTCATAACGTCCATAATCACGCCGCCTTTTTGCATTTCGGCCATACCAGTTTTAACGCGGGAAGTTCCTGTTTCCATTCTTGATTTCCTCCTATAGCTTCTATGCAATTTCGGTGTAGTTCCCTACACGATTCGATATAAACTTCTAAACAACAATTTTACATGAAGGAGGGGTAATATACAACCCATTTTCTGGCCTAAGAGCCGCCTTTAATCCCATTGAACATATCGCTGAAGAAGTTTTTAATGGAGCGGAACAGCAACCTGATCCAACTGCCTTTCTCGACATCGCCATCTGCAATTAGATCTACTGTTTTTTCTTGCCCATTGTAGTTCACTTTCACTTTGCCAAGCGTATCCCCTTTTGTAATTGGAGCTACTAGCTTGCTTTCTTCAACAGACTCTGTCGTCACTTTGAATTCCGTATCTTTCGCGCCTTTTCTAGCAACGAATGTTAAACCCGTTTTTGTAACAAGAGGTACTTCTAATTGTACACCCTTCTTAATGTTCACACTTTTCAAAGAATCTATCGTCTGTTTCGCATTCAAGAATGGTTTTATTTCAAAATTATTAAATGCATAGTCCATCAGCTTGCGTGTTTCATTGAAACGTTCTGGTTCTGTCTTCGTCCCCATAACAACCGTAATCATACGCATACCGTTACGTTCTGCCGTTCCCGTGAAGCAGTAGCCCGCATCATCAGTTGAGCCTGTTTTCAAGCCGTCTAAACCTGCATACGCATACTTCTTAAAGTTGGTGTTCGTTGAATTCCCTTCAAGCATCCAGTTCCAGTTGATCATAGGTGACTTATCTGTTGCTCTCAGCTTCAAGGAAGGGATCTTCGTAAATTCTAGAATTTCTTTATGGTCCTTCAAAATATTATATGCAAGAATGGCTGCATCGCGCGCCGTCATCTTCGTCTCACCTTCAATAGAAGCAGGTGGATTCTTGAGATCCGCACGTGAAAGTCCTGTCGCACTAATAAAATGAGCCTTATCCGACATCCCAAGCTGTTTCGCTTTGTCATTCATCATTTTCGCGAAATTCTCTTCTGTACCGCCAAGCAATTCAGCAAAAGCGACAGAAGCATCGTTCGCGGAATAAATGGACATCGCATTGAACATATCTTTGAACGTTAGTGTTTCATTCTCAGCGATCAACTGGCCGGAACCAATAACATCTGCTGCATTCTTAGTGGCTGTCACAGGTGAGTCCCACTTGAATTTGCCTTCTTTAATGCTTTCCATTGCCAAATACTCTGTCATCATCTTCGCCATACTTGCCGGAGGGAAGGCTTCGTCTGCATTCATTTGAAACAGGACTGCTCCTGTGCTGGCTTCCATGATTATCGCAGATTTCGCTGCTACTTGAGGTTCATTCAAAGCAGGTGCTGGTGTAGTCCCTGCGTTAGGTGCAGGCGTTGTCACCGCCGCTGGGGATGGAGAAGCCGCTGGCTTTTTCTCATCTGCCGCGTAGGTTGGCTGTATATGTAAAAGTAAGGATTGAGCAATTAAGCTAATACCTAACACCAAAGCAACCTTTTTCTTTGTAAATCGTAAAAATCTCACAATTTCACTCTCCCTAAATAATGTTTGTAAAACAATATGACACGTTATATTGTATCACACCCCATTAGACAAAAAAAAGAAAACGTGGGTTCAACTCCCACGCCTCCAATTTCATCCATATTGTGACAATATATAGGGACCTTTTAGCGGAGCTAAAAGTCTCTCATCTACATTGAGTAATTTGGTGCTTCTTTTGTAATTTGAATATCATGCGGATGGCTTTCTTTCAAACCTGCTCCTGTAATACGAACAAATTGCGTATCATGGATAAGTTCTTGAATGTTGCGTGCGCCACAATACCCCATACCTGAGCGAAGTCCGCCCACCAGTTGATACACCGTATCCGCCATTGGCCCTTTATAAGCCACACGACCTTCAATACCCTCTGGAACAAGCTTGCTCTCGTTCTCTTGGAAGTACCGATCCTTGCTGCCTTCCTTCATAGCACCTAAGGAGCCCATTCCACGGTAAACCTTGTATCTGCGACCTTGGAAAATCTCAGACTCACCCGGACTCTCTTCTGTCCCTGCAAAAAGACTACCGATCATAACCGCGCTAGCTCCCGCTGCGATCGCTTTAACCACGTCACCTGAGTACTTAATTCCGCCATCTGCGATAATCGGAACACCAAATTCGGCCGCTGCTTGTGCACAATCATAAATCGCGGTAATTTGTGGAACACCAATCCCTGCAATAATACGAGTCGTACAGATCGATCCAGGACCGATCCCCACTTTCACCATGGAAGCTCCTGCTTTGATCAAATCACGTGTACCATCGCCTGTCGCAACGTTCCCTGCGATAATTGGCAATTCTGGATACTGGGCTCTCAGTTTCTTCACAGTCTCTGCGATGTTAATATGATGACCATGTGCAGAATCGACGACGATGACATCAATACCCGCTGTAACAAGCGCTGCGGCTCTCTCAAGCACGTCTTTAGACACACCAACAGCTGCACCAACAAGTAGACGCCCTTGAGCGTCCTTAGCTGAGTTAGGGAATTGAATGGCCTTCTCAATATCTTTAATCGTTATTAACCCTTTAAGACCAAAATTCTCGTCTACCAAAGGCAACTTCTCAATTTTATGCTTCTGAAGGATGCCCTCTGCTTGCTGAAGTGTCGTGCCAACTGGTGCTGTCACAAGTCCTTCTTGCGTCATCACTTCTTTAATTTTAATGGAGTAATCATGTACAAAGCGCAAGTCGCGATTCGTCAAAATACCAACTAAACGATTATTTTCATTTACAATCGGTACCCCTGAAATGCGGTATTTCGCCATCAACTCTTCTGCATCATAAACGTGATGTTCAGGCGTCAAGGAGAAAGGGTTGGTGATAACGCCACTCTCTGACCTTTTGACACGATCAACGTGCTCAGCTTGCAGCTCAATCGGCATATTCTTATGAATAATTCCGATGCCACCTTCACGGGCCATAGCAATCGCTAGCGCGGACTCCGTCACTGTATCCATAGCGGAGCTAATGAAAGGGATATTTAATTTCACACCAGGCGCCAGTTGCGTCGAAACGTCGATCTCCTTACCGAACACTTCGGACTTCCTCGGCACTAACAAAACATCATCAAACGTTAAACCTTCCTTGCCAAACTTATCTTCTCTCACAGCGTTCCATGTCCTCCTTAAGCCCTCTAACTGAAGAAAGCTTGATTCATTAGCCTCAGCTCATTCTTTCGTATGATTGCAATCTTAACAAAAGCCTATTTTTGGTGTCAAGGAAAAGGACGAGCCTACAGCTCCCCCTCACCTCGAATAAGTCAATTCCGTTAACGATAGGAGTATGTGCTGCTTGGATTCCAGAGTAGGAACTGCTCAATCCCTTGCTCCTTCGCTGCCTTAATCTGCTCCTTAACATCGATCACACCATACTTCTTATGCGGTTTGACCCATGTTGCCGTAAAATCCTGATACCAAGGCCTGATCTGTGCAACCTGACTACTTGATTTCGCTAGCTGATGGTTTTTCCATTTGGCGTCGTTAATGGCTTGATGGATGATCGCGTATGGCTGCAAATCCGGGTATTTCACCCCATAAATTCCTGTCGTGTAGTGTGACGGATACAGCATCGGAGAAATAAAGTTAACCTCTTTACTAATCATCGCCCAATCTTGTCCAATGCCCATATCATTAGGTAAAGACGTCGTTAATCCGAATACATCTGCCGAAATATACGCCTTATTGCCGATCTGTTCCTTCGCTTTATGCAAAAACGTTGCAATATCCTGAGCCTTACTTAGCTTCTGAGGATTATCGAATTGAACTTCCCGATCTACCTTCTGACCATTCTCTGGGAACCTTACATAATCGAATTGGATCTCATCAAACCCCAGCGCAGCTACTTCCTTCGCGATTTGAAGATTATAGTCCCATACCTCAGTTTTAAAAGGATCTACCCAAGCGATTCCTTTCGCATCCTTCCAGACACTACCGTCTCTGTTTTTCATAGCGTACGTACTCTTCTTCTTACTTAAATAAGGATCCTTAAAAACAACAAGCCTTGCTATCGTATAAATATGCTTCTGCTTCAATCTCTGCAGCTTCGCTTTCATATCTTGTATAATAACGTGGCTATTCGCCCCGATTTCATTGACCAAAGGAACCGTTGAGGGATAGGTTACCTGGCCGGAATCGTTCTTAACATCAATCACCATCGCGTTTAAATCCGTATGCTCCACCAGCTCAATCAACTGCTCGAATTTGGTACCTACGGAGGACCAGGCGGATACGTAAATACCTTTCACGATCGGTTTTGCAGGCATGGAAAAAGAAGGATTTATAGCCACAGCCTGCGGCATCTTCTTCGGTTCTTGATTAGGCGCAAGCCCCATGCTACCTACATGACTTAAAGAGTGAAGTGTATTTGCCCCTTCCTTCACTTCTTCGATTTTCGTAGAGCAACCATTCATCATCAGCGTTACTATTGAACAAAGACATACCCTGCCCATCCATCTCATGCTGCTTGTTGTTCTCATCGTCATCCCTCCTCGTAGGATTAGTATGGTTAAAAAAGCAATATTTACAGATGCAAAAAAAAGAGTCTTTCTGGAAAAAATCCAGAAAGACTCTTACTGTGTGCTTGGCAACGTTCTACTCTCCCAGAACCCTGCGGTTCAAGTACCATCGACGCTGGAGGGCTTAACGGTCGTGTTCGAGATGGGAACGCGTGGGTCCCCTCCGCCATCATCACCAAACAGTCAAAGCGTTTGTTTGCGCCTTGAAAACTAGATACGAAACTTCAACGTATAGTACTTACTTAGGAATTTTGGTTAAGCCCTCGACCGATTAGTATTCGTCAGCTGCATACGTTGCCGCACTTCCACCTCGAACCTATCAACCTCGTCGTCTACAAGGGGTCTTACATACTGGGAAATCTCATCTTGAGGGGGGCTTCGCGCTTAGATGCTTTCAGCGCTTATCCCCTCCGTACATAGCTACCCAGCGATGCCTCTGGCGAGACAACTGGTACACCAGCGGTACGTCCATCCCGGTCCTCTCGTACTAAGGACAGCTCCTCTCAAATTTCCTACGCCCGCGAC
The DNA here is from genome assembly GCF_964253335.1 of Paenibacillus sp. LjRoot56. NCBI lineage: Bacteria > Bacillati > Bacillota > Bacilli > Caryophanales > Paenibacillaceae > Paenibacillus > Paenibacillus sp. LjRoot56. The sequence continues at coordinate 272,845 of NZ_CAXURV020000001.1, forward strand.
AGATAGGGACCGAACTGTCTCACGACGTTCTGAACCCAGCTCGCGTACCGCTTTAATGGGCGAACAGCCCAACCCTTGGGACCTACTTCAGCCCCAGGATGCGATGAGCCGACATCGAGGTGCCAAACCTCCCCGTCGATGTGGACTCTTGGGGGAGATAAGCCTGTTATCCCCAGGGTAGCTTTTATCCGTTGAGCGATGGCCCTTCCATTCGGTACCACCGGATCACTAAGTCCGACTTTCGTCCCTGCTCGACTTGTAGGTCTCGCAGTCAAGCTCCCTTATGCCTTTGCACTCTGCGAATGATTTCCAACCATTCTGAGGGAACCTTTAAACGCCTCCGTTACATTTTAGGAGGCGACCGCCCCAGTCAAACTGCCCACCTGACACTGTCCCCATACCGGATCACGGTACTAGGTTAGAACTCCGATACGATCAGGGTGGTATCCCAACGATGCCTCCACCCAAGCTGGCGCTCAGGCTTCAAAGGCTCCCACCTATCCTGTACAGATCGTACCAAAGTCCAATATCAAGCTGCAGTAAAGCTCCATGGGGTCTTTCCGTCTTGTCGCGGGTAACCTGCATCTTCACAGGTATTAAAATTTCACCGGATCTCTCGTTGAGACAGCGCCCAAGTCGTTACGCCATTCGTGCGGGTCAGAATTTACCTGACAAGGAATTTCGCTACCTTAGGACCGTTATAGTTACGGCCGCCGTTTACTGGGGCTTCAATTCATAGCTTCGGGGTTGCCCCCTAACCACTCCTCTTAACCTTCCAGCACCGGGCAGGCGTCAGCCCGTATACTTCGCCTTGCGGCTTCGCACAGACCTGTGTTTTTGCTAAACAGTCGCTTGGGCCTTTTCACTGCGGCCCCCTCGGGCTATTCACCCTACCGAGGCACCCCTTCTCCCGAAGTTACGGGGTCATTTTGCCGAGTTCCTTAACGAGAGTTCTTCCGCGCGCCTTAGAATTCTCTTCTCACCCACCTGTGTCGGTTTGCGGTACGGGCACCTTCGCCTGGCTAGAAGCTTTTCTTGGCAGTGTGAACTCATGACCTTCGGTACTTAAATTTCCCTCCCCATCACAGCCCAGCCTTACGATGTGCGGATTTGCCTACACACCAGCCTCACTGCTTGGACGAGCATCCATCAGCTCGCGTCACTATCCTTCTGCGTCACTCCATTGCTCATAACGGCTACGGTGGTACAGGAATTTCCACCTGTTGTCCATCGACTACGCCTTTCGGCCTCGCCTTAGGTCCCGACTTACCCTGAGCGGACGAGCCTTCCTCAGGAACCCTTAGGTTTTCGGCGGATCAGATTCTCACTGATCTTTTCGTTACTTATACCGGCATTCTCACTTGTATGCGCTCCACCTGTCCTTACGGTCAGAATTCAACGTACATACAACGCTCCCCTACCCATGCACATACGTGCAAGCCATAGCTTCGGTGGCGTGTTTAGCCCCGTTACATTTTCGGCGCAGAGTCACTCGACCAGTGAGCTATTACGCACTCTTTCAATGGTGGCTGCTTCTAAGCCAACATCCTGGTTGTCTGTGCAACTCCACATCCTTTCCCACTTAACACACACTTGGGGACCTTAGCTGATGGTCTGGGCTGTTTCCCTTTTGACAATGGATCTTAGCACTCACTGTCTGACTCCCGGATTTAAGTTTGTGGCATTCAGAGTTTGACTGGACTTGGTAACCCTTGGCGGGCCCCGCACCCAATCAGTGCTTTACCTCCACAACTCAACATCCGAGGCTAGCCCTAAAGCTATTTCGGGGAGAACCAGCTATCTCCGAGTTCGATTGGAATTTCTCCGCTACCCCCACCTCATCCCCGAATTTTTCAACATTCGTGGGTTCGGGCCTCCAGTGAGTGTTACCTCACCTTCACCCTGGACAGGGGTAGATCACACGGTTTCGGGTCTACGTCCACGTACTAAAGCGCCCTATTCAGACTCGCTTTCGCTGCGGCTCCGTCTCTTCAACTTAACCTCGCACGGGAACGTAACTCGCCGGTTCATTCTACAAAAGGCACGCCATCACCCATATAGAGGGCTCTGACTTTTTGTAAGCACACGGTTTCAGGTTCTTTTTCACTCCGCTTCCGCGGTGCTTTTCACCTTTCCCTCACGGTACTGCTTCACTA
>NZ_CAXURV020000001.1:277500-737500 GCF_964253335.1 Paenibacillus sp. LjRoot56
TTTTACACTTAAAAAAAACCTTCACTCTCGGCGAGTGAAGGTTGATTATAGCATTTTAAATATGGCCAATCACATCTTGAATAAATAGATTTCTTTCAACGGTTAAGTTAACAATTGTACCATTGACATTAACCCATGGTCTTGTAGGATGTGAGCGATCAGAGAACACGATCTCACCGACGCGGTTGTCACTTAGTTTCACAAGCGTTCCGTTACTAATTTGCGTAGATTTGTTCATAAAGACTTGAACGAGTGTAGGATCTACTTTACCGAAGGATTCGTTCAACAATTGCTCTAATACTGCATAAGGCGATATAGCAGGTTTGTAGTAGCGCTCATTCGTCATCGCATTATAGATATCAGCAATAGCAATAATTTTGGCATACACATGAATTTTGTCAGACTTTACGCCGAGCGGATAGCCTGAACCATCTTCTCTTTCATGATGTTGAAGAGCTGTTAATTTAACCCCTTCATTAATGCCAGACATATTCTTAAGAATCTGATAGCCAATCAGTGTATGTTGCTTAATCTCGTCCATTTCAGAAGCATTTAAAGGCGTCTTCTTCTCCAGCAGTGTGCGATCCACTTTGCTAGTACCAATATCGTGAAGTAAACCTGCCATTGCGATTTGAAGTAAATCCTTCTGCGGAAGACCTGCCCATCTGGCTAAGGAGTACGAGGTTAAGCTTACTAAAATACTTTTATGATAAATATACTCATGTAAATTCCGATTCTTAGGTGTGAAGGTGAGCACTTTATAAGCATCAATATGTCGAATAAGCGTTTCGAGGCCTGTCCGAATTTCTAAGATAGGAAGCTGTTGTCCGCCATTCGCAAGAAGAAATACTCTCTTGAGCAGTTTCACCATATTGTGATACTCCGCATAAAACGGATGAACAGCCTCAACTTCTTTCACTTTTGGCTCTTCACTCACTTGCTCCATTTCATTGCCGTTCTTGACTTCAATATAAACAGAAGGAATGAGAAATGCTTTCAGAATTTCGACTTCCCTCTCCTGAATGATTCTTCCTTTGTGAAAAAGCGTATTCCCCATCTTGGTTATTACAATATCGCCTAATCTTTCACCATATTTTAATTGCGAAACGGCTACTGTCGGCACGGTCATTCACTCACCTTACTATTTCGTATACTTCATATTGTAAAGTAAAAGGGATGGGTTTGTAAGCCCCATCCCTAGAATTTATTCTTCTGACTCTGTCGCTTCTGCTGACTCTTCCCAGTCGCCGTCTTCCTCAGACTCGTTCTGTTCTTCATTCTTCTGAACGCGAGCCAACGTCCCTACTTCGTCATCTTCACGTATGTTAATCAGACGAACACCTTGCGTATTACGCCCCATGACAGAAATGCCGTCCATACTAGTACGGATGACAGTACCCGATGCTGAAATAATCATCAGATCCTCATCTTCTTGCACCACTTTAAGACCGACAATCGGACCGTTCTTCTCCGTGACATTTAAAGTTTTGATCCCTTTACCGCCTCGTGATTGAATCCGATACTCGGAAACAGGAGTCCGCTTACCAAAGCCTTTGGAGGTTACGATTAGTACACTATTATCTTCATGAACAACGTCCATATCAATAACAGCATCCTCATCATCTAAGTGAATACCTTTTACTCCCGTAGCCGATCTGCCCATTGAACGCACATCACTCTCTGGGAAGTGAATGGACATCCCTAGCTTAGTCCCCATGATAATACCCTGGTTACCATCCGTAAGCTTCACACCAATGAGATCATCATCTTCTCGTAAATTAATGGCGATTAAACCACCTTTACGAATGTTTGAATAATCATCAATTGGTGTTTTCTTAACAACCCCTTGCTTGGTTGCAAAGAAAAGATATTGCTCTGTTTCAAAGCTTTCAACAGGAATGACCGCATTTACGGTTTCCCCTTGTTCGATTTGAATCAAGTTAATAATTGGTGTTCCACGAGCTGTACGGCTCAAATCTGGAATCTCATAAGCTTTCAAACGGTAGACTTTCCCTTTATTCGTAAAGAACATGAGATAATGATGTGTATTCGTTACGAACAAATGTTCCACGAAGTCATTATCTTTTGTATCCATACCGACGACACCGCGTCCTCCACGCTTCTGGTTCCGATACGTCGTAACCGGTAGGCGCTTAATATAGCCAGTGTGCGTTATCGTTATAACGACATCTTCACGTGGGATTAGGTCTTCATCCTCAATGCTTTCTTCACCAACTGTAATCTCAGAACGTCGGTCATCACCGAACTTTTCTTTAATTTCATTTAGTTCTTCACTAATGATCGCAAGAATCAACTGCTCATCGGCAAGAATCGCTCTAAGCTCAGCAATTCTCTTCATGAGTTCCGCATATTCCGCTTCAATCTTCTCACGTTCCAAACCAGTCAAACGCTGTAAACGCATATCGAGAATGGCTTGTGCTTGATCCAGACTCAGACTAAATGTCGTCATGAGTCCTTCTCTCGCCTCATCCGTTGTACGAGAAGAGCGAATTAGTGCAATGACTTGATCCAAGTGATCAAGTGCAATACGTAAACCTTCTAAAATATGCGCTCTAGCTTCCGCTTTACGCAGATCAAATTCGGTTCTACGACGAATAACTTCTTGCTGATGTTTCAGATAATAATGCAGCATCTCACGAAGATTCAAAACTTTTGGTTCTCCGTTGACGAGAGCGAGCATAATGATTCCAAAATTAGATTGCATAGCGGTCTGTTTGAACAAGTTATTCAGAACGACGTTAGGATTAACATCGCGTCGCAGCTCAATAACTACACGCATCCCGTTGCGGTCTGACTCATCTCGAAGATCCGTGATGCCATCGATCTTCTTCTCACGCACAAGCTCAGCAATTTTCTCTACTAATCTTGCTTTATTTACTTGATAAGGCAGCTCATTCACAATGATTCTAGCCTTATTATTATTTTCTTCAATGACAGTTCTAGCTCTCATCGTAACGGAGCCTCTACCTGTGGTATAGGCTGATCTGATCCCTTCGCGTCCAAGAATGAATCCAGCCGTTGGGAAATCCGGTCCTTTGATCGCTTGCATTAATTCCATAGACGTGACATCTGGATTCTCGATCATCATCTGAATACCCTCGATAACCTCTCTTAGGTTATGTGGAGGAATATTCGTTGCCATACCTACGGCAATCCCTGAACTACCGTTAACGAGTAAGTTCGGGAAACGAGAAGGGAGAACGACGGGTTCATTTTCTTCGCCATCGTAGTTTGGTTTATAATCGATTGTCTCTCGGTTAATATCACGAAGAAGCTCCATAGCAATCTTTGATAAACGAGCCTCGGTATAACGCATGGCTGCTGCCATATCACCGTCGATGGATCCAAAGTTCCCATGCCCATCAACAAGCATATAACGCAGGGAGAAATCTTGTGCCATCCGAACCATAGTTTCGTACACAGCGGTATCACCGTGTGGATGATACTTACCGATAACTTCACCAACGATTCTCGCTGATTTCTTATGTGGCTTATCTGGAGACATACCTAGTTCAGACATCGCAAACAAGATACGACGATGAACCGGCTTCAGACCGTCTCTAACATCTGGCAGTGCGCGACTGACAATGATACTCATCGCATAGTCTAAGAAGGATGTACGCATTTCGGTCGAAATGTCAATTTCTTTGACTTGCGAATGTAATTCTTCGCTCATGAATGTTCCTCCTGAAAGCTTACATCGTTTGCAACGTCTCGGACGACGTTAGATATCTAAATTTTTCACGTATTTCGCATGTTCCTCGATAAAATCACGTCTAGGCTCTACATTATCGCCCATCAATGAATCAAAGAGTGTATCCGCTTCTATAGCATCTTCGATCGTCACTTGGAGTAGTGTACGGCTTTCCGGATCCATGGTTGTTTCCCATAACTGGCCCGGATTCATCTCGCCAAGTCCTTTGTAACGTTGGACATTGACTTTCACGCCTTCACCAAACTCTTGCATAATGACTTCACGTTGCTTCTCGTTATACGCATATCGAATCGTTTTATTACGCTCAAGCTTAAAGAGTGGTGGTTGTGCAATATACACATAGCCAGTCTCAATTAGTTTTTTCATGTAACGGTATAAGAAGGTAAGCAGCAAGGTACGAATATGCGCACCATCCACATCGGCATCCGTCATGAGGATAATTTTGTGATAACGTGCCTTGGAAATGTCGAAATCATCGCTGATTCCTGTACCGAAAGCTGTAATCATAGCACGGATTTCGGTATTGGATAAGATACGATCCAAGCGTGCTTTCTCTACATTCAAAATTTTACCGCGCAGAGGCAGAATCGCTTGGAAGTGACGATCACGTCCTTGCTTAGCTGAACCACCTGCAGAATCACCTTCTACAATGTAAATCTCACTGATTGAAGCGTCTTTGGAAGAGCAATCTGCTAGTTTACCTGGCAGGGCACTAACTTCAAGCGCACTTTTGCGGCGAGTCAATTCTCTGGCTTTACGCGCAGCTTCTCTTGCTCTAGCAGCTTGAATACCTTTTTCAAGGATTTTGCGAGCTACAGCTGGGTTCTCTTCAAGGAATTCTTGCAGTTTCTCTGCGAAAAGGGATTCCACAATACCACGAACTTCGCTGTTACCAAGTTTCGTTTTTGTTTGACCTTCGAACTGAGGCTCTGGAATTTTCACAGAAATAATCGCAGCAAGACCCTCGCGCACGTCATCTCCAGATAGATTCGAGTCGCTTTCTTTGATCGAATTATTTTTACGGGCGTAGTCATTCAGAATCCGCGTCAGTGCGCTTTTGAATCCTGATTCATGTGTTCCACCCTCGTGTGTGTTGATATTATTGGCAAAAGAGTAAATGTTCTCGGTATAGCTATCGTTATACTGGAGAGCAATCTCGATCGAAATGTTATCTTTCGCACCTTCTACATAGATCGGGACTTCATTGACGACCTCACGGTTGCGATTTAAATGCTGCACAAATGACACAATACCGCCCTCATACATATGCGTTGCTACAGTATCCGTACGCTCGTCAATCAAGTTAATTTCGATGCCTTTATTCAAGAAAGCAAGCTCTCGAATTCTGGATTGCAGCGTATCGAAATCGTATTCGGTCGTTTCTTTAAAAATCTCCGGATCCGGATGGAACGTAACCGTGGTGCCCGTTTCTTCGGTTTCACCTATGACTTTCACATCATATTGCGGCGTTCCGCGGCGGTATTCTTGTTGATGAATTTGACCTTTATTCTTTACTTGCACAGTTAAGTGCTCAGACAGCGCATTAACCACGGAAATACCTACACCGTGCAAACCACCGGATACTTTGTAACCGGAATCCTCGCCACCGAATTTACCACCTGCGTGGAGTACGGTAAGTACAACCTCGAGTGTTGGTCTTTTCAGTTTTGCATTTTCACCGACAGGAATTCCGCGCCCGTTATCAATAACAGTAATGCCATTATCTTTATGAACGATTACATCAATTTTCGTACAAAATCCGGCCAAAGCCTCATCGATACTATTATCTACAACTTCCCAAACGAGATGGTGCAGTCCTCGGGCACTAGTAGAACCAATATACATACCCGGTCTTTTGCGAACGGCTTCTAAACCTTCCAGAACCTGAATCTGACTGTCATCGTACGCATTTTGATTCACAGACATGCTACTCTTCACCTGCTTTTTTATATTAAAAGAAGTTAATTCGTCAATAACTGATTAGCTCTTTTTTTGAGCGTTGTTGAGGAGATAGGGGAATAATACACCTTACTTTTCGTCACGACCAGTGATTTGCAATCTTCCTCACCGATTTGCTCGGTTCTCTTATCTTTGACTGCTTGCCCAATGAACTGCTTTGATATTTTAGATGACTTCTCAATCGAAATATCAAATATAGCAATCAATTCAGACGCTCTAATGATTTTCTCTCCACCCAAATGAATAAACATGCTTCTCAGCTCCTGCCGTTTACATTTCCTTTCAAAACATGAAACACGGAAGCATGATCCAGTTGATCCAAATGAACACTCTCTAGACCTGTTGTCGTAATAAACGTTTGGACTTTCTGCTGAAACGTGCGAATTAACTGTGTCTGTCTATATTCATCCAGTTCCGATAGGACATCATCTAGTAATAGCAGAGGATACTCGCCGACTTCTTCATGAATGAGCTCAATTTCTGCTAGCTTGAGTGATAGCGCGGTTGTACGCTGCTGACCTTGGGAACCGTACGTTTGGACTTCTTTGTCATTTATGAAAAAGAGAAGATCGTCACGATGAGGGCCTACTAAAGTTACACCTCTTCGGAATTCCTGATCTTTCACCAAAGATAACTTTATCATAAATTGGTTTAATAAAACAGATTCATCTTCAAATGGCTCCATGTCAAAAGAAGGGGAGTAGCGAATCACTAACGATTCACTGTCGTTCGTTATCCCTCTGTGGATATTCTCCGCCCATTTTTGAAGCTTCTTTATGAAGTTTTGACGCTTTTTCATAATTTTAACACCATACTGTGCTAATTGTTCATTCCAGATGTCCAACATGGCGTCAGGTGTGCTTTTTCCTGGGTAATTTTGCTTTAAATAATTATTCCGTTGCACCAAGATTTTCTGATATTGAGATAAGTCGTGAATATAGGAGGGCTGTACTTGGCCGATTTCCATATCAAGAAAACGTCGTCTTATGCCAGGCGTTCCTTTGACAATCTCTAAATCCTCTGGAGCAAACATGACAACGTTCAATGCACCAATAAAATTACTGAGCTTTTTTTGCTCAAGACCATTAATCTTCGCTTTTTTCCCCTTGGAAGAGATGGAGAGATCCAGCTTACAGTTCCCGTACAATTTCTGAATCTCTGCATGCAGCAGCGTTTGCTCACCGTTCCAGCCAATCAGTTCTTTGTCCTGGTGGGTACGATGCGATTTGGTCATGGCCATCACATAGATGGATTCCAGCAAATTTGTTTTACCTTGTGCGTTGGGTCCAACGAAAATATTCACGTTATTCGATGTTGTTAATTCAACATGATCGTAATTTCTATAATGACTGAGTACGAGTTTATTTAGAAACATTGCCGATCATCCCCCTGGGTATTCCGATCAGGAGCTTATGACCTCGAATTGTCCAAAACCTTCTACCTTGACGATATCCTGCGGCACAAGTTTCCGACCTCTGCGATTTTCAGCTTGCCCGTTCACTTCGATTTTGGTTTCCACAACAAAAAATTTAGCTTGTCCACCTGTGGATATGCAGTCCGATAACTTCAAAAATTGCCCAAGTGTAATATATGCAGTGTTGATAACTATTTGTTTCATACGAGCGCTCCCTTAATTCGTTGTTCGGTATGGCAAAATTAACTGCAAAATATTCGTCGAATCTTGCGGTTTCATAATGATCGGTTGCATAGCTCCCGTAAATCCAATTTGAATAAATTCGGAGTCGAGTACCTTCAGTGCATCCAACATATATTTGGAGTTAAACGAAATCTTAAGTAAGTCACCAACAATATGCTGCAGGGCAATTTGTTCAGTTACTTTACCTAGCTCGGAGGAACTCGACGAAATTTCGATGGTTTTGTCTTCAAGCATCATCATTTTAACAATATTCGTTTTGTCCTCTTTGGAGAGAAGGTAGGCACGGTCGATCGCTTCAGCCAATTCCTTTGTTGGAACAACCATTTCCGTTTGAAATGATTGCGGAATGAGCTTAGACGTATCTGGGTAAGTCCCATCTAAAATACGCGAATAAAATAAAATCGATTGAATTTTGAATAAAACTTGGTTGTCCGCAATAACTATATCTATAAGGGTGTTTTGATCAGGCAAAATTTTGCTTAACTCATTCAGTGTACGTCCTGAAATAACGATATTAGGCAGGTTTTGTGCTTGTTCGTTATCAACTGTGACTTCTCTACTTGCCAGGCGATGACGATCACATGCGATAAATTTCAACTTATCACCTGAAATGTTCCAAAGAACTCCTGTAAGAATAGGCGTTGATTCATTGGTGGATACAGCATAAGACGTTTGTTTAATCATTGTTTTAAGCAAATCACTTGGAAGGCGAAGCATTTTGCTTTCTTCGATTTCAGGAAGCAGTGGATACTCATCTGGATCTAGGCCCATGATTTGAATTTCGGAAGAACCTGAACGAATAATCGTTTGGAAGTTAGCTTTTACTTCAATTTCGATTAGTTGTGCTGGCAGCTTACGAATGATTTCAACGAAAAATTTAGCGGGAAGTACAACACTCCCAGCTTGAATAAGTTCAATAATTTTAATGGTGCTGTTTTCACTTGCTGTAAAGCTTTGAATGGAAATGTCGGTATCACTAGCTGTTAGCGTAACACCGCTTAAGGTTGCATCTATTTTGATCCCTGTAAGAATGGGTATCGTTGTTCGAGAGGATATGGCTTTGGAAACGTGACCAATGGATTCGATTAAATGGTCTTTTAGGATAGTTAATTTCATGACTTCACTCCTGCAGTTCTTTTTTTACGGTGCGTTAGCATAATCATTATATAATAACATTCTTTATTAGTAATAGCAGTAGGGGCTCTGGATATGTGGATATGTGGATGAACCTGAGATAGAGCAAGCCTATCCACATGTGAATAGATTGTGCATAGGCTTATGGAAAAAGTGATGTTATTAAGAGGGGTTTTTGATGCGTTCCGTTAAGTTATGGACAATCTTATATAATTCTTGATCCACTTTGAGCTGCTGCACAATTTTCTCATGCGCATGTATGACGGTCGTATGATCGCGACCTCCAAAATTATCTCCGATTTTCGGCAAAGAGAAGTCTGTGAGTTCCCGTGCAAGGTACATCGCTACTTGCCTTGGGAATGCCACGGCTTTTGTTCGTTTACGCGCTTTGAAATCCTCGAGCTTTAAACCATAGAATTCTCCAACTCTTGCTTGAATATCCTGTATCGTAATGACTCTTGGTCGGTTCGATGGGATGATATCCTTCAACGCTTCAGCCGTTAAATGAACACTAATATCTTGATTAATAAGGGACGAGTACGCAACAACACGTATTAACGCACCCTCCAGCTCTCGGATATTCGTATCAATTTGGTTCGCGATATAGATCATAGCTTCATTCGGAATCTCAAGATTCTCAGCTTTAGCCTTTTTGCGTAAAATAGCGATTCGTGTTTCTAAATCTGGCGGTTGAATATCTGTGATAAGTCCCCATTCAAATCGTGAACGTAACCGATCTTCCAGGGTTGGAATCTCTTTAGGCGGACGGTCACTTGAGATAATAATTTGTTTTCCTTCCTCATGAAGCGCGTTAAATGTGTGGAAGAACTCTTCCTGCGTTCCTTCTTTCCCCGCAAGGAATTGAATATCATCGATGAGCAGTACATCAATGGTTCGATACTTGTTACGAAAGCCTTCCCCGCGGTTATCACGGACTGCATTGATAAATTCATTCGTGAACTTTTCGGAGGATATATATAGAACCCGAGAGCCAGGGTTATGTTCAAGTACATAATGTCCGATCGCATGCATGAGATGTGTTTTACCTAGTCCAACGCCCCCGTATAAAAAGAGGGGATTATACGCTTTGGCCGGCGCTTCAGCTACGGCGAGAGAAGCAGCGTGAGCAAAACGGTTACCAGATCCAATGACGAAGGTATCAAATGTATACCTAGCGTTCATCATACTTGTAAAGTTTTCTTCACCAGCAACAATGGCTGGACCTTTGGGTGGAATGACAACGGGTTGAATGGCTTGCATCGATTGTGACTTCTGATCTTCGGTTTCGATAATGAATTTAACGGATACATGCTTTCCCGTAAAATCGTAGATCGTTCCTTCGATTAGCTTCGTGTATCTACTCTCAAGCCACTCCTGCGCAAAATTATTAGGAGCGCAAATAATGACTGTTGAATCGTTGAATACAGTAGCTTTCGTCGATTTGAGCCAGGTGTCGAAACTTGGTTTACTGAGCTTCGTTTGAATAATCGTTAAAATTTGTTGCCAAAGGTCCGTAGAATGGCCTTCCACAGTACTTCACTCCTTTTGAATCAAACATGTGGCATAGGCCAGGAGAACATGGTTATGATTTATGGATAAAACGTGAAACAAATAACTCACGTTGGAATCTCGATGAATTGGTAGTTAGCATTTAGTATGCCCAAATACCGTCTAAAAGAATCTAGTGTCTGGTGGGGTCAAAAAAGGATGACTTTTGTCGGTTTTATCCACATTACTAAGGATCCGCAGAAATGACTTATTCTTGTAGAGGGAAGTTTGTGCACATTATTATCCACAGGTTGTTGATAACTCGGAGGATTAGTGGTGTATATCCACAGCAGAAACATTACTATCTTAACAAAAGATACCTTGTTAATCAACGGATTGTTTCGCATTATCCACAATAACAACAACTTGTGGGTAGAAATTGTTCACAACACTAGATATTGTTGATATTCTGTTGATTTTCGACAAAGTTTGTTCTTTCTCGTCAAAACTTTATACACAGCTTGTTCTTTTTGCCGTTATCGAGGTTTTCCGCCATCCAAATACTGCACACTTGGGTAGGTTGACTTTCTTCTGTGAAAATGATTTAATGAGTAGTAGAAATTTTGTAGGATGGATATCCTCAGCCAGGTAGGGAGGTGCTATAGATGGGTCCAACATTTAACCCGAATACGAGAAAGCGTAAGAAGAACCATGGTTTCCGTAAAAGAATGAGCACGAAGAACGGTCGTAAAGTTCTACAAGCTCGTCGTCTTAAAGGAAGAAAAGTTCTTAGCGCGTAAGAAGAGGCTCCGAAAGGGGCTTTTTTTTTTGCATTTGGAACGTCGGTTTACATTGAACTGGTTTTGTTAAAACTAGATTAGATATGTAGTGTCCTTTCAACTAATGAATGTGATCTGTCTGGAGTGTACATGGCTGTGGAGAAACTATATCGGTTAGCAAAAAGAGAAGACTTTAGTAAGGTGTATCGCTATGGGAAATCGATGGCCAATCAGCAATTCGTTCTATACTATTTGCCGCAGCCGAAAGCAGAAGCGTTTCGTTTCGGTGTATCGGTTTCCAAGAAAATAGGAAATGCAGTTGTACGTAATCGTTTGAGACGAATGATGAAAGAAATTATTCGGTTGAAAAAAGAAAACATGACGCCTCAATATGACTACATTCTGCTGGCTAGAAAACCGGTTGTTGATATGGCTTACGCAGACATGGAGAAGAGCATCTGGCATGTCATTCGTAAAGCTTCTTTATATAAAAAAAATGACGCATTAAAAAAGTGACGCAATATTTCCTTGCGGACTGAAGATGTGTTATAGTTTATCTTGGAAAAGACATTTAGGAGGATCTCATTTTGACTCGTCGAATTTATATGCTAGTAGCACTGTCTTCGGTGATTTTACTTTTGTCCGGATGTAGCCCGTCAAGTGCAGCATCAGCGCCAATCGATCCGAACACGGCTAATTTTTTCACTAAGTACTTTACGTACCCGCTTTCACAAACGCTTGACTGGTTCGCCGATCATCTATGGGGTCAATATGGATTATCCATCTTGGTTGTTACATTGATTATTCGATTGATTATTTTGCCGCTTACGCTTAAGCAATACAAAAGTTCTAAACGGATGCAGGATCTGCAGCCTGAAATGAAAAAGCTTAAAGAGAAATATAAAGATGATGCGAAAAAGCAACAAGAAGAAACGATGAAACTATTTCAACAAAATGGTGTAAATCCGTTAGCTGGTTGTTTTCCTATCATTGTTCAAATGCCAATTCTAATCGCTCTTTATCAAGCGATTATGCGTAACCAAGAAATTCATGAGCACACGTTCCTGTGGTTGAATCTTGGTAAGCCGGATCACCTATACATCTTACCGTTGATTGCCGCGGCTACGACGTTCATTCAACAAATGTTTATGTCTTCCCAAATGAATCAACAAATGAAAAGCTTAATGTACATTTTCCCGGTCATGATTTTTGTAATGTCCATGAATTTTGCATCAGCGCTTCCGTTATACTGGATTTACGGTAACATTTTCACAATCGTTCAGTCTTATTTCATCTATGGTGCTCCTGGTTCACAAAAAAAGCCTGGATCTCAAAATAATAAGGGTGGCCTGTCGAAATGAAGAAAATCGTGGTGACTGGAAAGACAATTGAACTAGCAGTTAAATCTGGTCTAGATCAATGGCAAGTTTCGGAGGATCGAGTACAAATTCATATTTTGGAACAGCCCTCACGAGGGTTGTTCGGGTTTATTGGATCCAGAGTTGCGAAGGTTGAGCTCGAATTGATACCCGATCCACTTGAGGAAGCGATAGCTTTCTTACAAGATATGTTCGAAGCGATGCAAATTTCCATCACCATAGATACACATAAAGATCGTGAAGGCTATATCTTAAACATGAGTGGCTCGGAATTAGGTATTTTGATCGGAAAAAGAGGACAAACACTTGATGCGCTTCAGTATTTAGTTAATATTGTTGGTAATCGGTATGCGAATTCTCATTTCCGTATCATCTTAGATGCGGAAAATTTCCGTGATCGACGGAAGAAAACGTTGGAAGAGCTGGCGTTGAGACTGGCTAATCGCGTGATTAAGTCGAAAAAAGAAGTTATTTTGGAGCCGATGAATTCGCAAGAACGTAAAATCATTCATGCGGAATTACAAGGGCATCCGGTTATCAAAACATACAGTAAAGGCGAAGAACCGAATCGTCGGGTTGTCATCGCTGTTAAATAACACAGATCGCAATGACTTGGTTCATATGTCATTGCTTTTTCTTTAAGATGAGGTAAATTCGAGGTGCAAATACTATGTTAAATGATACGATTGCTGCTATTTCTACACCGCTTGGAGAGGGTGGGATAGCGGTTATTCGTGTGAGCGGCGAGGATTCTGTCACATACGTTGAACGTATTTTCCGCTCAAAAACGAAATTATCTGTTGCTGACACGCATACGGTACATTATGGATTCATTATAGAACCTGCTTCCACCGAAAAGGTAGAGGAGGTTCTAGTTACGTTAATGAAAGCTCCGCGATCCTTCACCATGGAGGATGTTGTCGAAATTAGTTGTCACGGAGGGATTGTCTCCGTTAAGAAAGTACTTGATTTATTACTAGTACAAGGGGTTCGCTTAGCTGAGCCTGGTGAGTTTACAAAGCGAGCTTTTTTGAACGGTCGTATTGACTTAACACAGGCAGAAGCGGTTATTGACTTAATTCGGGCTAAATCCGATAGAGCTTTCAAGGTAGCTTTGAAGCAGGTGGAAGGCAATTTATCCAAACAGATTAAGCATTTACGATACATCCTGGTGGAGTTAATGGCTCATGTTGAGGTGAATATTGATTATCCTGAACATGATGTAGAGGAAATGACTAATGTGTTCATCAAGACGAAGTGTGATACGGTCATGTTGGATATTGATCGTTTATTGGTGACTGCAGAACAAGGTAAAATTTTGCGTGAGGGCATTGAGACAGCAATTGTCGGCAAACCTAATGTTGGGAAGTCTTCCTTGTTGAATGAATTAGCCCAAGAGAATCGGGCTATTGTTACTGATATCCCAGGAACTACGAGGGATGTCATTGAGGAGTTCGTTAATATTGGCGGTATTCCGTTGAAGCTGCTTGATACGGCTGGTATTCGCGAAACTTCAGATATTGTCGAACAGATTGGTGTGGAGAGGTCTAAGACTGCTTTAGCCGAGGCTGATCTCATTTTACTGGTACTGAATAGTAACGATGAGCTTCAACTCGACGAGATTGCGTTGATGAAGCAGTTGGCGGATAAACAAACGATCGTTATTTTAAATAAGATTGATTTGGATCGCAAATTAGATGTGGAACAGGTTCTCAGTTATTTCCCGCAAGAGCGTATTGTGGAACTGTCCCTGATTGAGAATAAAGGTATTGAGGATTTGGAAAAAGCGATCGCGGCGATTTTCTTTGAAGGAAAGCTTGAATCCAGTGATTTGACATATGTGAGTAATGTTCGCCATATTTCTTTGTTGAAGCAGGCCAAACGTTCTTTACAGGATGCGTTGGATGCCAATGAGCAATATGTACCGATTGATATGATTCAAATTGATATCCGGGCTGCTTGGGAGCAGTTAGGGGAGATTATCGGCGATTCCGTAGGTGAATCCCTAATCGATCAAATTTTTACACAATTCTGCTTAGGAAAATGAAAATCGACAGCATTTGCGTTTTCATAAAAGAGGGAGGGACGTTTCTATGGGATATCACGCAGGGAATTATGACGTTATCGTTATTGGTGCCGGACACGCAGGTTGTGAGGCAGCTTTAGCTTCAGCTCGCATGGGTTGTAATACGTTGCTATTAACGATCAATTTAGACATGGTTGCTTTCATGCCTTGTAATCCATCCATCGGTGGTCCAGCGAAAGGACACGTTGTTCGTGAGATCGACGCGCTTGGTGGTGAGATGGGTCGCAATATTGACAAAACTTATATTCAACTTCGTATGTTGAATACAGGGAAGGGACCAGCTGTTCATGCGTTGCGTGCTCAAGCCGATAAATTTTCGTATCAGCATAAAATGAAAGAAACGATTGAAGCTACACCTAATTTGACACTTCGTCAAGGAATGGCAGAGGAGCTTATCGTTGAGAATGGTGTTTGCAAAGGTTTGATTACAAAGACAGGCGCTGAGTATTATGCAAAATCTGTCGTTTTGACCACCGGTACGTATTTGCGCGGTAAGGTCATCATGGGCGAACTGATGTATGAGAGTGGTCCCAATAATCAGCAACCATCCGTTAAATTATCGGAGTCCTTGCGTAAGCTAGGCTTTGACTTGGTTCGATTTAAAACAGGAACGCCACCGCGCGTTCATGGAGATACGATTGATTTTAGCAAAACAGAAATTCAGCCAGGCGATGAGCAACCGAAGTTTTTCTCGTTCGAAACGAAGTATGGTTCTAATCATAATCAACAATTGCCTTGCTGGTTAACTTATACGTCTGCAGAAACTCACCAAATTATTAATGATAATCTCCATCGCGCTCCGATGTTCTCTGGTGCTATCGAAGGGACTGGACCGAGGTATTGCCCTTCTATTGAAGATAAAATTGTTCGTTTCGCTGATAAGGCAAAGCATCAAATCTTCCTAGAGCCAGAAGGTCACAGTACGTCGGAGTATTATGTTCAAGGTCTTTCTACGAGTATGCCGGAAGATGTGCAGTTGGGCATCCTACGTTCTATTCCTGGACTAGAAAAAGTTGAAATGATGCGTACGGGTTATGCCATCGAGTATGATGCGGTAGTACCAACGCAATTGAAGCCTTCGTTGGAAACGAAGCTGGTTAGTGGGTTATTTACAGCTGGACAAATTAATGGGACTTCTGGATACGAAGAGGCAGCTGGTCAAGGGGTTATGGCTGGGATTAATGCCGCGCGTAAAGTGCAAGAGAAGGAAGCTATTGTATTGGATCGTTCGGAAGGTTATATCGGCGTTCTCATTGACGATCTTGTAACAAAAGGAACTAGTGAGCCATATCGCTTGCTTACTTCACGTGCAGAATATCGCTTGTTGCTTCGTCATGACAATGCGGATCTTCGCTTGACGCCGATTGGTCATGAAATTGGATTGATTTCTGAAGAGCGCTATGCGAAATTTTTGAACAAAAAATCGCTTGTAGAGCAAGAAATTGAACGTTTATCTGAAGTGAAGGTGAAACCTGAGCCTCACGTTCAAGAATTGCTTCGAAGCTTGGAAAGTGTGGAATTGACGAATTCGGTTCCAGCGATTTCCTTATTGCGTCGTCCTGAGATTGAGTATGCACATATTGAACAAATGACGATGTCTCCTTTTGACCTAGATGAAGATATGAAGGAGCAAGTTGGCATTCAAGTAAAATATGCGGGTTATATTGAAAAGCAAAGTAATCAAGTTGATCGTTTGCGAAAAATGGAAAAGAAAAAGATTCCGGATGATATTGAGTATAGTGAGATCCATGGAATTGCCACAGAAGCGAAACAGAAGCTCGCAAAAATCCGTCCAATCTCGATTGGGCAAGCATCTCGGATTAGCGGGGTTACACCTTCGGACATTTCTATCTTGCTTGTTTATCTCGAACATTACAATAGAGTCATAGCGGCTAGAGGTTAAAGATATGGATGCTATACAGCAACAATTCACAGAGTTATTAGCCCAAGAAAATATCACTCTTTCTACGGAACAGTTAGATCAGTTTGAACAGTACTACAAGACACTCGTAGAGTGGAATGAGAAAATGAATCTAACAGGTATCACAGAGAGAGACCAAGTTTATCTTAAACATTTCTATGATTCTCTTTCTGTGGCTTTCAATTACGACATGGGGAAGGTTAAATCTCTTGCTGATATTGGCTCAGGCGCGGGATTCCCAAGTATACCTCTTAAAATTGCATTTCCTCATCTTCATGTTACTATTGTTGATTCTTTGAATAAACGGATTCTATTTTTGAAAGAAATTGTCTCTCAACTCGGTTTGACGAATATGGACTGTGTACATGGTAGGGCAGAGGACATTGCTAGACTTCCTCGTTATCGTGATCACTTTGACCTCGTAACTGCTAGAGCGGTTGCGAGACTGCAAGTGCTAAATGAGTTTTGTCTTCCATTTGTCAAGAGTGGAGGGACTTTCATTGCAATGAAGGGTTCCGAAGTGGATGATGAGATTAAAGACTCTTCCTATAGTTTAGTAGAGCTGCGAGGAAAAGTAACGAAGGTTAATCGTATGATTCTACCTATCGAAGAATCCGTAAGACATTTTGTGGAGATACAGAAGACAGCTGCTACACCAGCTAGATATCCTAGAAAAGCAGGGATCCCTTTAAAGGAACCACTTTTCAAATAATAGGAATGTTTCACGTGAAACATTTGGCAGCATACCTGTTGTAGAGAAGGATTATGGCCTTCGATGGAGAATACCTATATAAGGTGAAAGCCCGTCATATACTGGCTTCGCCTTACCTTTTATTTGTGATGTTGTGGTTGGATATTCGCAATTGATAGATTAAATTTACTAGAATCAGACAGCATGAATGACATCGTCTCGGAATGGCGAAAAGATCTTTTTACCTTGTACAGGGCGTTGTATCCGTTTATTGTAACTGTACTGATCGCTTAAACTACGGGAAGAGTTGGTGGTAAGTTTTCCTATGAAAGAACAAATATCGAAGCTATTTGGCCTTGCAGATCGTTCGACGACGGATGAGGTCAAAAACATACCCGTAAATAGTATTATTCCAAGTCCCTATCAGCCAAGAACATTATTCGATGATGATCGTATTGATGAACTATGCCAAACCATTCGAACACATGGTATTATTCAACCTATCGTTGTTCGAGTCAAAAATAATACATTTGAATTGATTGCAGGCGAACGACGCTTGCGTGCGGTGAAAAAGTTAGGTCTTGATACGATCCCAGCTATTGTTCGGGACTTTAATGATTCACAAGCAGCATCCATTGCACTTATTGAAAATCTGCAGCGTGAAGGACTTACTGCGATTGAAGAGGCTGCAGCTTATCATCAATTGATCGAGATGCATGATCTTACGCAGGAAAGCCTTGCACAGCGTTTAGGCAAAAGCCAATCCACAATTGCCAATAAGATTCGTTTATTGCAATTATCCGAACCTGTTAAAATGGCTTTGATGGAACGTAAGATTACGGAGCGTCATGCTCGGGCTCTATTAGCTTTAGATCAAGAAGAGCAACAGGTCAAATTACTAGAAGAGATTATCACGAAAGAATTAAACGTTAAACAAACGGAAATCAAAATAAGTTTCCTGAAGGAAGCGGCGAAGATTAAGAAGTCACGTCGTGTATCCTTTACGAAGGACGTTCGACTTGCTCTCAATACCATTCGACAGTCGGTTGAAATGGTTTCAAGTTCGGGCTTACATATTAATACATCAGAACAAGATCATGAAGATCATTACGAAATTATAATTAAGATTCCTAAGCGATAATTTAGGCATTTCTGCTACCTAAAACGGCGCAAGCCGTTTTTTTTGCATCTAATGGCACGAATCTATCAAATATTCATAAGGTAACTGATTGATAGATATGGTAAGATAGTACTACTGCTTGTTAAATAGCATTATGGAACATAAGCGATAGAGGTGAAATGGTTTTGTCTAAAATTATTGCAATAACGAATCAGAAGGGTGGCGTCGGCAAGACGACGACTTCTGTGAATCTAGGCGCTTCATTAGCTTCGCTTGGTAAACGCGTTCTTTTGGTCGATATTGACCCGCAAGGGAACACAACAAGTGGTATTGGTGTGAATAAAGCTGATGTTACAAATTGCATTTACGATGTATTGATTAATGACGTACATCCAAAAGATGCAACAGTGGAAACAAATGTACCGAATCTTAAAATTGTTCCGGCAACGATTCAACTAGCTGGTGCGGAGATTGAATTGGTTCCAACCATTTCAAGAGAAGTTCGATTAAAGAAGTCACTTCAACTTGTCAAACACTTATATGATTATATTTTGATAGATTGCCCTCCATCACTTGGCCTTTTAACGATCAATTCTTTAACTGCCGCGGATTCCGTAATCATCCCTATTCAGTGTGAATACTACGCCTTAGAAGGTTTAAGCCAACTTCTGAACACAGTGCGATTGGTGCAAAAGCATTTAAATACAGGACTTCAAATTGAAGGTGTCCTATTGACGATGTTTGATGCAAGGACGAACTTAGGTATTCAGGTTATTGAAGAAGTTAAAAAGTACTTCCAAACAAAGGTTTATCAAACGATTATTCCTCGTAATGTACGTTTGAGTGAAGCGCCGAGTCATGGGCAATCCATTATTACGTATGATCCTAGATCAAAGGGCGCGGAAGTTTATTTAGAACTTGCTAAGGAAGTGATCTCAGTATGACCAAAGGCCTCTCTAAAGGTTTAGGTAAAGGATTAGACGCATTAATAACGTCCTTGCATATTGATGAGAGCGATAAAGTCATTCAGATTCCACTGGCTCAATTGAGAGCCAATCCGTATCAGCCTAGAAAGCATTTTAATGAAGATAGTATTAAGGAACTTTCAGAGTCGATCAAGGAGCATGGCGTCATTCAACCTATCATTGTTCGGAAGGTTCTTAAGGGCTACGAAATCATTGCGGGTGAACGTCGTTTCCGTGCATCACAAGTTGCAGGAACGCCAACCATTCCGGCTGTGGAAAGAATTCTTTCCGATCAACAGGTAATGGAGATCGCATTGATTGAGAACGTGCAGCGTGAGGATCTTAATGCGCTTGAGATCGCTTTTGCTTACCAAGGTATCATTGATCAATTCTCTTTGACTCAAGAAGAGCTGTCAGCGAAGGTTGGTAAGAGTAGATCTCATATTGCCAATTTCCTAAGATTGCTTTCCCTTCCTGAATCAATTAAACAATATGTTTCACGTGGAACATTATCCATGGGGCACGCGAGAGCAATTGTTGGTGTGAAGGACGATAAGATTAAGAAAGAACTTGCAGAGTCAACGATCTCTAAACAGTGGAGTGTTAGAGAGCTTGAAGAGGCAATTAAGATGCTAGAAGAACCACCTGGCCCTGAAAAGGAAAAGGCAAAACAAAAAGAAAAAAATAGAGATCCGTATATTAATCAAGCAGAAGAGCAATTGCGAGACATTTATCGGACATCCGTGAAAATTAAGAGTCAGCAGGATAAAGGGAAGATCGAGTTGCTCTACTATTCAAAAGACGATCTCAACCGACTGCTAGAATTATTGCAAGGTAAAATCTCTTAGAAATTGCTAGCATACCTATGTTTTTCTTTCGAACAGAAGGAACAAACTAAGGTATGCTATATTTTTGACCATATATAATTGGAAAAGGTAGTTTCAAGTAATGCGGGGAAGGGATTTCTCGAAAGGGGCTGGACATATGAAAGACGTTATGTATTTTGACCAAGCAGCATCCTCGTGGCCGAAGCCGCCAACGGTTATGGATGCGATGATGCAATGCATGCAGGAGTATGCAGCTAATCCTGGCAGAGGCAGTCATCAGATGGCTGTGAAGGCAAGTCGTACGTTGTTCGAGACGAGAAAGAATCTAGCCAAATTATTCGGTGTGAGAAACCCAAATGATATTTCATTTGCATTAAATACGACACATGCACTAAACCAAGCGACCAAAGGCTTTGTAAAGCCTGGCGATCACGTGATCTGTACGAATGTTGAGCACAATTCGGTGAGAAGACCGCTAGAATATTTAAAAGCCTCAATTGGCGTTGAGCTTACTTATTTGCAACATGATGAGCAGGGGAATGTGCAATTAAATGATTTGAAAGAAGCGTTTCGCTCAAATACAACACTTGTCGTTGTGAATCATAGTTCCAATTTACTTGGCACCATTATGCCAATTGGAGAGATTGGGGAGCTCTGCAGAAGTCGCGGCGCCAAGCTGCTCGTAGACGCGGCTCAGAGCGCGGGTGTACTGCCTATTCATGTCGTAGACATGAATATCGACATGCTCGCCTTCCCAGGTCACAAGGGGCTTCTGGGGCCTCAAGGGACGGGCGGATTATATATCCATCCGGACATTGAACTAGAACCGTTACTGCACGGCGGGACGGGCAGTCAGTCGGAGGCTATCCACCAGCCGACAGTACGGCCTGATCGTTATGAAGCAGGGACTCAGAACACGCCAGGCATCGCTGGTTTGAATGAAGGCGTGAAGTTCGTCCTAGCGGAAACCGTGGACAAGATTCATGCGAAAGAATGGGCACATACACAGCAATTAATGGAAGGGCTACTGGGAATTGAAGGGGTAACGATTCTAGGGCCAAAGCTTGGACAAAATAAAACAGGAATCGTTTCCTTTAACATTCAAGATGTGGATTCATCGGAAGTTGCTTTTATCCTCGACCAGTCGTTTCAAATTGCCGTGCGATCTGGTTATCATTGTACACCGCTTGCACATGAAGTTGCCGGCACATTGGCCAAGGGAGCCGTGCGGTCGAGTATCGGGTATTTTACAACGGACGAAGAGGTATCGGCACTGATTGAAGCTGTCAAAGAGATTCGAGCGCAATATGCGAAGTAGAAAGAGGGATAGGGCATGGGGGAACTGTTTGGCTTGAATGCAGAATACGTGATGTTAGTCTGTTTCGCATTCATTCTGGTGTTATTGGTTATGGTCATCATTATTTCAATTCGATTGTCATCCTTGCGGAAACGATATACACGGATGATCAATGGTACAAGCGCTGAGAATATGGAACAATTACTTATTGATATGCAGAACGCTTTGAACGAGCAAAAGGCCGAATCCGTTAAGGCTTCGACCCAAATATCTAATATCCATCAGTCCATAAAGAAGATGACATCGAACATTAAAGTTCGTCGATACAATGCCTTCAATGAAGGTGGTAGTGATCTCAGTTTCTCGTTGGCGATGCTGAACGAAGAACAGGATGGTGTGATCATTACAGGAATACATAGTCGAGAGCAAATGTATGTATATGCGAAGCCGATCGCGAAGGGGCAATCCAGTTACACGTTAAGTCCAGAAGAGAAGGAAACACTTACTCAAACTTTAAAGCAGTCGTAGCACTCGGTGCAAAGGATTGCGTTCGTCTGATCGAAGCGTAGAGGGCATCACCAATAACGGTAGCCATATTCATGACGAGGCTGAGCCGCGTATTTTGCAAAACGAAGTATTCCATGAAGCCGCCAACATTAACGATACCAGTTACATGAATATCACCAACGGGAGGCAGATCTTTATTAACACCCGCACCTGGCTTGAGTGGTCCATGAGCGACTTGAATGCAGCCGACACTGGCAACTTGCCCTAAACAAGCATCAACAGCGACGATGAAAGGGTTCTGAAATTGCTTGTGAATGGTTTCAACGGTTTCGGCTAAATTCATAGCGTGGACAGGCTCATCTAAGGTGCCGAACAAATGAAGATTGCGGAGCGTAGTCGTACGATTTAGATGGGAGCCAACGAGAGGGCCTAAAGCATCGCCTGTAGAACGATCCGTTCCTACGCAAATGACGACGATAGGTTGATAGGTTGGTAGTTTACTGAAAATCGATTGCAAATGCTTGGCGAGAAGATGAGGTGTATTGGAATCGGTATGTTGAATTTTCAAAGGTTCTTGCACTGGGGTTTTATCGCCGTCGAATCCGAAATGGAATTTCATGATATCCCTCCAAAGTAGTAAATCTTTTTTACTAGTATATGGAGATAGAGGTACATTTATACGTAGAGAGGAGAGCTTTCTCTGGAATTTTCTATCATGTTGCTAGCTTTCGATTCTACCCAACAAGCACTAAGAGCTGAGATGCTGCTAGAGTATGCGGATATTGAGATCGATATCAGACCTACGCCGAAAGAGATTACAGCGGGATGCGCACTTTCTATTGAATTTCCAGGAGCAGATCTTGCGCAAGTTCAAGAGATTATAGAGAGCGAGAACATCGAGATTAGAGGCATATATTTTAAAAAAGAAGATGGATATGGTACCATAGTAGAAAAGTAAGGAGGCTTACTAGTGTCTTTTGAAACACAATATTTCCAAGATTTGATGCATTGGATTCGGGAGCATATCAGTAAACCTGAAATCATTGCCTCCATATTCTGGATCACTATCAAAATCGTACTCATCTATGTCATTGCTAGAGTTATCATCAAAATTGCAGACAAAACAATCGCGCATATGGTTATTGCGAGAGAGAAGTCACCGCTCAAAATTGATAGACGAAGATCGAATACCATTTCTATTCTCGTACATAATCTTATCGCATATACAGTAAATCTAGTTGCTATCATGTTGATTCTCGGTCAAGTAGGATTAAATCTTGGACCCTTACTAGCGGGTGCAGGTGTTCTTGGATTGGCGATAGGTTTCGGAGCACAGAGTTTGGTGAAGGATGTTATTACAGGTTTTTTTATCATTTTCGAAGACCAATTCGGCGTTGGTGATGTTATTCAGATTGACCAATTCAAAGGGACCGTTGAGGAAATTGGCATTCGCGTGACTCGTATCAAAAGCTGGACCGGTGAGGTTCACATCATCCCTAACGGAAACATTAAGCAAGTGACCAACTTTTCCACTTATAACTCTATTGCTATCGTCGATGTATCTATCGCCTATGACGCTGACATTGATCGTGCGATGGTCTTATTAAATGAAGTTGTTGCTGAAGTGGATGAACGCACAGAGAGTATCGTTAAGGCGCCACAAGTACTCGGTGTGCAAATGATTGGGAACACGGACTTGAAGATACGAGTTATTGCGGAATGTAAGCCGAACAAACAAGGCGAAGTCAGCCGTATTCTAAATGCAGAGATTAAGAAGTATTTAGATACCCATGGCATTAAACAAGAAAAGGTGGAGGGGAACTAAGATGGAAAAGAAAGAATACCAACTTGGCGATGTTGTACAGATGAAAAAGCCCCATCCATGCGGAACAAATGAAATGGAAATTATTCGAATGGGGATGGACATTCGGATTAAGTGTGTAGGGTGTAAGCACAGCGTCTTAGTGCCAAGAACGAAGTTCGAGAGCAAGCTCAAAAAAATATTGCGCAGCAATGCGGTGGCAGAAGAAGAGTCGAGCTAAACTTTTCATAAAAAATAGTAAAACACTTGCGAGAGACAGACTTTTTTGATACAATAAGTCCTGTTCTCATTTTCTTGGAAAGGTACCCAAGTGGTCCAAGGGGGCTGACTCGAAATCAGTTAGGCGTCGCGAGGCGTGCGTGGGTTCGACTCCCACTCTTTCCGTACTAGAACACACCAGATGAAAGCCGTTTATATCCTTCGGGGATATGGGCGGCTTTTTTATTGTCCTGTTTCGACATGGTGATATTGGTTTATAAGAAATAGGAGGGATAAAAAGTAAAGATCTGAAGCAACCTAACAGTTAGGTTATGGCAAATAGCTACGTAGGAGGACGAGATAAATGAATAAATGGATTCTAGCCCTAGCAGTGCTTGCTGTGATGGCCTCAGGCTGCTCTAAGAAGGATGATAAGAGTACAGTTAGTCCTACAGCAAGTGTGACGGTACAGCCCTCAGCAGGGGCTTCAGCGACGCCTAGTGGGACGAGTGCAGGAGGCGCTGCAGGTGGGACAGTGACGGCAACACCTACACCAAAGGGAACAACCGGTGGCGGAGCCGCAGAGACACCTTCTACGCTAACGAAGGAACAAGTGGAGAAAATTACTTTGACGAGTACCTACGATGATTTAGTTAAGCAAACGGGGTCCAAAGGGAAGCTCGTGAAAGAGGAGAATGGCAAACGAACCTATGAATTTGCGATCTCTAATCAAGCAGGATATTATGCGGAAATCGTCTATTTTAACGATGGGAAGATTTCAGAGAAGCGTGTGTTCCAGAAGTAGTCTGGGATAAAGGTAGATAAGAAAGAGCATTGTGGAAGAAAGGAACACCTCTCATTAAAACTGAGGGGTGTTCTTTTCTTTTCATATAGAAGAACTACATCCGCTTGCCGCCTTTTTTGTGCCATTTGCGATTATGATTGCTTGTTGCTGGAAAGGTGTCCCCTTTACGAAGGGTAACTGTCTTGGGATTGTTAATCCCCATATGGAAGGCATTCTCGCCAATTTCCATATATTCGCCATCGTTAGGAACATGATCGCCTTCATTAAAATGTGTCCATTCACCCACGATTGAATCACCTCTTTGTAAGAATAACAATCACAGTTATAATGCCCGCAGGAGAGGGAAGCATGTACCTGATGAGCTTCCAGCTTCCACCTGTGCGAAGCGTGCGATAAAAACTTGTAATTTGCCGCATGATTTGCTATAGTATTCAGGTGCGAGTTTTGAAAAGAATCCTCGCTCCTTGCTCCTTCGCTTGCCTAGCAAGTTAGAATAGGAGCCGCTTAGTCCAAAAGGAGGTGAAATACATGCGCAAATATGAATTGATGTACATCATTCGTACTGACGTTGAGCAAGAAGTTGTTCAATCTACGGTAGAAAAATTTCAAGGCATCATCTCGAACGGTGGGGGAGAAATCTCCAAACATGACCTGATGGGTAAACGCCGTCTTGCGTATGAGATCAAGAAGTTCCGTGACGGGCACTACGTGCTTGTACACTTCAACGCAGAACCTGCTGTTGTAACTGAACTTGATCGCGTACTTAAGATTTCGGACGAAGTTATTCGTCACTTAATCGTAAACGACGTAGCTTAATCAATGCCAGTATTTTCGTCAGGAGGGTTATTCCATGTTGAACCGTGTTATTCTAATCGGTCGATTGACCAGAGATCCAGAACTTCGTTATACACCAGCTGGGGTAGCAGTTACCCAATTCACACTTGCTGTAGACCGTCCTTTCACGAGCGGTGGCTCGAAAGAACGTGAAGCGGACTTTATCAATATCGTCACGTGGAGGCAGCTTGCCGAAACCTGCGCGAATTACTTGCGTAAAGGTCGTTTAACAGCAGTTGAAGGACGCATTCAAGTGCGTAACTACGACAACAATGAAGGAAAACGTGTTTACGTGACCGAAATTATTGCCGACAATGTACGTTTCCTTGAATCTAGCGGCGGCGGGAATCGCGAAGAGGGCGGATCCTCTAATGCAAATGCAGGCGGCTATAGCGGCGGCGGAAGCAGCAATCGTGGCGGTGGATCGCGCGAGCAGCAGGATCCTTTCATAGATGACGGAAAACCGATCGATATTTCAGATGATGATTTGCCATTTTAAACGTAGAAAGGACTGAAGAGACACAATGGCTTTCCAAAAAAGAGACAATAATGGTGATGATCGTGCTGATCGCAAATTTGCTCCTCGTGGCAAAGGCGGTAAAGGCAAACGCCGTAAGGTTTGTTACTTCACTGTAAACAAAATCAAGCATATTGATTATAAAGATATCGAGACTCTTAAAAAGTTCATCAGTGAGCGCGGGAAGATTCTTCCTAGACGTGTAACTGGAACTTCCGCTAAGTACCAACGTGCTTTGACGATCGCTATCAAGCGTTCCCGTACAATCGCGTTGCTTCCTTACACAACGGAATAGGTTTCGGAATAAAGAGCAATCGGGCAACCGATTGCTCTTTTTATATTTGAGGAGAAGCGAGCCCCCGCGGGCTCGCTTTTTTGTCGTTGGTTTGCTTTGCCGCAGCCAGACCCAAGGATACCTAGATTAATAATATCTATAAATCAAGCTAATATTCTGCTTACATACAACCTGCATACTGAGGATAAGAACAAGCTTTCACCAATAGAAGGGAGATAGGAACCATGCAAACTGTACAGCTTGATGAAAAGAAGAACGTAACGATCTTTGAGGATCAGCTAGTGACCACAGAGAAACGTCCTTGGTTTGGGAGCATGCCTAGTCAACTGGGAGAAGACTTTTCGTTTGTTGTAATGGGGGATCGTTGCGGGATGGCGACGGAGGGTGTTTTTGAGAAGGCGCTGGACATGGTGAAGGATTTGAAGCCTGACTTTGTCTTGGCGGTAGGTGATTTGATCGAAGGTTATTGGAAAAGCGCCGCGGACACGCATCAGGAATGGGATGACATTGACGACAAAATTGCAGCGATGGGACTTCCATTCTTTCCAGTCATCGGCAATCACGACTATGGCAATCAAACGATGGCAGAGGTATGGCGCGAGCGTAAAGGCTTGGACTACTACGCGTTTCGTGTAGGAGATACGCTCTTCCTTTCTTTAAATACGGAGCATACACCAGATGAGTTCTCAGATGCCTTTATCGACATCATCAAACGGATAACAGCAGACGTGAAACGCGAACCTGAACGCGCCAATGAACACATGAGTGCTTTTGTTGATGAACTGAAGGGAACACTTTCACCTGAGGAACTACAAGGTTTTGGCAAGATTAAGCTGAGTTTTGGCGAGGAGCAACTTGCTTACTTTAGACGCGTATTGGCAAACAATGCGGATGCAAAATGGACGTTCGTCAACATGCATAAGCCAGGTTGGAAATCAGAAAGCGAAGAATACCAAGAGCTCATTCAGATGCTAGGGAATCGCTCTTACACCATTTTTGCTGGGCATTTGCATGCGATGGAGTACGCTCGAGCAGGTAATGCGGAGTTCATACAGCTTGGTAGAACTGGTGGTCTTGCACATGGGGATGGCACGAATCCTAGTGACGAGAATGTCGTGTTATGGGTAACCATGCGCGGAGGAATGCCTACATATCGCGTTATTCATCTTGATGGTGTCAATGATTTAACAGCTTATCAGCCTCATCAACACATTCACGGGGAGAGTGTATAACATGACGACGAAGGAACCGATGTTCTTCATACAATTAACGGATATTCACATAAGCGCACCAGGGAAGAAACCATTGTTCGGCCTCGAAATGTCAGATAAACTGCGCGCTGCTTGTGCTGAAATTCGCACATTGGAGGCGAAGCCATCTTTTGTGGTGATTAGCGGCGATTTGACGCATGATGGCAATTTGGAAGACTATCGTTTTCTGAAAAGCCTGCTGGACGAAGAAGAAGCGCTTCTCGGAATTCCGATTCATGTCGCGCTGGGTAACCATGATTTCCGCGAGCCATTTCGCGAAGGTTTCCTAGGGGAAGAGCCATCGAACGAATCCTATTATTATAGCTTCATGGCCGATGGCCTCCGCATCGTGATGTTAAATACACAAGTACCAGGTACCCATGGCGGTAGACTAGATGACGTGCAGCTCGCTTGGCTTAAACAATTGCTAGCTGAGCCGGCACCATCCGGAACGATAATTGTGCACCATCATCCAGTTGTGAAAACACCTACGGGAATGATGGATGATCATTTATTGGAAAACCCGCAGGATTTGGCAAGCGTCATCGAAGGAACTGACGTGATTGGCTTATTATCGGGGCACATTCATTATCATAATATCGGTATGTTAAATGGCATTTTGTGCGCAGCCGCAGATGGACTTGCCTTCGGTCTGGATCCGTCTGCTTCGACGAATATGCGATTCATCGATAGATCCGGTTACAACTTGATCACGGTGAAGGACGGACAAATGATCGTACAACCAATGACCCTGCCTGGGGAACAACGCTTGCTCTATGAACTGAATGTATCCAAGATTCATGCTGAGGTCTAATCCTACCCATAGATCGATAATAAGAAGGAGCTGTGACATGTCACGAGCCAAAACAAAGATCATCATGTTGCTTTCATTAACTGCACTGGTAACAGCAGCATGTGGAAATGGCAAGGAGAGCACATCAACCGGGCCAGTTACGATTTCGTTCTATAGCTACAACTTAGCGATCGCTAGCCAAAAGGAAGGCACGCAGCAATTGATTACGGAATTCGAGGCAGCGCATCCGAACATTAAGATCGATGCGATTCCGGTTACTTCAACGGAAATTAATACGAAGGTACAGGCAGATATCGCGGCTGGTTCGCGACCTGACGTTGCGCAGCTCGTATTTGATGGTTTGGACTATGCTGTTCAGAATTACAATGCGAAGGCATTGGAAGATATTGTGCCTGCTGACGAGCTGAAGAAGAACTTCGCAGGCTTTTCTCCGAATGGACTAAAACTAGGACAATTGAAAGGCAAAACCTACGGACTTCCTTTTACATTCAGTACACCGGTCTTATTCTATAACGCAAAGCTATTCAAGGATGCGGGTCTTGATCCAGAAAACCCTCCGAAAACATGGGAGGAAGTGAAAACTTATGCGCTGCAGATCGCAGCTAAAACGAAAGCTTCAGGTGTGCATGTAGGCGGTGCTGCCGGAGCGGACTGGATTGTTCAGGCATTGATCGGCAGTAACGGCGGCAAGGTCCTGTCGGATGACCGCAAAACGATCCAGTTCGGTGAACCCGCAGCGATTGGCGCAATCAAGATGTGGCAGGATCTCGTTCAAAGTGGCGCAAGCGACAAGATGAACGACACGGAAGTGATTCAAGCGTTCAGCGAATCGAAGGTTGGGATGTTGCTGTATACAAGCGCATTACAGAGCGCTTTGCTCAGCGCTTCTAAAGCTGGTGGCTGGGATCTGAAAGCGGTACAGATGCCATCCTTCGGAAGTAAACCTACAACACCAGTTAACTCAGGCAGTGCCTTGTTCGTGTTATCTGATGATAAAGCGAAACAGCAGGCAGCATGGGAATTCCTCAAGTTTGTTACCAGTGAGCGGGGTTACACGATCATTACGTCCAAAATCGGGTACCTGCCGCTTCGCCCAGCTATTGTAGATGATCCGAAGTATCTGAAGGACTGGGTGGCAGCCAATCCGTTGGTGAAGCCGAATCTAGACCAGCTGACTCGCTTGCAACCTTGGGTGTCCTATCCGGGTTCGAAATGGAGCCAAATTGAGACGATCTTGCTCGAAGGTGTGCAGAAATCGATTCAGAGTTCAGGAGATGCCACGTCCATCATGCAGGATGCTCAGAAACGTGCACAATCACTAATGCCATAATTGGTACGAAGACAGGAGGTGGCTATATCCTTCTGCCTTCTGCCATGAATCGGTCATTCGATGATCGCCGAGAGATCGTTCTAAACAATCAGGAGGGATACCATGAATAGCAATGCAATCACGAGGACAGTTTCTAAGGCTCGTCCGAAGTCGGTGCAGCAGGTAAAAAGACCGTTCCCCTATAAAAAGTTGATCCCTTATTTATATTTGTTACCAGTTATGATATCGATTGGTTTCTGGATCTATCGTCCTTTAATCGAGACCTTTCAGCTCAGCTTCTACGAGTGGAACATGCTGCCGACATCCCCGAAGGAATTCATGGGATTGGATAACTTCGAGAAGCTAGTTACCCTGCCCGAGATGAGTAGAGCCTTATTGAACACTTTGTTTTACACAGTTGGCGTTATGCCATTTTCGCTACTTTTACCGCTACTGATTGCGATTGTCACGGACAATATCGGGCAGCGTACCCGCAATGCGTACCGTGCGTTAATTTTCGTACCCATGATCATGGCACCTGTTGCGGTATCGGCCGTGTGGAACTGGATTATGAACCCGATGGGCGGTATTCTCAATAAAACGTTGCAGGCTGTGCTGCATATTCAGGAACCAATACGCTTCTTCACCGACGAGCGGTGGGCGATCTGGTCGATCACCTTCATCACGGGTTGGAAGCTGCTCAGCTTCAGTACGTTGATTTTCTCCGCAGCAATGACAGGGATTAATAAAGATTATATAGAAGCGGCTAGAATCGATCGGGCGAATCGTTGGCAGATCATTTGGCACGTGCTGCTGCCGCTTTTGTCGCCAACGATAATGTTTATGGCGATGCTCAGCACGTTGTTTGCAGCAGAATGGAGCTTCTCCTATGTCAATGTATTGACGCAGGGAGGGCCACTCAATTCAACGACAAACATTTATTACTTGCTATGGACGTACGGTTTCAAAACATTCTCCGTAGGTTGGAGCTCGGCGGCTGCTGTATGCGTGTTTCTTGGTTCTGGACTTATTTCATTAGGCTTCATGAAACTCTCGAAAAAGCTCTCGTTTTACGATAATTGAAGGAGGATCAGCATGAAGAATCATTACTTGCTATGGACGTACGGTTTCAAAACATTCTCCGTAGGTTGGAGCTCGGCGGCTGCTGTATGCGTGTTTCTTGGTTCTGGACTTATTTCATTAGGCTTCATGAAACTCTCGAAAAAGCTCTCGTTTTACGATAATTGAAGGAGGATCAGCATGAAGAATCCGCGATTGAATGGATCCCGCAGCGCAACCGTCGGTAAACATACCGTGTTGATATTGCTTAGTTTTCTTGCGATTTTCCCATTCTACTGGATGTTAAACACATCCTTTAAACCAGCAGGTGAAGTGTACTCCACGTCACTGCTTCCCACCCACTGGACGTTCGATAACTACGTGCAGGCATGGCATGCGATTCCTATGGCACGTATGATGACGAACTCGATTATCGTTGCTATTAGTCAAACAGCAGCCCAATTGCTCACAAGCATTCTGGCGGCATATGCGTTCACGCGCTGGGATTTTCGCGGCAAAGGTTTCTTCTACGGCTTAATTTCATTGACATGGCTGGTTCCATTTCAGGTCATCATGATTCCGAACTATGTAGTCATTAGTGGTTGGGGGCTGCGAAATTCCTTGATGGGGTTAATCATCCCTAACATCGTGTCCGCATTCGCGGTACTCCAGCTGTACAACACTTTCAAATCCTTCCCGCGAACTTTAATTGAAGCCGCTCATCTGGACGGGGCATCCGATTGGAGTGTGCTGTGGCGGACTATTTTCCCGAATTTACGTGCATCCATTGCCTCTATTGGCGTACTATTATTCATTTCCTCATGGAATGACTACTTCTGGCCGTTGTTGGTCACGAACAAACCAGAGCATGCCACTCTCCAAATCGGGTTGCAATCGTTTATGTCCACAGACGCTAATCTGTGGGGACCGATGATGGCGGCGACAACGATGGCGAGTTTGCCAATTCTTCTGCTTTATTTTATCCTACAGCGTCAAATTATTGATTCGTTCGTCAAAGGCGGTTTGCGTTAATGAGTTCATTATTTACACAGCAAAGGCAACTGCTTCAAATGAAAAGCATGGCCAAACCATCACTAGAAAAGAAAGCCTATCAAGAAATTCGGAATCACATTATTCATGCGAATTATTTGCCTGGTACCCTTTTGTCAGAGAATGAATTGGCAGATCAACTGAACATGAGTCGAACGCCGATTCGGGCGGCTATCTCTTTATTAGAGCAAGAAGGATTCGTGGAATCGGTACGTGGCCGGGGCGTTTTTGTTAAAAATATTTCGTCCAAAGAGTTCTGTGACATGTTTGAAGTATTAGTTTCTATGCAGATTTATGCATTCGATGTTGCTGAAAAGCGAGGACTTTCCTTCGATTTGACGTCGTTACGTGACCATCTTGATCTTCAAATTGAAGCGGCTGACAACGGTGACCATTGGCTCTATTATGAAAGTTCGTTGCTATTTATAGAGACGATTCTAACTACAGTTCACAATCAGAACATGATGCAGATTCTGGAGCAAATAAAAGGTAAATATATGTGCAAAGTTGTTTCCTATCGAACAATGAATCCGCAGTCTCTATCCAATCCGAGACAGGGGAGAAGAATCAATTCCCGGATCTATGAGGCTCTTAAGCAAGGGAACATCCAGGATGCGAAAGAAGCGATCTATGAAGTGAATGAGATTTTGCATCAGCAATTGAAACAATTCGATATTTGACGTATACCAAAATTGAATAAAGGCGGATGAATAATCATGACGACACATATGGCCAATGAGCAGAGGGTCTTACAGGTCGAAGGCGCATATAACTTGCGTGATCTAGGAGGCTACAAGACGAAGGACGGGCGGATGACGCGTTGGGGTGTACTATTTCGAGCGGATGGCTTGCACATACTTAGTACGGATAGCCAACAAGATTTGGTGAACAGAGGTGTACGGACGATTATTGATTTGCGAAATGCGCATGAGCTTGAGGAAAAGAAAAACGTGTTCGCAGATTCCGAGCAAGTGAGCTATCATAATGTAAGTTTGATCAATCCAGCCACATCGAGTCTTACACAAATTCGCAATCTAGGTGATTTATATATTAACCTGCTTGAAACTTCGAAAGCTGAATTGTTGCGTGTGTTCAGTTTGCTTGCAGAGGGAGCCATACACGGAAGTCTCTTCCATTGCGCGGCAGGTAAAGACCGTACTGGTGTCGTTTCAGCCCTCTTGTTAGACCTAGCAAATGTTCCACATGGAACAATTATGGAAGACTATGTGCTAACGAATGCCTGTATTACGCCAATCATGGATGAACTGCGCAAGGGAAAACCAGCGAGTGTGCCCGATGAAGTGTATGAGAGTTTCTTAGGTTGTGATCCAGCCTATATGGCGGCTCTGTTATCCCATTTGGAGCTTAGGTACGAAAATGCGGAACGCTATTTACTAACGATTGGTATAACGGAAGGGCAGATTCTAGCGTTGAAGGAGCAGTTAATTACAAATTGAAGGAGTCATCGGGATCCCTAATCTCGCACCATTTTTCCTAAAAGAATACAATTTCCCAACAAGGCAGCTGTCAAGATCAGCTGTCTTTTTCTACGGCATCGGAGAGCTCGATTAGAGGCTTTCTTTTCTAGTACCTTTTTGTGGTATAATTGATCAATATCGTTTCTGCGGGGATGAGGAGTGATGACGGTTGCTGAATAGGGATAAAGAAGTTGACCTAGCCAGACGGGCCAAAGTCATTGAGTGGCTCAAAACAGAAGTCGTAGATCATGTAGCTCACTTGCTCAAAGGCATGTGGGAAGGTAGTCATGTAAAAATGGTCGATGGATTAGCCAGTTTGATTTCGAGTGGCTATATTTTAGGCCGAAGACTGGGGATTTCTTATCGCAGTTTGGACGAAGCTATTGTTGAGAAAATGAAGAAGCACCGCCAAGAGGGCCATCAACTTGAGGACTGGTACGGCGACATTTCATCGCTCGAAGAACATTTACGTAAGAGGTGAGCCCGGTTGGGGAATCGAAGTTGGCAGAGTGTCATTTGGAGCGTTGTTATGATTATTTCATTGCTATCGCTGATGACACCATTTATTATTTTTACATGTAGTTTTCTGTTGGTACCCGTTCTTATGTTATACGTCAAATCAAGTACGAAGCGTTTCGTCGTAAGTTACGTACTCAGTTTGCTCGTTGTCTACCTACTTACCCAGTGGATAGGTCTCTATTTAATAACGATTGCGTTGTTCATATTACCACCCGTGTTAGTGATGGGGAACCTGTACAAACGCAAAGCGGCAGCAAGATCCGTATTAACTGCGGGTATCGTTACCGTCTTGGCTGAATCATTATTAAGTCTGCTTCTAGGCTTTGCTTTAGGTCTTGACCCGGTTACTAAGTTCAAGCAATTCATGATAGATAGTATTGCAACGATGCCGAGTAGCATTCAGGAGATTTTACCTAAAGATCAGGACTGGTACGTTGGATTCATCGTGCAAGTGATACCGTTGTATTTGATTTTTGTGGCGTTGTTCATTACCTTTGTAACACATGGGGTAACGCGGTGGTTCTTGAACAAAACAGGAGAAGGTATCCCTGGTTTGCGTCCAATGAGAGAGTGGAAGCTGCAAAGATCACTTGTTTGGATTTATTTAGTAGCTTTTGTTTTAGATTTATTCTCAGTACCCGATTCAAGCTCACTCATTTCAACACTGCTGATGAATGCGATGCCGCTGTTGATGCTCGTATTCGCAGTTCAAGCGATAGGCTTTTTGTTCTTTGTGGCGCATGCAAATAAGTGGAAACCGATTTTGCCAATTGTGGCCATTATCATTCTAATCTTTATGCCGCCACTATTTATTGTGTATAGCTTGTTAGGGGTATTTGATGTTGCGTTTCCAATCCGTGAACGGTTCAAGAAAAATTTATAGGATTAGGAGCTAGTTCGAATGCCGAAGTTCCTTTTGAAGCGGTGGCACGGTCAACATATTGTGTGGATGTTTGTTCTGCTCATCGCCTTGACAGCCATTATCTATATGTTCAAATGGTGGCTGGGCCTAACGGCTTTCTTACTCTGCGGAGTAATGGCGTATTTTACGCTGCAAGCGGAGACAGCTTTTCGCCGAGAATTGAATACGTATGTCGGAACGATAACCCATCGGGTGAAAAAAGCCGGCAATGAAGTCATGAGCGGGTTGCCCATCGGCATTATTTTATATAATGAAGAGAAACGCATAGAGTGGCACAATCCTTTTGTAGCGAAAATGCTAGGGCAAGACTCGGTGATTGGTGAGTCGCTCTTTGATTATTTCCCCGATCTCAAGAATAAGAAAGACAAGGCCGAAACACTGGAACTTAAAGTTGGCCAATTTATTTATCAAGTCTGGTCCAAACCTGAGGAGAGACTCCTCTATCTGCGTGAAATTACGGAGCATGCTTTGCTGGCGAAGAAATACGAAGATAGTAAAACGGCGATTGGTATCGTGATGATGGATAATTTGGAAGAAGCGACCCAAGGATTAGATGATCAGGCACGCAGCCTTATGCTGGCCAAGGTTACTGGTGAAATTACGGAGTGGGCTCAAAAGAATCAGCTGTACTTACGCCGGACTTCATCAGATCGCTTTCTAATTTTGATGGATCAGAAGGCATTGCGTCAGTTAGAACAAACACGCTTTGAACTTCTAGACGATGTTCGCGATCTCACGATTGAGAATAAGCTGCCTTTAACGCTTAGTATCGGGATCGCATCTGGGGCTGAACAGCTCACTGAACTTGGTCAAATGGCACAAATGGGGCTGGACATGTCGCTCGGCCGCGGTGGTGACCAGGTAACGGTGAAGGTCGGACAGCGACTGTCTTTCTACGGTGGGAGAACGAACGCGGTCGAGAAACGTACACGAGTTAGAGCTCGGGTGATTTCACATGCACTGCGTGATCTGATGAAAGATAGTGACAAAGTCGTCATCATGGGTCATCGATTTGCAGATATGGATTCCATCGGCGCGGCGATTGGTGTGCTCAAAGCTGTCCAAGTCGTCGGTAAAGAAGGCTATATTGTACTGGAGGGCGTAAACCCAGCCATTCAGAAGGTGATGGAGACGATTTCAGCTGATGAACGGCTGCATCGTTGGTTCATTACACCTGAGCAGGGCATGCAGATTACGACGCAGCGAACACTTGCCGTCGTCGTGGATACGCACAAGGCATCCATGGTCGCTGAGCCTAAGCTGCTACAGCTGACGCACAGGGTCGTCGTGGTCGATCATCACCGTAGGAGTGAGGAGTTCATCCATGATGCTACACTCGTCTATATGGAGCCGTACGCGTCCTCAACGTGCGAGCTAGTGACCGAGCTGCTGCAGTATATTAACGAGAAGCTATCGATGGAGGTTCTAGAGGCCACGATGCTGCTCGCAGGAATAGTTGTAGATACGAAAAGCTTCAGTCTTCGGACTGGCGCAAGAACCTTCGAAGCCGCGTCGTACCTGCGACGCAATGGGGCAGATTCCGCTCTCATTCAGAAGTTAATGAAGGAAGATTTGGATTCTTATATTGAGCGTTCCGAGATTATTAAGCACACAGAAACCATCTATGAACACGTGGCTTTGGCAGTGGCTGAGCCTTCACGTAAATATTCTCAGTTGATGATCGCGCAAGTTGCTGATACATTGTTAAATATGACGAATATTATGGCTTCCTTCGTAATTGCCGAACGACCGGATGGATTAATTGGGATCAGTGCGAGATCGCTCGGCCAAATGAACGTCCAAGTTGTGATGGAGCGTCTGGGCGGCGGAGGGCATTTAACCAATGCAGCGACGCAAACAGACTGTACATTAGAAGAAGCGACGAATCGCTTAAAACAAGTACTAGCCGATATGCAGGAAGAGGAGGGACTTTTCGAATGAAAGTAATTTTACTCAAAGACGTTAAAGGCCAAGGTAAGAAGGGCGAAGTGAAGGAAGTATCCGAAGGGTACGCACAAAATTTCCTAATCGCACAAGGACTTGCAGCTCCAGCTACTCAGGGCACAGTCAAAGTGTTAGATAATCAAAAGAAAGCCGAGCAACGCCGCAAAGATCAAGAGAAGGCAGATGCGCAGGCGTTAGGCGAGAAGCTTAGTGAAATGACCGTTCAAATTAAAGCCAAGTCTGGTGAAGGTGGACGTTTGTTCGGAGCTATTCCTAGTAAGCAAATCGCGGAAGTGCTTGAGAAGCAATATAAGATCGTGATCGATAAGCGTAAAATCGTGCTGGAAGAGCCGATTCGTACCCTTGGTGTAACGAAGGTTCCAGTTAAGCTTCATGCGGAAGTAACAGCTAGCTTGAACGTACAAGTAACGGAAGAGAAGTAAGCTTCAGGGCATAGAATATTGCGATTTGAATAGCAAAAAGTAACGAACGAGAGTCCCAGTCCGGGGCTCTTCTCTCTTGTAGACACAAAACTAGTAAACTATGAATAGTGAAAATGAAAGGCGGGCACAGTAGCATGAGCAACGGAGATAATATGTTTGTGGATCGTGTTCCGCCTCAAAATATAGAAGCTGAGCAAGCCGTCCTAGGTGCGATTCTGATTAATGCTGATGCCTTGATCACCGCGATGGAGCGGATAACTAGCGATGATTTCTATCGCGGCGCTCATCAGCGCATCTTCGAGGCGATCGTTGAGCTTGCTGAGGATCAAGAGCCTGTCGATCTTATTACATTAACAGCACTTCTCCAAAACAAGCAGCAGCTTGAGGAAATCGGCGGCGTAACGTATTTATCGGAGCTGGCGAATGCAGTGCCAACGGCTGCCAACATCGACTATTACGCGGCGATTGTCGAGGAGAAGTCGATGCTTCGTCGTTTGATCCGGACAGCGACCCAGATCGTCACCAATGGCTATGCCAATGAGGATAATGTTGGGGCGATGCTCAGCGAGGCGGAGGCGAAGATCCTCGAGATCTCGCAGCGTCGTAGTTCCAGTGGTTTCGTCGTCATTCGCGACGTGCTGATGGAAGTGTTCGAGAAGGTTGAAAACCTCTACTCGAACAAGGGCGGGTCAACGGGAATCCCGTCTGGATTCATTGACCTAGACAAGATGACGTCTGGCTTCCAGCGTTCAGACTTAGTCATTCTGGCCGCCCGACCTTCTGTTGGTAAAACCGCGTTCGCACTAAACGTGGCGCAGAATGTCGGCGTTAGGGCCAAAGAGACCGTCGCGATCTTCTCGCTCGAGATGGGTGCCGCACAGCTCGTACAACGTATGATCTGCGCCGAGGCCAACGTCGATGCGAACCGCATGCGGACGGGTTATCTTGAAGGCGACGACTGGGAGAAGCTGACGATGGCGATTGGCGCCTTGTCAGAGGCGAATATCTATATCGACGATACCCCGACGATTACGGTCGCGGATATCCGGGCGAAGTGCCGTCGTTTGCAGCAGGAGAAGGGCCTCGGCATGATCCTCATCGACTACTTGCAGCTGATTGCCGGCCGTGGCGGTAAGGGTGGCGACAACCGTCAGCAGGAGGTCTCTGAGATCTCCCGTACGCTGAAGCAAATTGCCCGTGAGCTGAATGTACCGGTCATCGCGCTCTCGCAGCTGAGCCGGGGCGTTGAGCAGCGTCAAGACAAGCGTCCGATGATGTCTGACCTTCGGGAATCCGGTTCCATTGAGCAAGATGCCGACATCGTAGCGTTCCTCTACCGGGACGATTACTACGATAAGGAATCCGAGAAAAAGAACATTATCGAGATTATTATTGCCAAACAGCGGAATGGTCCCGTAGGCACCGTCGAGCTGGCCTTCCTGAAACAATTCAATAAATTCGTGAATATGGATCGCAGTCATCAAGAAGCAGCAGCCGCGCAGTATTGACGGCTGTTTTTTTGTTTGTAGAGGGGGCAGGAGGGCGCTACAATGTTGTCAGGTTAGGAGTCGAGTGGCATTCCGGCGGATGAGCTGTTGCTGGCGTAGCGGGGTGCTGCAGACGTGGGGGCGAGCGAGTGTTTGTAGAAGCGGAGACAATGTGGGTTTGCCGGCAGGGTAGTCGTAGCTATGCGGTTTGTGAGCACGTTTGTGCTGGCGGAGTACTGGTAGGTGTTGCACTTCCGAGGTTGGTTGAGGCAGCGCGGAGTGTTGGATTGACCAAACTTTCTCTACTTCCTCTCTCATCTCTCACAAAAATGCAAAAATACAACCTTTTTTACAAATCTATGGTTGGGATTGGTAAATACGTGTAAATAGGCAACCTTTTTAACGTATTTCATGTTGATCTCCTGAAATCACTCCCAATTGATGCCTATTTGCATCAATTTCCAATAACGAAGGAGGAAACCCATTTGAAAAGTGCTCTTTTGCATTTTTGACAGGGGGAGAGGACTTGGACTTGAGAGTTCTTAGATAATCAACGACATTCCTCCATCGGGAATACATTTATTATCTCCACTACTTTGCTCCACATTCTCCTCCTACTTCACTTTACTCCACTTTCCGCCACATTCTTCTCTTTATCCTCACTACTCTCCAACTACTTTACTTACACTCACAACTCCATTTTACTGTCCTTATTACTCACTACTCATATGGGGGGAGAGTCAGGGCGGGGGAGCCGTCGATGCGCTGTAAGCATGAAAAACATCACTACAGTCGGTGGAATCCGAGAAAGTGTCGCAATAGTGATGAAAAACATGGTTACAGCTCAGTTTCAGGTCAGAATATCTCGGTTACACATGCTGTAAGGATGAAAACACCACTACAGCCTACAGCCGTGGTTACGCCTATAAAGTGTTTTTCTCCAGCAACAGACATAAAATATGCCCACAAGAGGAATCTTATGGAGAACAGAATGTATATGAAACTGGCAAAGACAGAGGTTTCCCTTCTTTTAGTAGCAGCAACGAAATAGTTTGCGTAATTTCCGAACAATTATACAGACACCCCTATAATCGTTCGTTTTTCATTGACTTTGGCATGGGGGACTGCTAAACTAAAGACGGTGAAAAAACCTTGATCGACAAGCCGGCCCCAGGCAGGTAACTCGAAATAAGGTCGTTTTTTCATGCCGAAGGGTGGGTTTCCTTCCTGCAGATCACTGCCGAAAGAGACCAGATGTTCCTTTGCGGTGAGTAAGTGAGAGTTAGCTCTCTTGTCTGTTGCCGCGTGTAGCAGTGAATAGAGGTAGTTGCATCACCAGAATCGCCAGAGGGAAAGTGCAATGGACGCTGAACGCTTTAGCGCTTTAATGAAGTCCAACTTTCCTCTGTGGTCTTACAGCCATAACGGCTCATTATGGGTGACTAGTCACCGTACGGAGGTAAGTGCATATGTCAACGGTTGTTGTTGTCGGTACGCAATGGGGAGATGAAGGGAAAGGAAAAATCACGGATTTCTTAGCGGAATCTGCTGAGGTTGTTGCGCGTTACCAAGGTGGTAACAATGCAGGCCATACGATCATTATCAGCGGGAAAAAGTATAAGCTGACGATGATTCCTTCCGGTATTTTTTACAGAGATAAAGCTTGTGTGATCGGGAATGGGATGGTTATTAATCCGGCTGCACTCATTGAAGAAATTAATTACATTCATGATAATGGATTTACAACAACGAACCTGAATATCAGTGATCGCGCGCATGTCATTATGCCGTATCATTTGGTGCTTGATGGTCTGGAAGAAGATCGCAAAGGTGATAGCAAAATCGGTACGACCCGCAAAGGGATCGGCCCTTGTTATATGGATAAAGCAGCTCGTAACGGTATTCGTATCGCGGACTTGATGGATGCGGAAGAGTTCGAATTGAAGCTTCGTCGTATCGTTGCTGAGAAAAACGTATTGATCGAGCAAGTCTATGGTTCGACAGGGCTTGATGTGGAACCAATCCTCAAAGAATACCTGGCGTACGCAGAAATCATTCGTCCATACGTGAAAGATACATCCGTTATCCTTAACGAATATATCGATCAAGGTCGCAGAGTGTTGTTCGAAGGTGCGCAAGGCGTTATGTTGGATATCGATCAAGGGACATACCCGTATGTTACTTCTTCCAACCCAACAGCTGGCGGCGTGTGTATCGGTTCAGGCGTAGGCCCGACGAAGATTCACAACATCATCGGTGTTGCTAAAGCCTATACGACACGTGTCGGCGACGGTCCTTTCCCAACGGAATTGGATAATGAAATCGGCGCTTGGATTCGTGAAAAAGGCTTCGAGTACGGTACGGTAACAGGTCGTCCGCGTCGTGTTGGCTGGTTCGACAGTGTTGTTGTGCGTCACGCAAGACGCGTTAGCGGCATCACGGGCTTGTCCTTGAACTCCATTGACGTTCTGACAGGTCTAGAAACGGTCAAAATTTGCACAGGCTACATGTACCGCGGTGAGTTGATTGAGCACTACCCAGCGAGCTTGAAGGCTATCTCCGAGTGCGAAGCGGTATACGAAGAGCTTCCAGGTTGGACAGAAGATGTCTCTGAAGCTCGTACGTTGAGTGATTTGCCAGAGAACGCAAGACACTATGTAGAGCGTGTATCTCAGCTTACAGGCATCCCGATCGCAATCTTCTCCGTAGGCCGTAACCGTGAACAAACGAATTTGGTTCGTCCTATCTACGCTTAAATCATAGATAACCTAAACAATCCTCTAGGCTGCTTTCGCAGCATAGAGGATTTTTCTTTTTGCTTACAGGGATATAATGGCAGGGTTTTCGTCCATACTGGGAGGAGAAGCATATCTAGCCGTAAGCAATGTTAGGAGTGATATAAATCGTATGAAACTATTAACTTGGTTAAGTAAAATCGTCATAAGTACCGTCCTTATTACATCAATTACGATGTTTACAACATGGTACGTGGTAAACATGTACGTGGAGGATATATTTCGACAATATCAGCTACCAGCGATGGGTAAAAAGATTCAATTTGGTGAATTTGCGTCAAGATTGGCGGGAGAGCTGAATATAGTTAAGGGGAAAGACGGGGGGAAGACGGCTGCAGCAGGAGAAAGTCCAACGACGAAGCCTTCGCCAACTCCTAGTCCCAACCCGTCAGGGGCGTTTCCAAGCCCGAGTTCAAGTCCAAATCCGAATGATCAACAACCTGTAGGCGGAATTAGTTCGTCAAGCGGCGGTGTAAACACACCGACTGTGAATCAAGATGATGCGATAGCCGTGATGGGAAGCGCTCGAACGGAGGAGAGCGAGAAGAAGGAGCTTGTCATGTCCACAGAGGATTTTGCGAAAAAGAAAGAAGCACTCTCAAGCGATGATAAAATGAAAATATTTTCACTTGTTGTCGCTAAGCTGCCGCAGACCGAGGTGCAGACGCTATCCGCGATCCTGGAAGATGGGATTACTACGCAAGAACTTGATGAAGTAAATGCGACACTTAAGAAATATTTGAGTGACAAAGAGCTATCACAATTAACAGATATATTAAATAAGTACTAGGTTCAGGGAAGTTGCTGACCAATGGATCTCACTCCGTAGCTTCCCTTCTAAGTTTCATGCCTTTTCGTCATTTCTCTTAACTAGCAGGCAAATCAGTTGGGATTTCGAACAAAAACATAGACTTTTGGCGACTTCTTTTGGTGGTGGACACGAATCTATCACATGGTGATCGAGTATTTTGTTGAAATAGGCACGGAAAGTGTGTTAAATTTAACAAAAGAAAGACAACATAATGGATATTATGTCTAATCAAGGTTTATTTATGCATCTACGAGTAGTTACGCTAGAGATGCAAAACCGTTCAAAGGGAGAAGATCATGACAGGTTTCAGGGGAATGCGTTTTGTCATGGATCTCGTTAAGAGATTCACGCCTAAGCGAGAAAGCTTGACCGGAAATGAATCATTATCAGACAAGCAGCTAGAGGAAGTTCAGCCAGTCGATGTTCAGACATCCACGACACTAACGGTAATCAAACGACATAAATGGTCTCTTGCAGTAGGCGTAGGAGTTATTGCACTTACGGGAGTGATTACGTTTGCCGGACATGAGTATGTAGAAGCGGGCATGGACGAAGTGTATCATGTGATGCTTAACAATCAAGAAGTGGGTATCGTAAGCGATACTAAGATAATTGATGAATATAAGAAGAACAAACCGTTAGATGTTCAGAAGAATTTTCCAGATGTTCATGTCGTGCTCAAAACAGACGGAATCACCTACACGTCTGAAAGGGCTTACAATATGAAA
This sequence comes from Paenibacillus sp. LjRoot56, assembly GCF_964253335.1. Taxonomy (NCBI): domain Bacteria; kingdom Bacillati; phylum Bacillota; class Bacilli; order Caryophanales; family Paenibacillaceae; genus Paenibacillus; species Paenibacillus sp. LjRoot56. The sequence goes on from NZ_CAXURV020000001.1 coordinate 320,127, forward strand.
ACGGACGATTCTGCTGTTATTTCCTCCTTGGATCAATTGCTCATACCGCAACCTGTGGGTGTGGCACTGAAAGTAGATGGCAAGACGGTAGCGATTGTGAAGGATCAGGCAACAGCCGATCAGATTCTGAATCAAGTCAGCGAACCATTTACACCCAAAGGGAAGAATAGCGAAAAAGTAGCTGCCTTATCTACCGGTCTAGGTGAGGATATCTCAACAGCACCATCCGAGCTTGAAAAGGTGGAGTTCGTTCAAAAAATCGATAAAGAGGAAGTTCCTATCGATCCAACGGAGTTAGCCAAGCCAGAGGATGTCGTGAAGACCTTGCAAACTGGCAATGTTGCACCGGCGAAGTACACCGTTGTTGAAGGTGACTGTGTTTCTTGTATTGCGAAGAAATTAGGCATCACCAAGCAATTTATTTATGATAATAACCCAGGTATTCAAGATGATAAGCTTAAAATCGGGAATCAACTGGACGTTACCGTACTGAAACCAACGCTTTCTGTGAAAACGACGGAGAAAATCGTAAAGAATCAAGAGATTCAGTACGATACCGAGTATGTGAAAGACGATTCGATGCGCTTAGGCGTCGTCCAACCGATTTCGCCAGGAAAGAATGGGCTTAAGAAAGTAACCATTCAAGTGACGAAGGTCGATGGTTTAATGACCGAAGAGCAAGTCGTGAATGAAGAAATTATTGATCAACCTGTCACCGCCAAGGTGAAAAAAGGGACGAAAGTCATCAAAGGTGAAGGTACAGGGAAATTCGCATGGCCTGTCATCTCGCCTAGTATCTCAAGTACATTCGGTTATCGTTGGGGCAAGTTACATAAGGGCATCGACATCACAGGTAACAGAAATATTATGGCTGCAGACAATGGCAAAGTTGTCGAAACGGGTTATAAGTCAGATTACGGCAATTATATTATTATTAACCATCTCAATGGATATGAAACACTTTATGGACATTTAAGTCAAATTACTACGAAGTCAGGCACCATCGTCGAAAAGGGCGAGAAAATTGGAATTATGGGGAGCACAGGCGACTCTACTGGTGTGCATTTGCATTTTGAAATCCACAGCAGCGGAAGCTTGGAAAATCCTTTGAAATATTTGAACCGTTAATTTAGAGATAAGAGGCAAGGTCGAACCGGACAACTCGGGGGCCTTGTCTCTTTTTCATTCAATGTATGTTAAAATAAAGAAGAGTATGTAGGAAATAACTGGGCTGAAAAAATGGATCTAACTCTGGCAGTGGCACGCAATCAGGCGTGTCAGCGTCAGTTACTTTATAGTAGGCGGTGGTCACATGTTTGGGAAAATTCTCGTGGTGGATGACGAACAACCAATTGCAGATATTTTGAAGTTTAACCTGGAGAAAGAGGGCTATCAGGTCATCTGTGCGTACGATGGTGGAAGCGCTGTAGAGCTTGCGTTCTCGGAACAGCCAGATCTCATCCTGCTCGATCTTATGCTACCTGTGAAGGATGGCATGGATGTATGCCGTGAGGTGCGTTCTAAGCTCAATACGCCGATAATTATGCTGACAGCGAAGGATACGGAGCTGGACAAGGTGCTGGGCTTAGAGATGGGCGCAGACGACTATGTGACGAAGCCATTCGGCACCAGAGAGCTGCTGGCCCGTGTGAAGGCGCATCTGCGCAGACAAACGAAGGTGCAAACGGCACCGAACGAGCCGGAGGCGCAACGCAATGGGATGCGCATTCATGCGCTCTTTATCGATAACGACATGTACATGGTTTACAAGGATGGAACACCCCTTGATCTGACACATCGGGAGTTCGAGCTCATTCAATATTTGGCCAAAAACTCAGGCAAAGTGATGACCCGTGAGCACCTGCTGCAAGCGGTGTGGGGATTTGAGTACTTCGGCGACGTACGGACCGTCGATGTGACGATTCGCCGCCTGCGCGAGAAGCTGGAGACAGATCCAAGTCGTCCCGAATATATCATGACGCGCAGGGGTCTCGGCTATTTGATGCGCAGTCCTAAAGCCGGAGGCTTCTAATCATGAAGGGCATCCGCTTCTTTCAATCGATTCAAGCGAAGCTAATTATTATTTATGTTCTGCTGATTCTGATCGCGATGCAGCTCATTGGGGTGTATTTCTATAAGACAGTAGAAACATATTTTAAAAATGATTTCCTAGCATCCCGCAATAGTCAGGTCACGCTGCTTGCTGGCTTCGTTGAATCGTATTTGACGGGGGACCAGGAGAGCAAGAATGCGACCGAGGGTAAGAAAACCTACGCGGATTTAAATGAATTCGTGAGCAATCTTTTTTCCATTAATAATGCGGAAATTCAAATCATTGATGCGAATGGTAACGTGATCAGCACGTCGGTCGCGAGTCATTTGAAGCAAAAAAATACACAGCCAGAAGTCATTCGGGCCCTACAAGGGATTAAGGATAATCAGCGGATCTTCACGGACGAGGATGGGTATCGGAAGGTTATTATTGCGAAGCCAGTCGGCAGCGGTGCTCGTGTCTTAGGAGCGGTGTACATCATTGCCTCCATGGAAGATGTGTACAAGACGATACGTTCTATTAACCGAATTCTCATTTCGGCGACGTTGATTGCGCTGGGCTTGACTGCTTTATTAGGTGTTCTCTTAACGAGCACGATTACGAACCCTATTAAAGAGATTACGAAGCAGGCAACAGCTGTAGCGGAAGGGAATTTTGATCAACAGGTCATTATTCAAGGGACCGATGAGATCGGGCAGCTGGGGCAGACCTTTAATTTTATGATGAATCGACTGAAAGAGGCGCTCTCGCTCAATGAAGAAGAGAAAGAGAAGCTTGCTTCCATTCTAACGAATATGAATGATGGCGTTATTGCTACGGATGATAGAGGACAAGTCATTGTATTGAACCGCCGGGCGAAGCAGATTTTGCAAGTGGAAGAAGAAACAACGCTGGGATTGGATATATCCGAAGTCATCGGGATTCCGATAGATACGATCCGCGGCTTGGTCACCGGGCAAGTGAATACAACATTGCTAGATATTCAGCTGCCTGACGACGAGGATGAGCAACTGTCGGTTCGAATTACGTTTACGCCGATTCATAAGCGAGGCGAGGGCCAGCACGGGATCATTGCGGTGCTGCAGGACGTAACGGATCAGGAGAAGCTGGAGCAGGCCAGACGAGAGTTCGTAGCGAACGTGTCGCATGAGCTGCGCACGCCGCTGACGACGATCAAGAGCTACCTCGAGGCGCTCGATGACGGAGCGATCGAGGAGCCGCAGCTCGCCTCACGCTTCATCAGCGTGACACGCAGCGAAACCGAGCGGATGATCCGCTTGGTGACGGATCTCTTGCATCTGTCGCGACTGGATTCAAAGCAGTCGATGATGAGCAAGTCCTCGACGCTCGTCAGCGAAATGCTGGAGGAGGTTGCGGACCGGTTTTCTTTTCAGCTGCAGCAACGGAAAATTCGAATTATGTTACACGTGGAACATGGCGTAACCAGTTTACTGCTTGATCGGGATAAGATTGATCAGGTGCTCGATAATTTGGTATCCAATGCGATTAAATATACCGGTGATGAGGGTACCATTCGCTTGGAAGCTCGCAAGATTGATAAAGAGATACTGGAAATATCCGTGCAAGATAACGGAATGGGGATTCCGAAGAAGGATCTTTCTCGGATTTTCGACCGGTTCTATCGCGTGGATAAAGCACGCTCTCGCAACATGGGAGGCACAGGCTTAGGCCTGTCCATTGCCCGGGAAATAGTGAAAGCGCATGGTGGAACGATTGCATTAGAATCAGAGCTAGGTCAAGGAACGCGCGTCGTATTTACGTTGCCAATTAGGCAGGAAGAGGAGGGTGAAGTATGATAGAGAGCCTGAAATCGGTCCTGCTCGTTCTATTGATTGGAACAAGCTTGTATCAGAGCTTTATCCTAGCTTCTTACAGCCCTCCGAAGATCGAACCGATTAGGCAAAGCAACTATGTACAGACAGAGACGCTCGGTAAGCAAGCGGAGCTATCTGACATGCTATTCCCGGATCAATTGATCATTCACTTAGGAAATCAGCAGCATTCCGTGTTGTACCCAAGTAATTACTACTACACCAGATTGCTGGATAATATTAAGCAACGTAGCTTCAAAGGCTTCCGCAAGACGTCTATGTATCTCGTCAATGTGAACTGGGAAGAAGTTCGGACCAAACAGCTTGGTGTGGAGATTCGATTCCGGGAAGGAATTCCGTTCTCGATTTTGCAGCAACTGTTCCGAATCGAAGGCGAAATTCCCGTTGAGAACGACAAAATCACGAAGATTTGGATCTACTCCAAGGGGACGAATGATGAGGTTCGCGCATTCTTTTTCACGGATTCGCCTGGTGTTGGTTATGAAGTCATTGGGGCGGATTTCACGAGTAAAGACGTTGAGAATTTCGTGGCCTATGGGGAGCCAAGCAATTTATACAAGACGATGAATGGCGGCGATTATTATCTACCGTTGAAGCCGCTGCATCTACCTAGCTTTACGTTCACGTATTCCCAACTTACGGCAGATCAATTGAAGCAAAGCTTGTTCGTAGACCCCGGCATTACGCGCTATTTGAAAGAACGGGATGGCTCGGAGATTTACACGGATAGCAAGCGTGGCTTCCAACTGAATCGAGACCAACGGTGGGTGACGTATTTCGATCCGGTAGCACCAGCGGCTAGTAAAACCGAGGTGTTGGAAGATTTGATGGCTGGCATCAAATTTATCAATCAGCATATTGGTTGGGACGGCAAATATATGGTAGCCCACACCCCAGAGAAACAACTGGACAACCAGACGTTCATATTCCGCCAGTACTATGAATCACTTCCGATTGTAACCGCACAGCCAGAAGGTTTTGGAACGATGAACATGCAAGTACAGAAAGGTGTTATCTCAGGATTCGAACGATCCATGGTGATTCCTGATCTGAAATCAGGGCAACGCAAAGAGAATGAATTGATGTCAGGCGAAGCCATAGAGCAACGCTTACAGTACTATCAACGTCGATCCAGCATCGTTTCTATATTCCCAGCGTATCGTCCGGTTATTTTGGAAAAGACATTAACATTAACGAGTACGTGGGCCATAGAGCTGCGTGATGGTACGTATGATTTTATTGAATAAACAGAATGACAGGGATTGGTTGGTGAGATTATGAATTGGAGTAGGGCCAAGACGATTTTGATCGCTTCATTTTTACTGTTGAATATGATTCTCGGCTTCCAGCTGTGGTCCACCAATCGTTCCAATCAGACTGGCGTATCTTTGGATCCATCTAGTACTGTGGAGGATTTGAACCGTGCGCTCCGCAATAAAAATATTCGGCTTACAGACGAGCTTCCATCAGATCCGCCTAAGTTGAAAGTCATCACGGTGAAATATGATGATAGTATCAAGCCGGGCGAGGAGAAAACGCTCAAAACACCAATATACATGAGTGCGCTGCTCGGTAAAGGTGCAAGTAAGGAAGTTCAGACGCTTTCTGAGATTCCAAATTTCACGATGTATCAGCTAGACTCAGCGATTAGTCGAGACGGAATCTATGTTTTCTCGCAATTGTATGGCAAGATTCCACTTTTTGATGTGATGGTCGAGTTGAATGAGAAAAATGGAGAAATTACCAGTTACCGACAAGCTTTCGTTGAAGTAGAATCAGAGGTAGAACAGACGGAGCAGAAGATGATTTCGGCCCAATTAGCGGTCCGCAGCTTGGTGGACAATTATTTAAGCGATGGTTCCATTATTACCGAGGTTCGGTTGGGGTATCACGGACAACCTTATAACTCGCAAACACAGCCTATGTATCCGCACTGGCGGGTAACGATTGATAACGGAGATATTTATTATTTACAAGCCTTCAATGGTGCGGTGGAGAAGGGGGCTGCTCTTACCCCCTTTGGCCTGAAAGGTGATGGAGAGGCATCCACTGCTTCTCCAGCCACAGGTGCAAAGAACACGCCGAAGAAGTAACAGTAGCAAGGAATAACCAACTGGCACACAGGTAGGCATAGAGGAGTAGGGAAGATGGGAATTCGATTTACGGTGTTATCAAGTGGTTCAACGGGGAATGCAACGGTTGTCGATAACGGTGAGGTTAAGCTGCTAGTTGACGTAGGCTTCAGTGCGAAGAAGATGGAGCTGTTAATGAAGGAGCGGGAACTCGCCGCGAGTAGTATTGACGGCATTCTTGTCACGCACGAGCATTCTGACCATATTAAGGGACTCGGTGCGTTCGCTCGGAAATATGATGTGCCGATATACGCCAATGAGAAGACATGGGTGGAGTTAGATCGCCAAATTGGTGTGATTGCCGATGGCAACAAGCGTGTGATGGACACAGGCGGCGTAGAGGAGTTCGGTTCTATGAAAGTGGAATCCTTCGGGATTTCTCATGACGCGGCGGAGCCGGTGGGTTACGTCTTTTATGAAGGCGAACAGAAGTTAAGTGTTGTAACGGATCTCGGATATATGAGCGAAAAGGTGAAGGAAAAGATCTCGGATTCGGATGCCTTGGTTCTGGAAACGAACCATGATGTGGACATGCTGCGCGTGGGGCATTACCCATGGAGCATTAAGCGACGCATTCTCGGAGACAAGGGACATTTATCCAACGAAGCCGCAGGGGAAGCGCTCTGTGATATCATGACGAATAAGACGAAATCTGTCTATATGGCGCACCTTAGCCGTGATCATAACTTAATGGATTTGGCCAGGCTAACCGTGAATAGCATAGTACAAGAGCGAGCGCCCGAGGCGAAACAGCTGCGGCTGATGGATACGTATTTTGACCGTTCTACGAAATGGGATGTATTGGATTCGGAGTAAGAGCAGCGTCGAGTTCCTGGGACTTGAGCTGGATTTCTTGTGCGGTGATAAGACCTTTATCAATTAACACCTGAATGAGAGATGAGAGGACGAGCGACTGGTGATAGTGGCTTTCCTTAAGGTCTGCAAGCTTACCAATCATATTAATTTCTTCAAAATGGGATGGAATACGGTTCATAGTGGCATTCTCCTTTAAAATAAGGTCTAGTAAAGTTTCCTAATACTCTAGTAATTCGGTGAGAGATTTGGTTTACTATTATTGTAGGCAAGAAGCGAGTGAAACATTCCTATTATTTGCAATAAACCAATCACAAGGCGATGTGTTCGAGAACCCATCCATGGATTGAAATAAAGCAAGGCGAGTGAGCTTCAAACCCCGTCAGCGAGGAGGGACCTGAAATGAGTTTGTTTGATGATGATTTTTATTCGACCAAAAGGTCCAGAAGGCGCGAGCCGGTCTGGCGTCCCAAAGGGACAGGGAATTTCACGAGTTTCACAAGCTTCGCTGGTCGAAGACGGTATGTAGCCCTCATCGCAGGATTCATTGGGGCAATAGGCATGCTCATCGTGGTAGGAATCGTTCACGCTATTGGCGGAGGTACCTCATCAGAAAACGCACTTGCGATTCCTGTAGTAGCCAAAGCAGATGTACATCCGATGAATAGCAATGATTCGGTTGTTGCGGCAACGGACAAAATAAAACCAGCCGTGGTCAGTGTTATCTCTTCGAAGAAGGAAGACGCGGGGCAAGAAACGGGCATTGGTATTGGATCAGGCGTCATGTTTGCACGCAGCGGGGATAAAGTTCGCATTGTGACGAATAGCCATGTTGTGGAGAACGGGAACCAGTTCGAAATCGTGAACTTCGAAGGCGAGCACCGCAAAGCTACGTTGGTTGGCCGCGATCGGATTACCGATTTGGCCGTACTAGAGGCGGATGGTAAAGATGTGAAAATACTTGCTGAATTTGGCGATTCCGATAAGCTAAGAGCGGGCGAGATGGCGATTGCCGTGGGCAATCCGCTAGGCCTTGGCTTCTCACCAACCGTGACGCAAGGCATCGTTTCTTCCCCGAAGCGGACGATACCTGTCTCGCTTTCACGTGAAGGTACTGACTATGACTGGGAAATGGACGTCATCCAAACGGATGCCGCGATTAACCAAGGCAACAGCGGGGGACCGCTGGTCAATATCGAGGGCAAAGTGATCGGCATCAATTCGATGAAGATTTCGGACACAGGCGTCGAAGGATTAGGATTTGCAATCCCGATTAATAGTGTGACACCGATTATTGATAGTCTCATCAAGGACCACAAGGTGAAACGACCGTTGATTGGTGTGTCGACGCAGGAGCTGCAAGCTTTTAAAGGGACGGATGTATTAAAGCTGCCTGCAGATGTCAAAACTGGAGTTATCGTCTTCGACGTCTCCGGCCCCGCGAAGGAAGCGGGATTGAAGGCGCAGGATGTTATCGTGCAGTTGGATGATCGCAAGATTGAGAGCACGATTGGGTTGAGAAAGTATCTTTACAACGAGAAGAAGATCGGCGATAAGATCAACGTGGTGTACTATCGCGGCGGGAAGAAGCTGACGACGGTGTTGACGTTGGTTGAGGCGACGGATAAGTAAGAGATCGACTGAAAAGATGGATCCAGAGATGCGAGACCTGGAAGAGTTCAGGCCCAGATCAAAAGAAAAGAAAAGATCAAGTGATAGAATAGAAATCTACAGAGCCGCCAGCGGATGAGAGGTACTAAACATGCATGTCGTTTGTAAAGATCATGTGGAAATAGCCATAGATGAATTTGTTGATGAGTATGAGGAAGCGCCAGACGTGGTGGATTTGCAGAAAACCCACTTTGCCCACTGGGCACCGCCTGAGCACTGCGAGCATTGCCAGTCATTATCACGTTTTCTAATCGTATGAGGGAGGCCTAAGGGCCTCTTTTTTCTTTGTCGAATTTATAAGTTTTGGGGTAAGTGCAGCTTACCTCATGGAAAAAGCAGGACATGGGGGGAGGGGAAGTCGGAACCGCCCAAATAAACACGCTACTGTTATTTGGTTTCTTGCATAAGCTCGATAAAATGCTGGGCCGCTTTGGAAACATGGCGATCTTTCAGCCATATTAATCCGGTTGCTAATTTGAGCTGACTGTCTGCGATTTCATAAGCTTGGAACGCATATTCGCGATGCAATTTAACAATGGACTCCGGTACAATCGTTGTTGCATCCCCAGAGGATACCCAGTCCAATAGCGTGACCATATCGGAACATTCCCCGATGACGTTAGGCTGCAAGCCGCGTTCGGTGAATTGATCGATGATACTATGATACAGCCCAAGCCCCTCTGTACTAGGCAAAATGAGCGGATAACGCTGAATATCAGCGTAAGTGAATGCCTGTGATTCCGACGCGAAGGACTTAGCTGTAACGAAATAAAAAGGTTCAGATTGCAGCTGGATGACTTCAAAGTCACTTAATTCCATTGGGAGCCGGATGATAGCAAGCTCGATGGTATGTTCTCGAATAAGCCGAAGCAGCTGCGCGGATTCATTTTGTTGTATTTTATACGTAACCTCTGGATAGCGGGTTTTAAAAATACGCAGCAGTTGCGGTAGTTGGGCCGAGGACAGCGTGTTAACGCCTATTCTTAACTTGCCGCGTGTGCCCTTGCCGATCTCTTTTACATCGTTCTCGGCTTCCTCTATAAGCTTCGTCAAATGTAGGGCATGCTTATATAAAGCCTGTCCGGCTTCTGTCAGTTCGATGACTTTACCTGTTCGTAGAATAAGCTCGACGCCGAGCTCTTGCTCCATGAGCTTCAATTGTTGTCCTAGCGGGGGCTGTGTCATGTGCAATCTTTGGGCAGCTGCCGTAATTTGCTTCTCTTCAGCGATTGCGATGAAATAGCGAAGTTGGCGAATATCCATTGTAGCGATGCTTCCTTTCCAAACGATAAAAGTATGAAAACCAAAGGATATAGATATTATTCGTATGCTTATCGATATGATACCATAGAAGCCGACAGAAAAGGGGGAGCCTTTATGCTTCGAAAGTATCATTCCAATCCGTATTTACATGTTCTACAATGGTTTATTTTTATGACCGCTAGTTCCGTGGCACTTCCTATCGTAATTGGTGCTTTGTTTCATTTGTCTCAAGACGAAATTGCCTCGTTGATGCAGCGCACTTTTTTTGTAGTTGGGCTCAGTTCAATGCTGCAAGCAGCACTCGGGCATCGATTTCCGATCGTGGATGGTCCAGCGGGTTCATGGGTAAGCGTGTTTGTCATGATGGCTGGTATATCCGCTAACCAAGGTCACACGGCCAAAGAAGCGCTGCAGGTTCTAGAAGGCGGGCTGATAATGGCCGGTGTGCTGTTGTTTTTACTGGGGATAACAGGTCTCTTTTATAAACTACTTAATCTATTTACACCACTCGTGACGAATTTATTCTTGTTCATCTTGTCTTTGCAGCTGAGTGGTGTGTTTCTGAAAGGCATGTTCGGCTTGAAAGCAGGGCAAGGGGCCGTAGATTATGGAACGATTCTGATCTCGTTAGGGGTATTCGGTGGCGTAGTGTTCCTGAATGTAAAAGGGAAAGGATGGACGCGTAACTATGCCGTACTGCTAGGGATTACCGGCGGTTGGGTGCTTCAAGCATTGGCCGTCGGAGGGGTTTTTAGTGCTGGTTCGGCTTCCGATACTTGGATTAAACTTCCCGATATATGGGCATGGGGATTCCCCCAGTTGAATCCAGGCATGGCTTTAACGGCCGCGCTATTTACACTAATCCTTGTTTCAAATCTGGTTGCAGCTATTACAGCGGCTCAGCAGGCCGTCCCGAGGAAGGAACTCCCTGGCAAGGATGTTTACAACCGGGCTAGCCTAATTGCAGGCGTTTCTCACGTACTTTCGGCTTTATTTTCCGCTGTCGGTGTCGTTTCGCTTCCGGTTACGGCGAGTTTTATCAGAATGACGGGGCAAACGAGAAGAATGCCGTTCATCATCGCCTGCTTGGCGCTCTCGGCAATTGCTCTTGTCCCTTCGATCGTTCATTTCCTTGCTCAGCTGCCTACGTCCGTAGCTAGTGCGGTCTCGTTAGCGACTTTCGTGCAAATGACCAGTAATTCATTCTCATCCTTATCGCGCGTCGTTCAAACACAGCGCCAGTTGACGATTCTGGGAATCGGAATTCTTGTCGGCGCAGGGTTCACCCTCATATCGGCTTCACCCTTGCCTGAGCTTCCTGTAGTTATGCAGTATGCGTTTGGAAACGGGTTGTTAGTTGCCACTATAGTGGTCATGGCCCTTGAGCGGTTCTGGCAGACGGACCCGAAATTAATCGTTACTAACTAAGAAAAGAGCCAAGTTCCTCTACGGGGGAAACTGGCTCTTTGTGCTTTTTATCGAGCTTTCAGGTAATCAATCAGAATGTTCTTGAGAATAGTCAACTGCTGCTCGTTTTCCAGATCGGACTCCAGTAGGAGAATGTTCTTCTGCAGTGACAGTTTTTTGGAAAAGAGACCGAAGGTGTTAATGATAGTAGTCAAGGTCTCCTTAACCGGAAGGTCGGAACGAATTGAGCCGTCTTCGATGCCATTTTGAATAATCCTGCCATACTCACGTGAGATCTTACGGTTCAAGGCATTGAAGTCGAGAATACCCTCCAACGGCTCCAGCGAGTGGGATGCGTAGCTTTCAAAATCCACCATGAATTTGATGCTCGAATCGTTCTGATCTTCGATAAAGGAATCGAATAAATGTTCAAGCTTTTCAAGACAAGACAGGGGCTGGTCAGCGACATATTGAAAACGATGAAGCATCGGTTCAAGCAATTTGGTAGCTACGGCAACGATCAGTTTTTCTTTTTTGGGAAAATACCGAAACAAGGTTGCGATGCCGATATTCGCGTCACTGGCGATATCCTGCATGGTGGTTTTTTCGATTCCCTTCAGCGTAAATACACGCTCAGCTGCTTCGAGAATGAGATATAGTCGTTGCTGCTTGCCGTCAAACCGTTCTTTCTCGTATCTTGCTTTCGGATCCATGAGGGTTATTAACCTTTCAACTTAGGTATTTCAATACAAGTATTATATCGACTGGGTATTCTTTCAGCAAGTGGAAGTTGAGTTCATAATACCATGGTGATATAATAAGTATTGTAGTGATAGTGATACTATCATTTATGTAATAATTTTAAAATTTCATTTTATAAAAGGAGAGATCGCAATGACTCGTCTTACTAATAAAGTTGCCATCATTACTGGAGCAGGTAGTGGTATGGGGCGTGAAGAAGCACTTTTATTTGCCAAAGAAGGGGCTATGGTGGTAGCAACGGACATTAACGAAGCTGCTGTACAAGCTGTTGTGAAGGAGATTGAAGCTGCCGGGGGTCAAGCCACGGCTTATCCTCACAATGTTGTTTCTGAAGAAGAATGGATCAAAGTAGTGGAGGGTGCTATTGCGACTTACGGCAAAGTGGACATCTTGGTCAATAATGCGGGTATTTCCCTTGCAGTAGGACTGCTGGATACGACGATTGAACAATGGAATAAAGTCATGAGTATTAACCTGACGAGTACGTTCCTTGGCATGAAGCACGTTATTCCACATATGCAAGTGAATAAGGGTGGATCCATCGTCAACATTTCCTCAATCGCGGGACTAACTGGCAGTAGTGGAGCGGGTGCATACACGGCTTCCAAAGGTGGCGTCCGCATGCTAAGCAAGGCGGCCGCAGTAGATTTCGGCAAGGATCATATCCGTGTCAATTCAGTTCATCCTGGGTTTATCGAAACGCCGATGAGCTCTGAATTTGTAAATAATAAGCAGATGCTGCAATGGTTCTTGTCTCAGACTGCACTGCCAAGAGTCGGGCGCGCCTCTGAGGTAGCAGAAGCTGTATTATTCCTGGCTTCTGATGAGTCAGCTTATATTACAGGTGTTGAACTGCCGGTCGATGGCGGCGTCACAGCCAAATAAAGATTCGTATGCAATCAACGAAGGGGGAATCGATATGAGACGCGTGGAAGGCAAAGTAGCGTTAATAACGGGAGGAGCCTCCGGTATTGGCTTATCATCAGCCACTTTAATGGGCCAATCCAAGCATAGCGGAATTTAATCAGTTTTTGGTGCAAGTTTAATTTAAATAAATGAGTAAAGGGGGCCTAGAGATGGTATAACTCTAGGCTTTTTGGTATGAACGAGTGCTATTGGTAAGCCTATGCATCAAATGGTATGATGGGAGGAATGAATGAAGAATGAATGATTGAATGGATTAAAAATGATTGAGATAAGTAAAGGGGCATGTTATGCATATACAGATACTGACCGTTGGAAAATTAAAAGAGCGCTATCTCGTAGACGGGATCGCGGAGTACGTGAAGCGTCTTGGCCCGTATGCCAAGATGCAAATGATTGAGGTACCGGATGAGAAGGCACCTGAGAACATGAGCCCTGCTGAGGAGCAGCAGGTGCGGGATCGTGAGGGCGCGCGGCTGCTGGCTGCGCTGCGCCCGGATGTGTACGTCGTGGCGCTGGCCATCGACGGCGAGATGTGGTCGAGCGAGCAGCTGGCGAGCTCGCTCGATAAGTTGGCCACCTATGGGCGGAGCCAGGTGGCTTTTGTTATAGGAGGCTCGCTGGGGCTGTCCAGCGAGCTGCTGCGCCGTGCGGATATGCGGCTGAGCTTCGGCCGCATGACGCTGCCGCACCAGCTGATGCGGCTGGTGCTGGTGGAGCAGATTTATCGCGCGATGCGGATAAATCGGGGGGAACCTTATCATAAGTGACGCAAATCATAAATAAACAAAGGTATTACAAAAACCGACATGCCGTTACAGACAACGCAAAGAACGGTTTCACAAGTAAATGAAACTAACATAAATTGCCAGTTGACATCAATAGAAATAGGTTGTAATTTATAAGTATGTTCTTTATAAAGAACAAAATCAAAAGTAATAACGAACAGTGCAACATTGTCCATTTTTTGCAATCAAAAATATAAGGTGGGAAAATGCTTGAGCGCAATCAGTGGCATTTATTATATGGACAATGAGACTATGAAAATAGAAGATGGCGCAATTTTAATGAAAGGTTTAAGGCAATATCCATCCGACGATATTCAAATTTGGCACAGTGACAACATTTTTTTTGGCTGTCATGCACAATGGATTACTCCTGAGTCGGTTGGTGAGAGGTTACCTCGATTTAGTGAAGAAAAGCATTTGGCGATTACCGCAGACGCGATTATTGATAATCGACAAGAATTGTTTGAAAGACTTCAAGTAGATCATACATCAAGAAAGAATATGACAGATAGTGAATTGATTTTACTAGCCTATTTAAAGTGGGAAGAGGAAGCTCCAAAGTATTTAATTGGTGATTTTGCCTTCATGATTTGGGATGTGAGGAAAAAGCTACTTTTTGGGGCTAGAGACTTTTCAGGGACTCGGTCACTTTTCTTTTATCGGGATCCCAATCGCTTCGCTTTTTGTACAACGATTGAACCTCTGCTCAACCTTTCATATGTTTCAAAAAGTATAAATGAGCATTGGTTTGCCGAATTCCTGGTTATACCAAGCATGGTTGATGCCGTAGATACTTCATCTACCGCTTACAAAAATATTGAACAAATTCCTCCTTCGCACAGTATCACCATATGTGATGGGAAAGTCAGACTTTCAAGATATTGCAAAATATCATTTCAAGAGCCGCTGAAGTTCAAGAAAAATGAAGAATACGAAGAAGCATTTAAGGCGGTATTCCAAGAGGCTGTTAAAGCTAGAACTCGTACTCATGGCGAGGTTGGAGCACAATTGAGCGGAGGACTAGATTCTGGCGCAGTAGTAAGCTTTGCAGCAAAAGCATTAAGTGGGAGAAATAAACAATTACATACCTTTAGCTACATACCAGAAGATCATTTTAAAGATTGGACCACCCATAGTTATGCAGCCGATGAAAGACCTTTTATAAAAGCAACGGTAGATTATGTAGGCAATATTTCAGATCATTATCACAATTTTGCAGGGGACAATCCCCTAACTGATCTTGATGATTCCCTGGAGCTTATGGGAGCGCCGTATAAGTTTTTCGAAAATTTTTTTTGGTTAAAAGGAATTCATGAGAAAGCCCATCAAAAAGGGGTAAAGGTACTGTTAACCGGAGCAAGAGGCAATTACTCCATTTCATGGGGATCTTGGAACATGACAGTTAACTACTACGCGTCTCTTTTTAAAAGGTTAAGGTGGGCACGACTTTATCAAGAGCTTGATCAGTATTGTACGAACTTTAAAACAGGAAAATCAGTCATGCTTCCCGTCGTCTTGAAAAGAGCATTTCCATCCATTTATCGAAGTTCTCCCCTACATGAACCTTCTGAAAATCAAAATCAAACACTCATTAGTGCATCATTTGCACAAAGAACAAATGTTTTTGCAAAACTTTTGGAGAATGGTATTGATATAACCGGGACGTCAAAAGAAGATCCGTATGAAATCAGGAAAAAGCACTTTGAACAGCTGTATTATTGGAATAAAAACGGGATTGCCACTACGAAACTATCTTTACGTTACTCCTTATGGGATCGTGATCCTACAAATGATTTACGAGTCATACGTTTTTGTCTGGCTGTGCCAGAAGAACAATACGTTCAGGGTGGCTTACAACGATCGCTGATTCGAAGATCAACTAAAAACATGCTTCCTGATAAGGTTAGATTAAACCAACAAGTTCGCGGCATCCAAGGGGCTGATGTCATACATCGTATAGCTTCAAATTGGCATGCTTTTATTGAGGAGCTAAACCAGCTTGTATGTGATCCAAGAGTTTCAGAGATGCTTAATATGGATGTAATAAAAAGGGCGATTACAAATATCGGGCACAATCCCCGTCCAGAACTCGCGTTTGATAACGAATTTAAATTGTTAACGCGTAGTTTAATGGTTTATCGGTTTATTAAAACGCTTGCGTGAGGGGAGGTGAGTACATGAAAAATAGTTGGGTAGCACCAGTATTGGAAGTTCTTGATGTTAGCTTCACAATGGGTGGACCAGGGAATGCGATTGCTGATAGTTATTGCACGAATAACCAGGATTTTGAAAATCATGATGATATGTCAAATAACAGCTGTACACATAGCAGTTAACTTAAGCATAATTTCTGTAGCCCTTATACCTTTCAAACGTATAGGGGCTTTTTACTAAGTACGACCCAATTAATCACTTAGGGAGAATTACCTATATGATACATACAAATGAAAAAGCCATGTATAGAGCGTTTGGTCGAAATTGATGAGTTATCGCGATTAGGGTCCATGTTAGCTGTTCCTAACGAGTCTTTTATCACTAGAGAGAACTTCGTTATGTTTGAAGTCCCTGATACGGCTATCTACGCGATACAAAATGGAAGCAAGATTACGGTTGAACCTAAGGCTTCACTGCTTATGAGCTTGCTTCCTTAGTCATAGAGACAATAGAAAACGAAAAACAGGCCCATTTATCTAGAGGCTTTATATAATAAGCAGGAAGGGAACAAAAATATGAAGCAAACGTTCTATTTTGTTAAAAAACTACATGCCTTTTCAGGAAAAATTTTATATATCAATCTTCTTGCTATGATTTTCATTAGTCTGCTACAGGGAATCGGAATTTTATTTTTAATTCCAATGATAACGGCAAGCGGTATTATAAAGTTAAATGCAACAGGGATCCCCTTTTCGCATTGGTTTGAGATATTTCATAAGGTTCCTGCTTTACTTGAATTACCCCTAATCTTAGGGATTTATGTTTTACTAGTGATTGGGCAAACCGTATTTCAAAATCATATATCGATTCGCAACGCAAAAATACAGCATGGCTTTACCAGACATCTACGATTAGAGACCTATGGTTTCATACTTCAAGCCAACTGGGATTTTTTCATAAAAAATAGAAAATCTGATTTAATAAACTTGTTAACTTCAGAACTTGCTCGTGTTAGTGCTGGCACACATACCTTTTTGCAATTTATTGCATCCATTATTTTTACGTTGGCTCAAGTGAGTCTTGCTTTTTGGCTCTCACCTAGGATCACTGTTTTTGTTTTAGTTAGCGGATTGCTGCTGATCTTCATCTCTCGTAAGTTTCTTAGAAGATCGCTAAAGTTTGGTAATTCGACATTTGAGTTAGGACAAAGTTATCTTGCGGGTGTCACAGACCAAATTAATGGAATTAAAGATATTAAGAGTAATCGATTAGAAAAAGCGAGAATGGATTGGTATGTTGCCCTGACCGAACGGATGAGAAATGAACAAGTGGCATATACCAAGTTACAGGCAGGATCTAGCAAAATGTATAAAGCTTCATCGGCAGTATTAATCGCAGTTTTTATTTATATATCTGTGAACTTATTTCGTGCTCAGCCTGAACAGTTGTTGTTGATTATTATCATTTTCTCTAGGCTATGGCCTAGATTTATTGGGATTCAATCAAGTATGGAGCAAATTGCAGTGGTAATGCCATCCTTTAAGGCGTTGGTAGAGCTACATGAACAATGCGCGGTTGGGAGAGAATTTAAAGAGGGTATGGATCATGAACCCAAAGAGCAGAGGATTCATATGAAACAAGGGATTAACCTTGAGAATGTCTGCTTCCGCTATGATTTGGGGGAACCCGCATATGCTCTTCAAAAAGTTAATTTGCATATTCCTGCTAACCGCATGACAGCCATTGTGGGGCATTCTGGTGCCGGAAAAAGTACCTTAGTAGATGTAGTAATGGGATTGCTGAAACCAGAGAGTGGAAGCGTCATGATTGATGGCATCCCGCTAACAGATGACATCCTATTATCGCTAAGAGAGTCTTTAGGTTATGTTTCTCAGGATCCTTTTTTGTTTAATACGAGTATAAGAGACAATCTGCTCATGGTTAAACCGCATGCAGAAGAGAAACAATTGTGGGAAGCTTTACAATTCTCATCTGCTGCTGACTTTGTAAGGAAATTACCACAGGGTCTTGATACGCTCATTGGTGACCGAGGAGTCAGGCTTTCAGGTGGAGAAAGACAGAGGCTGATCCTCGCTCGAGCGATGCTGAAGAAACCTTCTATTTTGATTTTGGATGAAGCGACTAGCGCATTAGATAATGAGAATGAAGCAAAAATTCAGGAGGTCCTAGAACAGTTAAAGGGGAAAATGACGATTATCGTGATTGCCCATCGCTTATCGACAATAAGGGATGCTGATGAAGTTATTGTCATGGAAGAAGGTAAAATTATTCAAGTCGGAAAATATGAAAAACTGGCAAAAGAGAAAAAGGGTGTATTCAGTTTTTTGGATAAATATGAGTTGATGACTGTCCAAAAAGCAGAAAATTTCACCTGATGGGACAGCCCCGAATCGCTGTTAGAATGATACGGTGAACCGTACCACAAATGACGCAAATTTTTGGTATTAGCTGTAGTTTGTGGGATCATGCCTTTTTTGGTCCCGATCTTTTCCGAAAAATATGTAAGAAGGGGCCCTCCAAATTAAGAATGAATATTATTTTCAATCTTAATTTGGAGGATGAACTTCACAACATGATGCATACGGATACAGAACTCCGCTTTATCAACGATGTGCGGACAAACATCATTCCAGGATGACCGTGCTTCGTATTATTGATTACGATCAGTTATATAGTCCATTTCAATCTTTGATGAAGTAATCCATCAGAGTCTTTATTTTCTCCCACGACAAAGTCGGTCATATGGTACATTAGATATTCTCCGTAATTGCTTTCGGTGTTGAGCAGGAGCTCATGAACATTATAAATACCTACAGGAATATCATCTAGGATTAGGCTGGCCAAGCCTGCATAAATGCCGCATGCGACTTGGAAATACGTAGCATTCGTTTTGTACTGAGCATAAATGTCACTACTTTTCATCGAATTATACATAAACTTTTCCATATCCTCGTAAACCAAAAGAACCCCAACGAGGTCTTCACCTTCAACTTTGCCCTTCTCTGGATCAATTAAGCGCTGGTTCCAATCCCATAAATCGTCTACATGATCTAAATTGTTTCGGATTAATTCCGTTGTATATTCACTGACACGATAAATAAATCCAATCTGTATATCAAATAATTCACCTAGTGTTAGTACTTCTTCATGCGGCATCAGACATCCGAAAAATTCCTTGTCTCCTAACCTTACTTTGTATTCCATTGCATAGACTTCTTCATAAAAATAATGAGGCAAATGATTATGGACAAACATCGGATAGCTTAATATCGATTCATCCAGGAAACATTCGACCGACCAAGAAGTGTAGATGGTGTTAGGTTCGATTAATGTTTGATCTGCAAAAAAGGAAGTATCATGCTCAACAATGTAGCAGGCTAAAGGTTTTTTGCCTGGATTTTCTTGCATCAGTTTAAGAGCCATCCATTGTACGACACCGGGATTCATACCCGAGCACGTAATGGCCGTTGTATGGGTAAAATCAGTTTTTCTAGTTTTATATCTAAGATATCGCTCTGCAAGGGGAAAACCGTAAAGACTCTCGTCCTCATCGACCTGCGCATTTTCAAGGGCTGAATTGACGTACAATACGCCTAATTCGTTACAGCAGTTAAGCATCTCAATCGTATCGGCCCATGATACATCAATGACTACTTCTGTTTTTGTCTTAGTGAGGTGTTTCCGAAAGGCGTTTACATTTTTAAGATCTAGCTGGTGGAGTTTGATTTGATTCGAGAGATGAGGGAATAGTTGATCAAAATATGCTTTATCCTTTTGATTAATATCAATGAGGTGAAGTTGCGAATGGCTAATGATAGGGTATATAGGGTCATTTTTATCTTGAACAGATTGATTTATAATGGCTAATACCGCTTTAGCAGCACCTCCGCTGCTGCCTAATATCGTAATGGAAGAGGGTCTTGTACAATTCAACATCTCATCACTTCCTTCAAGTCATTCATGCTGTATGTTTTAATATATGATTCTACTAATCGCAAAGTAAGTGTTTCTACCCATTAATAAGAGATATGTTGAAAAGAAACAAGATTAAGTTTAAGGAAGAAGTGGTAATTTTAGCGGTGATAGGTTAGAGGGGGAACTAACTAGTTGATAGAGGAGTTACGCTGAACCGTACCATAAGTAACGGCAAGTTTTGGCGATCCATTGATATGATGTAGTTTATTTCGAAATTGATTGTATGTTGAAAGTAATTTATGAAATAATTGTAATGAAGTGTAGTGGTATGGATTACAAATTTAGGTAATGGAGGTTTTTCGTAATGTCGGATAACACCGCAAGCGACAATCCAGGGAAAATGCATTTCATGTTATGGTCTACGCCGCCAAGAACAACTTTTTCTCAGGATATGACAGTAGAAGAACGTAACATTATGCACCAACATATCGCCTATTGGACGGATAAGCAGAATCAGAGGATAGCTCTGGTCTTCGGACCAGTTCGAAAACCGAACGATCCTCATGGGCTCGCCGTCATTGAAGTTGAGAATGCAGATCAAGTCCCAAAACTCATAGCGGAGGATCCTGCCGTTATCGCGGGAATAATGAATACAGAATTTTATCCAATGATGGCAGTCTTACCGAAATAACACTTATTACTTTGAAGTAAGTAGGATTAACTTAAATCGAGGGACGAATACGATAGCAGAAAATAGTGGTAAAGCAGAGAATTGAAGTAGTAGTTGATCGTATTGCCAATTAAAGAAGTCTTTCTCTTAAAACTATCGATACAATAACTAATTGAAATGATGAGAAGCCTCGTTTAAGGGGCTTTTTTACGTTAAGCAGCAATATATCTTTGTCACTCAGAGAAGAATTCTGCCAATATCCTTCATTTGTAAGCTGGTGATATAATAAGGAGGTAACGAAAGAATTATGATGGTAGTCTTGCTCCAGAAAGATACATAGAGGCTCAGGTTTGGGATGATGAGGTACTTAAATACATAGTGTAAAAGAGCAATTTGATTGAAATTGAAAGGGGTAGCGAGCGTTTCGCATGGGTAGGAATTTGATCGGTAAGGCAAATTTTCAACCCGATGCAAATGAGGGCATCGTTACTATTTTTCACAATAAGAAAGGAACTGATTCCCAGCCATGAACCAATTAATAGATCAATATAGCGATGAGATTGTCCAGATCTTCGGGGAAGCCTCGGCTCAATTGCAGACGCTACCGGAGGAATTGAAGGAGCAAGCTTTGGCGCTTCTGGGCAAGTGCCATCCGTTGAATCGGAAGGACAATGAGGGACCTAATATGATCAGCTACCTTCTCCCGTATTGGGTTGGAGAGACCTTGGGGAGTCCAATCGAGCTGTGTCGGGAATTAGCGGTGGGGAATTTGTACGGGATGGTAGCCTTCTTTCTCTTGGACGATGTCATGGATGAGAAGAGGGAGGTTCGGCGTTCGCTGGCCCTAAGCACGCTTTTGAATCAAC
This sequence comes from Paenibacillus sp. LjRoot56, assembly GCF_964253335.1. NCBI lineage: Bacteria > Bacillati > Bacillota > Bacilli > Caryophanales > Paenibacillaceae > Paenibacillus > Paenibacillus sp. LjRoot56. The sequence continues at coordinate 341,419 of NZ_CAXURV020000001.1, forward strand.
GATTCTTGGAGGTTTATCAGCGGTGTTTTCCGGGAGACTCTCAACTGTGGGTTTGTTATCATCGCTATTTAGCGGAATGGGCAGATGCGATGTACCGTGAGGCGGACGAACCAATGGACCCGCGGGATCCTGGCCGCTTGGCCCGCAAGGCTGCCCCGGTGAAGCTGTGCGCCGCGGCATTGTTGCTTCAAGCGGGAAGGGCCCAAGAGATTCGGGGTATGGAGACAGCCATCGATTTGGCCCTTGCGGTTCTCCAACTCTCCGATGACTGGACAGATTGGCAGGAGGATTTGCCGACGGCTTCGTGTAACGCCTTCCTAGTGTTGCTGCGGGAGAACCTTCAGCTAGAGGCAAGCGAAGTTTTGGATGAGAGTATGGTGAAACGCAGTATTTATCGTGAGATGGCCTTAGGAGAATTTTCGGCCCTTGCAAGCGGTTATGCGGATCAACTGAGCGCTATGAAGGATGCTCCTGAATCTCTCCAGATTTTCTCATCCTCCATCGCTCAAAGCTTGCAGAGCAAGGCAAACGAGATCAGAGATCGTTACGATAGTTTGTTAAATGATGGGGGATTTTCAGTTTATCTGACGATAAATGGTTAATAATGGTACAACATGTCTAGTTCTATGGTATTATGAAGATGCAAATTATCCTAATATTTGGGAAGGTTGTGTTGTCATGTCCATGGATACGTTGAAAGTGAATATCATCAAGAAAGCTTGGGAGGACGAGGATTTTAAGGCACGTTTGCTGGCAGATCCCCGTAGTGCGCTGCAGCAGGACTTCGGACACAATATTCCTGACGGTATTGAGTTGCAAGTGATGGCGGTAACACCCACTAAGTATGCGCTGATCATTCCCCCGAAACCGGAAGAATTGGATGGATTGAAAGCTACTGGAGTACAACCACAGATGTATTCTTGGAACTAGGGGTGAAAACGAGAGGGAACCGGACGATGGCTTCGGTTCCTTTTCCATTTTCACTATGGAATTCCAGGGTGTCCTCCAACTCTCTAGGTTTTCGCACACGTCTTCGCTCAAAGCTTGCAGCTTACGGCTAAAATGATCTGAAAGCATTACGATGGTTTGTTGAATCATAGCGAATTTAAAATTTATTTGTCGAATAATGGTTAATAATGGAACAAAAGATCTAGTTCCATGGTATTATGAAAATGCAGATATCCTAATATTTTGAAGGGTTGTGTTGTCATGTCCATGGATACGTTGAAAGTGAAGATCATTAAGAAAGCTTGGGAAGACGCAGATTTCAAGGCACGCTTGTTGGCAGATCCCCGTAGTGCGCTGAAGCAGGACTTCGGAATTGAAGTTCCTGAAGATATTGAGCTGAGTGTGCTGGCAGAAACACCAGCTCATTATGCGCTGGTCATTCCCCCGCAACCGGAGGAATTAGATCAATTGAAATCTACTGGGGTACAACCGCAGATTACTTGGACCTAGGGTTGGAAACGAGAGGGAACCGGATAATGGCTTCGGTTCCTTTTCCTTTTTCACTGTGGAATTTCAAGGTGCCCTCCATCACTTCGATAATACGGAAGGTGACCATGAGGCCGAGGCCGGTTCCTTTGGTTTTCGTTGAGAAGTAAGGCTCTCCTAGTTTCGCGATCTGCTCCGGCTCCATGCCTTCGCCGTTGTCTGCAATGCGGATGATAGCGGTTTCTCCCTCGGCCCAGGCGTTGACGGTAATGTGGCCATCTTCTTGAAGGGACTCGATGCTATTCTTGATGATGTTAATCAATGCCTGCTTGAACTTGGATGAGTTGCCCAGAATGATTTGAGGTTCGGGAACGTGGACTTCCATCTCCCCCTTGTTCAGCAAGACCAGCGGCGTCATCATGGTTTCGATTTGTGCCAGCTCATGCTGCAAATTCATCTCTACCAGGGTATCCAGCTCCGGTTTCGCAAAGGTTAGGAAGTCTGTTATGATGCCTGACGCCCGATCCAACTCCTGAATAGCCAGGGTAAAGTAGGACTTGTCGTGCTCGACTGATTTTCCCGAAAGTAGCTGCAAAAAGCCTCTTGTGACCTGAAGCGGGTTGCGTACCTCATGGGCAATGGATGCGGCCAGTTCGCTGATGATCTGCATTTTCTCCGTCCGCTGCAGTTGGTGATTGTAAAGCTCTAGCTCCTTGGAGTAGGATAGGAGCCGGGCATAGTCAGATGCAATGCGGCGGTTGAGGATCATCACCAGGGATGCGATCAGAATGATGATGCCAAGTTTCCATAAACTGAATATATGGGGTGTATCTATCGCGTACATCAGCAAGAGATCCGTCACACCGCAAAGGGCAAGGCTCAGAATGCCCAGGGAGAGGATCATGGAATTGGGATTCTGCATGGCGTTCCGAAAGGCGAGAACGCTAATGAGAATTAGTTGTCCGATAATAAGCGGTGCACCCAACCAGAGGGTTAGGAACGCGTAAAGAGAATACAATGGCGTTCCGATGATCTTATAACATATCATAACGCAGAAGCTAATCAAATAATAGACGACAAGCCAGCGGAATACCCGTTTGATCCATGGATACCGGCCTTCGAATATGTGGATGACAAAGTACAGCAGGGCAGGAAACAAAATATAAATAGACGTATCAAATAGAAATACGAAAACGTGTCCAAGCTCAGGAAAATAGTAGTAAGGCATAGCAGAGTAGGTCATGATCAGAATGCCGCTGCACATGACGAATAGAGTAAGCGCAAGGGCGGTACTGCGTTGGGCCTGGTTTAGATACCAGGAGCAGAGAAGCATCAGGAGCGACAGGAATACGAAGCCGCCCCCTAACAACAGGTCAGGGAGTTCCTTGCGGACGGCTTGCCAGGAGTTTTCGGAAAGCTCGCCAAGATGGACAATACTGCTGATGCCTGCCTGTTCCTTCGCCGTGAGCCGCAGGTAGAGATCGCTGGCTATCTCAGTATGGTCGAGCGGCAGTTGGAGATGGGTACGCTCGAAGTCAAAGCTGCGATTAACCTGATAGACGGGCTTGCCATTCTCATAAATCATTATGTTCATTGCGAACAGGCGTTCAATATACAGTCCAGGTTTGGATAGGTTGGACGTCGGGGGAACAGTCAGGTGAATCCATGCGCCGACCTTTCCTTTGGGAATGGTATTAAACGGGTGCTCAACCGTGGCAGATAGCCACTCTCCGTCTATGCCAGGAGGCGCGTCTTCTGGAGCTCCAACAGGAATCCATTGCACTCTCCAGGTGGTTATTGGAATCCCCGTGGAATCCTCCGATGAGCTTATATAGGAATACGGGAGCAATGTCAAGAAAGCAAAGCCGCAAAATGTGAGTAGTAACAAGATCAAGTGGAAACGCTTCATTTGTGCACCTCGTGGGAACAACCCAATATGTCATGTATGCCTATAAATTCGACAAAATTGTGTATAAATCCTTTCGTTGCCGACAAATTTTTACAAATCCCTCGACATGCCAAAAGACCCACTTCACAACCGTAAACGAACGGATAGAAGAGGGTCTGTATTCAGATTAGGGCATTAAATTCTATCGACCAGCCAGAATGGCATCAGCCAAGATATCGATCTGATTCTCGACGGCAATAGGATCATCGTTATACAAGTAATTATAGTTAACTACGTGGACGTTTCCATTTTTGACTGCTTTTAAATTTTTCCAGAGAGGGCTGCTCTCTAGTTCTTTTAGAACAGTCGAAGTACCCTCAGGGTCATAGGTCGTCAAGATAATGTGATCCCCTGCAAATTCAGGTAGAACTTCGTAAGAGATTTCACGATACCACTCTTTGGCATTGCGGAATTCTTTATCTACTTTGGGAGCAGGTGTCACTTGCAGACCTTCATATAAAGCGTAGCCTCCCATATTGACAAACCCATATACGCGCAGTTTATTTTTCCAAATGTTGAAAATGGTGAAAGTCTCATCCTTGCTAATTTTGCTGGAAACCTTTTTCCGAGCTGCTTCTACTTTCGTATCAAATTGCGTAATCCATTGTTCCGCTTCAGCTTTCCGCCCCAGAATGTCTCCAAAGATGCGTACAGAATCCTTAGGTCCACCACTTAGTTCCAACGGCACGGTTGGAGCTATCTTGGAGAAATTATCGTATTTCGAAGCTCCCCAGGAAATGATAAGATCGGGCTGCAACTCAACGATCTTCTCCAGCGATTGTCCAATGCTCTCCGTGCCATCTTTCTTAATGAAGGGATGATTCTTGAGTACGAAATCATCTGTACCAATAGGCTTTAGCCCAAGCGCAACGAGTTGGCCATAGTACCAGTCAGTGACTACACGTTCTGCTTTGACAGGAATTTCAGAGGTACCTGACATATGTTTATAGGATCGAGTTTTCGCTTCTGTATTCGGCTTACCCGTTTCCTTAGTAGCGTCTACTGATTGGTTATTGGCAGTTGGTGTTCCCGCGGAATTGCTGGTTTCCTTTGCATTACTGCATGCGACAGTCCCCCCAACCATCATGATGATGATGAAACAAATTAGTATGATTCTCTTTCTACCCATTACCTATTGCCCTCCTATATATAATGATTCTCATTCTCATTTACAATGATAACAAGATCATTCATCCATGTACATGTCAGATTATTCTCTGTTTCTTTGGATAATTGGGCAAAAGGTAATGGATGACATCATGTAATTGGGCATCTAGTGCAGCTGGCCCGTAACCGTACCATTTGGTCATATCCACGGGATATACATATTGTTGCTTCCCGGCAGTTAAGGCAAGCCACTCTGGGCTTCTCATCATGGTCACAGCACGTTGTTTGGCTGCTTGATTATTCTCAATGGATACAAAGTAATGATCGGCATCGAAACTGCTTAACTCAGAGATAGAAAACTCGGGGTGCTCTAACCCTTGGGCGTACATGGACGCAACAGCCTGAGGGCGTTGTAGCTGCAGAATGTCATAGAGTAAGTCTGCCCCCATATAGCCGTAAGCATAAATCAGTGAACGACTACTGCGCACATTCAAGATGGCAACTGCGGCGTGAGGACCCAGTGTATGGCGCAAAGCTTCTCGCACTTGTCCTGCTCTGTGATCGAAGGATTCCAACCAGTTGCGTGCCTGCTGCTCCATACCTGTTATCTGGGCAACACTCATAAAATGCTGCTTCCAAGTAACACCGCGCCACGGAATCTGAATGACCAGCCCCGCCTGGTGATAGCGTTCAATTTGTTGGTATTCATCGCCTTCTACTAGCGGATGCAAAATGATATCAGGCTTGACGCCTGGAGTACCTGCAGCCGTCTCGCATGCTCGGTTTCCCAATAGAGTGGTTGAAACGAACGTGAGTCATGTAATAATTGAAAATGATCATTCATCCAGGTATCTGTAATGGCTGCACAAGGATTAACGCCAAGCGAGAGCAAGTCCAGTGTGTAGGCATGGTCCAGGGATGCGATTGTATGGGGTTTACGTAAATATATCGTTGGGGACATCCCCGTGACTTGCTTAAATTTACGGCTTAAATAGAACTCGTCGGCATAACCGACCTGGCGAGCAACTTCGTTTAACGATTGTCGGGATTGCAGCAAAATAGTCTTAACCTTGTCAATGCGAATACGATTAAGATATTCGGTAAAGGTAGAGCCTGTACGCTGCTTAAAGCTTAGCGTTAACTGCCGAAGGCTTAAACCGGATAGGCGTACAACATCATTTCGTTTGATTTTTCGCTCATAATGCTTATGTACATAAGAAATGACTTGGTCGATACCGTCCAGCGGCTGAGTAAAAGAAAGGCAATCAGGCTGTTCGAGTGCCCAGCATGCATCAGCAAAAAGGGAAAGGAATTGGGCCTGTAGAGGCAGACGCTGTGATAGGCTGTTATAAAGTCGATTTTCGTATGAATCGAATAGGGAGGACACTTGATCAAGCAGAACTGAATGGGTCAGTTTAGCCAGCATCGGCATAAACGGGGAGTCCGTGGACGATTCCTCGCCTATCCAGTCATAGTTGCAAGCATAGAAACGAAGCTGCTCGGTAGATGATGGAAGTTTGTCTATCAGATCCTCAAATTGAATATGAAGGGATGTATGGGACGGTAGGTATACACAACCGATACCTTCAAGCCTGTGTGTGTGATTGTTAATCGTAAGTATAACGGAACGTGCACGTATAAATAATAAACTATAGGCATCCCGATAATAGTGAAAGCCCTCGGTGTGCCAAGCCTCTGTGTACGCGTACATAGACATGTTTTTGAGAACAGGAAGTCCTGAATGCTTCATAACGAGTACCAGCTCCTTCTATGATGCCTCTTCTTCATTAATCAATTTACTTATTCGTGAAAAGAACCATTCTCTCCTGTAGACCTTCCATAACCTCTTTAGGCACTTCCCTAATCTTGATATCTCCACCTAAGAAAAGCAGCCAATTTGTGATTTCGGCCAATTCATCCGAGTGATGAATATTGATGAAAGTCTTTAGAATAGCCGTAGACTGATAAGGATTCGTGTATGAAATTGACATTTTTAACGGATGGTACTTTTTGAACTGGGCAATCGCTTTTGGACCTAGTTCAAGGACAAGATTGATGACTTTTTCCTGCTTGCTTAGTTGTTCTATAATCTTCTTTTTGGTTATTCTTTTTTTCCCAGAGTAGGGTGTAACATCGGTGAGATTGTCGACAGGAATAATGCGCCTCTTCTCTTCCTCTAGGTCAAACCCTTCAATTTGCCATGAGCTTTTTTCACGATATAAGTGCAGCAGATAGATGGGATAAGTCTTGATTTCCCTCCCTACCTCGACGGAAACCACTAAGTAGCTATCCATAATAATGATTTGGATAAGTTGTTCTAACATAGGATGGGGCAGATCTGACAGATCAAGCAGGTCGGGATTGTGGGGGTTGGTTCCCTCAAATAGCAAGATTTGATTTAAGATAACAAGATCATCTTGCTGGTTTTCCGAGATGAGTCCGAGTAATTTTTCCGCTAAAGAGTGACGACTCTTGAGATAGGGGAGTTGTTGATTTCTAGTGGCCATGAAGGCAATAAAAAGGGCTTTGATCTCATTATCGGTAAAGCGGACAGTCGGTAGGACGGAATTTTTCATGACAAAATAACCCCCATCCCTACCGACTTCGGCGACAAGCGGCATTCCCATCGTTTCAATTTCTCTGATATCTCTAATGGCTGTCGATCGAGAGATATTAAATTCCTGCATAATCTCAGAAATGGTAAAGTGGGCGCGGTTATTGATATACCGCATGATGATGTTGATTCGTTCTACTTTTTTCATCGGGTCCTCTAAACAGTATCATTTTTTGACATGGTTTATGGTTATTATAAACGTATCAAGTGAAAAAACAAATCACTTCCAGTTGTTAAGAAGTAAACAGGATCAGAGGAGGAATGAAAATGAGTACAATTATTAGGAATGAAAAAATGGCGAAAGTAGAGTCCCGCCCTTTTGGACGGGTGGCCGCTTATTGGACCGTCACAATCATACTTGCATTCTCAATTGCATTAAGCGGTATCGGGCAACTAATGCGATATGGGGGGAATGTCGATCTAGTGACCGATATTGGTTTTCCGTTATATATCACAAACATTCTCGGAACTTGGAAGTTGCTTGGCGTCATTGCAATCGTAATGCCAGGTTTCCCCCGGCTTAAGGAATGGGCTTATAGCGGTATCTTTTTTCTAATGACTGGTGCGGCCTTATCTCATGTGTTCGCTAACGATTACGGTGATTACGGATTCCATATTATTCTTCCGCTTTTCTATGCCGCGCTTAGTATCGCCTCTTGGGCGCTGCGTCCCCAAAGCCGCAAACTTTAATAGGTAGTAGAGATTTCATCGGATCTTCTAAACAGTATCATATTTTGACATCATTTAAGGTTAGTATAAACGTATCAAGTAAAAAAAACATTAATTTGAAAAAAGGAGATTTACTTATGACAATGTATACCCTTGAGGAAAAAGACAGCTTTATCGTTCTAGGTATTGGCACGGAGCTGAAGAGTAATTACACGGATTATGCCGGTATCAACAAGGAGAAGGAAAACTTTTGGCGGGCAGTAGAGCAAGATGGAAGGCTTGACGCTTTAAAAGCGATTGCTACGAACGACTACATTTTTGCTGTGAACGAAGCGGTCAATCACAAGATGATGTACTATGCTGGTGTCATGACAGGAGCATCGGTACCGGAAGAACACAGAGTTATTCAATTCCCTAAGGGACAATACCTCGTGGTTAAAGGCGAAGGGAAGACGGCGGATGAGTTGAGTAACAGGCTCACTGGTATTGCCTTTGGTCAAGTTCTGCCAGAAGCCCAAAATTTCGCCTATGTAGGCGGGCCAAATACAACGGTTGAGATGGGGCAGCGTGACGGCCTCGTCTATGGTGAAGTTTGGATTCCTGTTGTTGGGAAATAAGCGAGGTCATGGGAGGGATGAGCGTGTCTCAGATCGTTGATTTTAAAAATGTATCTACAGTTGGTTTAGAGTCTTCACCAGTAGCAGAAGCGCTAGCTGGTTTACGTGCGAATGAAGCCCGTTACTTTATGAATAAATACAAACATGAATTTTCGGTTACGCCCGCTAGCGAAAGTCAGGAGAACCTTGAATATGTGAACCGCGTTTTGAAAGAACGAGATATTTCGTTTGCGGCAAAACCGTTAGAAACGTCGCGTTTTCAAGTGGAAAATATCCAATTTACCTACGTCTTTTATGAAGATGGTCTGGGGATCAATGTCATGTATACGGTTGATGACCCTAAGAAGCGGGCTGTGGGTTTTAAGCTTTCTGAGGGAATGGACGTACCTAAGGAATTGGAAGAGAAGAAATTTAAATTCGCTAGACAGAAGTCCAAGTTAGCTGGAACAATTCGAGGTTCGTTCTTTGTCATTAAAGGACAATATTAAAGTAAGCAAAAGCACAATTAGAAAAAGTCTGAATGAACTCCCACAGTTACGTTGCGTGGATTCATTTAGACTTTTTTCTTTATGGTTGGACTAGCGTGTCCATGCTTCGCATTTTTATTGATTATGACGAATTGTTTGGCTGGATTAAGATTTCATCATCATCCCAAAACCAAGCCATTTTGAAGTAAGACACTTCCCGATAAGATGAAAATAACGACGGTGAAGGGAGGGAAGTGGAACGGCTGACGACCGAGTTAAGCAAACTGGTATAACTAGCGCAGGTGTAACCAAGCAAGTGATTTGCCAATAGGAGAGGAGACGATTGACAATGAGTAACGCTTTTTCAATTCGTATGTCCAAGCTTGCGGTTTCTTTGATGACAGCATTCCTACTTTCGGCCCCTTTCAATGTATCTTCATTCGTACATGCAACCTCCACCTACGATACGGCCGTACTGGCTGATAACCCTGTTGGATACTGGCCCTTATCCTCCGCGGTAACGGCTGATCAATCGGGGAACGGTCTGAACGGTACGTTTACCGGAAGCCCGACCGACACGACGATGCCAAATGGGGATGCAGCTCCGGTATTCAACGGAACAAATCAATATTTTACAATCCCTGATAACGATTATCTGGAGGTTACGCGCACAGGGATCTTGACCGTCGAAGCTTGGATGCGGCCAGATACGCTGCAATTTACGAACTATGAGGGCAGCGGGTATGTGCATTGGATGGGCAAAGGGACGTCCGGACAGCATTCTTGGGTGGCTAGAATGTACAATCAGACGAACACCGAAAACCGTCCAAACCGCATCAGCGGGTATTCGTTTAATTTGAGCGGCGGCTTAGGCGCAGGCTCCTACTTCCAGGATACGGTGACCGCCGGTCAATGGATTCACTACACCTTAGTGATTAATACCGTAAATACGAACTCCACATACACAACAGGCTACACGAAGGTGTTTAAAAACGGCGTCCTGCGAGATCAAGACAAGCTGTCTGATTATAGCATCGTACCCGGAAACGGCACGGCTCCAATGCGCATCGCCACGCGAGATCTCGCATCGTACTTCCAAGGTGCAATCGGAAAAGTTGCTGTGTACGATTATGAGCTGACGCCTACCCAGTTGGCTGCGCATTACAGCTCAATGACAAATTAAGCAATAGCTGTGCACAAGGCAGCTTAGAAATGAATAAGGACGATCCTCCAAAGTAATTTGGTCAGGATCGTCCTTTTTTTAGTTCATATGAGCTCGCCTGAACTCGCTCGGCGTAATGCCTGTATGCTTTTTAAACATGCGGTTGAAGGAAGCAATCGTGTAATAGCCGACAAGCGTAGAGACGTCTTGAATTTTGAGATCCGTCTTCTCCAGCAGCTCCATCGCTTTATTCATGCGCACTGTATTGACATAATCGCTAAAATTAATGTCGGTCTTTTCTTTAAAATACGTCGACAGATAAGCGCCTGTAATGTTGAGCTTATCCGCTAACAAGTCCAGCGATAGATCGCTGCCGAAATGCTCATTGACGTATTTCGTTACGAAACTGGTAATGTGGTCGGTCGCTTCTTTCTTCTGACGAATATCGGAGGCGGACTGTGTCAGGATTTCCTTGAAAAACTGCTGAAATTGTTCTAGCGTGCGGCAATTCCTGAGAATATCCGCAGGGCTCCTCTTATCATCCAGCAAGGAGATCGGATTATGGCTGGAATAGAGCGTTTTAATAATCAAGTTGACGATTTCCTTGGCAAGGTCATGGATTTGCGCGTAGGAAGCGCCTCGTTTGACGGCGAGCTCTAACGTTTTTGAAACGATAGGAATTGTGATTGCGGGGTTACCGGAAGTCAAATTCGCCGTAAATTCTTTCATATTAGCCGGTGTGAACCAGAGATCTGGAGGTAGCGTTTCCTTGTCCCTAATGATTTGGACACCTTCCCCAAGCTTCCGTTGTTTGGCTAACAGCAGCGTGTTCTCAAAAGCTTCGTTGAAAATAAACGCATTGTCATGGACAGGACTCACGGCAATGGTGACGGAACAATAGGAAGCATCCAGTTCAAATATTTTTTTAATATCAAGCAGTAGATTGTCTAATACGGAAAGTTCGGAATCGTTTGTAAAAATAATTGTTAGAATTTGATCCTTCTCAATTTGGAAGGTCAAGGCGTCTTTATAGGCCTGAATAAACTGCGATTGAACGAATTCCTTAATGTAATACGAGGCGCGATTAGGATCCATGTCCATGGCGGCTAACTGGTTGTCGATATACATGAGCTGGTAGAGAACGATGACATAGGGTTTATCGGAATCAATGGATATTTTTGCGTCCTCAATATCGGTGTGAATCATTTTCACCTTATTTAAGTAGGCGTAGTGCTTGAGCAGGGAGTTTTTGCTTAGTAGGTCTCGGTTAATCGTTTCATTGGTCAGAAATAAATCATGCAGCTTCTGGCTAATGACGTTGAACTCGCGAATGGGACTGACAAAGGGAGCGCTTTGGTGACGATCCATCTGTTGAATGGAACTGATGATGGTGGTGAGCGGGTTGTTAAACCGTTTGGCAAAGAGAATTGAAATGCTGACTCCGATGATGATGGAAAGAAAGATCAGCCCAATCATAAACACATTAAGCTTGAAGAACTGTTCGGAAATCGTAGCGAAAGGCACGATCAGCACATAAGTGTTCCCGGTCACGGCACCTTGCTTGTAGAAATAATAATTGGTGCCTTCCAAATAATAGCCGGAGCTGCCAGTATGCGGCTTCAATTGCAGTGGATCTTTCCGACTGGATACGGCGTACGTTGTGCCCCCAGCGTCATCCAGAATGTAGAAGCCGGAATCTGCTTGGAAATGGCTGAAGGCCTCGAACATTTGATCGCTGTCTAGCAAGGCTATAATGGATAAGCCGTCTGTAGCCGCGCTTTTGAAAAGAACGGGATTAAATTCCCCAAAACTTCTAGTAGAGAAGCTTGTACGTTCTTGGAATTCAGCAGAAGGATACACACGGAAGGAGAGCGAGGATTTCCCGGTTTCCGTTGACCAGAATTGCTCTGGATAAGTGGGGGACGTATAAAACTTACTAAACATCATTTGCGCATCGCGGGATCCATCTTTATCGATAACAAAGTCACGGTTCGGAAAGTAATAGATGATGTTATATAAAGAAAGCTGATTGTTCGCTAACACATTTTGCAGCTCGCGTTGAACCTGACTTGAAATAATAAAGTCGAGCTTTTGTGGATTATTCTTGAGCGCTTCGGTATGGGTGTTGAAGTATAGGCTGACCAGCAGGCTTTTGATTAACGAAATATTTTTTTCATAACTGGCTACGGTCGTCTCGAGATTCAGAGAGCTGTTCTTAATAATTTCTTCGCGAATGCTGCTTCGAAAGAAGGTAAAGGAGGCCACATTAAAGGATACGAGCAGCAAAATGATGATAATGAAACTGATCAATAGTCGGTAGAACAAGGAACTGCTGTATCTTTTTCTAGGGACATAGGTGGTTTGCATGGTCGTCTCCTTTCGCTAGCCAGTAGTATGTGGAAATTATAGCATGGTGAAATTCATGGTGTAAGAAAGAATTTACAATTCCTTATATGAATTTTTACGATTCTTATTATTATTCTCGATTTTCAGAAATTTGCGAATGAGTCGATGAGGAAGTGGATAGTCGGCATGGTGTTTTTCCGATACGATGGGCTTGTCGATACAGAGCCTTCATAACCGAGGGGGCAACCCACATTGAGAAAAAGGAGAGATGACTATTGCGTACGAACCCATCGGCCGCCACGACACAAACGTCTGTTTCGCAAGCGAATCTCCGGTCGAAAAGAAGTACCTATCTGAAGCAGTGGAAACGAGGGAAATACTTATTTCTCCTCTTCCTGCCTACCTTGCTGTTTTATTTGCTTTTTAAGTACGTTCCTATGTTCGGTTTGGTCATATCTTTAAAAAATTACAATTTGTTTAAGGGTGTCTGGGCAAGTGAATGGGTCGGATTCAAGTATTATAAGCTGTTTTGGGAAAATCCCGACTTCTTTAAGCTCATCTACAACACGTTTATGCTCGGGATTTATAGGCTTATCTTTGGCTTTCTTGCACCGATTCTACTGGCGCTGCTCCTGAATGAAGCGAGGCACGCATTCTTCAAACGATTTGTACAAACGGTCAGTTATTTGCCCCATTTTATATCTAATGTGGTGGCAGCGAGTATGGTACTCATGTTCCTTTCGCCTTCCAGTGGGATCGTCAACCACCTGATTCAAGTCTTCGGCTTTGAGCCGATTAATTTCATGGTGATGCCCGGGATGTTCCGCTCGGTCTATGTGATTTCGGAAATTTGGCAGCATGTCGGCTGGGAGACCATCATTTATCTGGCAGCTTTGACGTCGATTGATCCTCAGTTGTATGAAGCGGCGGAAATGGATGGTGCGAGCAGGTGGAGGAAAATAGGGAATGTCACGCTCCCTGGCATTGCGCCGGCTATCGTCATCGTCTTTATTCTAAATGTCGGGCACGTTCTCGATATCGGTTTCGAAAAAGTGTTTCTCCTTTATAATCCCGCCATCTATGAAACGGCCGATATTATTAGTACCTATGTGTACCGCACGGGGATCGGTCAGGGCAATTACAGCTATGCGACGGCGATTGACTTTTTTACAGGGATCGTCAGTTTAGTCTTCATATACTCGGCCAACTGGATCAGCCGTAGAGTCGGCGAGACCAGCTTGTGGTAGAAAGGAGGTACGCATGATGAAAACGAAATTTGGTGTGGCTGACCTACTGATCATCCTTGTGCTGTTTGGTGTGGTTGCTGCAACGCTGTACCCCTTTGTGTATATGTTGGCGGTCTCGTTCAGCGATAGTACGCACATTTTAAAAGGCGAAGTTACGCTTTGGCCAAAAGGATTCAACGTGGAAATGTACAAAATCGTCCTACACGATCCGCGTATTTCCTCCGCCTATATCAATACCATTCGATATGTACTAGTCGGGACCTTGGTCTCGCTAATTATGACAGCCATGGGTGCGTTCGCGATCTCCAAGAAGGAGCTGCCGCATCACAAGCTGTTTACACTGCTCATTGTGTTTACGATGTTTTTCAGCGGTGGTATGATTCCGACCTTCTTGGTGGTCAAAAGCTACGGTTTGGTAGATAGCCTGTGGTCTATGGTGTTACCAACGGCTGTCAGTACGTGGAATCTCATCGTAATGCGAACTTTTTTCTCCGCAATGCCCAAAGAGTTAGAGGAATCGGGTAAAATGGACGGATTGACCGATATCGGTATTTTCTTTCGGCTCGTGCTGCCGCTTTCCAAAGCGGTGCTTGCCACCATCGGGCTTTTCTATGCCGTTGGCATCTGGAATAACTTTTATTCCGCCTTACTCTACCTGCGCAATCAGGATATGTTCCCCCTGCAAGTTGTTCTACGCAATATCGTCTTGCAAGGGCAGATCAACTCAGCGAACGTGTCCAGCGTAGGCGGCGATAATTTGGTCGTTGATGATGCCTTGAAATTTACAACGATCCTTGTTTCCACCGTACCGATCCTCCTTGTGTATCCGTTTCTGCAAAAATACTTCGTCAAGGGGGTGATGATCGGTTCGGTGAAAGGTTAGTTCATATTCAGTAATAAAAAGCTGTGGGTCTAAACAAATGAAAAGGGAGATGGGTTCTATGAATAAAATAGTAAAAGGGTTGTCAATTTGTTTAGCTTTGGGACTATCTATGACGGCAATCGCCGGTTGTTCAACAAGTACGAACGAGACATCAACGGCAGCGCCTTCTGCCAGTACGGGGACAACAGCTTCAGCTCCTGCGCAAGTGGTCAAACAAACCTTTAACGTGCTCAATTATTCGAACCCAAGCTGGCCTTACAATAAAGATAATATTTCCTGGAAATTAATTGAAGAGAAAACAGGCGTCTCCCTGAATGTGCAGCTGCCGTCTGGGAAGCTGGATGACGCGCTAAGCGTTACAATTGCCTCGGGCAATTTGCCGGATATGATGATGACGCAGGACAAAAAGCTGGCAGATAAATATGGACAGCAAGGTGCGCTGGTTAATATTCTGGATTATGTAAACGAGATGCCAAACTTGAAAAAGTGGATGGAGAAGTATCCCGTTGATACGCAAAACACGATTTCGTCGGATGGCAAAATGTATATGTTCCCGAATGCGGGAATCGGGGAAACGAATCGCATGATTTGGATGTATCGCGATGATGTATTTAAGAAGCTTGGGCTTTCCGAGCCAAAAACGTGGGATGACTTGTATGCAGCGCTTAAGAAAATAAAAGAAGCTTATCCGAAGAGCTATCCGCTTTCATTCCGGAATGGTTTGCAGCGTCTCTTGAATTTTGCTCCAGCCTTTGGCACCGGTTCGGATGTGTACTATGATTTTGATAAAAAAGAATGGCGCTATGGTCCGCTGGAAGACAATTACAAGCAAATGATTGTGTATTTAAATAAATTTTATAAAGAAGGCCTCATTCCGCCTGATTTCTTGTCTGCAGATACGAAGCTATGGCAGGACCTGATGTCTACGGAGCGAGCCTTCGTAACAGTCGATTACATCGGACGGATTGATTTCTTCAACTCGGCGTTGCGCAAGGATAAACCGGAATTTAATCTGGCTTTCATGGGAGCGCCGACTGGATTTGCAGGTGCGCCTGCCAAAAATGCGTTCACGCAGTATTTGGACGAAGGCTTCATGATTGCAACATCTTCGAAAAAAATCAAAGAGATTATAAAGTTCATGGATTTCTTCTATAGTGAGGAAGGTAAGACGCTAGCCAGCTGGGGGAAAGAAGGGGTCACTTACAAAACGGAAAATGGCAAGAAGCAGTTTATTGAGAAATATGCGGATGTAGCGGACATGAGAAAGAAGACGGGTATTTCTACGGACGGCACCTATGCGTGGTTCGATTATGATGCTCATCTTTCCCTGTCTTCGCCTGAGCTGCAGAAGGCTTATCAAGAAGCGCCCAAATATGATAGTCTGCAGCAGCCGCGCCCGGCTTTCACAAGCGCAGAGATGGAAACCCTCTCTCTTTCTGGGGATACCATTATGAAGAAACGCGATGAGAATATTTCCAAGTTCATTGTTGGTGAACGCAGTCTGGAAGATTGGCCGAAATATGTAAGTGACATGAAAGCGTTAGGCGTTGATAAAATGGTGGACATTTACAAAAAAGCGTATGATCGAGCTTTGAAAAAATAAAGTTGGAGGATCCCAACTTACTAGCACAACGACAAGAAACGCCGTTCTTTAAAAAAGAACGGCGTTTTCTTATTGAGCTTAAAAAGTGACCATCAGTGGAACGCTTTGACCGCAATATCGTGTTTGCGACCTTTTTCGGAGATTAATACAAAGTGTTGATGATTGATTATGTCATGTACAAATAATTTTTTCTAGCATATTGCTTCTTATTTTTATATAATACCACCAAATAAGAGATGGGGGTGACAGGTGCGTGCAGAAACACTGGATCGAAATAATTGAAGCACAATTGCTTCCGAATTTGCAGATTGCCAGTGAGCGGCCCTATGACCCGATCGTCGTTTACAGTTTTCCTGAGCCTTGGCAGCTAGTTGGAGCGGGTAATTATGCGGCTGTGCTGATGCATCCAAGCTATCCGGAAATGGTGGTAAAGGTGTACGCACCTGGGCGGCCGGGTATAGAGGATGAAAAGGAAATATATCGACGTCTGGGCAAGCATCCAGCTTATTCCGAATGTCTGCATGCGGGTGATACTTATCTTGCGCTGCGTCGATTAACCGGCGTAACGCTGTATCAAAGTTTGTTGCGCGGCATCCCGATTAAGCGTCAAGTGCTGAACGACATCGATGAAGCGCTGAAGTACGCGGTTAGCCAAGGACTGAAACCACATGATGTACATGGCAAAAATGTGATGCAGCATAACGGTCGAGGCTTGGTTGTCGATGTATCGGACTTCTTGAAAGAGGACGATTGCTCGATGTGGGACGATTTGAAGCGCGCCTATGATCGCTTTTATTTCCCATGGCTGCGCAGGATGCCGCTTCCAGAGTTCTTGCTGCACTTAGTTCGGCGAGGCTACCGGAAATACCGCAGATGGGCGCGACCTTCAGGTGAGTTACACAAGAAGGGTATGTAAAATGGTATAATTGAAGGAGCTTGCCGCGGCTAGCTCCTTTTGTATTTTTGCCGTGAGGATAGGAGAGATTTTAATGGGAAATACGGATAAGTTTGAAATGATAGCAAATGTATATGACACGCCTGAAAGAATGCAAATTGCTAAGGTATCCTCAGATGCCATTCGTGAATATGTCGTTGACGCAAAAAGTAAGAATGCGATTGATTTTGGGTGTGGAACTGGTCTAGTCGGATTGAGTCTATTAAACGAGTTTAACTCGATGCTGTTTCTGGATACTTCACCAAACATGATTACGCAACTAAAGCAGAAAATTTCTGATTTACATATCCAGCATGCAGATACGCTATGCTTTGATTTTGAAAAGGAAGGTCTATCGGATTTGCATGCCGATTACATTTTTATGGCGCAAGTCCTACTCCATATTCCGGATGTAGAATTCGTTTTATCCAGACTATTCAATGTACTCAATGAAGGCGGACATTTACTAATCGTGGATTTTGATAAAAACGAAAAAGTAGTTTCCGATATGGTTCATAACGGATTTAATCAAGAGAAGCTAACGGACATGATGACTAAGATAGGTTACAAGAATATTCAATCGAAAACTTTTCATCAGGAAAGCAACATATTCATGGGACAAGATGCATCCATGTTTATTCTTGATTCTCAAAAGTAATCGTTACAGCGGCGGAGAGCTTTATTATAAATGTAGGTAAGACGGAGATGACTCAGTCGCAAACGGGATTGAGTCTAGTGGATCATTTCGCAAACACAAACGTTTATATTGAATTCATTTTTGGTATAATAATAGGAAATAGTGATAGAAAACGAGGGATGTAAATGTCGTATGTCGTTGATTTTAAAAATGTGTCCACGGTAGGTTTAGAGTCTTCACCTGTAGTAGAAGCGCTTGCTGGTTTACGTGCGAATGAAGCCCGTTACTTTATGAATAAATACAAACATGAATTTACGGTTGTACCCGCTAGCGAAAGTCAGGAGAACCTTGATTATGTGAACCAAATCTTGAAAGAACGTAATATTGCGTTCGCGGCTAAACCGCTAGAAACCTCGCGTTTTCAAGTGGAAAACATCCAGTTTACCTACGTTTTTTATGAGGATGGTCTTAGCGTTAATGTCATGTATACGGTGGATGACCCTAAGAAGCGGGCCGTTGGGTTTAAGCTTTCTGAGGGGATGGAGATTCCCAAGGAGTTAGAACCGAAATTTAAGTTTGCTAGACAGAAGTCCAAACTAGCTGGAACGATCCGAGGATCATTTTTTGTAATTAAAGGGCAATATGAGTCTTAAGAGATACGTGTAAATAAAAGTAGGTATTTCACAGCGCATGTGAGATATCTACTTTTTCATTGCAAAAAAGAAGGAATCCGGTCGAAAAATATAGAATGTTAATATTTGTCAGGTCTATTATGCAGGGGGAACACATCTATGGTATATCGAAATAAGCTTTTAAAAGTGTTGCTTGGTCTCTTTATTGCAGTATCGGGATTGTGTATGGCTCAGCCGCAAGTGGAGGCGGCATCTTATTCTTCCTATTGGTATCCACAAGGAAAAGTTGGATTGATGAAGCCAACGATCGTGTTTGAATTTGTAAAAAGCGATATCACACCCGAGTTCAAAAGCTATACAATGAAAATCGATCAAGTCAAAGTAGATGCTCAATGGGACATTGGTAGAATGATCCTGTCTTATACGCCAACGGCGGATTTAAAAGCGGGAGAGCATACCGTTAATATCGTATTGGAACTTAAGGATGATGGCTATTTGCCGCTCGAGAAGAGTTGGACATTTCGTGTTGATGAGAAAGCCATTTCTGAGCTGCCTGGGGCACCTACTGCCCAGCAATTAGAAGGTATTAAGGCGATCAACGATTACAGGGTTATGCATGGCCTGAATCCCCTTACCTTCAATAAGAACCTAACGTATGCGGCCAAACTGCATGCTCAGTATTTAGAAACGAACAAGGTCAGTGAATCTGGGGTATCCATGCACGAAGAAAATAGTAAGCTCCCCGGCTATATCGGAAGTAAGTTGTATGAGCGCGGTATGTACGCATCGTATGCCGGTAATTTCTCAGAGGATGTATCTTATAATGGAAACTCGCAAGCAACGATCACACAAGCAATTGATGGCCTTTTCGATGCTCCTTATCACCGTACGCCGTTCTTAACACTAGATGCCATAGAAATTGGTCTTGATAAACAAGGCGATTATACGGTTATTGAATTTGGATTAACGAATGAATGGAACTCGCGATTAGTCGTTTCTCCGGCTCCGGGCGATCCCTATGTTCCAATTGGTTTTGATGGTCATGAATCACCAGACCCGATACGAAACCATGCGGGTACCAAGTACCCTGTCGGTTATCCCATCATGGCGCAGCTATCTGGTAGATTTGTTAGAGATGTCAAATTAGTAGAATCCAAGCTGATGGACAGTACGGGCAAGGAGCTGGATCTATTGCTGAATACGCCGCTAGACGATGATCATCTGCAGAGTGAGGTTATGTTAATTCCGAGCAAGCCACTCTCCCCAGATACAATCTATACGGCATACGTTAAATTGTCCGTCATTGAAGATAATCAACCCAAGATTTATGAAAAGAAATGGGATTTCCGTACGGAACCTATCGCGTATGTAGGGAAAAGTAAATTGCATAACGATTCTACCGCGTATTTGAAGAATATGAACCAACCTGGCAAGTTGCAGCATGTGGTTTCTTTTGGACTAGCAGATAATAAATTCATCTTGGATGATGTTAAGGTGCCAATGAAGCAAAAGCCTATTATTAAAGAAGGAAGCTCCTACCTTTGGATAAGAGACTTAGCAGGGGCACTCGGGGCATCCGTAGAATGGGACGATAAACTGAAGGCAGCTATATACACGAAACAAGGCAGAACCATCACCCTTTTTACGACCAAAAGTGCTTATGCGCTAAATGGTGTAGAAGTTGCGACGGATTCGCCAGCTATTTTGGACAATGATTCTACAATTATCCCAGTGAGACTGCTATCTGAGGTGCTTGGGGCTAAGGTAGATTATGAGGACAAAACGCGAACGGTTAGAATAAGTTATTAGCTTAACCTTAGTTACGAATCCTAGAGAACACCCATATGGAAGAGATCGTTGATCGTTGACGGTCTCTTTCTTTTTGCTTCGTTATCAGCAGAAAAAGTAGAGAAAACCGAACAGATGAATCCGGCCTGTGTAACAGTCGTCCACAAAGAGGTTTTTTCTATGGATAGGTATCGGCTTAAAACCGACAAATCGCAATAAATGCAGCTAACGCGAAGAACACAATGTTCACGCCGATTTCTCGAAATTCCTTTCGAGAAACATGGAATAGGGCGCCGAGAAGAACGATTGTGGCAAGCCCAGTTGCAGCAATTGGTGTCCATATAGGAGCAATATTCGTCGCCTGAGGCAGAATAAGTCCAAGTGCCCCGATCAATTCGACGATCCCAATGAAGACAACGAACGATTTTGATACGTCTTTTACCCATCCCCAAGAGGCTTTGGCTTGTTCATACTGAAAGGCCTTCAACCAACCGGAATAGACAAAGCCTATTGCTGCAAGACCTTGAATGATCCATAGTGCGATATTCATGAATGTTGTAACCTCCTCATTACTTTTCAATATCTCTACAGGTATAATAGACGCAAGTATTCGATTAAGGAAGTAGGCACTAATTCTAAACATAGTAAATAAAAAGTTACCTAACAAAGGAAGTGTGGGAGGTTTTTATGAAAGAGTATTGTAAATTTGAATCGGCGCTGGATATTTTCACATTCGTGCAAATGGTGAAGAAATTACAGTTTCAGATGCTTACTTTGATTACAGTGATTTGAATTATCGAACAATTAAACTCATGCTCTCCTCACCTATACAACTCAATGCAACAACAGTTGCTGTAGACATACAGCGTGGAGCGTTACGGACTAATCTATTTAAATTAAGCAATACGATCTCAGGTAGGCAGATAATTACGTTTAAATCAGTAGATGTTATAGTGGATGATCAGATTAATATCGAAGATATAGCTGCAATCGCTAGTCGTTCAGAATGGCATATCGATGTAAATCGCGATGGAGTCTTTAATAGTGATGATGTGATGAGTCTACTAAGTCAAATTCAAGGAGTAGTAGATCAAAATCACCATACTGATTAGTTTCGTTTTGAGAGATAAGGGAAAAGCCACTTCCATGATGGAAGTGGCTTTTTGCAAGTTTCAATATACGATCTTTCGCTGAGCCCAATAGCTGAACGAAAATAAAAGGGCTTCAGTTATGAGTTTTGCAGCTATGAGCGGTATGCCGATGTTTTCGTGAAACAGGTACATGAACCCGTAGTTCAATAACATGATAATGATAACGAGAGAGAAATACCGGGGCAACGATTTGCGGATAGCCGTTCCGTTCCTTTTGGCAAAAACAAATTTGCGATTCATGGTGTAATTGAATATGGAACTGAACAGTCGGGATCCAATGATGGATACGAGCAAATTGGAGGTCATCCCTTGCAGCAAGAACAGCAGTATGAAATCCAAGATTGCGGCGAATCCCGAAGACGCACAAAATTTCAGGAAAGGAAAGTAAACTCTAGCAGAATCGGCGAGTGGACGAAAATGCGAAGATTTATTGTCGTCCAGATAGATGGTGTCGATCGGTACCTCGACCAAGTCGTATCCTACATGAGGTGCCTCGAGAAGCATATTCATTTCATACTCGAAGCGATTGCCTGGAATTTGGCATAGCCAATCCAACATCTCGGAGGAATAGCCCCGCAGGCCAGTTTGCGTATCTTGTATGGGTTTACCCGTTGCCAGAGAATAAACCAGCCTCGTCGCCGAATTCCCGATGCGGCTGCGCAGGGGGACTTTGCCCGTGAATTGTCTGCTGCCCAGTACGATATGATTACGGTGCTCGCGAACGACTTTCGTGAGTCTTAGAATATCTTCGGGCAGATGCTGTCCATCACTGTCGGCGCAAACAACGCCATCACTTCCACCCTGCTGTCGCACATAGTCAAAGCCCGTCTTCAATGCGCAGCCTTTCCCTTGGTTCATCTTGTGCGTGAGCACGGTACAACCTGCTTGCTTCGCTGAATCAAAAATACCGCGATATTCTTCACCGCTGCCATCGTCAACGACAAGGATCGAATCGTCGCTAACTTCTTTTAGATGATGGATAAGAGAAATTAACCTTTCGTCCGGCTCGTAGGAGGGGATGAGGATGGTCATGGTATCAGTCCTCCTTGCTAAGATTTAGGAATATAGATAATGTCGCTTACGCCTCGTTCATTGCCTTTGCCAAGTGGATTATTAACGACTCTGCCCATAAAATACATCGTGGAAGAACCGCCGCCATCGAGATTATAAGCTTCGGTAGCGCCGAGTTCATGGAAAAGATTCGCGAATTCAGTTAACGTCATGCCACGGCTATAGTTGGTTTTTCGTCCGTCGACCACAACAAACACGAAGTGATTCGGCGAGATCATCCCAATGCCGGTGCGCGGATTGGCATCTTGAATCGATCGGTTTCCGAAATTTTTATCAATTTGCACGGCGGAGAAATCTCCAGCTATCTTGCCATCTTTGACGAGGGTAGGGCCGAAGGAAAAGGTGTTTGTCGTTCCCTTAGCGAGTAAATCATCTGAAGAGATCTCCTCTTCGTTATAAGCTTGCAAAGTACCGTTGCTGAGTAAGGCGAGGCCATCACGCGCAGGTTCATCGCGGTAAACGGTACCGCCTCGAATGATGACGCCGTCGTTGCGAAATCCGTAATAGTCGCCGTTGATCGCGAATACGGCGTTGTTGCTTGCAGCAATCGTCGAAGTGTTTTCGATGATGTTTGTGCCGAAGGCATTTTTAGCGAATGCTGTGAGCAGGTTCGTGCTATTGTTGAACGTCACATCAGCAACGAAATAGGTGATCGCATCAGCTCCGGAGCCCGTTTGTACTTGTTTGATGCTAATCGTCTGGTTGTCGTCCTTATAATTCCAGTCATCGTAGTGCGGTTGTGACGCTGTTTGTTTCACGGGCAAATCTTGCGTTACAACGTTATTCGGGGCGACGACAACCTCAACGTGCTCGAATAAATAACGATTAGCAAGCCAGTAAAGAATCGCAGCGATAATAAGTAGACATATAGCTATGATGGTGATAATTTTGGTTTTTTTTCGCTCACGGAAAATGATAATCACTCCTCTTCGGGTCATAAAACTATTTTAGTGCGGCAACCTTTAGCGAATCTTAAATGTCAGCAGGTAGGCAAGCGAGTGACTGTTATCACACTTACATAAAGTTCAAAGTGTACGATTTAACCACTAAAGTTTAAACTTTAACATTTGAATTTTGAACTTCTAACGCCAAACTTTAAACGCCAAACTTCATTTCCTCCCCCAAAATCAAAATTGTTAAAAATTCCTAGTAACCGTCTTAAATCCCCTCTATTAACCGAATCTATTTATAGTATCTATTAAGGTTGGGAGAGGAAATAGACATGGCTAAACATGATATTCTTACCACAACTATTCACTTATCCATTGATAACGGCAGCAGTCATATTAAAGGCATATATGACGATTTGAACAACAGCTTTATTTTCCCGAATGTAGTCGCACAACCTTTTGGGGAGCGCTTTTTGCTGATGGAACAAGGAGATCCCTTGGATTTCTTAGATGTGCAAATTACATCGCCAGCGATTGATACAGAGCAATATCGTCATGTCTACGTTGGAAACTTGGCTATTGGTGACGAAGGAATTGTGCATGAAATTGTAGGAGATAAAGCGGTGCAAAAGAAGGCTCAGCGGCCTGAAACCATGGTTACACTTCTAACGGCTGCGGCATATGCCATTGTCACGAAGCATGAGGATGCGATTAAACGCGGTAAGAATCGCATTAAGGCTACGGTGCACTTAGGAACAGGTCTGCCCATCAGAGAAATTACGAAGTTTAGCGAAGAATTTGCACAGAAGATAACAGGCGGTGTTCATTCTATTACGTTTGTTACGACACCAATGTTTAAAGGCGTAACGGTAGAAATGGAGTTTACGCTGCCGTCGGATATCAGCATTGACGATGTGTCAGGTGTTTATGATATGGAGGCTACAACCAAGTCACAGCTATCACATAAAGGCTTCGGGATTGCGGATGTTGGCGGTGTCGATATGGATATTGCCTTCTTCAGACCGGGGCTTGATCTGGATCAACGGCATTCAACGGGAGCTAAAATCTACTTAAACGATGCGTTGGAAAGCATTCGTAATGAAATCAACGCCCAAGGAGAAGAGCTAATCTCAAGCACGGCAGAACTGACGATCATGCTAGTCAACAAGGAGTATGAAATTTACGCTGAGGGTAAAGTGGCTTTTGACATGACGAATCTCGTAAACCGTCACATGCGTATCCTAGCCGAAAAGGTGTTAAAATACGCCCGCAACTCGTGGAAACATGTTCGGTATGCCAATGAGTTTTGGTTTATCGGTGGTGGGGCCATCGTTCTGCAACCGTGGATCGAGAAATTAAATGCCGAATTAGGCTTGCCGATTCGATTTGATAAATCAGAGTACAGTCAATTCCGTAATGTGCGCGGTACTTTCTTTTTGCTGGAGCATGCCTTGAAACATACGAATAATGAAGCAGCGGCAAGCATGGAAACCCAGAAGGAAACTGAGGCTGGGAGCGGAGCGGATTGAAGAAACGGAGATCGACTGTTTTGGTGAGTCCGGGTAAAGATGTGACGCTGTACATCCCGACAGAAACACCGCCAGAGGTCATTGCATATATGAACCAATTGAAAGCTGAAGGTATGTTTAGTCATGGTATTATGGAGATTTTGACAAAGCATATCCTTCGTGAACAATCTCTAGCTACGTTGGTAGGCGAAGAGGATCCACATCATGATATTCAATCATTCGTAGAGGATGATATTATCTTTACCGCACCCATAGAACACCAGGAATCTGTAGATACCCCGGTTTCTAACAGACAGAAGAACTTCAGTTTAGAAGATATATTTCGGCAAGCTGGTCGCAATGCTGGCAAGCTTATGTAGGATTTAATGGGTGGGGTGAACTCCGATCATAATGAAAAGGAGGACATCGACATGTCTAACGGACAAGTAAGTGAGGGTACACGTAATTTTACACTGTCAGATGATATTTTCCGTCAACCAGGTCTAGATTTGTGTTCTCAAATGGTCTACATTATTCTGAAAAGCTTTGGCTCTGAATCCAATTTCCCTGTGATATCGGAGATTGCTATTCTTGGGAGAATGACGGATAAGCAGGCGATGAAGGCGCTGCAAGATCTCGTCGATCTTAAAATTCTTCCGCACAAACTGTTCCGCCGGATGGTTGGAGATTTTAAAGATGACCGACTCTCATGGGCGGCTAAGGGTTTACTTATCTTTTGCAAAGAGCACCCGCATATTCAATTGCATGACCTGCTGGAGTTAACGAGCCAATCGGGAGAGGACGAACACAGCATTCGAAATTCGTTAAAAGAGTTGAGTCAATACGGCTACTTGGATGAATACCCCGAATGGCTACAAATCGCGAACTGAGATGAGTGAGGATGGTTTGGAGCCAAATGAGACACACTAAAGCGTATGCCAAGGCCAACGTGTCTGGCAATCGAACCATCAACGCAAAGAGGTGATCATGTGAGCGGAAGAAATAATAAGCCGGATAATGACGGCCCAGCAGGGCAGCCAGGCAGGCTTGACCAGTATGGTGACAAGCTGGGATCAAGCAATGAGGCAGAGTTTGAAGCGGCAGCCAATCAAGCATGCGACGTTCCCTCGACAGAGGATTTGAGCGATGAAGGGAAGCACGAATAAGGGGTTTCGTTCAAGGTTACAAAGCAAGGCCATCCTACTTAGGATGGTCTGTTTGATGTCTATCATTTATGGTAATTGAAGAAGATTCTTCATGAGCAGAACAAAAGGAGATCCACACTTGATACCTCATATGGGTTAGATCCATATAAGGGATGGTGAGATTGGTTTGGACGATATCGCGACAATTACCAGTTCTGCTGAAATGCAAGTGGATGTGAATCAGGATGGTGTTTTTGACCGCGAGGATGTTAGCAGGTTATTGAGCTAGATTTCAAAGGTAGTCGAATAAGCGTTGCACTGCTAATTAGCCTACAAACGATTCAAATCGTTTGCAAGGCTTTTATTTTTTGGATCGTATCAAATTCAATCAATTGCTTATAATAAACTCGCACTGTCTCAAACCTACACCATAAGGAGTGTGAGCAACATGTCAGGTCACAAACAGCAAGGACAATCCAGAAAAAATACAACCACACGTACAGAGGACCAGAGCAGTAACAAGGGTGGAAAATAACGCTGATTGTACATGAGGAGGCTGCAATATGCTCGAAAATGTAGAAAGCAATTATGATTGCGCGAATGCAGGAGATGATTTGCACAATTTAATACAGGAACTTGAACAGTTCCAAGGCTCGGAAGAGCAGCGTAATCGGCTAAAAAATCAGATTCAATTTATACAGAATAAATGCTCCATCACGCATGAGCATAACCCTAAGTAAAGAAAAGTCCATGCCTCTACTTCAGAGGTGTGGACTTTTTTAAAGGACATTAACCCTTCGTCATCCGGTTGAGATCGGAAGTGAGCTTATCGAGCTGAAGGAAGCTCTCTAGGATGTCGCTAATGCGACTGTCTTGTGTCGTCATACTTGCGGACATTTCTTGGATAGATGCCATGTTTTCTTCGGTAATACCAGCAATCGTGACGATCTGGTCCGTAATTCGTGTGTATTGTTGGTGAAGATTCTCCGCTGATTGTTCCACGTGAGCGGACTGACTTTCTAGGTGACCCGCATCGGTCGCCAGTGCATGCATGACTTGTACGACTTTCTGCGCGGCATCACTGCCATTCGCTACGGATTGCTGCCCCTGTAAGACTTGCGCCGCGGCTTGCGTTGTTTTCGAGCGAATATCCTCGAGGATCTGCTCGATCTGCTCGGTAGATTGCTGCGAGGTTTCGGCCAATTTACGAATTTCGTGAGAAACAACGCCGAATCCTCTACCGTGCTCACCTGCACGTGCGGCTTCAATGGCGGCGTTCAGTGCAAGCAAATTCGTCTGCGTCGAAATATGCTTAATCGTCGCAACTATATCACTGATCCGCGAGTTCTGACTGTCTAGATCGTTCATCAACTGAACGGAAGAATCCATGGTCTCGTGGGCACTTTTCATTTGAATCTCTAAGGACTCTGCTTCTTCACTCCCCGCCTGGGTCAGTTGGGCAGAGCTTACGGAGAGATCTCTCATTTCCGTTGAGCGGTCTGCCAAGGATGTGACGGATTGCTCGATCTGTCGAATGGATTCGCTGATATCACCAATACTGGATGTTTGCGTTTCTGTGCTTGCGGTAATTTCCCCGAAGGCTAAGGTTACTTCTTTGGAAATAGTGCCCGTTGCAGTGGCATTCTGCTTCAGATTAGAGCTGAATTCGGTCAGTGAGACTAGCGAAGAGGACACCAGATTAACCAATTCGACGGATTTGTTTTTCTCAAAAACAGCCTGCTCGCGCTCGGAAAAAATAGTGGTTTGCAATTTCTCGCTGAATCTTGTAGATGCGAATAACGGCACGGCGATAAAAGCAAGATACATAAACATCGTAACAATGTTGTTTTCACCGAATATTTCTGTTTTGTAGGGGCTAAGGAAGAAGTAGATAGTTAAAATGGCTCCCATAAAACTGGAAAAAGCAATCGCTCGAGAACTGCTGTATAAGGTCATGATGGCTAGATTAACGTAGATAAGCAGGTAAGTTGTTAGGATAGGACCCGTAAGCATTAATAACCAGATCAGTAGTGTAACGATGGCGGATATGATATACATGATGTAGGATGTAAGCCAACGTTTGTAGGTAAGAACGGTAGCCACGCCGCTAGTCAATGTGCCGACTACGAGCAGGACGATAATCGAATCCATACCAGCGCCAGTCAGGAAATCGACGGCTATGCCAAGGACCAGCATCCCCCAAATAATATTCACAAGCAGTTTGTTGCGGCGGTGCAATGTCTCCATATAATTCATCATCCGTCCACCTTTTCTGTATAGTGTTACGTTAAGATGATAACATGAAACGACAAATTTTTACATAAATATCAAGCGTGCTAATCCGACGCTCCCCGCCATTGGTTTAGCAATTTTTCATGCAACTGAGCAGCTAGATCAAAGCGGTACGTAGCAAGGAGATTCTCCAGCTTCACTGGCGCAAGGAGCGGATTCACAGGGATATTAGGCGCTACCGGGAAGGAAAAAGCCGTGTTCATATAATCAGTTTGAACCTCTTTGGAGAGCATGAAATCAACAAGCTGTTTGGCCGCGGCAGTATTGTTGCCTCCCTTTAGGATAGAGACAGCTCCGATTTCCCAGCCTGCCTGTGGGGGAATAAACGAGCTTATGTTATAGCCCGAGTTTTTGAACCGTAGCTGGTCGCTTAGGAAGGAGACGGCTGCTGCCACTTCGCCTTCAGCTAAATGCTGTGCGCTCGTATTGCCGGCGAACGTCATGGAGGCGCTTTGCTTCTTCAGCGCTTGCATGAGATCAATCGCTGCGCTATCCCCGCGCTGCTGGGCAACCGATGCGAGCAACGTGTAGCCTGTCCCCGACGTCTCGGGGTCGGGAATCTCAATCTTGCCCTTGAGCTCAGGGCGCAGCAGATCCTCGTACCGCTGTGGCAGCGGAAGATTCGCCAGCTGAGGATCTTGCTGCCAGACGGTTTGGTTGACGCCAATGGCCAGTGCACCCATGTAAATACCGGTCCAATAACCGTCCGTATCTTTGTACTTGGAGGGGATGCTGCCAGCGGAGGCAGATGAATAACGAAGCGATTTGCCCTTATTTTTGAGCTGTTCGTGTAGATCAGCAGGGCCACCGAGCACGACATCAATACCCGTTTTACCCAGCGTCAGCAGGTGGTAGCTCGCTTCACCACTGGACATCCGGATGATATCATACGGTTGATCTGTTTTTTCCTTGAACGTCTCGAGCAGAATTTTTCCTGCATCCTCCTGGAAGATGACGTATACCTTAAGAGGCTGGTTACTTTTCTTCTCCCCGAAGACGAGATATCCAAGATACACCCCAATACCGACTATGAGCACGAGCAATCCTTTTTTCCACATGGCGAAACTCCCTCCTGAACAGCTAAAAAAGGAAACCAAAGTTTCCCTTTTCAACCTGCTGCTTTTTCTTATGTTAAACTAACTTATTTTAATCAAATGAATTTTATCATCGGCTGCACTAATCGTGACATTCCCCTGATATCTTGTCAAACCGATATCATACGCATCGACAATCCATTCTTTCATATCATCATCTAAAATGAAGTATCGTTCCTTCTCGCCGAGGAACATGGAAGATTTCACGAAGCCGCTCACTATAAATTCGCCGGCATTCGTTGCATTAATACGCATGGACTCAGGTCGAATACTGAGCAGCACTTTGTCACCTGCCGTCACAGCTTCATCAATCGTCACGCTTGCCGTATGTTTGCTCGTACCATACTCCACAGTGGCTTTGCCATTGGCAGAGTCACGTACAACGGCATCAACGAAATTCGTTGTCCCGATAAAGTCGGCGACGTAAGGCGTGCGAGGCTTGTAATAAATATCATGTGGCGTGCCGTACTGATCAATCGCGCCTTTGTTGAAGACAACGATGTGATCGGACATCGATAAGGCTTCCAGTTGGTCATGGGTGACATAAATGACGGTTAAACCAAGCTCTTGTTGGATGCTGCGCAGCTCCACACGTACTTCTTCACGCAGCTTCGCGTCCAAATTACTTAGCGGCTCGTCAAGCAGGATGATCGGCGAGTTCATGACGAGTGCTCGCGCCATAGCTACCCGCTGCTGTTGCCCCCCGGACATCTCATGCGGATACCGCTCCTCAAGTCCGGTCAGTTTCACTTTAGCCATCGCAGACTTCACGCGATCCTGTATTTCCGCCTCTGGGCGCTTTTGAATATCTAGCCCGTAAGCAACATTATCGAATACCGTCATGTGCGGGAATAGTGCGTATTCCTGGAATACCATCGGTGTTCCACGTTTATAAGGGGGCAAATCGTTGACGAGCTGGCCATCAATCTTGATTTCACCCTCATCAATGGTATAAAAGCCGGCAATCGAGCGCAATAGAGTCGTTTTCCCACATCCACTTGGACCGAGAAATGTAATGAACTTCCCGCGTTCAATCTGCAGATTGATCTGTTTGAGAACGTGGTTGCTGCCAAACACCTTACTTACATTTTTTAAATCTAACAATATGTGTGAACTCATGATTCTCACTCCTTAGGACGTCAGTGTTACGTATAGTTAGAAATCGAATATTTTGACCTTCGAACGGAAAATGAGCTTCATCACACCAAGTGTAGCCAGCGTTGTCCCCATCAAACCGACGGCAACAGCTGCTGCCCAGTAGTAAGTGCCGGTCTCTGCATAATTGAAGATGGATACAGCGGCGACGACCCACTTGGGCGTAATAAGAAAGACGATGGTGCTTAGCGTGTTCATATTTTTCATAAAGGCATAGACGAAGTTCGCAACGATGGTCTTTTGCAGCATAGGAAATACGATGGTTGTTAATGTGCGGCGGCTGTCTGCGCCAAGATTCGTTGCAGCCTCCTCAATCGATTTATCTACCTGCTTGAAGGAAGCGGTGAGCCCGCGATAGCCGACTGGCATCTGTTTAAGCAGCATGGCGACGATAATGAGAATGGCTGATCCTTGTAGCATAATCGGTCCATTGCTGAAAGCGACGATCAAGGCAAGACCAACGAACGTTCCAGGCAAAGCAATCGGCAACACGGCTGTGAAATCCAGCAATTTTTTGCCGGGGAATGGCTTGCGTACAACCACATAGGCCAATACAAGACCGAAGCCAACAGCCAGAATAGAACTGATGAGCGATAAGACTAAGCTGTTCATGACAGCAGGGCTGGAGGGGTTAAACACGATTTTGAACATATGATCCAGCGTAAAGGTGTTGTCGCGTCCGAAGTTTTTGGTAAAAGCGAACAGGATGGTGATCACGAACATAGACAAGATGAAGAGCGCCATAATGCTGTTGAATATGAAAAGGAAGACATCGGTCTTGCGGGAAGTCTTCACCCGGTTGAGTCCTGAAACAGGCTTTCCAGTGATGGTCGAGTAGGAACCTTTGGACAGCAGTTTGGCTTGAATCATGAATACCAACAGGGCAGGAATGACGAGAATAATACCCATGACGGATGCGAGCCCAGGCTCGTTATTAATGATTTCTCCATAGATTTCAACAGCTAAGAGAGAGTAATTGCCCCCAATCAGCTTGGGATTCCCGAAGTCGGCAAAACAGTTGATTGCGACGAGTAGAAAGGCGTTAATGACGCCGGGAAGTGCTAATTTAAACGTAATGGTGCGGAAAAGTTTGAAGCCGCGCGCACCTAGATTCTGTGCAGCAATTTCTAGATTGGGCGAAATGGAGCGAAGGACGCCTGTTATCGTCATGTAGGCCAGCGGGAAATACGAAATCGTCTGTACGATCCAGAGGCCAGGCAGTCCGTATAAGTCTAGTTCGACGTTAAACCATGCTTTCATGGTTTGTGATACCATACCTCCTCTGCCGAATAAAAGCAGGAAGGCTAGGCCGGTCATGACAGAAGGTGCGAGAATCGGAAGGAAGGCGATAAAGCGGAAAAACTTTTTCCCCGCGATGTTGCTGTAATGAATCGAGTACGCATAAATAAAGCCGCAGATGGTTGCGGTTAGTGCGGATAGGGAGGAGCTGACAACCGTATTGAGCAGAGCCTTAGCATACCGGCTTTTGCTGAAAAAAGTTGTCCAATCCGTTGCTCCTGGCAGCGCTATCACATAAATTAGCGGATAAATGACGAAGAGACAGAGAACAGCGAAACTGATGAGGACAAGGATCAGCGATGATGGATCTTTCATCAGTCTGCCGATCGATGAACCCATACCCTTTTTTTCTATGATCATAAGGGGTTCACGACCACCTTCCAAATTCATTGTGTAGGAGGGCATTGATCAGCTTAAGAAGCATTGCTTCAATGCCCTGTACAATAGGCTTTTATTTAAGATCTTTTAGCGCATCTTGCAGCTCTTTACGCTGTTCAGCAGCTTTCCACAAGCTGTAGGTTGTGTTATATTTCGTTGCTTTGATATCGATGCCGCCTTTAGGGATCGGTACAGTAGGTTTTACGGAACTTGCAAATGCAGACTCGGTGTAAAGAAGTCCAGGTTCATTGGTTAGCATATAGTCCATTAGTTTCTTAGCGCCCGCTGTGTTAGCGCCGCCTTTCACGACAGCCAATCCACCAACTTCATAGCCTGCGGCTTCAGGGACGATACTAACAATCGGGTTGCCTTGATTTTTCATCTTTAACTGGTCACCAAGGAACGTAATACCGATGGTGTATTCGCCTTTAGCTGCTTTCTGAATCGGCTCAATGCCGGATTTCGGTCTTTCTTTAAGATTGGGAAGAAGTTTGGCAACATACTTCAACATTTCATCTTTCCCCCATACTTGCGCAAGGGAAGCTACCGCTGTATAGGCTGTACCGGAAGTAGCAGGGTCGGACATGCCGATCTCGCCTTTAAATTTCGGATCTAGCAGCTCTTGGAAGGTCTGCGGGTAAGGGGCTGCAGCATATTTCTCTTTCCAACGCTGTTCGTTGATACCAATAGCGATAGGATTTAGATAGAATCCGGTCCAGAAGCCTTCTTTGTCCTTCATATTGTCAGGAATATCTTTGGCATTCGGCGAAATGTAGGCTTCAAGCGCACCGGCTTTTTTCAGTACCTCATGCGAATCAGCGGGACCGCCCATCAGGAAGTCGGCCTGAGGCTTGCCCATCTCATTTTGTACACGGGTCACGGCCTCACCACTTGGCAGACGAAGGACGTCATAGTCAATTCCCGTTTCCGCTTTGAATTTATCTAAAATCTTGCGGGCTTCTTCTTCTTGGAAGATAGAGTAAACCGTAATTTTACCTTTCGATGTCCCGCCGAAAACGCCGGATTTGTACAGGAAGAATCCTGCAACTAGTACGACAACAATGACCGATACGATCATAATGGAACTATTGCTTTTCTTTCTAGCCATTTCATCAACCATCCCCTCGATATGTTAGGAGGCATCACTTAACTTGAAATAGGCTTTATGGTTGGTTTCATCTAACAAATCGAACACAATGAAGTAAGCGTTATCATATCGGTCGAGATGCAGCCAATGCTTACCGTTCGCGGCTTCGTCGGTTAATTGTACGACATAATGGCTACTAGGCTGTTCAGCCATGAAGTCGAAATGACTGAAATCGATTAGCCTGACGGCAGTTCGCATTTGCGTCGTAAGTGCAGCCCGATCTGCCTCGGAAAGCGTTGTAAGAAGGCCATCTTGCAAACGAAATACTTGATGGTTCCTGTTTGCAATAACGCCACTAACTGTATCCGCAGTGAGCGTCTTGTCGATGAGCATATTCTGCAGTTTCCGAATTTCAGCGCTAATTTCCAGTGAATTGACCGAGTCTGTTCCGAAGCGAAAGCCGCTGGTACCAATTTGGAATGGGATATCCTCTTGATCCAGATAGGCAATGGAGCCCGTTAACAGCAAACGTGAAGCGTTTGCACGCGTTTGCGGCTTTCCCCCGTTTAATATGCGGGTAAACGACGCTTTCCACGAAATAAGCTCTTTCGGATCATCAATGGAAATCGTGCCAACGCCAGGATACGTCACGTTCATACGCATAGGAACACCGTCGAACATATCACGGCTGTTTGCTTCCTTAGGGGCGATACGCACTTCATCGACGCCGATACGAAACACATAGGCAAAAATGCCGATCAACGTACACCCAATAACGATTTGTAGTAAGATGAGACGCAACCATGAAAGCCCTTTCTTCTCCTCTTGCATGTAGATTACTCTCCTTTTATCTCAGAAAAATCATGGATTTGTATCAATTTTGTAACAAGCCTTGCGTGAGGGTTGGTTCGTTTTGGAACATCAAAATGACTTCAGTACCAATTTTCTCACGGCTATGTACGGTGATACTACCGCCTTGCAGCTCCATTAATTGCTTGCAGAGCAGTAAACCAAGCCCATGGGAATGCGTCGAAATGGGACGCTTCTGATTGTGCTCAGAAGAAGCTAGGAACAGCGCCGCTGTATCTTGCTCGCTTAAGCCTTTACCGTTATCCGAGATACGGACATGGCAATGATATTCCAGCTGCTCTAATCGAATATGGAGATGTGTGCATTCACTGTGTTTAATCGCATTTTCAATGACATTAAACAAGACCTGCTGCGTGCGCTTGGGATCCACATAGACTTCGCAAGGCTCGACCTGCAGCGTTGTCGAAATGGATGATTTATGCAACGTAGGTTCAAGAATTCGCAGACTATCCGTTAGAATTGCCGCTAGATCTGCGCGCTCAAGCTGTACGCGCCAAGCTTCATCGCCTTTGAGCGATGTTTGTAGCAGCTCTTCAACCATTTGTAACAGACGTGTGCTTTCCTTGCGGATGTAGACATTGCATGTTCGAATATCTTCGACACGCTCCATTTTGTCAATCAGATCAGAAAAGCCAATGATAGAGGTTAGCGGTGTTTTGAGCTCATGCGTCACGTTATCATAAAATTTCTTCTGTTTGCTTTGTTCATACTGAAGGAGCCCGATATGCTCTTGGAGCGCTTCTGACATTTGATTAAAGTCATCGGCCAGTTCCCGCACTTCATCTTGACTGGTGACAACAATCTTTCGGCTGAAATCACCCACGGTTACTTGCTTTAGCGCCTGTTGGAGGGCGTGCAGGGGTCTCATGATAAAGAAGGAGAAGGAGTAGCTTGCAAGCAACGCGATCAGTAAGCAGCCGAGCGCAACGCCAATAAACCAAGAGCGCATCTCAGATAGCGTTTCTTCGTGCTTATTCAGATCTAGCAGGTAGCGGAATCCGCCTACAATTTTCCCCTCATAGGTGAAAGGGGAGGCATAAATAAGAATTTTGTTATTCTCACCTTCGGTAATGACAGTTGCCGATTGTCCAGCTAATGCAGCGTCAATATCGCTTCGTTTCATCAAGTCTTCTTTGTTGCCGCTATCGCCGATAATGGTACCCTCCGGATCAAATAGCTGTACTTGAAAGTTGCTGTTAGCTGCAAGGTGGGAGGCAATCAGCGGAGCATAGGTCCCAGAAAAGAGCTGTTCAATGCTAATTTTCTTATCGTTAACAATTTTTAAAGCTTCAATGCGGTGCAGACCATAATACTGGGCTAAGGTTTGGGTATCCCGCTCGATCATGCTTTTACTCAGTGTATAATTCACAACAACATACATCGAGGCAAGCAGCATAATGATCGTTATAGAGTGCTGGATGAACAGTTTGTTGCGAAGCTTCATGGCTTAAACCTCCAGTTTATAGCCCGTACCATGAACTGTGGCGAGTACGTGATCGTAGGGTTTAATTTTTTCCCGCAGCCGATTTACCATCATATCAACAGACCGCGTCTGTCCGTAATATTCAAATCCCCAGACTTGGTCCAAAATGTGCTCTCGGGTAAAAACTTTCTTAGGATTTTTGCACAACAGCCAGAGGAAATCGAACTCTTTGCTTGTCGTTTTAATAGGTTTGCCTGCCAGCTTGAAGGATCGCTCATTTCTATCAATTTCGATCATGCCAACTTGAAGGACGTCAGCAGCTTGTGTGGTTGTATCCGATGTTACACGGCGCATGACAGCGCGAATCCGCATAATAAGTTCTCGTGTCTCAAAGGGTTTGGTTAAATAATCGTCGGCTCCGAGTTGGAAGCCTAGTATTTTATCATTCATTTCATTTTTGGCCGTGAGTACAATCACCGGTATTTCCTTATGAATTTGCTGGAGTGTCTTCAGGAGCTCAAAGCCTGACTGATCAGGCAACATCAGATCCAGCAAGATGAAATCGATAGGCTCTGAGGCGAGTACCTCAAGACTAGCAGCGACAGTGCCAGCAACAACAGGATGAAACCCCTCTACTTCCAGACTTAATTTAAGCAGCATTTGAATGCTGGAATCGTCTTCGATAATTAAAATATTCATAGGAAAAGCTCCTTCCTTTCCGGTCGCATTTTGCTTACCTCATTCACTACTAATGAGCATGTTCCTTGTGTATCCATTCTACACAAGGATTACAACATGTAAATACGTGAATGAAATGTGGCTCTCCGAAAAGGGTAAGCCCGCCGGGGCTGCGGCGGGGTTGAGGGAGGGATAGCGCCCCCGGAATTGCCGAACTACTCTCACAGAGTGTGCTATGAATTCTAACGCGGCTTCTGGTAAAACGAAAAAGAGCTAAACGCTTGATAAGCCGCTTAGCTCCCAAATAATAATCTATGAAGGAAGCTGCACATAGAACGACGTTGTCTCTTGCAGCACACTTTTGGCATGAATTTTCCCCTTATGCTGCTCCACAATGGATTTGGCAATGGCTAATCCAAGCCCGTAGCCGCCGTGCTTGCGTGAACGCGATGGATCCGCACGGTAGAAGCGGTCGAAGATCCTCTCCACATGCTCAGGTGAGATACCTTCACCCGTATTGGTCACGGTGAGAAGCGTATCGCTATGATGCTTCTTGAAGGTGAGCGAAATGGCTCCCTTCGGCGGCGTATATTTGATCGCATTGTCCATAAGAATCATGACAACTTGCTTGATTTGCTCGCTGTTGCCGTGCAGGGTTAAGTCGGGCTGAATCTCGTAATCCAGCGTAATATCTTTCTCGAACACGACGGCTTCCATCGTGAGAAGAACACTTTCCACAGATTCACTCACGTTAAATTCGCTGTACAAGATTCCCGCTCTAGTATCGTCCATTTCCGTGAGATAGAGGAGATCGTTGGTGAGCGTCTTCATGCGTTCCGTCTCCGATTTGATGCGATGCAGCCATTTCGATTGGCTATCGATGGTATCCTCGCTATTCGCTAAGAGTACATCCGCATTGGTATTGATGACGGCTAGCGGTGTTTTCAACTCGTGAGATGCATCCGCGATGAATTGTTTCTGTTTCTGGAAGGCTTCTCGGACTGGCGCGATGGAACGATTCGCGAAATAGCGGCTCGTAAAGAAGATGACGATCAGCATCACCAAGCCGACGAGTGTAAAGGTATAGACAAGATTCGTCAGGATGGTCTTCTGAGCCGTAACGTCGAGATAAACGACGCTATACCCGGTGTCATTCTTTTGCACCATATACGCCCATTGGTTGCCACCCAGCGTGAACTGGCCGATATCCGACCTGTTGGCGGAGGCTTCCTTAATGGCCGTTTCGTAGAACGCAGTGTCCATGTCAAAACGGGAGTTCGTTGCTGTGATGTTCCACTGGGCATCTGCTTGCAGCATGAAGGAAACCGATCGCTCGGGTGGTGAATCATTGTAACCCTGAGGTTCTTGCGGGTGATGCCCGCCATTAGGTCCACCCTTCGGACTCCCCTTTTTCCCATCAGGCTTGAGATTGAATTCCGCAACGCGATGCAGTTCCATATCGATGTCGGCCTTTACATTCCCATATGTGATGAAATAAATCGTAGCGAAAGACAAGAGCATGATACAGGATATGATGACTAGATTCACGATGAGAAATCGGTTGCGCAGCTTGTTAAACATCAGGAGGTCACCTCCTCCAGCACATATCCGACGCCTCTAAGGGTCGAGATACGGACTGCCGCGTGTAAGAAAGTCAATTTTTTGCGTAAAAAAGAGATATACACTTCCACGTTGTTATGCTCCACCTCGGAATCGAAGCCCCACAGCTTCTCGATGATCTGTTCCTTCGATGTGACAGCCTGCTTTCTCGCCATTAACAGCTCCAGGAGCTCGCTTTCTTTTAGAATCAGCTTGAGTTCCTTCCCCTTGCATGTCAATTTGAGATTCCCTGTATGCAATTCGATGTCCCCAAACTTCAAGGCATCCTCTGGCACAACCTCGCCCTTGCGTCTTAACGCCGCGCGTATCCGAGCCAACAGTTCTTCTGTTGAGAACGGTTTGGACACGTAATCGTCAGCACCGTAATCCAATCCTGCGATTTTATCTGAAATTTCTCCCTTTGCCGTAAGCAGAATTACAGGTGTTGAAATCCCCTTGGTGCGCAGTGTCTTGAGAATCGTGATTCCGTCCATTTCAGGCAGCATGATGTCGAGCAACAGAAGATCATATATACCACTTAACGAATTATCCAGCCCGGACTGTCCATCGTGAACAACGTCAACGGAGTAATGGTGTTTTTTTAAAATTTGAGTTAACGCTTCAGCTAAATGTACTTCATCTTCCACGATTAGAATTCTCATGGTCGTTTCCCCCTTGTGCCTCAAGATGCTTCGAATGGCATGGCTTCATTATAGGCCTGTGAACCTTTAACCAACCTTAATAGTAGCACCACAAGTGCGGATTTACGAAAAAAACATAATTCATTTCGCATTTAAGTTTCACTAAAGGTTCGAGGGCTAAGATACAGTCATGGAAGCGGCGAGCAACACGCAAGGTGAAACAAGAAGGAGGCGCATCACAATGGCGATTGAAGTATTTAATCGGTATGAAAATAAGTATCTGATGGATACGAAAGCCTTTTACACGATCTATAATCGACTGCTCGAATATATGGAAATGGACGCCTACAACAAGAATGAACAATTCTATTCGATCAGTAACATCTACTTCGATACCGAGCATGATTCATTAATTCGAAATTCGCTGGCGAAGCCGAAATACCGAGAGAAGCTGCGAATAAGAGCTTACGGGGTTCCAAACGCAGATGCGAAGGTGTATCTAGAGCTGAAGAAGAAGGTGTTCGGCCTGGTGAATAAAAGAAGAACAGCTCTGAAGCTGAACGAGTCATATGACTTTGTACGAACCAAGGTAGAGCCTGAATTCAAGGATTATATGAACAAGCAAGTTATTCAGGAAATTAAGTATTTCCTACAGCGTTATGATTTGGAGCCGAAGGTATATCTGGCGTATGACCGGATTGCGATGTTTTGTAAAAATAACCGAGATTTGCGGATCACCTTTGACACGAATATCCGTTCCAGACGGTATGATCTCAAGCTCGAAAGTGGCGATCATGGTGAGCAGCTGATGGGCCGCGGGCAATGGCTTATGGAAGTGAAGGCGGAGAAAACGATCCCGCTCTGGTTGTCGAAGATGCTTTCGGAGCATGACATGTTTCGAACGAGCTTCTCGAAGTACGGTAACGAATATAAGAAAATGCGAAATGAACAGCTAACGGGGGAGAGGATTCAATTATGATCGATTCAATTTTTGCACAAGTCACAGCAGGCACAGAATTAACACTAATGAATGCTTTATTAACCATACTTATTGCAATTGTACTAGGTGCTATGATCAGCTTCACTTATATGAAAACACAAACGAACTACACACAAAGCTTCACGTTAACCATGATTGTTCTGCCAGTAATTGTAGCCATTATTATTTTATTAATCGGCAGTAACATCGCTAGAGCGTTCAGCCTTGCAGGGGCCTTCTCCATCATTCGATTCCGAAGCGCTCCTGGAGATCCAAAGGACATTTCCTTCGTTTTGTTCACAATGGCAGCAGGACTTGCCTGCGGTGTTGGTTCGTTTGGTTACGCGGTACTTTTCACGCTTGTACTGTGTGTCTTGATGTTTGTCCTGAAAGTCACCAATTTTGGTGCGAAGAAGGCTGCACAGAAGCTATTGAAAGTGACGATCCCCGAGAGTCTGGGGTATGAAGAAGCGTTTGCTGAAGTGTTCAAGATGTTCGACATTGCCTATGAGTTGAAAAAAGTGCGTACAACCGAGTTAGGCAGCTTATATGAGTTAATTTACGTCGTGACGATTGATCATTTGACGAGTCAAAAAGAGTTCCTAGACGCTATCAGATGTCGTAACGGGAACTTAGATATCACCTTAACGATGAGCCCTACAGCGGCTGAATTTTAAAAATAACGTAATGCGAAAGGAAGAGATCCCTATGAAAAAACCTTTAAAAATGAAAGGCGCAGGTGTCCTACTATTATGCGCTGTTGTGTTAGCAGCATGCAATGAAACGACGGATATCGCTTCGACTACTACGGAGGCTACACCAGCTGTAACAACGACGGGAACGACGGCTTCAACTGCAAAAGCTACGACCACAGATATCATCCAGAAGGTGGAGTATGCGGCGGAAGATGCTTATACAGACTGGGCTTCTGCCAATCCAACGAAGATCTCGTTGACGGGTACTAGTGCAACCATCGAGGGTGAGGGCGCAGCGGCGAAGGACGGTAAGATTGTGATCACGAAGGCTGGTACGTATATCTTGAGCGGAAAATTGACAGGTGGTCAAATAACGGTGAATGTGAAGGATAAAGGCGTAGTTCGTTTAGTTTTGAACGGCGTGGAGATTTCGAACAGCACGTCTTCCGCGATCTTCGTCGAAGAAGCGGGCAAGACGAT
The DNA here is from genome assembly GCF_964253335.1 of Paenibacillus sp. LjRoot56. Lineage (NCBI taxonomy): Bacteria > Bacillati > Bacillota > Bacilli > Caryophanales > Paenibacillaceae > Paenibacillus > Paenibacillus sp. LjRoot56. Next base: position 381,942 of record NZ_CAXURV020000001.1, read on the forward strand.
TATCTCTTTACAAGAAGGAACAGAGAACATCGTTTCTGATGGGACCAAGTATGTGTACCCGGACGCTACGACAGATGAGCCTAATTCGGCGATCTTCAGCAAAGACGATCTGACGATTAATGGAACAGGGAAGCTTGTCGTGAAAGGGAACTACAACAACGGGATTACCAGTAAGGATAAGCTGAAAATTACGGGAGGCACACTGGATATTAAAGCTGTTGATGATGGTGTGATGGGGCGTGACTTAGTCGCTGTCCAAGCAGGTACATTGACCATCGATGCAGGTGGACATGGCATCAAAACCTCGAACGATAAAGAGGGTGAGGAAGGTTATATCAGCCTTGCTAGTGGAACCTTCACAATCAAATCTGGCGAGGATGCGTTGCACAGCAGCGGCGGCCTTGATGTGAGCGGTGGAGATCTTCACCTTAATGCTGGCGACGATGGTATTCACGCCGAGGTATCACTTGCTATCGCAGGTGGTACGATCGATATCACGCAAAGCAATGAAGGGATCGAGGCGCCTGCGGTTCTGATCTCGGGCGGTAAAACCAATGTCGTCTCTGCGGACGACGGTGTGAACATCTCCAACAGCGCTGAGTCTGCTGAAGGTGGCGCTGCTGCTCCGGGAGCGGCGACTGGCGGAGCAGGAGCAGGAGCAGGAGCAGGAGCTGGTGCCGGTGCCGGTGCTGGCACTAGCCAGGCTGGGGCAGCTCCTGCAGGTGGTCCTGGCGGTGCACCAGGAGGCGCACCAGGCGCATCCGGCGCGAATTCGAGCAATATGCTGACGATTACCGGCGGCCTCTTATCCGTCGACTCGAAAGGCGACGGGTTGGACTCGAACGGCTCCATCACGATGAGCGGCGGTACGGTGGTGGTCAACGGGCCGATCGAGAATAACAACGGCTCACTCGACTATGACGGCACGTTCGTCATGACAGGCGGCTTCCTTGTTGCCGCGGGAAGCTCCGGCATGGTGCAAGCCACGTCCGACAAGTCGACGCAAGCCGGCGTCCTGATGACGTACACCAAGACCCAGCAAGCGGGTGCGCTGGTTCATCTCGAAGATAGCGCAGGCAACACCATTATTACCTTTGCACCAGCGAAGAACTACCAGTCGGTGTTCGTCAGCTCACCGAACCTGAAGCAGGACGCTTCGTACACGCTTAGCTCGGGTGGATCTTCGACAGGCACCGCTACGAAAGGCTTGTTCGAAGGTGGCACGTACCAAGGTGGGACGAAAGTTGTCGACTTCAAGACGGCGACATTGATCACGTGGTTGTCCGAAACAGGCGTAACGGAAGCTAGAAGCGGGATGATGGGTGGTCCTGGAGGTGGCAGACAAGGCGGAGGTGGAGGCGGCATGCCACCACAAGGTGGTGGACAGCGTCCGCAACGAGCCGTACAGTAAATCGAGCGAAATCATCATGTTATGAGACTGTCCTCACGTAGATCATTTACGTGAGGACAGTTTTTTTGTCAGTTTAATTGTTTCGCAGCAAGCTCATATATTTTCTTAGAAATGAACTCATTCTAAGAAGATTGAGCAGCGTCCATTTTGCATGTTTGGGCTCTTCTTGAGGTAACCTCTGCGCAGACTCCCCAATATGAGCAGTGAGAAGTAGTTAGGATAAAGAGAAGAATGTGGGAAAGTGGATTAATGTGAAGCAGTAGGGGAGTTTGGAGTAAGGTGAAGTAGTAGAAGAGTTTGTAGTAATGTGAAGTAGTATGTGGAGCAATGAGTAGCAAGGAAGTGGGGGCGACAAATGTAGTGCCCGATGGAGTAAGGTTGTTGATTTTTTGATTTTCAAGTCTTAAAAGCCTTCAAGTATCAAGTCCTCAAGCCTTCAAGTCCCCCTCTCCCTGTCAAAAATGCAAAAGAGCACTTTTCGAACGGGCTTCTCCTCCGTTATATGAAATTGATGCAAAAAGGCATCAATTTTGAGTGATTTCAGGAGATTATCATAAAATACGTTAAAAAGGTTGCCTATTTGCACGCATTTACTAATTTGCGCCATAAATCAGAAGAAAAGGTTGTATTTTTGCATTTTTGAGAGGGAGAGGAGGTGGCGAGGGTGATCAATCCAACACTCCACTCAGCCTCTCCGCCCCGCCTACCAGCAGTCTGCCGGTGCAAGCTGGCCCACAAGGCCGCATTGCTACGACTATCCTGACGTTACCCGTGTTGTCTCCACGCCAACAAACAACCCTCTCGCCACCACGTCCACAGTATCGCGCGCACGCCAGCAGCAGCTCGTCCGGAATGCCACCCGCTGACCTCACGTCACACCGCCACCGTTCGAGTTTCCGTTCAATTGAAGTTTCAACCAGATGAAAGGGAACCTAGATGCGCTAATACGCCAAAATCGGCTATTCTTTGCGTCGAGAGGAACGAGAGTGCGCTAAGTGTGCGATTTTTGGTGTTTTTCGTATTTTTTGAATAAATAGGACACGCACGTTCCCTTGGATGGCACTTTTCGTGTATTTCGAATAAATAGGACACTCACGTTCCCTTTGATGTCTTTTTCCCCATATTTCACGGTCAGTAGCGTCCTCTTGTTCCCCTCCCCCAAGGTCGGCATCCCCGCCAACCCTTTCTCCCTGTTCCAAAAAAGCCATTGACAATTCGTGGGTATGCAAATATTCTTATAGTGCACTAGTTCAATAGTGCACTGGTTTGCGGTGTAGAGGAGGGTAGGACGGTGCAACTTAATTTTAATAGCCCGAAACCGATTTATTTGCAGATGGTCGATGAGGTTAAGAAAGCATTGGCTAGGGGCGAGTTATCGCCAGGTGATAAAATTCCGTCCCATAAGGAACGGGCACAAATATCACAAGTGAATCCCAACACGGTGATGAGAGCTTACCAAGAGATGGAGCGGGTGGGTTTGACGGAAACGTTACGAGGACAAGGTACTTTTATCAAGAATGATCCGGCGATGCTCCTATCGATTCGTTCCGAAATGGCGCAGGCTGCCGTCCATCAATTTATTGAAGAAATGCGCGGTTTGGGCATTAAGTCGGACGAAATGGCGGATATGCTCCGCGATACTTTACATATGGAACGTAAGGAGGGATAGACCGTGTCGAGCGAAGAGAATCCGTACATGATTGAGCTCAGAGGTATTCAAAAGAAGTATTTATTAAAACAAGCCATAAAAGGCATCGACCTTCAGGTTAAGAAGGGGACGATTGTTGGCTTACTAGGGCCAAACGGGAGTGGGAAATCAACATTGCTCAAGATGATGGCCGGTCTGATCTATCCAACTTCGGGGACGATTCTTGTAGGCGGAAGGAAGCCGGATGTCCATAATAAGCAGCATGTCGCTTACTTACCAGAGATCGATAATTTATATGGGTGGATGACGGTGAAGGAGACGCTGCGATTTATTTCGGGGTTCTACAAGGATTGGCAGGCAGAGAGAGCGGCGGAGTTGCTTGTCAAAATGGAGCTGGATGAGAACCAGAAGGTTCGGAATCTGTCCAAAGGGATGCGGGCGCGCTTGAAATTAATTGCAGCGTTATCTCGGAAAGTGCCGTTAATCCTGCTGGACGAGCCGTTCTCTGGTATTGACCCCTCGTCGCGAGCCAAGATTATCCGCTCCATCATCAGTGAGTTCCAATCGGATGAGCAGACGATTGTGCTTTCCACCCATTCGGTGAATGAATCTGAGCCTATGTTTGATGACGTTATTTTTCTACAGAATGGGCAGGTTACGATATTCGACTCAACGGAGAATTTGCGCGAGACGTACGGCTGCTCGTTAGAGAACATTTGGGAGAAGGTGTACGGGTAGATGGCACTCTGGAACCTATTTAAGAAAGAAATAAAAAGTATTTCCCCCTTATTCGGTTTTTTCACAGTGGGTGTGGTTGCGCTGCATGTAATTGTTTTGTACAAAAGCTCCGATTTCCAAATGGATGCGACGATGGTATTGGCACTCATTATACCTTACTTATTCTTAGTCGCCTTAGCGATAGGAACGGGCTACTATCAACTCCATGTGGAGTGGAGAACGAACTCGATTTACCTCCTCCTTTCCTTACCTATTCGGGGGTGGAAGGTGTTAGCGGCCAAGCTAGCGGCAGTGCTATCCTTGCTAATTGCAACGTCTATCGTGATTGCAGCAAGCTTTGCGAGCTTGTTACTCCGTGTGATGTGGGAGGAAGTAAGCACAAGCGAGGATTGGTCGGAGCTAGGGCCCAGCCTTATGAGTCTAGTGCTCAATATCTACTGGATCTGCCTTTTCGTTATGTTGTTCTTATTAATTGTCGTGCAGTTCACGTTCCTATGTGGGCAGCTCGTAGCAAAATTCAAATGGTTTGTGATGGTTAGCGCCTTTTTTGGCATCATCTGGCTGTCCCTTCTTCTCAGTCCGTTGCTATCGAACCTGCTGGTCTGGACGCCTGAGATCGTGATTGGACATAAGGATTCAGATATGGCTTTCTTGCATTCGGGACCTTTTATTGTCCTCGGCTTACTCTGTATAGGGTTAATAGCGCTGAATGGTTTCATTTTCGAGAAAGAAGTGGAGGTGTGAGGATGTCGTTCCGGCAAAAAAGAAGTGTTCTTCTCATCTCCGTTGTGATGCTGTTCCTACTCTCCATTCTGGATGTGTTCATCCGTAAGGAAGATGTTTTTCAAGCGTTCATCGAGCAATTCGTGAATGAAGAGAAGACAGAGGCCTATATCGGCGAGAGGCGAGCTGTAACGGCAACCGCGCAGCTTCAATCAGAAATTAACAAGCCAGAGATCAAGGAAGTACTGCTAACAAGTCAAAAAGGCAAAATATCCGTACAACGTTCGGAGACGTCTACGATTCGGTTACAGGCTACGGTGACAGTAACTGCCGCGAATACAGAGGTGGCTAATCGCAGGCGAGACGCTGTTAAGGTCGAACAAGAACTCCAGAATGGACAACTCACGTTTGTTACGACAGCGAACGGAAAGGCCATTGATCCCGACTATGTATCTATCGATTATGTACTTGCTATCCCCGAAATGATGAAGTCGACGATTGAGAATGAAGATGGCGCTGTGCGAATCAGCGGGATTAACGGGAATGTTACGGCTACATCTACCAGTGGGCTCATGGAAATTGTTAATGTAAAGGGAGATCTCAAAGTGAAATCCTCCTATGGAAGTCTATACATGGCCGACATTAAGGGAAATGTGGAATTGGTGAACCGATCTAGTAATGCCAATATGGATCGTATGCAAGGTAATCTGGTCCTCGATCATCAATCAGGCGATACCGATCTAACAGACATTGCAGGGGAAGTAACAGGGAAAACGAAATACGGTTCCGTATTCTTTCGTGATATGAAGGGTGCTGTATCCGTTGTAGGACATGGTTCCGATATGAAGTTTGACCATATCCTGGGAGACACGCAAGTAGTGTCGAACGCGGGCGGTAGTATGACATTCATTTTGTCCAAAGATGAGGGGTACACGTTGGATGCTGCGGTGAGTGCCGGACGCATTCAATCCTTACTTCCTTTACCTATTCAGAAGGTAACCGACAACGAATATGGAACCCGCATGAACGGTGTCTTGGGAAAAGGGACAAGGAAAATAGAGGCCAAGGTGGCCTCAGGCGATATCATTTTCCAAGTTAACTAAATCGAGAAGGAGGCTTATCCATGAGCGGTGAACCTATTGTAAGTCTGCGAGGGGTTACGAAGCGTATCGGGCGAACGACCATTATTGATAATCTAACGTTTGACGTGCCGCAAGGTGAGATCTTCGGATTCCTCGGGCCAAATGGTGCAGGGAAGACGACAACGATTCGTATGATGGTCGGATTAATGTCCATCACGCAGGGCGAAATTGTGATTAAAGGGAAGAACATTAAGCATGATTTTGAGCAAGCAATCCGCCACGTGGGAGCAATTGTTGAGAATCCGGAAATGTATAAGTATTTAAGTGGCTATCATAACCTTATTCATTATGCGCGCATGGTTCCCGGAGTTACGAAGGAACGCATTGACGAAGTGGTCAAGCTGGTGAAGTTGGAGACGCGGATACATGATAAGGTGAAAAAGTATTCGCTCGGTATGCGCCAGCGACTAGGTGTCGCTCAGGCGTTGCTGCATAGGCCGTCGCTGCTCATTCTGGATGAGCCGACGAATGGCCTGGACCCTGCAGGGATACGTGAGCTGCGTGATTACCTGCGTTATCTGACGCGATCCGAAGGGATCACCGTTATTGTTTCCAGTCATTTGCTGAGTGAGATGGAGCTGATGTGTGATCGTGTTGCCATTCTTCAGCAAGGCAAACTAGTTGATGTGAAGACAATTCAAGATTTCATGGCAGATTCGCAGGATGGGACGCAAACGTACTTGATCGAAGCCACACCTGCAGAGCTGGTGCACTCGGCCATTGCTGGCATGAAGGGCATCAAAGATGTGAAGATTGTTCCGCAAGGCGTAGAGGTTGTGACAGAGAGAGACTGTATTCCTGACATTTTGGCAGACCTGATGCGTAGAGATATCCGGATCTACGGTGTTCAGGTACTGCGACAATCCCTAGAAGATCGGTTCTTGGAAATGACTGGGGGTGAGCAAGTTGGTTAATTTGTTTCTGAACGAAAATATGAAGCTTTACCGTCGTGTGCGTACTTGGATCATGGTCGCCATCATGATTGGCGCCGTTTTCTTAGGCAGTTTCATGGATTGGTACTATGATGACAAATCGGGAGAGGTCGATGCGTGGCGGAATCACGTGATCGAGCAGAAGCAGGAGCTCACCGATGCGCTGAAAGAGCCGAAACGGAGTGCTGAGAGCAAGGCCAGCATCGAAAAGCAGATTGCTAGGTACGACTACCATCTCGAGCATAATATTCACCCGGAAGGGGGGACCATGTGGAGCGGAATTAACGATTCGGCGCACTTAATTATCTTAATCACCTTGTTCACCGTTATTGTAGCAGGGGACAGCTTGGCTGGGGAATTCACAACAGGGACCATCAAGCTGCTCTTGATTCGACCTGCAAATCGAACAAAGATTCTAGTGTCCAAATATATATCGATGATTGCTTTTGGTTTGTTCTTGTTAATTATTCTGTTCGTTGTGTCTATTCTAGTAAACGGGATTCTATATAAGTTTGGGTTGATTGACCTACCCCTAGTAACCACCGATGCAGCCGGCCAGGTTGTAGAGAAAAGCATGGTTGCTAACCTATGGAAAACCTATCTGCTCAATGGTGTGTCTACGATTATTTTCGTCACCATGGCCTTCATGATTTCTTCTGCTTTCCGCAGCAGTATCATGGCGATTGGTTTCTCTATCTTTGCTCTATTTGCGGGAGCGATCTTCATGGAGCTCTTGCAGCCTTACGAATGGAGTAAATACCTGTTATTCGCTAATATTGATCTATCCCAGTATTTGAGCGGTCGCCCGTATCAGACCGGAATGACACTTCAATTCTCAATTATCGTATTGAGCATCTATTTCTTCATTTTCAATGTAGTGGCTTGGCTGGTATTCACGAAGAGAGATGTGGCGGCATAATTGGTTTGTAAATAGAAGAGGCTGTTAGGTCATGTAGAAGCATCTACGTTACCTAACAGCCTTTTGTTGCGGGATGCGATGTTTACTTTAACATACAACGTTGCTTCTAAGCATCTTCACATAAGCTTCAGCGGATAATGGCCGACTCAAATAGTAACCTTGTACAGCGTTGCACTGAAATTGTTCTAACAACGTGAGTTGACTGGCCGTTTCAACGCCTTCAGCTACGACTTTCAACTTCAAAATATGAGCCATGGCAATAATCGCCTGCACAATCGCAGCATCTTCTTCCGAATTCGTGATGTCGTTAATGAAAGACCTGTCGATCTTCAGGGTATCAATAGGCAATTGCTTCAAATAGCCGAATGAGGAGTAGCCTGTCCCGAAATCATCAATGGAAATGCCGACCCCTAATTTCTTCAAAGCGATTAATTTCTGTATGAAAAGATCGACGTTGTTCATGGCGTTACTTTCCGTAATCTCGAACTCCAGATCCTGCGGTGCGAGTCCGGTTTCATTCAGGACTTGCTCGACCATTTCGATGAAGTTCTCCTGTCTCAGTTGCAGCATCGATAGATTAACGGCAACCGACATGTGCAGCATTTCTTGGGTTTGCCAAGCTTTGAATTGCTTACAAGCGGTGTGAAGTACCCACTGACCAATTGGAACGATGAGCCCGGTTTCTTCTGCCAAAGGAATGAACTCCGAGGGGGCAATGAAGCCCAATTCGGGATGCTGCCAACGAATTAAGGCTTCGGCTCCCGTAATTCTCCCAGTAAGTACATCAACCTTGGGTTGATAATGAACAACGAATTGATTTTCTTCCAAAGCTTTGCGCAGCGCATTTTCCATATTTAGCTTCTGATGAATTTGAATGCCCATCGTTTCATTAAAGAATTGATAGGTGTTTTTTCCTTTATCTTTGGCACGGTACATCGCCGTGTCCGCATTCTTTATCAAGATATCCGCGCTCTCTCCGCCAGATGGATATAAGCTGATGCCGATACTAGGAGTGACAAATAACTGATACTCCTGCAAGGTGAAGGGCTTACTAAAGGCGTACAAAATATCCTGTATGGCTTGTTCAAGCTCTTCCTGCGTATGCCCTGAAAGAATAATCGTAAATTCATCGCCACCTTGCCGGGAAATCGTTGCTTGTTTGCTCAGACATTCGGTGATTCGCCCAGCGACATTCTGTAGCAGCACATCACCGACATTATGTCCGAGCGTATCATTAATAAGCTTGAATCGATCTAGATCCATATAAAGAACCGCGATGCTGGTATTGTTCCGTTTTGCGGATTCAAGTGCAGTGTTCAGCCGATTTTTGAACAATCTTTGGTTCGGCAGACCCGTAAGTGCGTCGTGATAAGCCATGTATTTCACGATTTTCGTATGCATGCGTGTGAATGCAATGAATGTCGTAATCGCGAAAAGCATAACAGCAATAGCGCTTGGATATAATCTGTATTTTTCAAATAGATTCAGAATACCAATGCTATAACCAACAGCTATGACAGACGTGAAGACAAGCAGGAAAGTACGTTTATCTTTCTCCGTTATTTTCAGGCTGACAACGAATGAGAATACCAAGCTGATGATAAGCAGCACGACATTGAGATGGAAAACCCCTGCCCAAGGCCCGTTAGCTGGAAACATGAAGTCAGTAAGGCTGTCCATTTTGACAAGATACAGATTTTGGATCCCTAGCTTGGTCCAACCGATCAGATAGACAAATAGGCTCCAGGAAAACACCAATACCACCATGGTTTTACTCACCGCTACCCGAAGCCATCGAGATTTCTGACTCTCCGCCACTTCGCTGGCCATACTGTACGCCACATAGATCAAAGCGGGTGTAAGCATGATAGAACCAAATCGGAAGAAACGAAATAAAAACTCAATGGTTGTTTCAGACAGTAGATGGTGTGCATACAAAACGGCGGTGTCTAACTCCCACATGGAAGCAAAAAATAAAAACATGAAAATAGCTCTCGCCAACTTGGTCTTCTCGAACATAAATAAGATGGTCAAACCAACGAAAAGCGGAATAAATGTAATAATTAATAGCAATAACAGGAACATAAAATCACCTCTCAGTCAATCTTGGTGACAAATAGACAAGTGTTGTTGCCTCCGTATCCATGTGTGGTAATAGCCACGCTTTGGATGTTCTGATATCGAGTTTCTAGCACGATTGGCAGATTCTCGAATCCTTCGGCATTCGTTTTAATAGTCGGAGGTATAAAGCCGTATTCCATGCTAAGAAGGGAAGAGATGACTTGAATGACTCCCATAGACCCTAGTGTGTGTCCTGTCATACCTTTAATTGAGGTGATGGGAACAGATGGACCAAATAAGGTTTCATGGATGATACTTTCTACTCGGTCATTTACTTTCAAACCAAGAGCCTGGCTGTTCAAATACGTCGGAATATGTTCGCCTACAGCGGTTCGAAGAGCTTGCAACATATTTTGTCCTGTTTCGTCGCTTTGCAGAATGGAGGTGCCTTCATTGTAAGAGGCAGTCCCTTTGATAGCACCGTAAAGAGAGGCTCCTCTTGCTTTAGCTTCTTTCTCACGTTCTAAGATAAGAACACCGGCGCCTTCAGCCAATACAAATCCTTGATGAGCATTGGAAAAAGGAACGCCAGTTTCCATGATATCAACATCGGGCGTGATCCCTTGGATTTTCAAAAAACCTTTCATCGTCCAACCCGTAATGGCGGCATCGGAACCACCCACTACACAAACATCTGCCATCCCGCTATCCAGGAGAAGTTTCCCCATGCAGATTGCGTCGGAACTTGATGTACAGCCTGTCGTGATTGTATAAACCTGCCCCCTTATGTCCAAATGATGAGCCACCGCTGCAGATAAACTGTGCGCATTAGCTAATGCTACACTATGAATGGGCAATTTCTCATATACGGCACCGCCTGCAGAATATTCTTCCATTTCGGAAATGCCCGCTGCGGATGTTCCCAAAATTACGGCAATACGCAGAGAACCTCTGTCGTCAATACCGGCCATCTCCATCGCATCATCAGCAGCTGCCATAGCAAATCGAGCCATCCGTGGATATCGCTTCAGATTTTTGCCTCGAACGATTTTGAAGTCGTTATCAATAACGCCGCAAACAAAGTTTAGATCGTTTATTTGGCTCTTTATCACGCGATGCGTGCATATCCCATGTTCCAAGACCGTCTTAAATTGCATCTTGTTATCAATATGAGGGGCTTTGATACCAAAACCCGTGATGACTACATTATCCACAATAAATCCTCCATGAAGCTCCTATTAGTAAACATTTGCTTTCTTCTAGTAAAATTTACTTTCCTTAATAAAATTCGATAGATTTCTACAGAATCCTACTTCATATTAAATATGGTACTTAGTACCTAGTTTTCACTCCGAAGGTACCCGAAAAGGTAAAAGGTAACCAGTTAGATTATTTCGCTAAAAATCAACAAATTTCATGGCAAGTTTGATAACATAGAACATGCGGAATGAAAGATGATTCCCGTATGGGGGCTAGAGCAATGAGTTATAATGCATATTTATCCGTCCTACTGATTGCTGCGACCTGTTGTTCATTAGTCATTGCCTACCTTTGTTGGAAAAGAAGAGAGCTTCCCATTGCCATCAGCTATGGTTTAGGCGTGTTAACGGGAGCATTTTACACCTTCGGCTACGCTTTTGAGGTTGTTAGTACATCGATAGAGCAAATACAGTTCTGGTTGCGCATCGAATATATCGGGATTCCATTTGGCACCATCCTGTGGTTCGTGCTCGTTTTACAGTATACAGGTCGACAAAAATATGTCAGCAAATGGGTTGTGTCGCTCCTCATGATTGTACCGATGACCACATTTATTTCCCATAATACGAATGAGTGGCATCATTTATTTTATTCAAGTATGAGATTAGATTACTCCGAAGGCTTCCCTCTCGTTACCATGGAAAAAGGACCGCTATACAAGCTGCATGTTGCTTACTCGTATTCATTTTTTGTAGTCGGTATGGGTATGTTGATCCAAATGTTCCGTAAAGCAACACCCCGAATGAAGAAACAAATCGCGTTTATGATTATTGGTTCATGGGGCCCGTTCGGCTTTACTTTGATATATTTAAGCGGTTTCTTCTACCTGCCAATCGATATTTCCCCATTCGGCTTTATATTCTCAGGCATCTTCTATTTATGGGGGATCTACCAATTCAATATGCTGCGGTTAGCGCCCTTGGCACTGCAAAAGGTGTTTGCATCCATGCAGGATGCGGTTATGGTGTTTGATTTGGATAACATCCTGACTAGCTTCAACCAGTCAGCGAAGCGTGTTATTGCAGGCATTGATCCGAATTGGATCGGGCAGCCAGCTGGTCAGATTTTCTCTCAATTCCCGATGTTGCTTGAAAGGGTATTACAGGGACCCTCAATGGAAAGTAAGATTCCAATATCGGGTTTAGCGGATAGGCGATTCTATAATGTTCACATGTCCTATATTCATGATCATGCGCAAAAGCCTGCCGGCAAAATGCTCTTGATAAGCGATGTCACGGAAATGGTACGATCGGAGGAGATTTTACGCGATAATGCTAGGCAATTAAGTGAACTGAATACCTTCAAGGACAAAATGTTTAACGTCGTGGCGCATGATATTCGTGATCCATTGGCTGTCCTTATCAATTTAGTAGAAATTATGGAAGACGATTTGCGCGATGTCGAGGGGGATTATGAAGAGATTGTACTTGAAATGAGCCAACAGATTCAGAATACGTTTACGTTGGTAGAGAGTTTACTCGACTGGTTTCGAAGTCAGAGAGGTGGCATGATTTTCAACCCAGTTGAACGAGACTTGGCACAAACCATACAGACAAACTTGCGTATGATGAAGGTCCGCAGTGAGAGTAAGCAGCTTGAGATGATCAATGAAATTCCTATGGATACGTACGTGTACGCAGATAAAGAAATGCTGGATCTCATTATCCGTAATTTGTTATCCAATGCGATTAAGTTCACGGCTATCGGAGGCACGATCCGGTTACGAGTCGCCTATGAAGCAGATGTCGTCGTAGTTTCGGTGAGCGATACAGGGGCAGGCATAACATTCGATCAGGCTAGTACTTTGTTAAAAGAGTCCTATCCAGCTTCGTCAATGGGAACCGCTGGAGAACGAGGTGTCGGACTAGGGTTAACCCTATGCAAGGAGTTTGTTCACCTAAATGGTGGGGAAATCTGGTTCGAGAGTGTACCCTTGCAAGGAACTACGTTTTATTTCACTATACCAACACGGCCTGAGGCGTCAGCAAAACTAGAAGGTTATGAGGGAGGGCGAGAGAGATGAAAGTCATCCTGATCGACGATGAGAAGGCCATGCATCTCATCATGAAGCGGATGCTCGCCAAAATGTCAGACATCGAAGTTGTGGGTTGTTTTTTAAATGCGAAGGAAGCTTACGCTTACCTAACCACGCACGAGGTGGACATGGTTTTCGTAGATATTAGTATGCCGCGGGAAAATGGCTTGGAGTTTGCGGAGCGTGTACGGGCGAGTGAGAGAGAGACCAAAATCGTGTTCATTACCTCTCACAAGGAATACGCCTTATCTGCCTTTGATGTATATGCCTTCGATTACATCGTGAAGCCTGTTGTACAGGAGAGATTGGTTAAAACGGTGGAGCGGGCTCGTGCGGAGATAGTTCCAGACGTAGATAGGGTAGTTACCTCATCCGAGTCTCTAATTGATCCACTGACGAATCGGGAGCTGGATATCGCTTTAGCCATCGTAGATGGGTTGTCCAATATGGAAATTGCCGAACGGTTCGGACTAACGGAAGGCACGGTAAAAGGACACATCAATCGCTTATATGGAAAGTTAGGCATTAAACGACGCGTACAAACAGTTGCTAGAATGAAAGAGTTGAGAATGTTAACTTGATAGGTCTAACTACATAGGAATAAAACGCCCATACCTGCCATAAGTATGGGTTTTTCGACATTATTTTCAAAACTATAACTTTAGTTACATTTCATTTGTAGGTGTAAAGTCTATAATTGCCAGTAGAAATAGAGTTATGACAAAAATCGATAGGAATGAGGTTGTTCCATGTTAAAGAAAAATCAGGGAGTAAGGAAGCTAGTAATGGGAAGATTATTATCTTTTCTGCTAGTTTTAGCGGTGGTCATTTCACCGTTTAGTACGAGCTTTGCGGGTACGGCTTATGCTGCTACGGGGCAAGATCCTACTCCGATTGGATTGGTTGGTAAACCAGTAATAAGCAATAACAACTATGATGTGACACTAACATTTGACGGGCCAGTTCAAGGAATAGATGAGGGTTGGGCAGATAAGATTGACGTAAGAGCATCATACGAGGGCATATTTTATAATGCTGATGATGAGTATGAGGCCTATAGTGAAATTGTTGGTAATACAGTAATTATTCATTTGGATTATGACTTAGGAGGAGACAAGAACCAAATCCGTATTAGGGAGGGTGCTTTTCAAGGTCAGAATGGAGTTATCCTCAGCCCAGAATTTGCTGCTCTTGATGTAGAGAATCCTTCGCTAGATGGTATGGCTATCAGCGAGGATTTGAAGACGGTTACGTTCACATTCGACAAGAATGTGACTACAGTGACGAACGACGTGTACAACTATGTTAAAGTGAACGGCGGTTTTCTGACGAATCAAGATCCAATTAGTGTAACAGGGAATCAGTTGATCATTACCGTTGCTGAGGCACTAACTGCTAATCCACGAATTGATATATTAAGCGGGGCTTTGAAGAGTGATAACGGTGTTGAAAATAATAGAATTTGTGCGAGATTGAATTTGAATCCGATTCAAATTAGTGGAATTTACGTTGGCAATGATAGCATCCCGAATACAAATTTATATTTCGATTTCGCTAACAATCAATATGTACTGAGTAACCTTAGTGATGCTGACTTGAAAGCTGCGATTACGATTTCCAAAGATGGGGGTACGCCTGTAGCTTTAGCTGCTAATGATACTGCTGGAACTGGTGAAGGTTTTTATGTTCATTTCTTCAAATCGTTAGCTCCTGGCAACTATGTAGTTCACATCGCGGCGGGTGCCTTGAAGAACAGCATTGGCCTTGTTAATGGTGCATTAACGTCTGGTACTATTGAAATAAGTGATCGTACAGCACCTGTCTATCAAGGGGTGGAAGTCAACGCAGAGCGAAATAAAGTGACGTTGACCTTTGATGAGGCGATTGTGGATAACCAAACGTGGACGGACTGTCCTCCAGTTTGGATGCCGGGACCTATGGGGCCAATACCGATGCCGTGCATTACGCCTGTGACACATTCAAATCTCAATAACTATATCACGATTAATAGAAGTGATAGCTCCGGCTTTAGCGGGTTATCCGAAGGAGATTCTGCTGCTGTATCCGGGAAGACGTTGGTCGTGACCCTGTCTACACCGCTCGCTGGATCCCAAAACAAAATCTTTGTTTCCTCGGGAGCGCTAAAGGATGTTAACAATAATGTGTTATACACTGGAGTCACTACGAGGTTCATTGATGTATCAACAATCGCTCCACCTCAATATGTGAATGCAACAATTGATAATCTGAATCATGATTATACTATTTATTTTGATAAAAAAATTAAAAACAACCTGGGATCGTTGGAAGCCCTTCATGATGCTATTCTGGTATCCACAGATGGTAGCATGCCTGTAGTGCTAGATTCTGTCACACAAGTTACGTATACGGATAATAAAGTTGTTCTTCGTTTCGTGAATCCTCTAGCTGATCGTAATATTCAGATCTATATACCTGCAAATACAATTGCAGATGAGTACAATAATGTACTAGAAGAAGTAGTAGTAACGGATCCAGTAACACCGAATGATTTCTACCAACCTCAAATGTATTATGCATACTTAACGAGTCAGCATTCCGTTCAGATTCGTTTCATTACAGCAGAAGGGCAAGGAATTTTAGTTGATAATACAATCAATGAAACAGGTTCACACTTGAAGGATTTCGTAACTTACTCAACGGACAGAGGAGTTAATTTTCTTCCTCTACAAACAGAAGATGTTGTAAGTGTAGATAATAACAATAATGTTGTTGTTTACTTTGCTCATGTTGTCGAAGGGAATCTGCAAATTAAAATTGCTGCAAATAAGCTTAAAGATACAGCAGGCGTTGTGTTGAAAACAGATGTCATTACCGGAGATATTTACACAAATCTTTTTCCTTATTATTTAAGTGGAGCGTTGTTCAGCAATGCGCCAACTGCCCTGACATTTGAAGACAATTCAGTGTGGAGAAGTAAAATTCAGAAGGTTGTCCTAAAGGAAAATGAGTATTGGGGAGGCAGTTCAGAAAGAATTCTGTCACCTAGCGAATACACAATAAGTGCGGGGAAACTTACGATTCATCAAGGAGTTTTTGAAAATAATAGCAGATATTATCGAATCCATGTATACTCAGACGGGTTTAATACTAGCACTTCAGACTTTATGAGAGCAATTAAAAGTCAAGATTCCTACTTCATAGCACCGGTCAAACTATATGCAACAAATGGGATCACTGTCAAGGCTAGGATTGTGGAAAACGAATATGGTGGCCATCTGAACGTCATTTTCCAATTATTGAATGGAAATGAACCAGTAAGTATTATAGCTGCTGAATCCGACTATTTCGAAAGTGGAACATTTACAGCTAACTTTAACGTGCAGGATGTGGCAACAAATCCCAATTATAGAGTTAGAGTTTTCGTAGTTAACGAATTTAACAGCAGTGAATTAAGTGTTGGTGTCAACTTGGCAACGCTAGTTACAGATGCGGAATATGATGTATTAGTCAATGGCGGTATGTTTAATGATTAAAATTTAATGCATAAACAGCACACTGAAACTGCCCTATTTGGGCAGTTTCAGTATTAAAGAAAGTGAGGAAATGAAAAAGTGAAACCTTTAAAGCTAATTTTGAACTCATCGATAGCCTTATCAATCGCATTGGCTAGTACGGCAATAGCACCATTAGCAGTAATGGCAAGCCCAGTTGTACTATCTACTGACATAATGGCCATTACATCTATACACCCAGGCGGAACAGTTAACATTTCAGGAACTTCTACGAATTCCGAAGTAATCGTGAAGGTCATTCGCCCTACAGGAAGTGTGGTTTACTTCAATATTGTTAAAGTGACGAATGGAACATTCTTGGATTCGTTCATTTTGGGTGGCAGTGAGCTGCCTGGTACGTATAAAGTCGTAGCTGGACAAGCCGATACCGTAGATACGGAAGATCTTGTTGTTACGGCGGCTCCAAGCGGCGGAACTGGAGGTACAGGCGGTACAGGCGGAACTGGAGGTACAGGCGGAACTGGAGGTACAGGCGGAACTGGAGGCACAGGTGGAACTGGAGGTACAGGCGGAACTGGAGGCACAGGTGGAACTGGAGGTACAGGCGGAACTGGAGGCACAGGTGGCACAGGAGGCACAGGAGGCACAGGAGGCACAGGTGGTGGTGGTCCGGTTGTCAGCAACACGGTAACTCCTAACAATGTCGAAATCAATCCCGACGCCGTTAAATCGAACAATGTGACAGGTCCTGACGGGAAGTCGACGACAACCGTGACGATTGATAACAAATTATTAGGCGATGCGTTTGTTCAGCTCAAAAATCAAGGTAAAACCGAAGAAAAGCAAATTATCGCGATCAAAATCGGTGCTATTGAATCAAATGGTAAGACAACAATTGATATTCCAGCTTCTGTTCTTGTAGAAGGCATGAAGAGCGCGCCGGATGCTCTAATCCGCATTTATTCCGGTAAGGAATCTTACCTGCTTCCTCTATCTGTGTTAGATCTAGCAAACCTTGCTAAGTCCCTGGGTACGGACAGTTCAAGCATGACTCTCCACTTGAATATTTCGGTAATGGGAACGGACATTGAGAAGAAGATTCAAGAGAGTGCGGCAGAAGAAGGTGCTACCTCGTTAGGACATTCTGTTGATTTCAGTATTACAGCTGAGAGTATCAACAAAAAAGTTGATGTGAACGACTTCGGCAGCGTCTACGTGGAGCGACAAATTGTGTATTCAGGTACGATTAAGCCCGAGAATGCGACGGGTGTCCTGTATGATCCAATTACGGGGGAAATTTCTTTCGTGCCTACCTTGTTCACGGTGAATTCGGATGGAACAACAGATGCGAATATCAAAAGAAACGGAAACAGTATTTATTCCGTGATTACATCGTTCAAATCGTTTGATGATATCAAAGGACATTGGGCAAAGTCGGACATCGAATTGCTTGCTTCCAAGCTGGTTGTTAGCGGTGCAACCGATACAGGCTTTGCGCCAGATGCGAATATCACTCGCGCTGAGTTTGCAACGTTGCTCGTACGTGCGTTGGCTTTGACGTCAAATGCAGGAGCAGCCTCATTCAATGATGTGGGTGCAGCGGATTGGTACGCAGGTGCTGTTGGTGCTGCTGTGAAGGCAAAGCTAGTGAGCGGCTTTGAAGATGGTTCTTTCCAGCCTAACGCGCCGATCACACGTGAGCAAATGGCCGTTATGGTAGCGAAAGCGTTAAGCGCAGCGGGTAAAACAGTTGAAGGTCAAGCAGAATTATTGAACAAATTTAACGACAACTCAGAAATTAGCAGTTGGGCGAAAACGTCTGTTTCACAATCCGTGAAAGCGGGGATTATCTCCGGTATGACGGATAGCACATTCGTTCCATCTGCCAATGCTAGCCGCGCACAAGCGGTTGTTATGCTGAAGAGATTGCTGCAATATGCGCAATTTATTAACTAATCAGGCATAGCGAAAAAGGTCATCTTCACAGATGACCTTTTTGTCGTTCTATTTTACCCTTATGCAGCTTTTTCTACATGAGGTTCTTCGGCTGGGGTAGTCTTTCTAATAAAGAAGGCCAGCACCAGCGCGGCGAGCGTCATCCATGTTGCGATTTCAAAGGAGAAATTGATCCCATATACCGTGGCATGATGCGTAACATCGGCCATAGCTGCCGCGTCTTTGGGATCGATTTTGCCAGCTATAACAAGGTCTTTCGCGTGGGAAGTCGCTGTATTCGTCATAATTGTAACCAGCAGCGCTGTACCTAGCGCCCCCGCGACATTTCGCAGTGTCTGGGACATTGCCGAGCCATGCGCGTTCAGACGTCTTGGCAGTTGATTCAAGCCCGCTGTTTGAATGGGCATCATCAGCATGGACATCCCGAACATCCGAAGGGTGTAAATCAGCATGAGATGGGAATACGTAGAATCAACAGTAAGGTGACTGAATTCGTAAGTTGTAATCGTTGTAATCGTCAAACCGATAACAGCCAGCCAGCGTCCTCCGATTTTGTCAAAAATAATACCCGTCACAGGGGACATAATGCCCATCAGGATAGCACCAGGCAGAAGCAATAGGCCTGAATCCAACGGTGAGAATCCACGGATATTTTGCAAGAAGATCGGCAGCAAGACCATTGCAGAAAACATCGCCATCGTAATGATGACATTAATGACAGTGGTTAAGGAGAACATGCTGTATTTGAACACGCGAAGCTCGAGAAGTGGTTTTTCTATTTTAAGCTCACGCCATACGAATAGAAGCAAGGCTACGGCACCAATAATTAAGCAACTAACAACAGTGGCGCTGCCCCAACCATCGGATCCAGCATCACTAAATCCGTATAACAAACCACCGAAGCCGAGAGTAGAGAAAATAACGCCAAGAATATCGAATTTAGGTGTAGACGTTTTGATCACATTTTTCATGGAAAAAGCGCCGAAAACCAGTGCAAATAAAGATAATGGCAAAATGATGTAGAAGAGCACACGCCAGGAATGATGCTCAACGACCCAGCCAGATAATGTCGGTCCGATAGCAGGCGCACAGATCATGGCAAGACCCATAAGACCCATGGCTTTCCCACGTTCCGCAACAGGGAAAATCGTTAGGAACACGATCGTCATCAGCGGCATGAGAATACCAGCACCAACCGCCTGAACGAGACGCCCGGTTAATAAAAGGCTAAAGCCGGGGGAGAAGGCACAAATGATGGTGCCAAGTGCGAAAAATCCGGATGCTGCTAAGAATAGATTTCGCGTCGTAAAGCGAGAAATGAGAAAGGCACTGATCGGGACGAGAACACCGTTTGCGAGCATATAACCATTGATCAACCATTGAATGGTGTTTTCATTGACATTCAAATCCTTCATCATGCTCGGCAAGGCGACATTCAATAAGGTTTGAGCTAATAGGGCGACAAAAGCCGCGATCAGCAGGGAGGCAACAATTGGGCCTCTTCGTAGGGTATTCGTGACGGCATTACTCATACGTAGAATCTTCCTCCAGTTCTTGGTGCAGGATGCGCACAATTTTTTGGTGAATACGAAGCAAACTGTCGATTTCATCATCGGACATTTGTAAGAGCGGAGACATGCGTTCCACTTGGTTTTCTCGCACGCGTTGAAGCAGCAGCTCACCCTTGTCTAGCAGTTTAAGGGTGACCGAACGGCGGTCAGTGCTGGATTGTTCGCGGGATACCAGTTGATCTCTGACCATGCGATCGATAATGCCGCTCGTCGTGCTTTTACCCAATTGAATACATTCGGCTAACTCCGATAGGGTAATGCCAGGTTTCTCACTCAGCTTTCGAAGGACGAATGATTGAATCGGTGTGATATTTAAATGCTGGTAAGCTTTACTCATCACCTGGTGGAAGGCTTGTTTGACCTCTCGTGCGGACCGAATGATTTCAAGGGTACGCTGTTGCTGCTGATCATCCATGTTCATTCATTCCTTCAATTAAATTTCGTGGGCGAATAATTCGTATACGAACTATTATAGAAGCACTGATAAAGTACTGTCAAACTGATAAATTTGGTTGTTTGTCCTAGTTTGTACAGATAGATGGACATCATGCAGTTCATATGTAGTGAAAAAAGCCCTATCAAAGCGAGGAGCGCTCAGATACGGGCTCTATAGGGTAATGTTTGAAAAGCCAGCCTACAACTGACTCCTCCGCACGCCCGCGTAGGCCATAAGAACCCCGAGCGTGAAGCACAGCAAGGCTGCCATTAAGTATTTTCCGTAACTATCCTCGACGGAGATGTTATTGACAATAACCATCGTAGCGTTAGATAGAAAGAATGAACTCACGATTAAGGCAGGCATTGTCTTCCGAATCATGCCGAAATAGAGCGGAATTAGCGACACGCTCCCACATGCAAAAGCGAAAATCAGGATGCGAATCGCTTCTTTCATAAGCCGGTCGTTGGTTAGCGTTTCGGTAATGTAATGGTTATGCGAATTGAAGAATAGAAGTGAGAGCAACACGAAAACATTGTTGAATAGCACCGTAGCGAAGGTCCAAGCCCCTATAATGATCAACTTGGCCAAGAATACCTGTTTACGAGGCACGGGGTAGGCGAAGAGAAGGGTAATCGTTTTGTTTCGATACTCGTCAATGACCATTCGGGACATTAGCACGGAACCGAAAATAATGAAGGTAATCCCAGCATAGTTCATAATGCTCTGGAAAGCTCGGTCATAGCTTATGATTTCATTATTAGGTACATCGCTACCTATGACCCATAGTGCTACCATGAGATTGGTGATCACGGCGCTAAGTAAAAGTCCCCGCCACTTCGTTTTCTTCAGTTCCAGCTTAATGAGCTTCCATAGCATCATGGTTTCCTCCTTCGATGACCCCGAGGAAATAGTCTTCGAGCGAGCGGGTCTTTTTGTTCAGCGCCTCGACGCCAATCTCATGCTGCACAAGTAAGCGATTCAGCTCTACAGGGGCAAGACGAGGATCATAGATGCGTATGGTGCTGTGGTCCATAATTTTATAATTAACGATAGCCAGCTTATCTTCCAGGACAAGCACAGCCCGCGGCACATCCGTCACGACAATTTCCGTATACTCGTTATGACGTCCACGAACCTGTTCCATGGATACCTCTTCGAGCAGCTTTCCATGGTTAATGACGCCGATTGTATCAGCCAATTGCTCAATTTCCTGTAAAATATGACTGGAAATGAGCAGCGTCATGCCAAATTCCTTGCTCAACATGCGAAATAGATCACGGATTTCACGAATCCCCGATGGATCCATGCCATTGACGGGCTCATCGAGGATGAGCAGCTCGGGCTTCGTACAGATGGCCCGGCCAATGCCAAGACGCTGCTTCATGCCAAGTGAGAAATCCTTCACGGGTTTATTGCCAATGTCGGACAATCCAACGAGATCGAGTGTTTCATGTATAGCAGTTTTATCGTAATAGCCCATATATTCGCAGTGCAGCTCCAGATTAGCACGTGCAGTCAGATGGTCATAGAAGATCGGATATTCAATAATGCTGCCCATCCGTTTCATCGTTTCGTAAGAGTGGGGGGTTAGTGGAGCCCCGAACAATTCAATTTCACCGCTAGTCGGCGGGATTAAATTCGTAAGCATACGCATGACCGTTGTTTTGCCCGCACCATTCGGGCCCAGGAAACCGTAGATCTCGCCACGACGCACGCGCATGTTGACTCCGGAGACAACTTCGGTCTTTTTGTACCTTTTAGACAATTGCTTCGTTTGAAGAATAAGGCTCATCACATAAGGTTCCTTTCAAAAGCGGATTGTGGGAAAACGGACCGTAAATACGGTCTTCACATGAGGAATACTGTCCAGGGAAATACTCCCTTCCATGAGTTCAACTAACCGCTTCGTAATCGTGAGACCTAGGCCGCTGCCTTGATAGGTCTGGTTTCTGGAATCCTCAAGTGTATAAAGGCGTTCGAAAACATTCTGGCGATCTCGCTCGTTAATCCCCTTACCTTGATCCCACACGTCGATATAGACGCTGTCCGTGTCTTGTCGCAACGTGACGCCAATAATCCCGCCATCGTTTCCATAACGAATCGCGTTGGAGAGTAGATTTTGCAGCACACGTCCGAGTGCCTCCGCATTCCCATACGCATAGATCGGCTCTTCGGGTATGGCGACATCGACTTCGAGACCTTGTGACTCAATTAATTCGTAATAGAAAAGAATGCCGTTCCGGCAAGCCTCACTCAGATTGATTTTGGATAAAGGGACAGGTCGATCACCTGATTCCAATCGCGCCAGATCGAAAAACTGATTTGTCAGATTGAGGATGTCGAGCGTTCTTTCGTGAACCTTGAGGGAGAGTCGCTTCCGCTCCTCCTCGCTGGCAGCGTGGTCATGTACGAGTGTTTCTGTCAGGCCGAGCACAACCGTAAGCGGTGTTTTCAAGTCATGGGACATGTTAGCGACCATCTTTTTGATCGCATTTTCCTTGCGAGTATAGTCAGCTTCCACTTTGCGATTCGCATCGAGGAGTCGGTTTATGACAATGAGTAAGCGTTGGAGCTGGGTGGAATCGGTATGGAGATGAACCTTCTCTGAAGATTCCTGATCAAGAATATCGGTTAGTTTCGTTTGCAAATAGCGGAGATGACGCGATTGGTCGATTCTGATCTTCAATTGAACGAAGATGACTATTCCAAGAAGGATACACAGGCTGGGCCATACAATGTCCATATCAGAAATCCCCCATTTTGTAACCAATCCCCCATACGGTCTTAATGTAACGCGGGTGCGCAGGATCGTCCTCAATCTTCTCCCGTAGGCGGGAAATATGGACCTGAATCGCATTCACATCGTCATAATAAGCGTCATTCCATACCGAGCGATAGATTTGCTCCTTGGAGAAGGCGCGTTTGGGATGGGACATCAATAGTTTTAAAATAAGAAGCTCCTTCGCAGTGAGATTGAGAGGCGTGTCATTTTTGGTCACGAGATGCTCATCGGGATGAAGCGTCAGCTCATGAATGCGCAAGAGGGCGTGCTCAGCCTGTGCTGAAGGACTGGCATATTGGGAAGCCCGCCGCAAAATTGCTTTTACACGTGCCGACAACTCAATAAGAGAGAATGGCTTCGCTAAGTAGTCATCTGCTCCAAAGCCGAGACCCAATGCTTTCTCAACATCACTATCTTTCGCGGACAATATGAGCACAGGCACAGTACTTCCGCTCCGCACCCTGCGCAGCACTTCCATGCCATCGACTCCAGGCAGCATCAGATCCAGCAGTATCATATCAAAAGCTTCCTCGGCAAAGAGCCGCAGCGCCGCCTCCCCATCAGGGGCATGTCGAACGGTGAGACTCTCTTTGGTTAAATGGCCCAGGACCATTTCAGCAATTGCCGGGTCATCTTCTACAAGCAAAATGTGATTAGCCATGTCATTTCCACCTTTATGTCATATGCTTCCAGTATACTGCTTTGTCCGCTCATAATGAAACGGATGCAGCTTATATAGAAACATCACGCTTCGCGAACACATACCAAGCTAGAGCGAGGAAGAGCAGCTGATAACAGGCCAACATCATCAAGGAAAAAGATAAAGACATACTGGCTATGAGCGGTTTGCCATCCACATAACTCAGCAAATTCGTGTTGGCAAAAATCAGAAATTTGGACCATTCAAATTGTTTGAGCACGTAGGCTAATTGCCCGCTGGTCAATAAGAAGAACAAGGAAATCCCGATGGCCATGGAACTTGCACGAAAAACAGAAGAGAACATGAACGCTAGTGTGACCATGACGATCATTTCGATGCCGCTGTAGCCGATAGCTTTCCAGGAGTAAGCCACATTCGAGAACGCAGCCCCGGCATGAAGCTCGGAAGCACCGTCAAATCCGAAAAACATGCCACCTGTAAGAAAAGTGGTTAATACAAGTAATAGCATAAGGCCCACCCCGAACAATAGGACGGTCACGAACTTGGAAAGTAAGATCGTTGAGCGGCTGAAGGGCCGGATCAGTAGTAATTTGATCGTACCGCCGGAGAACTCGGAGGCTACGATGCCCGCGGCAACGATAATCGTAAACAATGTGACAATATCCATGAGATTTGGAATGGCGGAAAGGCACAAGTCTAAGAACTCCCACACATTGTTCACGGTAAGCTCGTCTTGATTCGCATACTTACAGAGAAAGGCTACTGCGATAACAAGAATCGGAATGAAGGCAATCATCACCCAAGTTCCGATTTTGGTGAAGATCTTAATGCCCTCATTTTGCACGAGTTTGATGAAATTAAGCATAGTTGGCAACCTCCGTGAGCTCGATATATTTCTCTTCGAGTGTTTGTGTGTTCGTCTGCGTCTGAAAGTCTGCAAGTGCGAAGGTCGTTCGCAAACGCCCTTCGATTACGACGCCGAAGCGGTCGCACATTTGCTCCATTTCGGCGAGCAGATGAGAGGAGACCATCACCGCGATGCCTTCTTCAGCGGCTAACTTACGGACGAGCTGGCGCATTTCGCGGATGCCTGCCGGGTCAAGACCGTTGGTTGGCTCATCAAGGATGAGCACGGCGGGCTGATGGAGCAGGGCCTGGGCGATGCCTAGCCGTTGGCGCATGCCGAGCGAGTATGTCTTCACTTTATCGTGAATGCGGGCTGAGAGCCCGACTAGCTGCACGATCTGGTCGATGCGGCTCTGGGGAATATTCCCCACCATGCGAGCGAATTGCTTCAGATTTTGCATCCCGGTGAGATGCTTGTAGAGCTCGGGATTCTCGATAATCGCGCCTACGTGTCGAATCGCTTCCTGGAAGCTAGTGCGAATGCTGTGGCCGCTGATTGCGACATCACCATCGCTCATGCCGATGAGGCCGACCATCATGCGGATGGTTGTTGTTTTGCCAGCACCATTGGGCCCGAGAAAGCCGAATACCTCGCCCGGAAAAAGCTCAAAACTAATCTGATCCACGATGTTCTTATGTCGAATTCGCTTCGTCAGATTGCGTACTTCGACAACGGGTTGAATGCTCAAACGGTTCATATGTGTACCTCCAATAAGTTTCATACGCTTATCTTACTAGACACATCATGCAGGACTCTTTCCTAAATCTTACGAAAGTCTTTCGATGTGCAGGAGAGTAGGAGGGGCGGGGGTTTTCTGAGGACTTTAAGGACATTCTGAGTACCCACGGGGGACTCTCTGGGGTCCGCTGTCGATTCCGCCAAGGACTTACTGAAGACTCTTAGAAGCACCACCGTCTCAACTTACTGGAAAACATACAGCTATTTCCAGTGATTTCAGCCCATTTCTCCGATTAACTGGAAAACCTACAGCTAATTCGAGCACATATGCCCAATTGAGCCGGATATAGAGGAATTACCTGTATGAAATCCATCTATCCACATTTCGAGGGTATTTGGGTGAAAATAGATGGAGGTTTTCCAGCTAATCAGCAACTAGCTGCTCAAAGCTAAGTCCACGCTCACGCTCTCGTTTTCTCATCCAAATTCACGACTATGTGCATTCTTTCACAAGCCAGCCCCTAAATGTTCCTCCTTATGGCAAACCCTGCATGTGCAACCCTCACCGGGTTCATACTAAACAAAAAGCGTCCCCTAGCGGACGAATGCGCTGATTAGGAGGTGCCACCATGCGAAATAGAAGCTGGACGCTCGGTCTGCTGGGCTTATTTCTCGTTTTTTGCTATGTGATGCTTCAATTTCTCCTATCCACCGCTCATATTGGCCAGCTCGTGGGACAGATGGAGCCGCGTAGCGAGGCTCAGCAGCCGTTCAAACACATTGTGCTCATCGCCCAAGAGCTGGACAACCCATTCTGGCGAACGGTCGAGAAGGGCGCGAGTGAAGCCGCAGCAAGCCGTGGTATGAAGATTGATTACTTGGGTCCAATCCGTATCAATCCAACTGAGCAAACGAGTCTGTTGGAGAAGTCGATTGCAGCGAAACCGGATGCCCTTCTTGTGCAAGGGATTAAGGAGCCGCAGTATGACATGTTGATCAGCAAAGCGATCGATCAAGGCATTCCTGTGATTACGTTAGATGCGGATGAACCGGAAAGCCGAAGATTGACTTATGTGGGCACGGATAATCGGGAAGCGGGCAGACGGATGGGGGAGCTCGTAGCAGGGGCAGCAATCGGCAAGGGGCGAATCGGCGTTGTTATCGGAAGTGAGCAGGCGGAGAATCAGCAGCAGCGTTTAGAGGGATTCCGTGCTGCTATTGCGGATATGCCACATTTTGAAATTATAGATATTCGCTCATCGAATATATCTCGGATTCAGGCGGCCAAACAGGCGGAGGCGATGCTCAAGCAATATCCCGCCATCCAGACGATGGTGGGCTTCAGCTCCTTAGACGCGGCAGGCATCGCGGAAGGGGTGAAAGCAGCGCATCGGGATGACACGCTCGTGTTCGGCTTCGATGATGTGGCAGCGACGAAGCAGGGAATCAGCCAAGGAAGCATCAAGGCTTCCATTGTGCAGCAACCTCACGAAATAGGTGCAGTATCTGTACAGCTATTAGATTCGTATTTCAAAGGGGCGGCGTTACCGCAACAACATGTTACAGGCACCTACATCCTCGATGCGACGACGCTAACTTCTGTGAGTTCCCCGTGAACATACGTCGCATGCTGTTTATCGTGCTGCCTGCGCTGTTTATTTTGAATAATGCCGTGGCTTACTTCATCTTTCATAGTGGCAGATCCGTACAGGAAAGCTATAATGTTATGCTTAATCGGGTATTATTGTACAAGCAAATTGCCGGGCAAACGCAGGACAATCTTCGTGCTATGAACGGCTATATCGTGGACCGTAGCGAGGACAGCCGGTTGGCCTTTTTACGCCAGAAGGAGGCGTTGGAGGTATTGCAGCAGAAATTAGCTTCACAAAACACGATTCCAGCGACCGACCTCACGTTCCGCAGCTATACCCATATGGTCGATACCTTCATGACACAAGAAGCAGGCGTGATCCAGGCAGCCAGCAGCCCAGATTCGCTAGCGTATACAGCCTTTTATGAAGAAGCAGAACGGACAGCGACATTCATACAACAGGAAGGCTACCAGTTGATTGATTTGGAGTTGAGCTACTATCAGCCACTCTATCGGCAAATCCTGAATCATACGGAGGGGATGAATCAGTGGGGTGTCGTTATTTTCATTCTGACTACCTTGATCAGTATTGTGCTTGCTTATCGCATTTCATGGGGCATCTCAAGACCGATTGGCCAGCTGGCTCAGGTGGCGAAACAAATGTCGAACGGTGATCTGCATGCGCCCATTCCTCACTTGCCTGCAGAGCATGAGTTTGGTGTGTTAGCGCGAGCTTTTGGACATATGCAAGATAATCTCAAAGCGCTTATTGTGAAGGAAACGGAAGGATTGGAGAAAGACAAGCAGTTGAAAGAAATGGAGCTCGAGGTGTTGCAAAATCAAATGAACCCGCACTTCCTCTTCAATTCTTTGAATGTGTTGTCCAAGCTTGCCCTGTTGGAGGGCGCTGAGCAAACGAGCGATTTGACGGTCACCATGTCGAATCTACTCCGATATAATTTACGAAAGCTAGATCGACCTGTGAGGCTTAGGGATGAGGTGGACCACGCCAAGCAATATTTCACCATTCAGCAAGCAAGGTTCCGCAATCGCATACAGTTTGTACTGGATATTGATGAGGGCGGCCTGGGCGTTCCTGTACCGATGCTTACGCTGCAGCCGATACTTGAGAATGTGTTCGTACACGGCATCGAGGGAATGGAAGAAGGAGCTGTCATTCAGCTTACGATTACACAAGGGAGCGGTGAAACGCTAGTCGCGATCTCAGACAATGGGGTTGGAATGAGCGAGGAGACCCGTGAAGCGCTGCTTGATGTGGACGGGGAACTTCAGGCTTCCCACCCCAATGGCCAGTCCACAGGTTTAGGGACACGAAATGTGTTCAAACGCTTAGCTTTATTTTATGGCAAAAAGGATCTCGTGCGCATTGAAAGTGATCCTGGACGAGGGACGAAGGTCGTCCTGCGGCTGCCGGCCGAAGGAAAGGAGGTTGGAGATGTATCGCTTACTGATCGCCGATGATGAAGCGTTAGAGAGAGAAGGCATCGAATGGATCGTCGGACGGATGATGCCGAATATATTTGAGGTCATTCATGCGGAGAACGGCCGCACTGCAATTCAAAAAGCGGACGAGCACCGTCCCCACATCATCCTGATGGATATCCGCATGCCGGGTATTCAGGGGTTGGAGGCATTAAGAGAAATCAAAGCGGGACATCCTCAGACGAAAATGGTGTTAGTGACCGCCTACGAGCAATTCGAGTATGCGAGAGAGGCGCTATCCTTAGGGGTTAAGGACTATCTAGTCAAGCCGGCCAAAAGGGATCAGATCGTTGAGCTCCTGCAGCGCTTAGTTGCCGAAATTGAGCAAGAAGGGCGGAAGCGAGAGGGGGAGCTCGCGATGCGGGATAACTATTTTCAGTTGCTCCCGTTGGCCGAAACGGAAATGGCGCTGGTCATTATGTCCGATTCTGTGAATGAAACAGATGCCGGGTATTTGGCGGAAATACTGGAGATATCCACCGAACAGGGATGCGGGTTAGTGCTGGCTCTGCCAGAGCCGGGGCATATATCCGACAAGGAAGTAGGAGCTGCTAAAAAGAAAATCTACGAAACCGTTAAAACCTTCACGAAAGGTTATCTCAAGAATCGCGTCGGATGTGTAGTCAGCTCGATGGTGCATTGGCATATGGCCATCTTTCTAGTAGACCGCGCTCAGCTGAATACGGAGGTTTTGCGGGAAGAAGCGGCTTCCCTAGGTGTGAAGCTCGTAGAACATCTGCGGCAAGTACGTAGCATTGATGTGAATATTGGCATCGGATCAATTCGATATGAGTTGGAGGGGATCCGCACGTCCTACTTTGAAGCTGTTTTTGCGGCGACGTATGATAAAAAGTGGGGCAACCTGCGGTCCTTCGAGGAACTGAAAGGGCTCCCTGCAGAAGGGCAACGAGGTTTGGCCGAACCGCGTACCGCTGACAATTCATCGGAGCGTACCTACGTGGAGCTAGCCATTCGGCGAATTCGCGAGGAGCGTGAACACCATACGTGGACCGTGCTAGATCGCGCGCTGACTTACATTCATGAGAAGCTTCAGGAGGACATTTCACTCGAGGATGTTGCTGAGCTTGTCCACTTGAATCCCCATTATTTTAGCAAAGTGTTCAAACAGCAAACTGGCGAAACTTTCATCGACTATGTGACACGACTACGCATCGAGAGGGCCAAGGAGCTTATTAGCGAGGGTCATCTTAGCCTAAAGGAAGTTTGCTATTTGGTCGGATATAAAGATCCGAATTATTTCAGCCGCGTATTCAAAAAGGTAACAGGTGTTACCCCTACGGAATATCGTACGGGGCTATAAGGAAAAATAGTCCATGCTTGTGCAAGGACTATTTTGCTATTTCGGGACAAGATTGTGCTAGCCGGAGGCTGAGAAGAGGCGCGAGTCTGAGAAGGAATATTTTTATGCTGGTATATCACAAATTAGTGCAGGGAAAGGTTCCCCAGCTGTCATAAAGCCCATGCTATAATGAGTCTCGCTTCACACAAAACGTAAGATCAAAGACTCGCATGAAGATGCGGTAGACGTCAGAAGGGACCATCATTATGAGTGCACATATAGACAATTCAAGTCAACAAGTTAGCATAAAATTCGTCACGCTTGTGTCCATCGTTGCTGCGCTCGGCGGGCTTCTGTTCGGGTTCGATACGGCTGTTGTATCGGGAGCAGTTGGTTTCATGAAAGAACGCTTTACGCTAAGCGAAGTGGAGGTAGGCTGGGCGGTTTCCAGCTTAATTATTGGGTGCATCGTGGGTGCAGCAGCATCTGGTGTCCTGAGTGATCGTTTCGGTCGGAAAAAGGTGCTCATTGCAGCGGCGCTGTTATTCATTATTGGCTCTATTGGATCTGCGATCCCGGATACGTTCACAGGGTATATTATTGCGCGTATCATTGGCGGACTCGGCATTGGGATCACCTCAACGCTTTGCCCGCTGTATAACGCGGAGATTGCACCTGCGAAATATCGCGGCCGACTTGTGGCATTGAATCAATTTGCTACGGTGACGGGAATTTTCCTCGTCTATTTCATCAATACCAGCATTGCGAATCATTCGGATGAAGCCTGGAATATTGCGACGGGCTGGCGTTGGATGTTCGGCTTTGGAGCATTTCCTGGCTTAGTGTTCTTAGTTCTACTTTTCTTCGTACCCGAAAGCCCGAGATGGTTAATCAAGCAAGGAAGAGCAGCGGAGTCACTTCCGATCCTCCTTCGCATTCATGGGGAAGAACTGGCAAGAAAAGAAGTGATGGAGATCAAGGAATCTTTTAAACAAGAAAATGGTTCCATTCGCCAACTATTCAGCCCAGCGCTGCGGCTAGCATTAATCGTCGGTGTGGGCTTGGCCGTTCTCCAGCAAGTGACTGGCATCAATGCGGTGATGTACTATGCGCCTGAGATTTTCAAACAAACCGGCACAGGCACGAATGCTGCGCTGACGCAGACGATTTTGGTTGGATTAATCAATTTCCTCTTCACAATCCTTGCCATCTGGCTCATTGATAAAGTGGGTCGGAAAGTGCTGCTGCTGGTCGGTTCCGCTTCAATGACGGTCTGCTTGGCGGTGATAGGCATCGCGTTCCACACGGGGCACACATCAGGCAATCTTGTACTGGTCTTTATCCTACTTTACGTAGCTTCCTTCGCGGTGTCCTTAGGGCCTGTTGTTTGGGTGATTATGTCCGAAATTTTCCCGAATCGTATTCGCGGCAAAGCCACGGCTATCGCATCGATGGCACTGTGGATCGCAGATTATGTGGTCTCGCAGACGTTCCCTCCATTGCTTAGCTCTGCTGGTCCCGCGATAACCTTCTGGATCTTCGGCATCCTTTCCTTGGTGACGTTCGTCTTCACCATGCGAGTTGTGCCTGAAACGAAAGGTAGATCTCTGGAAGAAATCGAGTCCCTTTGGTCCGCGAAAAAAGCATAAAAGCATGAACAGAAAGGCCGGGGCCCTAACCTCGGCTTTTTTGCTATGCATGCGAAGGAACTCCTCCACTTGGCGCTATTTCTTGATTTGAACCCGCATCTACAGGTAAGATGAAGCTAGGACACTCGGTTGTACTTTTTGATAGGACAAAATGGAGGAGGCATCGTATGATAGCTGATCTGCAACCCGCTCAAGGAGGATATTTGGCTCGTTATGAGCGTCATTGGCAGCATGATGTGAAGGAAGTCTGGTCATGGTTGACGGAAAATGACAAGCTAACGCAGTGGTTTCCCGAGTTAGAGGTAGGCGAACTCCGTGAAGGCGGAGTGATAAAGTTCAATATGCCTGATGGGACGGTTATTCCTATGGACATCCTTGAGCTTAGCCAAGATCAGGTGTTGGCGTTTACGTGGGATGAGGATCGTGTTCGTTTCGAACTTCATGCGGAGCCAGGCGGTGGATGTCGTCTTGTGTTCAGTGAGTACTTACATCAAATAACGGAGCACACGCCAAGAGATTTGGCTGGGTGGCACGTGTGTTTAGATGTCATAGAGGCGTTGCTAGAGGGTAGATCGATTGCCTCACGTAAGGATATGTGGAATGGCTGGTATGTGAAATATAAGCAGCTGACAGACACAGTTCTGACGAATCAGGCGTAATACATACATGAATATGGAAATAACGGAGGCGAAATCATGAAGGCACTATTTATTGGCGGTACGGGCACCATCAGCTCGGCGATTACGAAACAACTGCTAGCCGCAGGTTGTGAGCTATATTTGTTGAATCGAGGCACGCGCAATGCGGACTTGCCAGAAGGTGCACGCATCCTGCAGGCGGACATTAACGACGAGGAGCGCGTGGCGAAGCTGATCGCGGACTTATCGTTTGATGTTGTCGCGGATTTTATCGCGTTCGAGCCGTCTCAGCTGGAGCGGGATTACCGACTTTTTCAAGGCAAAACGAAGCAGTTCATCTTCATCAGCTCGGCTTCCGCGTATCAAACACCATTATCTGATTACCGGATTACGGAAGGAACGCCATTATCCAACCCCTTATGGGCTTATTCCAGAAATAAAATCGCCTGTGAAGAGTATTTAGTTAAACAATACCGGGAGCAAGGCTTCCCGATTACGATTATTCGACCAAGTCATACGTATGATGAGCGCTCGATTCCACTTGGCGTCCACGGGACGAAAGGGAGCTGGCAGGTGGCCAAGCGTATGCTGGAAAACAAGCCAGTGATCATTCACGGTGACGGAACATCGTTATGGACGATGACGCATAACAGTGATTTTGCAAAAGGATTCATTGGTCTCATGGGCAATCTTCACGCCATTGGGGAATCTGTACATATTACAACGGATGAGACATTAACGTGGAATCAGATCTACGAAGCGATCGCTGATGCGCTTGGCGTGAAGCTTCACGCGGTGCATGTGTCGTCTGAGTTCCTTGACGCTTGCAGTGCACAGGACTACCGTGGAGGCTTGCTTGGGGATAAAGCGAACTCCGTTGTTTTCGACAACGCGAAGTTGAAGCGGCTTGTGCCCGAATTCGTGGCTACAACGCGATTTGATCAAGGGATGAAACGGACGATCGCTCATATTTTGGCTAATCCTGAGCTGCAGAAGGAAGATCCGGAATTCGATGTGTGGTGCGACAAGGTCATTGGGGCACTAGAGTCTGCGAAGAAAGCGATTCTCGCGTAAAAGAAGAGGCACCCAGAGGGTGCCTCTTTATATGTTTGGGTAAGCGAAGCTTACCCAATATGTGTGCCTAGAAAATCACACTTCACGTGATTTCCCGCTTACTGTTCGCAGCCACCGCTCGCTCTTCGCCCGCCTACCCGATTAAATGGAAATTATCCAGTTAAATCTTGCGAATTCTTCCGAAATCGACGATTAAATGGAAAATATACAGTTAAATCATCCGTTTTCACTCATTTTCTCTGGAATTCTTGAAATTAGATGGAGAAATTCCAGTTACTTTATTGAAAGACGAAATGGCGTTGAAATTAGCTGTATAAAATACAGTTAATCTTATGTTCGGCCAAAAGGATGCCCGCAAGGCCGCTGCTGTATACAAAAAGGGACGTACTTGTCAAAGTACAGTCCCTTGTTCTCATGTAATGGCCTAAATCAGAATATCCAACGTACCGTTGGGGTTCGTGTTCATTTTCTTGCTTGCAGCGCTGTTTGGAACTTCAATTTGAAAGTGTAGGTAGCCCACAGGCGATTATGACATGCCAAATTGAGGAAACGCTGAAGGTGGACTGAGAATTTGCTTAAAATGTTATGTCCGGAGGGGGCAAGCTTGAACTTGTTCACTTTATTCCCAATGAAATCCGTATAATGGAGATATATAAGGACAGGATTTGAAAGGTGGATGGCGATGTCGAATTTCATTAGAATCGGACTCTTTTCCAAAATCGCACAGGTGACCATACGTACCCTGCGCCATTACGATGAGCGCGGATTGCTAAAGCCTGCATATATCGACACCGTGACTAGCTATCGGTATTACACCTATGAACAGCTCATTCGAATTCATCATATCTTGGTGCTGAAGGAGACGGGGTTTTCGTTAGATGAGATCGCGACGATGATCGATCAAGCACTCACAATGGACGACATGAAGCAAATGATGCATAAGAAGAAAGCGGAGCTAGCGAATCAGATAGAGGAAGCTGCCCAACAAATGGCGCGCATTGAGTCTAGATTGCATCAACTAGAACGACTGGGTGAGAAGCCTGCTTATGAAGTTGGGATTAAGCAAGTACCAGCGCTCTATATAGCCGGGCTTCGCCGAATCGTACCTCGCGTACAGGATATGCCCGTCTACCGCTGTCAGATGTTCGAGGAGCTCGAGGAAGGGCTGGGGGGCCGGGCATCGATCGGCCATATGCAGCAAGAGTACGTTCTGTATCATATGACGGAGTTTATCGAGGAGAATTTCGACATTGAAGTGGGGTTTAGTTTTGATTCATTAGCCTACCTACGCCCAACTGGCCCCATCACCATATATGAAATTCCAGCTGAGTCCATGGTGGCAAGCCTGATTTACAAAGGGCCATTCATGGGGGTTGGAGATGGGATTCTAGCACTTTTTACATGGCTCGGGGTCAATGGATATACACAAACCGGTCCGGTACGTGAGCTGCACCTATTCGGAAGAGAAAATCATCTTCACGATTACAACAATGTAGTTGTAGAGCTTCAAGTACCTATTTCCCAATAGGCTGCCAACTATTTTCTGAATGTCTCTTGACTCTCCCGTTACGGTAGACAATATCGTTAGGGTATCGAAGACGAGGGGGCATGATGAATGAGTAATCAAGTGCATGTAATTGTTGGAACGGGGTCGCTCGGGATGGCGGTTATGCAGGAATTAAAGCGGCGTGGGGTCGAGCGTATACGCATGGTGAGTCGCAGCGGAAGATTGTCGGAGGCAGCAGCGGTGGAAGTGGCCAAAGGGGATGCTTCCCAACTTGTTGATGCAGTGGCGCTGTGCAAGGATGCTGCTGTGGTCTATCACTGTGCTCATCCGGGCTACACGAACTGGCCGTCCCAATTCCCCGGCCTTACCCGAGGGATTATGGCAGGTGCTGCTGCTGCAGGTGCGAAGCTGATCTACGGTGACAACCTGTATATGTATGGCCAAGCAAATCAGCCTCTGACAGAGAACCTACCGGACCTTGCTACTGGCAAAAAAGGGCTAACACGCGCCCAGATGGCGGAGGAATTGTTGCTTGCGCATCAATCGGGGAAGGTTCGCGTGGCGATTGGCCGTGCATCGGATTTCTATGGGCCTGGGGTTAAGCAGTCCTCACTGGGGGAGCGCGTCTTTGGATTCGCTTTGAGCGGCAAGCCCGTTAGTCTGCTGGGTAATCTGGATATGCCACATACCTATACGTATATTGATGACTTTGCCAGAGGACTCGTAACACTCGCGCAAGAGGATCGCGCTTTGGGGGAAGTCTGGCATATACCAAGCGCGAAAACGCACACAACCCGGGAATTGCTCGAACTGATTTTCGATGAGCTAGGCTCCACAAGTAAAATAAGTACATTATCCCGTCCGATGGTGACGATGATCGGACTTTTCCATCCCATGCTGAGGGAGCTCAAGGAAGTATTATACGAGTTTGAACATCCCTTCATCCTGGATCACAGCAAATTTGAGGCTGCTTTTGGCCCACAAACGACGACTCCGCATGTGGAAGCCATCAAGCATACCGTGCGGTGGTATAAGGAAATGATGCAGGAGAAGTTGGCTCGGTAGCAGGGGCATACCACGGGGGCACGTTTCGTTTCGCTCATAACTCGGCGCCTCCCACAACCCAAAAAGGCACCCATTCCGGGTGCCTTCCTCATTTAGTAACCGTCCGTCCACTGTCCAGCGGACTCCGCCAATTCAGCCCCAGCTTTCGCGGTGGCTGAACCCAAGTGCTCCAGCTCAACCTTCGCTTGAGCGAGCCCCTCAGACACACGCCGTCCGTAATCCGGATCAGCCTGCTCGAAATAACTGATCATGTTCGCTTGTATCACAGGCTTACAGATCTTTAAAGCATCAACCAGATTCGCGATCAACTCATCGCGCTCCCAATCCTCGAACTTGCGGTACGTATCGCCCGCCTGCCCAAAATCATTCGTGCGGCTTATCTTCTCGCGAACTAGCCGATCATTATACATCGGCTGATGCTCCTTGCCCGAAGGTGCCGCTTCCTGTAATCCGCCGAGCGAAGAGGGCTCGTAATTCACATGTGGATTTTGGCCAGGGGCCTTGTCCACCATCAACGTCATCTGCCCATCCCGCTGGTTCGTGGCAACTGGCGCCTTCGGTGCATTGATCGGCAGCTGCAAATAATTCGTTCCTACGCGATACCGCTGGGTATCTGAGTAGGAGAACGTCCGACCCTGCAGCAGCTTATCGTCCGAGAAATCAAGGCCATCGACGAGTACACCCGTCCCGAAGGCGGCCTGCTCTACCTCAGCAAAATAGTTCTCCGGATTACGATCCAGCACCATTTTGCCCACTTTCCGGAAAGGAATCTGCTCATGATCCCACAACTTCGTTGGGTCTAACGGATCGAAATCGAGCTCAGGGTGCTCGTCGTCGCTGAGAATCTGCACACACAGCTCCCACTCCGGATAGTCACCCTTCGCAATGGCTTCGTATAAATCCTGCGTGGCATGGCTAATATTTTTACCTTGAATCGCCTCGGCCTCGGACTGCTTCAGGTTCTTCATCCCTTGCTTCAGCGGCTCCCAATGGTATTTCACGAGCACCGCATCGCCGTTCTGGTTCACCCACTTGTACGTATTGACGCCCGACCCCTGCATCTGCCGATAGTTGGCTGGAATGCCCCATGGCGAGAAGA
Source organism: Paenibacillus sp. LjRoot56 (assembly GCF_964253335.1). NCBI lineage: Bacteria > Bacillati > Bacillota > Bacilli > Caryophanales > Paenibacillaceae > Paenibacillus > Paenibacillus sp. LjRoot56. The sequence continues at coordinate 418,725 of NZ_CAXURV020000001.1, forward strand.
GGAAGGTGATCATATGCGTCGCTTCTGGCGTATTCGACACGAAATCGAACATTTTCTCCGGGTTCTGCAGGTTCGTGACCGGGTCCGGCTTGAACGCGTGCACCATATCAGGGAATTTCAACGGATCGCGGATGAAAAAGATTTTTAAATTATTGCCGACTAAGTCCCAGTTGCCATCTTCCGTATAAAATTTCGTCGCGAAGCCGCGCGGATCCCGTAACGTTTCTGGCGAGTACGTGCCGTGTACAACGGTCGAAAACCGCACAAAAACAGGGGTACGCTTCCCCTTCTCCTGAAAAAGCTTAGCCCGCGTATATGTAGAGACCGGCTCGTCGCCGACCGTTCCATACGACTCGAAATACCCGTGAGCCCCCGCGCCACGCGCATGCACTACACGCTCTGGAATGCGCTCCCGATCAAAATGGGAAATCTTCTCGATATAATGGTAATTTTCGAGCGTCGACGGCCCGCGATTGCCTATCGTGCGGATGTTCTGGTTATCCGAAATCGGATGGCCTTGGCGGTTCGTTAAAGTCATATTCGTTTGATCTTCTATATTATTTGGATCAATCTTGTCTTTGCTCATGTCGTTAAGCAGCCTCCCAGCAGTAGTTACAAGTAACTTTTACCAACTAGAGGGAAATTATTCCTAGCAAAAAGCCCTCACTCTCTTTCCGAAGAAAGGAGCGAGGACTTGCCATGTTTCGTGAAAGCTCCATCATCCTACATGGATTAAAAATCAAAATTGTCTGGATCCGGGCCGACACGCAGATTCTGATTCATGCTATTGATTGCCGCCATGTCCTCGTTCGTGAGCTCGAAATCGAAGATCGAACCATTTTCCAAGATGCGATGGTCTTTGGTCGATTTGGGAATGGTGACAATACCGCGCTGCAAATCCCACCGTAGGATGACTTGAGCAATGGATTTGCCGTGGCGTTCAGCCAATGCCTTCAACGTAGGGTTATCTAAAAGCTGACCTTGCATCAGCGGGGACCACGCTTCTAACTGAATGCCATGCTCCTTGCAAAAGTTGTGTATGTCCGTTTGAGCTAAAAGAGGATGAAGCTCAACTTGGTTGACCATAGGTTTAATCTTCCCAGTGCCCATTAGATCCTCCAAATGATGAATTTGGAAGTTGCTCACGCCAATCGCTTTGACGCGGCCCTCTTGATAGAGTGTCTCAAGCGCTCGCCACGCTTCTACGTATTTGCCTTGAACAGGCCAATGAATGAGATACAAATCGAGATAGTCCAAGCCCAGCTTCTCCAAGCTCGCTTCATAGGCAGCAATCGTGGACTCATAGCCGAGATCGGCATTCCACACTTTTGAAGTTACGAAAAGTTGATCTCTTGTTAGACCATGCTCAGCCATGCCTTCGCGAATCCCTTGTCCCACGCTGCTTTCATTGCCGTAAATGGCCGCGGTATCGATGCTGCGATAGCCTATTTTCATGGCTGCTTTCACGGCTTCCACGACCTCTGGGCCGTCCTCTACTTTAAATACGCCAAGCCCTAGCCAGGGCATAGTTATGCCGTTATGAAGTGTAGTTTCAGCTTGAAGGTTGTTATTTATTGTGTTTTGTAGATGGTTTGTTTGATTTGTCATTGTGGTACTCCTCCTAAAATGGCTGGTTGTAATTGTTCCGTTTGATCTGATTTTTCAAGTTTGCGGCTCCAGAGGGTAAGTAGTACGGCACCGAAAACCATTACTCCGCCTACCCAGGTTGTATGAATAAGGCCGATGGAATCGGTAATGATGCCACCGAGGAATGCTCCGCCTGCAATACCAGCGTTGAAAGCTGCAATGTTGAAGGCAGATGCGACATCTTTGGCCTCAGGGGCAAATCGTTCTGCAAGCTGTACAACATAAATTTGCAAGCCAGGTACGTTCATGAATGCGAGCAATCCCATGAAAAAGATGGTGATTAAGCCAGCTGCTTTGAATGGTGCTGTGAACATAAACAGGAACAGTACGAGTGCTTGTAATAAGAACATGATCAGCAAGGCTTTGCTTGCGTTTCGGTTCGCGGCGCGTCCTCCGATGACATTGCCGATCGCAATGGCAACCCCATATAGGAGTAGGATTAACGCTACTGTATGTTCTGCAAATCCTGTAATCTCATGCAATAACGGAGATAAATACGTGAACACTACGAACGTCCCGCCATAGCCTAAGGCTGTGATGGAGAAAGCGAGCAGCAGCCGTCCGTTCGTGACGAGCTTCAGCTGTGTGCCAAGTCGTGTCCGCGTTCCTTTACGCAAATTGGCAGAAACTAAGATCAGGTTCGCGACGAGAGCTATCACGCCAACCGCGACAATGGCGAAGAACGCAGCGCGCCAGCCAAGCTGCTGACCGAGATAAGTTCCAATCGGCACACCGGTTACGGTGGCGACGGTAAGTCCCGAGAACATCAGCGCAATCGCGCTGGCTCTGCGGTTCTCGGGCACGAGATCGGCGGCGATGGTCGAACCAATCGACATGAAGATGCCGTGCGCCAACGAAGAGATGACGCGAGCAATCAACAGCACGACGATGCCACTTGCTGTGGCAGCCAATAGATTACCCGCGATAAACACGAGCATGATCCAGAGCAACAACGTTTTGCGTGAGACCGTTGAGGTTAGTGAAGTTAAGATCGGGGCTCCTAAAGTAACCCCTAACGCATATAAAGTAACGGTTAACCCTGCACCTGTGATGGATATATGAAGGTCTTCAGCAATGAGCGGAAGCAGTCCGACACTGATAAACTCGGTTGTGCCAATGGCGAAGGCGCTAACCGCGAGGGCAAGCAGCGCTAGTGTATTTCCTTTGGTTTCTTGTTTCATAGTAATCACTCCAAACTTGTGTGTACCGGCCGGTAAGTGCTATTATCAATCATTATAGTCGGATTGACCAGTACGTACTTTAAAGTACGGTAGGTACTTTTTAGTACCTATAAAATGGGATGGAGGAGAATCATCAGATGGCTAAAAAGCTGTACAACATCTCTGTAGAAGCCACGTTGGAAGTGATCGGTGGGAAGTGGAAATGCGTCATTCTCTGTCATTTGACTCACGGTAAACGGAGGACGAGTGACCTCAAGCGTTTGATGCCTAGAATCACTCAGAAAATGCTGACACAACAGCTTAGAGAGCTCGAAGACGATGGGATCGTGGAGCGGATTGTGTACAATCAAGTGCCGCCTAAAGTGGAGTATGCGCTCAGCGAGTATGGTGCAAGCCTGAAACCGATCTTGGATTCGCTCTGTATGTGGGGAGAAACGCATATCATCAAAGAATATGGAGATAAATTCGTTGTTCTAGAGGAAAATGTGCTGAATAAACGGGACGAAGATGTCCTAGTCGACGAACTTATGGAGAAAGAGGTAGAAATGACATGAATACAACGATTAATCAGAAGGGCGATTCTCAGGTAGCCATCGTGGAGAGCACGGACATTCTCATCAGCAACGAGCAAGATGCGCTAGATTTGATGGCATCCGTCCAATACCTGACAGGTTGCGACAAGTTTATTATTAATCAGTGGAATTTGACGGAGGATTTCTTTGAGCTCAAAACGAAACTCGCAGGCGATGTTCTCCAGAAATACACGAACTATCATATGAAAATGGCCGTTATCGGCGAATTCGATCAATACGACAGCAAAAGCCTCCGCGATTTCATCTACGAATGCAATCATGGTAAGCAATTCTTCTTCGTAGCAGACGAGCAGGCTGCTTTGGACGCTCTGCATGGTGTGAAGTAGCAGCATTGCTGACGCCAAACATCTAACACGCACCACATAGCACCAATAAATTCAGCTACTCAATTCATTGAATCGGACGAATACTTAGTCAGCACCAGCGCCGAATGTCAACGTCCCAGCCCCCAACGTTACCTCATGCAGCCCCCGCGGCAACGATTAACTGGAAAAACTACAGCTAATCCTTCCATTTTTTCGCCGAAACACGATTTAACTGGAAAATATGTATCTAATTTGGTATTTTCAAGCTGGAAGAGTTCAAAACGCTAAAATTAGCTGTAGGAACTCCAGTTAATCGTATTTTTACCGTGGAATCAGCTGATTTAGCTGTACTTTTTCCATCTAATATCTGTAAGCGTGCGAGCAAAAGTGTCCGCTATTGACGGACGGAGTAGGTAGGCGGCAATGCAATGTTTGGGGGCATTGTGCTTCTGTACCGCGCTGCCGCGAGTGCCCCTGCCAACCAACAAAAAAGCAGCGCATGATCCCTGCGCTACCTGTTTATCCGAACTGGCCAGGCCGCACTTTCTTCACATCAAACATGCTTACATTCGACGAAATGACGTATTCAGGACGTTCCTGCCCTTTACTGTTACGGTGGCCCGCCAGATGCTCGGGGCTTTTCTCCCAGTTTTTCCACGCCTGCTCAGATTCCCAACGAATGAAAACGACGACCTCTTCAGACTCTTTGCTCCGTTTGTTGACCATAACGGTCACATCGATTAGCCCTTCCATACCGTCCAACGGACCTTCCTTGCTAAAGCGTTCAACGACTTTGTCGCTATTACCAGGTTGTACAATAATGGTTCTTTGTTGAATAAGCACGAAGCTCAGCTCCTTTTTAACAATGCATGATTATGAGAATCATTATCATTTAAAAAGAGGGAGTCGTCAACACGTGCTTGTTTTATTTATTGAATTTCCCTCGACCGCCTCCAGCAAAGCTTGCAGCGATAGTTCCGCCAAAGTCCCCACTGTACGCGGCTCCCCGTCAAAAGACAGGAGCTTCGTGACCGGGTTAGGCACCACGATGTAATGCATGCCTGCGGCCGCTGCCGCGCGAGCACCGTTAGGTGAATCCTCAATCGCAATCGCTTCATCCGGCTTTACGCCAAGGTCTTTCAACGCAAGCTCATACAGCTCGGGATGTGGCTTCACCACAGCGACATCTTCAGCGGTGCGAATCGTTTCGAAATAATCGCTGATTCCCAACTGAGCTAAATACGTATCGACCCAAGCTCGCCGGGAGCTGGAGGCTAAACCAATGCGCAGGCCTAATCCTTTGGCCGTCTCTAAATAATCAAGTATACCCGGACGAATACCTTCATGCGCCATCTTCTGGGTATGTCGATCATGCACGCCTTGCCGAAATGACTCCCGATCCAACGGAATCTTCAGCTCCGTGATCAAATATTCATAGGGGTCGAAGACATGCGAGGATGTTCCAATGCACTTTCCGTACATGTCCAAAGTCAGCTCCACCTCATGCTCGAGATAAGCTTCCCTGAACGCTTCATACCAAGCTGTCTCCGTATCCAGAATCGTGCCGTCAAAATCCAAGATCAATGCTTTTATCCTAGCCAAACTGCCATCCTCCTTAAGAACCACAACAAATTCTAAATAAAATTGGGAAGGGTTTCTAAAAACTTTGTCGAAATCTAGAAGACTAGCCTGTATGACCTATATGACCTAGGTGTATCAAACCGCTATGCTGTACAATTCTGGAGGTGTTTTTGTTAATCATGTCACAAGCTAAATCACAAGGCAAGCAAACATCTGTTAGGTTCTTTCGATCACTCTCTTTCAAAATTTCAGCTTGGACAGCCGCCTGCTATATTGTACTTTGCGTGTTGCTTACCTTCGTTTCCTATCAACAGCATAGGCAGCAAATGTCAGATAACTTGGTCGCACTTGAAGGGATTTTCCATGCTCCCCTCATGCAGAAGATAGATTATATTGAGAAATCAAAGGAAGAATTAAAGAAAAATAAAGAAGCTTATAAGTATGAACCTGCTGTTATGAACGTACAGGAGGATATGGACCGTGTCTCTAAAGGGGATTTGGTCGAAAATGCCTACTTATTTTACCCAGAATGGACAACATTGGAGGGAGAGCCAGCTCTATTAAATTTGTTATCCAATGCAGAGCTATATGTCGATGAGAAGCCGGCAGATCCTTATGCACCAGTTCCTGAGCTGCTTACGGCGCTTAAGGAAGCAGAGGAAACAGGTTTCGGTATCACGGGTGTCTACCAAGATTCATTAGGAACTTGGGTGAGTGCGGTAAGTACGATTCGAGATAAGGACGGCAAACTTGTTGCTTTCGCGGGATTAGATTTCGATTATGGCGTTCTGCAGGCACAGATGAATAAATATACGCTCCAATCAATATGGACGGGTTTAATCGCCATTGTGATCGGGACCCTTTTCATCGTCTTCATTGTACGACTGTATCTGCGTCAGATTACCCCCTTAATGAAGCTGGCCCAGTCAGCGGCAGCAGGAGATTTGTCAGATGCATCGCTAGTCAAAAGCAAAAGCAGTGATGAATTGGGTGTATTAGGCAATCATTTGAAAGACATGGTCGGGAACCTACGTGGACTCATTGTTCAGATCGCACAAGCAGCGCAACAAGTTTCGGCGGCTTCGGAATCGCTGCAAACGGGTGCTCAGCAGACTAGCCAATCTACAGCGTCTGTCTCGGAGATGATGGGCCAGCTTGCTTCACATTCGGAGCAGCAGCGTCAAGGCACAGAGGAAAGCAGTCATGCCATGAATGAGATGGCTGTTGGGATTCAACGCGTAGCGGAATCAGCAGGGCATGCCACAGACATTTCAGGCCATGCACGCGCTCATACGAGCGAAGGTAACGCGCGGATGGGGCAGAGCATGCTGCAAATAACGGAGGCCCTGCGCTCCGTCCAACAGGCGGTACAAGCGATTCAGAGCTTGAAGTCGATGTCTGAGGAAATCGGCGAGATCACAGTCCTCATTACGCAAGTGACGAGACAAACCAATTTGCTTGCACTGAATGCCTCTATTGAGGCAGTGAGAGCTGGCGAGCACGGCAAGGGCTTCGTCGTCGTTTCCACGGAAATCCGCAAGCTTGCGGATCAATCTCGACTGGCGACAGAGCGTATTGCTGAGCTCGTGGAGCGTGTCCAACATGAGACGGGAGCCGCTGTTATCGCGATGGATCGCGGTCTAGGAGAAGTGGAGGCTATGCAGGCTGTCATTGAACAAACGGACGGTACATTCAAGGATCTTTCTGGCACGGTGCAGGAGGTCGTCGATCAGATGACGGATGTATCTGCTGTATCGGAGCAAATGTCAGCGAGCTCAGAAGAGGTACTAGCCGGAATCGTGGAAATGGCGGAGCTAACTCGCATGACAACGGAGCTTACGCAGGCTGTTGCGGCTGCAACGGAGCACCAATTAGCGACGATTTCGGAAGTTGCCAGGACGGCTAATGAATTGAACGGAATGTCGAATGAGCTGCAATTGGCTGTGGCTCGGTTTAAAGTTTAAGTCTCATAACAGGTGGAAGAAGTAGGATGCCTTCGGGCATCCTATTTTTGTATGAAAAGCCTTGACAATTTAATTGATAATGATTATCATTTTTAGTTAATGGAGAGAAATTATCGAATCATTGGACCCTATATACATATTGGAAGGGGATGTTCCTCATGGCAATAGCAACGAGAATATATACCGAACAACTACATGTTTCTTACGATAAATTGAAAATCATCAATGATCTAAGCATCGAGATTCCAACGGGCAAGATCACCGCATTAGTCGGTGCTAATGGCTCGGGGAAATCAACAATTTTGAAAGCTATGTCGCGACTGTTGAAGCCAACAGAAGGGACCGTTTTCCTAGACGGTCATTCCATTCATCATCAATCGACGAAGGAAATCGCGAAGAAATTAGCGATTCTACCGCAGTCGCCATCTGCTCCGGAAGGCATTACAGCTGAAGAACTCGTAGGATATGGTCGTTTCCCGCATCAGCGCGGCTTCCAGAAGATGTCCAGCGCCGATCGTGAGATCATCAACTGGGCATTCGAAGTGACAGGGATGACAGCGTTCAAGGATCGTCCGATCGATCATCTATCGGGTGGTCAACGTCAACGGGTATGGATCGCAATGGCGTTAGCGCAGCAGACCGATATGCTGTTCTTGGATGAGCCAACGACTTATTTGGATATGGCACATCAGCTTGAGGTTCTCTGTTTGTTGAAAGAGATCAACGAGCGTCACAACACGACAATCGTCATGGTTGTGCATGATTTGAATCATGCGACGCGTTATGCGGACCATTTGATCGCGATTAAATCAGGGAATGTCGTCTATGAAGGCGCACCGATGGATATTGTAACACCGCAAATGCTGCTCGATGTGTTCGCTATTCATGCCGATGTCATCGTGGATAAACGTGCCGGCGTGCCGCTCTGTATCCCTTATGGCTTGGTATCGGATGATGAAGTCGTGGCGAAAGAGGAACGTAAAGTAGCAGTAACGAGTGCTTGATTAGCTCAGATGAGCCTGTGATAGAGGTGCCCCCGGATTGGGAGGTGCCTTTTCTTTGTGGAAATGATAGGCTTCCCTTGTGTTCAGGGAGGATTTTTGGCACAATACTAACTAGAGAGATTGAGATGGTATGCTTCGGCTGCTTAGAAGAACTGGACTGCATGTGATAGTCTTGAAAAGAGGATAACGGAATGAAACTTTCATCCATATATGGATTAACTTTTGATCAACTGGTCGCTTGGCTGGCCGAAAAAGGCTACAAAAAGTCGCGCGCCCTGCAAGTATGGGACTGGCTGTATCGCAAGCGGGTCGCTTCGTTCGCGGAAATGACGGATGTGAAAGAGGATTGCTTGGCCACGTTGAGCGAGCATTTTGCTATCCATACCTTGAATGAACACACGCGGCAGGAATCAGCGGATGGCACGATGAAATTCCTGTTCAAGCTGTCGGACGGCAATTTGATCGAAACCGTTCTAATGCGTCATAAATTCGGGTTATCCGTCTGTGTGACGACGCAAGTGGGATGTAACATCGGCTGCAGCTTCTGTGCGAGTGGCTTGCTGGCTAAGAGCCGTGATTTGTCGGCCGCGGAAATCGTGGAACAAATTATGAAGGTCCAATTTCATTTGGACGCTATGGGCAAAGCGGAGCGCGTTAGCCACATTGTGGTGATGGGGATTGGCGAACCGTTCGACAACTTCGTGAATATGGTCGATTTCATCCGCGTCGTGAAGGATCAGAAAGGTTTGGATATTGCAGCAAGACACATCACAGTATCCACCAGCGGTCTAGCACCTAAAATTAGAGAGTTCGCGGATTCGGATTTGAAAGTGAATTTAGCGATCTCCTTGCATGCGCCAACGAACGAGCTTCGTACACGCATCATGAAAATCAACAAAGCGATTCCGATCGAGACGTTGATGGAAGCGATTGAGTACTATTTGGAGAAAACGAATCGCCGTATTACGCTTGAGTATATTTTGCTCAAAGACGTGAACGATGGCAGAGAACATGCGCTGCAACTAGCTGAGCTGATTCAGCATATCCGCCAGCTGGCGAATGTGAACTTGATTCCGTACAATCCGGTGGATGAGCACAGCCAGTATCAACGGAGTGAGCGCGAATCGGTGCGCGCCTTCTACGATACGCTCAAGAAGCAAGGCATCTCTTGCAGTGTGCGATTGGAGCACGGGACGGACATTGATGCCGCTTGTGGACAACTACGAAGCAAACAAATCAAACAATCCACAGGGGATAACGTTGTGGCGGGATAATAAAAAGGCCTGTGAATGATCTTCATTCACAGGTTATTTTTTTGTTACTTTTTCCAAATAGAGGGATGACGGGAGTAGAATGAGTAAAGTGATGATCATTAAGTTTCACCAACCGGGTTGAATGTGTTTACAATAGATGTAAGCTTAGTATGGAAAAAGAATTGATCTAATGCTGATGTGGACAATCGCGGCATACAATGAGTACAAATGGTCAACACTGTCATCCTGCTGTCTAAAACTTTTCGAAAGTGACTCGAAGGGAGTGGTGAACTTGAACAAATGGTTGTTGACGCTAATCTGCAGCATGGCTTTATTCACAGCGACAGCTGTCTACGCATCTGACACGATTCAGAAAGGCAGACAAGTTAAGGTGAATGGCAAAGTGCTCGACACACAGGTGGAAGTAACGAAAGATGGAACAACAATAACTTCGACTCGGGCAATTGCGGAGGCACTCGGTGCTAAAGTGACTTGGAACGCACCTTCGAACACGGTTGAAATTCATCGTGTAGAAGGCAAAATGACGTACGATGATAACCAGATGTCATATGCCAATTATGTATCCTTGCTGCTTCACGGTACATATAGCTTGAAGGTTGAGGTTATAGGAGAGAACCTTGGGGCTCATTCAGACACGACAATCGTGTTTGCGGATGGTTATGTGGATGTGCCCGAAAATACGGATTTTCAGAAATTGTTTCTTTTACTGCTGGCAGATCAAGTGGGGGAGTTACCCAACAAGCGTATCGAGTTCTGGTCCAATAAAGAGCTTGCTAAGGCGTATGTCTCTGGGGAATATCGCGTGGATGGGCTGGAAGGATGGTCGGGGTTGAATGCCCGGTTTGGCTTGTTAACGAACGAGGGAGGAAGCGTATCGCTTTCGCATATTCTCAGTGTTCATGAGCGTGACAACGTCTCGATTGGTAAATATAAGCCCCAATGACACCAAAAGCCGTCCTTGCAGTGAACCTGCGGGACGGCTTTCTCATTGGTGATTAGTTTCGACTACGTACGATCATCATGAAGCCGCCAACAACGATAAGCCCAATAGCGATGATTGAATTGTTATGGAAGAGCGTCCCGAAGATGGAACCGATGGAGAAGATCGCGAAGAACAGCAGCGACATCACGGATAGGATGTTAATCGGAATAAGCAAGTACTTATTGCGGCCACCGAACCAATATAGTTCGAACAAGCCGACAGCTACAGCGAGCATGAAACCTGGCCACATGAGGTGCCAAATATCAAAAAGCGCGGAGATTTGGCACACGATACCTGCCGTTAGTAGAATACCACCTGGAACAAGTACGCCTACGCCCCGTCGTTGCGTAATGAAGAAGTACAACCAGTGGAAGAAGACCCCGACGGGAATAACGAAGAGTGTCGGCCAGAAATATTCAAAAATAGTGCCTGAGCTGAACGATACATCCCCTTTTAGAAACATAAAAACACCTAGCAGAATCAAGATCGGCCCGAGAAAGGCGCTGCGATTCATATTCATATTCAATTTGTTCACTCCTATTGTTGGATTCATTATTCTAAGAATACTATGACAGGGTACAAGTGTCTTCAGACTATAGGGAAGGACGAAGATCGGTCTGAGGACTGATTTAACTGGAAAACATACAGCTAAATTTGCCCAATTCGTCATTGGAAAAGGAATAACTGGATTTCCTACAGCTAACTTCGCCCATTCCGTCTCCAAAGCGCCTTAAACCCGAAATTTAACTACCTAATATCCATCTAATTGATTAAATTGGCCCATTTGCGCTTGAATAGATGTAATTTTTCCAGTTAATCCAATTGCAATCTACTTAAGTTGCTGGCGGGGAGCTGGTTGCGTGTCTAGTGGGGAAGGGGAATGTTTTGGTGGAGTAGATGGAGATGAAGAAGTTGGATGTGGGGGTAAAATGGCGTGGTTGGAGAGACAGGTGTTTGAGGAGCAATAACGCAGGTGGAGCAACTAAGGAGGGGTGGATGAGACGTCAAAAAGCCTTCCCTCCACAACGTGGAAGGAAGGCTTCTACAGAAGGGGCAGAAGCCCCTATAAACCCTTACTAGAAAAACTTCACGAGTTCATTCTTGATCTCGTCGTTCGAACCGCCAACCACTTTCTGGAACTGTGGTTTGTCGAACAGCGCTTGGATTTGCTCTGGATACGTCTGCGCAATACCGCGCAAGCGGATCGACTCATCGAACTTCGCTGGATGCGCAGTGGACAAGGATACCGTTACTTCGCCAGCGACGGCGAGTTTATCGGCTGCAGCAACACCGCATGCGGTATGCGGATCAAGCAAGTACTCGTACTTCGCGTGGTAGTCGCTGATCGTGTCGAGACACTCGTCGTTCTTCACGCCGTACGCAGCGAAATCTGCCTGTACGGTCTTCAACTTGTCGGCTGGGATGACGACGCGGCCTTCGGCCTTGAACTGCTCCATGATCGCGTTAACAGCCGCAGCGTCTTCGCCGTACAGATAGAACAAGTAACGCTCGAAGTTGCTCGCCACTTGAATGTCCATGGACGGGCTATACGTACCGCGGAACTCGCCTGGTTGATATATGCCTTCTTGTACGAATTTCTCAAGAATATTGTTTTCATTCGTTGCAAGAATGAGCTTGTTGATCGGAAGTCCCATTTTCTGAGCTAGGTAGCCAGCAAAAATATCGCCAAAGTTCCCCGTCGGCACGCTGAAATTCACCTTAGCAGCCTGCGCCTCTTGTGGCAGTTGGAAGTAAGCGTAGAAATAATACACGGTTTGCGCCAAAATGCGGGCAATATTGATCGAGTTAATCGCGCGTAAATGGTAGCGGTGCTTGAACTCAACGTCAGCGAAAAGCTCCTTGATAATGCGTTGGCAATCATCGAAAGTACCTTCAACGGAAAGATTCAATACATTATCGTCATTTACGGTTGTCATCTGAAGCTCTTGCACCTTGCTCACCTTCTGGTGCGGATGCAGGATACAAATACGGATGCCCTCTTTACCGCGAACGCCCTCGATTGCCGAAGCGCCTGTATCACCAGAGGTAGCTCCGAGGATGTGGATGATGGAATTCGTTTTGCGTGAAACATACGAATACAGATTGCCAAGGAATTGCAGGGCAATATCCTTGAAAGCAAATGTAGGCCCGTGGAACAATTCAAGCACATACGTGTCATCGCTTAGGCGCTTAACCGGCGTAACTGCTTCATCACGAAACGTTGCGTAGCTTTCATCAACAAGCTGCTTCAGCTCATCGCGAGGAATTTCGTTGTTCACAAAAAGTGAGAAAATTTCAAGAGCGAGCTCTGAATAGGAGAGCTTCGACCAGCTTTGAAGTGTGTCAGCGGATAGCTGCGGGAGGCTTTTCGGTACGAGTAGACCGCCGTCATTGGCCAATCCCATCAGGATCGCATCGATGAAGCCGATAGGTTCTACTTTGCCGCGAGTGCTAATGTATTCCATATGAGTCCCCTTATACGATTGAATTTTCAGTTATTGTATCAAAAAACAGAACATTTGGACAGTGCACATCCGTCACGGATACGACTCTTTCAAAAACAAAGAAACCTTCCCCGTTAGGGAAGGTTCCACGAAGGTCCTATCAAGCAAATATGTTATTCTTGCTCTGCTTCTACAACGATTTTCCAAGCGTTGCTGATCGGCGGCAAGCTTTTGGTCATCATAGGGCCGTAGAATCCGATAACGTTCGTGCCTTTAACCAGCGCGGATTTGTCAATGGCATCACCTTTACCGTCTACAATGGCTGTGTCAGCACTAACGGTAAGAACAACCTCTCCTGGGGCATCTTCAGTAAGTCCTTGGCCTTTGACAAGAAGGCTGCCATCTTCGCGTACAGCTTCAATCACGCCAGTTGTACCTAAGGCACCCTTATGAGCTGCTGTATCAAGCACAGTGATGTTGGATGCGGACGTTTGCGGCGGCAAGCTAAGTGTCATCGCCATGGAATGCTCTGCGGTGATCGTTAAACCAACGTGAAGATCAGCAAGTGACAGCTTCGTGCCATCAAGCATTTGGTAAGTCGTTTCCGGGCTCACATTGAGAACGATACCGCCAGTACCCGTGTCTTGAATTTGAATTTGTGCGTTATCGCCTGTTGTACGAATGGAGGTAATGACGCCGGTCGATTGCACTTTCTTGGTCGCCTCTTTCATTGTAATTCCGACGGAGCTTCCTTTAGCAGAAACGGTCCCATGAAGAATCGTGCCAAAGAAGGAAGCAGGCACATACATCATGCTGTTCACTAATTGAGGTGCTGTGCCGAGTTGTGTCAGCATTTTATTTATCGTGTAGCGATCTTCGCCTATTTTCACCGTTGTAAAAAGGTTCGCCTTCGTCAGATCAACCGCATAGGTCGTAGGATTCCATGTGAGCGTGAAGCCAAGGCTTTCAGCAACAGCGCGTAGTGGGAGCATGGGCTCTGTGATTCCGGTTTTCTCAAATCCGGATTCACTAATCGCATTACCATTAACTTGAACGGTGATGGGGGCTTCGAAAACCGTCTTAACAGGCTGAATTTGCTTAGCGTTCATATCGGGAATAACAGCTTCTGTGGTAGCAGCATAAGCAGCTCCAGTTGTCAGCATGCTGGATAAGGTGAGGATGGTTAGTGTTTTTTTCATCATAGGTTTCATCGTGTGTAACTTCCTTCCTGTATGTAAAATATGGGTAATGTTCTGCTTTCTCTAACGCATGGTTCTGTGACAAGGTTGCAGACGAGCTGAAAGTTTCATTTTAGATAAGATACAGAGTGGACTTCATTGGGTGGAAACTATAGAATCAATGAGTGTGCCAAGAAATTGTAAAGAGGTGGTAATGGTGTCTTTTGTTATGAAGCTTCGCTGGTTTTTCAAAGAGAGATGGAAGTATTATGTACTAGCAGTCTCCCTCTTAATCGGTGTGAATATCTTAGCGACGATTCCGCCCAAAATGATCGGGAATATCATCGACCATATTCGTACTGGAAATTTAACAGCTTCCGGGCTTCATTATACGGTTTACTTGCTGATTGGGCTTTCGTTGCTTCTGTATGTCATGACCTATTTGTGGATCACGAACTTATTCGGGAACTCCGCTTTGGTGGAGAAGTTGCTTCGAGGGCGATTGTTAACGCATTTGTCCAAAATGTCTCCTCCGTTTTTCCAACGCAACACGACGGGACAGCTGATGGCACTGGCGACGAATGATATTCTAGCCATTGGTCAAACCTCCGGGTACGGGGTCATGACGCTCGTTTCTACGATTGTAGGGGCTTCCGTTGTCATCATCACGATGGTGTCGCTGATCTCCTTCAAGTTAATGCTAGCGGCGTTAATACCGCTGCCTTTTCTAGCTGTCATGATTAATTTGTTAGGCAAAAAGGTACGTGTACGCTTCCTTGCGGCTCAAGCCTCCTTCGGTGTGATGAATGATCATGCGCTGGAATCAATCTCCGGTATCCGGGTGATTCGTTCTTATGTGCAAGAAGCGCACGATTTAAAAGCCTTCGATGAAGTTACATCGGATGTAATGAACAAAAACCGCCGCGTATCGATGCTCAACGCGCTGTTCCAACCATTGACTTCGTTGATCGTTGGTCTCAGCTATTCGATCGGTATCGGATACGGGTCGTATCTCGTGTTCCAAGGTGAAATCACGCTGGGACAGCTGATTTCGTTCAATATTTACCTCGGTATGCTCATCTGGCCGATGATTTCCTTTGGCGAGTTTATTAACGTTCTGCAACGGGGCAGCGCCTCGGCAGATCGTCTCGATAAGGCACTGACGCAACAAGCTGATATTGTTGACGCTGAGAAGCTTGTCCACGTCGCTGTGCCTGAACGCATTGAGATGAACGATCTAACGTTCACCTACCCGACAGCGAATCATCCGAGCCTCGTCCATGTCTCCTTTGAGTTGGAGCGAGGACAGACGCTTGGGATCGTCGGCCGGACCGGCAGCGGCAAAAGCACGCTCCTTAAGCAACTGCTGCGTCAATATCCCATTGATCCAGGCAAGTTGAGCATCTCGGGTGCACCCATCGAGCAAATCGCCATAGATCAAATCAAACGCTGGGTTGCCTATGTGCCACAGGAGCATCTGCTGCTATCGAAATCCATTCGCGACAATGTCGCGTTAGGTAAACATACGGCTTCACCGGAAGAGATTGCGCACGCCGTGGAGATGGCTTCTTTTACTCAAGATATTGCCCAAATGCCAGAAGGTTTAGCAACCATTGTTGGTGAGAACGGCGTGATGCTGTCCGGCGGACAGAAACAGCGTCTAGCGATTGCGCGTGCGCTGTTGATTGATTCGGAGATTTTGCTGCTGGATGACTCGCTCTCCGCGGTAGATGCACGTACGGAAAGTCGCATTCTCCAGCATATCCGTAAGGAACGAGCGGGGCGTACGACTCTCATTTCCACACACCGACTGTCTGCTGTGAGCCACGCGAACTGGATTCTTGTCCTGGATGAAGGCCGAGTCATTGAAGAGGGCACCCATGAGGAGCTTATGCAGTTCGGTGGCTGGTACCGGGAACAGTGGGATCGTCAACAGATGGAAGCCAGTCTCGAAGAGTGAAAGGAGGACAACCATTTTGTCTAAACCGACTACGGCCAGACGACTCATGTCTTACGCACTCGTCTACAAGTTCAGAATTCTCGGAGCGCTGCTCATTCTTTGTTGTTCAGTAGCTGCCGAGCTGGGCGGGCCTTATATAACGAAAACAATTATTGATACTTATCTCTCTACAGGTGCGAAAGAAATAGCTCCGGTACTCAAGTTGCTGGGTTTGTATATGGGTTTACTGTTAACAGCAGGTCTATGTAATTATTCACAAGCCTATATTCTTCAGTCTACCGCCTTACAAATTATTAAAAACATGCGGATGGATCTGATGGGCCACATTCAGCGTATTTCCCTGCGTTATTTCGATAACACGCCGATTGGCCAAGTTGTATCTCGTATCGCCAATGATACGGAAGCCGTTCGCGATCTGTTCATGAGCTTCATGGCTACGTTCGTTGTCAGCATGCTGCAACTGGTGGGGATTTACGTTGCACTCTTCCTATTGGATTGGCATCTAGCTTTGTTCTGCTTGGTGCTGCCGCCGATTTTTGTGGTGATTATGTATGTCCATCTCAAATATTCGAAAATCTTCATCACCATTATGCGCGCCAGACTTAGCGATATGAACGCGATGATCAATGAATCGATCGTTGTGATGCCGATTATTCAAGCTTTTCGCCGCGAGAAAGTCACACTGGATGAGTTCGAAGTGCTGAACATGGATCGCTATGTGAACCAGCGGAAGCAATTTCAAATTTACGGCCTTTCCACACGTAATGTGGTTGGGACGATCGGCAGCTTAGTGACGGCGATGGTCATTTGGTATTTTGGTGGAAAATCGCTGGAGACCGCTATTTCGTTCGGAGTGTTTTATGCGTTTATTGATTATTTGGGTCGGGTTTTTCAGCCGATCATCGGGATTTTCGATCAATTGACGAATGCGCAGCGGGCTTTTGTATCGGCGGAAAAGGTGTTCACGATTCTTGACATGGAAGGTCAAGAGGTTGAAAAGGTTGGCCACGTTGAGCGACCTGAGGGCATTGTGAAGTTCGATAATGTCACCTTTGCTTATAAAGAAGGGGAAAACGTTCTGAAGAACATTTCGTTCGAGGCGCGAAAAGGGGAGACCATCGCCCTAGTCGGGCACACCGGCTCAGGCAAAAGCTCCATCTTGAACTTACTACTTGGTTTCTACGAGCCCGGTGAGGGCTCGATCACGATTGATGGCCGCGACATCAGAGGCATGTCCAAGCAAGCCCTGCGTAAGCATATGGGGATCGTGTTGCAGGATCCGTTCCTGTTCGCAGGGGACATCAAGTTCAACGTCAGCCTGTACAACCAGGACATCTCGCTGGACAGAGTGAAGGCTGCGCTGCGGGATGTAGGCGCTGCTGGCTTTATCGAGCAGCTGCCGAACGGCTACGACGAGCAAGTCGTCGAGCGGGGCAGCACGCTGTCCTCTGGCCAGCGGCAGTTGATCTCCTTCGCACGCGCGCTGGCGTTCGATCCGTCGATCCTGATCCTCGATGAGGCGACAGCCTCCATCGACAGTGAGACGGAAGGGCTCATCCAGCGTGCGCTGAAGGTTGTGAGTGAAGGGCGGACGACACTCGTCATCGCGCATCGGTTGTCCACGATCCGCGATGCGGATCAAATTCTTGTACTGCACCGCGGCGAGATCGCCGAGCGGGGCAATCACGATACGCTCATGGCGCTAGGCGGGCGCTACGCGAAAATGTACCAACTGCAGAAGGGTTCTTCGGCAGTTGTAGGATAGAGAGAGGCGCTTCCTCGGTTGATGAGGAAGCGCCTTTTGCGTGTGGGCGTGCCGCGGTGCACAGCGCGGCTGGTGCAGGCGACGACGGTGGCTGCGACTAGCCTGTTTGGGCGACGAGCTCCCGGATTAACTGGAAAACCTCCATCTATTTTCGCGGCTTTTGCTCATTTTGGACAATTAGATGGAGAACCTCCAGTAAATTCCCCGATTTCAGGCTTAACGTCCGAATACAGCCAAATTAACTACAGGAAATACAGTTAAGTTCTCTCAAGTGAGAAAAGTGACGAAATTAGATGTACTTTTTACAGTTAACGTGTGGGAGGGGGGAGTTGTGGTGGAGATGATGGTGTTGATGTTGGTGTTGATGTTGGTGAAGTAGAAGTAGAGTTAGAAGTAGAAGTAGAAGTAGAAGTAGAAGTAGAAGTAGAAGTAGAATTGGAAGATGAAGATGAAGATGAAGATGAAGATGAAGATGAAGATGAAGATGAAGATGAAGATGAAGATGATGCTGTTGCAGTGAAACAGTTTTAATGCTAATTTGTTTGAAACACGTGTCCCTCAACGGAACTATAACCCACCAATACAACGCCGACATACCAATAAGACAACTATCGGAAACAGGCATCCAACCAAACTCTACGACTGCATCACAAGCACCCAACAGAACACTAACCCACCAACAGGACAACTATCGGAAACAAGCCAACTACCAACACCACGACCGCCAGTACCATATACCCACCCTACATTACTACCACCCCCAACTTGCCTCTCTTAATACTTTCACAAGCTAATCCCTTCTCTTTACGGAACGCACTCAACTTGCTATAAAACCGCTATTCAAGCTCACTCCTAACCGCCGATTGCGCGGAAAAAGAAGAAATATTTTACAAATTTTGATTGACATGCAACTAAAATGTTGCATATAATAGGCGCATGGACAAACTTTTTAAAGCACTTGCAGACGGAACACGCAGAGAATTACTAGACATCTTGTTCGTGAGTAACGGACTGTCCTTAACAGAGCTCTGTCAGCAAATGACGATGAGTCGCCAAGCTGTTACTAAGCATCTTTTGCTGCTGGAGGAGGCAAATTTGGTTACAGTCATGTGGCATGGCCGCGAGAAACTTCACTATCTGAACCCGGTACCGATCGGGGAGATCTATCATCGCTGGATCGGTAAGTTTGATCAACGCCGGATTGAGGCGTTAACCAATTTGAAACAAGCTCTAGAGGAGGATTCGAATCATGAATAAGAAGTCTTTCGTTTATGTGACATACATCGCAACGACACCTGAGAAGCTGTGGGCAGCTTTAACGAGTAGTGAGTTTACGAAACAGTATTTTTTTGGCCGTGAAATCATTTCGGATTGGCAAGTTGGTTCGAGCTTTCACTTAATGAATAAAGACAAGACGGAACACTACGGTGAAGTACTTGTCTATGAGCCGTATCGCTTGCTCGCGATTACTTGGAGTGTCAAGGACGCGGAAGGCGATCGGATGTCCAACGTGACGTATGAATTAACACCATTGAACGGCACGATCAAGCTAACACTTCGCCATGAAGAGCTGTTAGAACAAGATATTCGTAAGGATGAAGGCAAAATTGAAGGATTTAACAATGGCTGGCCTGTTATTCTCAGCAATTTGAAGAGTCTGCTCGAAACAGGCAAAACGCTGCCAGCGTTCTAAAGGAGGGCAAGATGATGAGTGCGAATCAACTGAATTACTCGGTTAGCAACGCAGGAGCATTCTCGGATTTTGCAAGTGTGACGGAAGGCATGTTGAAGGGTAAAATCTTTCTAAAAGACTCTCTACAATTGACGAGTATGGAAGTTTCACTCAATCATTTACCCCCAAAGGGGGAAATCCCCTTTTATCACAAGCACAAACAAAATGAAGAGCTCTACATCTTTCTTCAAGGGCAAGGCCTAATTCAAGTAGACGGAAATGAAATAAATGTACGCGAAGGCACGTCCATTCGCATTGCACCTGACGGTGTGAGAGTGTTGCGGAATACGTCGACGACAGAAGGCCTGCATTTTATTGTGATTCAGGCCAAGGAGAACAGCCTCACCCAATGGGTGGAGTCAGATGGAATCATTCTGGAAGAACCCGTCGAATGGGATAACAAGATCTAGTTGTTTAAAACAAAAAAACAGCGGCAAGCTAAGACTGTATAACTAAGTCCTAGCTTGCCGCTGTTTCGTTATTCTTACTTCACCTTACGCTCTCGCAGATAGCTCCATAGCATCAAAACAAAGCCCGCCCCGGTCAAACCCGCGCCGATCCAAGGCAACGACGACAGGCCGGTGTGGGTAATCGCCCAACCGCCTAGAAAGGCGCCGCCAGCGTTCCCGAGATTCAACGCAGAATGCGTTGAGGTGGCCGCCAGCTCGGGCGCTTCTTTAGCCAGATTCATAATGCGAATCTGCAGCCCAGGTAAAATCCCGAAAGCGGCAATCCCCCATATAAATATGGTGATAATCGCAGCAACCGGGAATTGATCCGTATACGCGAATACAGCTAGGATGAGCGACAACGCGGCAAAGTTGCCGATCAAGGAAGGCATGAGCTTCCAGTCAGCCATTTTGCCACCGACGATGTTGCCTAGTGTTACACCAAAGCCGAACAAGATGAGAATCCAGGTCACGCTGCTCTCTTTGAACCCTGTGATGCTGATAAGGATTGGCGCGATGTAGGTGAAGACTGCGAACAAGCTGCTACAACCTAAAGCTCCGATCAGAAATACGAGTAACAAACGCGGCTGCAATAGAGCACGGACCTGCTTAACAAGGCTGCTATTCGTTTTCTGAGTAATCTTTGGAATGAAGATGAGGATACCGATGAACGAGATGATCCCCATAATGACAACGGAGCCGAAGGATGCCCGCCAGCCGAGATGCTGACCGATGTAGGTGCCAAGAGGTACGCCGAGAATATTCGCGATGGTTAAACCCGCCATCATCACCGAAATAGCACTGGCCCTTTTTTCAGGCCGAACCAAATTCGCCGCGATCACAGAGCCGACACCGAAGAAGGTACCGTGAGCCAAAGCAGTGATCAGTCGCGCTACCATCACGACCCCGTAGGACGGGGCCAGTGCAGCTAGGCCATTACCTAAGATGAAGATGAGCATCAGCACGAGAAGAAGGCGTTTTTGCGGCAACTTATGAGTCAACATAGCGAGAATCGGAGCACCGAATGCCACACCAAGTGCATAGCCCGTGATCAATTGACCCGCTTGCGAAATGCTAACATTCAAGTCATCCGCCACATTGGGCAGAATCCCCATAATTACGAATTCGGTCATACCGATCGCGAAGGCGCCAACCGTTAGGGAGAAAAGGGAAATAGGGAACCGTTCTTTCTCGGTCGCTGTCCCTTGTAAGGCATGTGAAGTGTTCATGACTGCATAGAACCCACCTTTCTATCTTAAAGGTTTAATCATACCACGAGGACAGGCGACAAGGTGTGACATTCTTTGCATTTTTTTTGCCATAAGTAATAATTTCAAATTTGCCTGTTGACATTTATCTTTAAATAAAGTATCTTTAAATTAAGATAAACGAAGCAAACAAATGAAATGAGGTGAAGCAACATGAGCGAAGCAAGAAACTATTCTTTAGATCTTTACATCGCCCTTTCTAGAGCGAGTGAGTGGGTGAACGCCCACGGGGATCGAGATATTCGCAAGCATGGACTGAACCGCACAGAGTTTGGTGTACTGGAACTGCTTTACCACAAGGGATCGCAGGCGATTCAACAAATTGGCAGTAAGGTGTTAATGAGCAGCGGCAACATCACTTATGTGGTCGATAAGCTAGTCAAAAAGGAATACGTTATACGCAATACCTCGACGGAAGATCGCAGATTAATTTTTGCTGAAATCACGGAAAAAGGGAAACAATTTATTGAGGAAGTCTTTCCGAAACACGCCGAAGTGATCGAAAGCGCCGTAGCAGGATTAACGGACGAAGAGAAGCAGCTCGCAAGTAAGCTGTTGAAGAAGCTCGGCAGGTATGCGCAGGAAGGATTCAAGTAGTGATTGAGTTGGCATCCAGCTCAACATGAACAGTTTTCCACGAATTTAATGGCAACATCGCACGCAAACTATCTTAAAATAAAGATTCTTAAATATGAAGGAGTTGGCTATTATGACAACAACAACACAACAACAAACCGCAGGTATCCACCATATCACCGCTTTCGTGCAACATGCACAGGCAACCGTTGATTTCTATGCAGGTATTCTGGGACTTCGCTTGATCAAAAAAACAATCAATTTCGACGCACCAGAAGTTTACCATCTCTATTTCGGAAATGAAGGAGGAAGCCCAGGTACGATCATTACCTTCTTCCCTTACGCGGGATCTCGCAAAGGTCGGGTCGGCGGTGGTCAAGTCGGCATCACAACTTACGCCGTTCCAACAGGCAGCCTATCTTTCTGGGAAGCGCGCCTAACCCAATTCGGTGTTGCGTATGAGAAAAATTCGCGATTTGGCGAAACATATGTACAGTTCAAAGACCCAGATGGTCTAAGACTAGAGATTGTCGAGCGCGAGCAAGGCGCGCCAAGTCAGTGGGCGTTTGGCGGCGTACCTGTGGACAAAGCGATCAAAGGCTTCGGCGGCGCTGTTCTATACAGCACGGCACCTGACAAAACTTCGGAGCTTCTCGTGAATGTCATGGGTCTGAAAAAAGTAGGGCAAGAAGGCGCCTATGCACGCTTCACCTCCTTCGGTGACTTGGGTAACATCGTCGATATCAACGTAACGCCGATGGATTACGGCGCTGGCGGTGCGGGTACGGTTCATCATATCGCTTGGCGTGCGAAAGATGATGCCGAGCATGCGCTATGGAGAAGTCATGTAGCGAACAATGGCTACCACCCTACACCAATCGTGGATCGTCAATACTTCAACGCGATTTATTTCCGTGAAGAAGGTGGCATCCTGTTTGAAATTGCTACCGATCCTCCAGGGTTTGCAAGAGATGAGGCGCCAGAAGCACTTGGCGAGAAATTAATGCTGCCAGAATGGTTTGAAGCAAGCCGCGATCAAATCGTGCAAAATCTGCCGCCAATCGAAGTGCGGGTATTGGAAGGTGATGAACAATGAGACATATCTATCAGCAAGGATCTGATCTGAATGCTCCCGTGCTCGTTCTGTTTCACGGAACGGGCGGGACAGAGAACGATCTGCTGCCTTTGGCGCAGGCGATTTCACCAACCTCCTCCGTACTTAGTGTACGGGGGAACGTCCTAGAGAACGGCATGCCGCGGTTCTTCCGTCGGCTGGCTGAGGGTATCTTCGACGAGGAGGATCTCATCTTCCGTACGAAAGAAGTGTACGATTTCCTCGACGAAGCAGCCGTCGAGCATGGCTTCGATCGCAGCAACGTAGTCGCGATCGGCTATTCCAACGGCGCGAACATCGCGGGCAGCCTTGTGTTCCACTATCCGAATGCGTTTCGTGCAGCCATTCTGCATCATCCGATGGTACCGCGGCGCGGCATCCCGCTGCCTGATCTCTCAGACACCCCTGTATTCATCGGGGCTGGCAAGAACGACCCGATCTGCTCCCCTGAGGAGTCGGAAGAGTTAGAACGTCTGCTGAGTGATGCTGGATCGGATGTTCATGTACACTGGGAGAATTCAGGCCATCAATTGACGCGCTCAGAGGTTTTTGCCGCCGCAGAGTGGCTCAAAGGGATCTCACTCTAATAGATGAAGAGGGGAGATTGTCACCATGACAATGCTGGGCATTGATCCATCCGCACAAAGCGAGCGAGAGAACTATAAGCTGCTCATCGGCAGCATTATCCCGAGGCCGATCGCTTTCGTCTCGACCTTATCCACGGAAGGTGTGCTGAACGCCGCGCCTTTCAGCTATTTCACCATCGTGACGGCGGACCCGCCGATGGTTGCCGTTTCCGTGCAGCGGAAGCAGGGTGTCCGCAAGGACACCTCCCGCAACGCGGTCGATACAGGAGCCTTCGTTGTACATATCTCAGACGAATCCTATATCGACCAGATCAACCAGAGCGCGGCTGCGTTGCCGCCTGAGGAGAGCGAAGTGACGCTGACGGGGCTAACGCCCGTCGCGAGCAGCCAAATCGGCGTTCCGGGCATCGCCGAAGCCAGCATCCGCATGGAATGCGTCCTCGAGCAGGTGATTCCGCTCGGCGGAACACCGGACGCACCTGCGGCGGATTTGTTAATCGGACGCGTCGTATATTTTCACATCGATGAGAGCTTAGTTGACAACGGGCGTATTGACCCGGTGAAACTGAAGCCTGTAAGTCGGTTAGCGGGCAACTCTTATGCGAAGCTTGGCGAGCTTTTTGAGATAGATCGACCGGTTTAATAGAGAGGCGAATCGCTTCGTTCTAACGCAGAACGAGAGGCGAATCGCCTCTTTTTATGGCGACTTACTTATATTACATTTTACAAAAAGGGTTTACCCACGTATGATGAGTTAGCTATGTAATATTTCTTATCCTATAACGGGAACTTATTTCGATTCGTAACGTACTACTTCAAGGAATATAAACTTACGAGATCCGACACGACGCGGAGAGAGGGAGTTCTAACAGGATGAAGCATGAGGATAAGGGTGGGTGGCGGAAAGATATCGCGCCTTTCGAAAGACCACATATGAAGCATAGTGTGTGGCAAATCATCAATACAGTGGGACCCTTTTTCGTGCTTTGGTATTTTGCTTTTCTAAGTCTTTCCGTTTCAATTTGGCTAACTTTCGCGATTGATCTAATAGCTGCAGGGTTTTTGATCCGCATATTTATCATTTTTCATGATTGCTGTCACAAATCCTTTTTCAAAAACAAACTCGCCAATGAAATTGTTGGCACACTAACAGGAATTTTAACCTTCGTACCGTACCATCAGTGGCGTCATACACACTCTGTTCACCATGCATCCAGTGGTAACTTGGATAAAAGAGGCGTAGGTGACATCTGGACGCTAACCGTGGATGAATATATGGAAGCAACATGGCTAAAACGAATGACATATCGCCTGTATCGCAGTCCGTTTGTGATGTTTATTGTCGGACCGATCTTCATCTTCTTGATTGATTACCGGTTTAACCGCCGGAAGGCAGGCATGAAAGAAAGAATCAATACCTATATCACCAATATCGGTATTGTTGGCAGTATTGCACTGCTTTGCTGGGGCATGGGTTGGCAGTCTTTCCTGCTAATTCAAGGACCGATGTTCTTTTTCTCAGGTATGGCGGGCATTTGGTTGTTCTACGTTCAGCATAACTATGAAGAAACCTACTACGAGAATGATGCAGAATGGGATTATGTGAAAGCCGCGATGCATGGTAGTTCGTTCTACAATTTGCCTCGTGTTCTACATTGGATCACAGGCAATATTGGCTATCACCATATTCATCATTTAAGCCCGCGCGTGCCTAATTATAATCTGCAAAAGGTGCACAACAAGAACGCGGCACTTCGCAATGTGCAGACGATCACACTGAAGACGAGTCTGGAATCTTTGAAATTCCGTATTTGGAATGAGGAATCCAAGAAGTTCATTCAGTTCAAGGATCTGAAACAGTTCCGAGTGAAAGTGAAACCGCGAATTATAAAAGCTGTAGATGTGGAATAACAATGAAAAACAATGAAATAACAAACTTGTGTCTGACCTGTGATCATCTGCGGGTTGGGCCCTTTTTTTTATCAAAATAGCGTTGAAATGCCCAAATAGGCGCTGTATAATCCTACTATGACGTCAAATAGTGAACGGGTGTTTATTAATGCAAATTTTAAAAGATGAAGTCAAAAAAAGTATCCGCCAAGCGGCTTTGGCCGAGTTCAAGAAGCATGGATATTTGAAAGCCTCCATTC
This sequence comes from Paenibacillus sp. LjRoot56, assembly GCF_964253335.1. Classification (NCBI taxonomy): domain Bacteria; kingdom Bacillati; phylum Bacillota; class Bacilli; order Caryophanales; family Paenibacillaceae; genus Paenibacillus; species Paenibacillus sp. LjRoot56. The sequence goes on from NZ_CAXURV020000001.1 coordinate 444,479, forward strand.
GGCAAATTGCAGAAGCTGCTGGTATAACACCTGGCAACATCTATCGCTACTTCAAGAGCAAGGATGATTTGTTTGATGAGCTCATTCAACCTATTCAGGAGCAATTAGCCGAGGTGCTGCGGGTATGCAAGCAAGAGGTAGATGATACCCTTTGTACGGCATTGTCGGATCATTTGCTAATCCTACGCCGAATTGATGCCTCTCTGATGCTGCTTTTCAAGGAGTCCAGCACCGAGCTTACGATTCTGCTGAATCTGAGTGAAGGCTCTCGATTTGCTTCGGCGAAACAAGACATGATTACACTGGTGCATCAGATTATTTCGGAAGTATTTACAGCCGAATTGGCGCCATCGGGCACGCTATCCCAGAAGGATCAGCTCGCTGCGCGCATGATTGCGATGACAATGATGGAGAGTATTTGTCTTATTCTGCGCGACCATGAGGATGGCGATACGATCAAAATGCTCGTTGATGAACTGTTGTACCTATATTGCACAGGTATTTCAGAAAAAATAAAGCTAGCACAAGCATAAAATTTTTTGGCTCAATAATGAACGCTTGTTTACTAGTGAGTGGAGGAGAAGAGAGAGATGAAAACCATTATTAAATGGCGTTGGGCGATTCTAGCCGCGTGGTTGGTGGCGACGGTGTTGCTGACGGTTTTTCAACCCAATGTGAATGCGATCCTTGGACTTAGAGGGCAGGATCCGTTGCGTAGTGACGCGCCATCCAAGGTTGCCTCAACGATTTTGAACAAAATCAATGGAGTTGAGGGCACGAGTGATATCGTGGTCTTCCATAACCCGAATAAGCTGTCAGATGCCGATATGAAGGCGATTGAGGCCGGTATTACGAATTTGAAAAGTCATCAAGACCAGCTCGGCTTCAATCAGTTGATTGATCCCTTTACCATGCCTGAGGCGAAATCATCACTGATTTCTGAGGATGGCACGACCTTGATGGCGAGCTTTTCTTTGGATAAAAGAGGGCGTCACGTCGAGGACATTAAGTTGGAGTTTGAAGATGTTCTGAAGGACATGAAGGTGGAGTATTACCTCTCTGGGGAGGATTTCATTCAGGATGATTATATTAAAGCTTCCGAGTCCGGTGTTGAAAAAAGTGCCGCGCTAACGGTCATTTTCATCCTAGCTGTCCTGGTGATTATGTTCCGCTCCGTCATTATCCCGGTGGTTTCCTTGCTGGCTGTCGGTATTTCGTACCTGGTGTCGATGGGGATTGCCGCGCAGCTCATTGATAAGTTCAACTTCCCGGTGACGAGTGTTACGCAAATGCTGTTAATCTTGATTCTTTTCGGGATTGGGACCGATTATAACATTCTCTTATTTAATCGATTCAAAGAGGAATTATCCCATGGCTTATCCGTGGATGAAGCGATCATTGTGACCTACCGCACGGCGGGTAAAACGATTTTTTATAGCATTTTGACCGTGTTTATTGCGTTTGCTGCATTAACGTTATCGGATTTCGGTATTTATCAATCAGGTAACGTGGTTGCGATTGGTACAGCGATTCTCCTGCTCCAAATCGTAACGGTGACGCCGTTTTTCATGAAAATGCTGGGGAATAAGCTCTTTTGGCCTTCCAAAGGCATGGGAGGGCATAAGGAGAGTAAATTCTGGGCAGGCTTGACGAAAATCGCAGTGAAAAGACCGATTATTACGACGGTCATTATTCTGATTATTACAATTCCGCTTGCGCTTGCGAATCATCAGAAACTGTCTTTTGACCAGTTGAAGGAGCTTGGGAATGATCACCAATCCACCAAAGGTTTCAGCCTCGTTGCGGATCATTTCAGCCGAGGTCAGGCACTCCCAACGATGGTCGTTATTGAGAATGACAAACCACTTAACACGAATGATGGTTTAGCGGCAATTGATAAGGTGACGGAGAAGCTGAAAACCATTCCAGGTGTCGATATGGTATCCAGCGTGACACAGCCGCAATCGAAGCCGATTGATGACTTCTATATTTCTACGCAAACGAAGACGGTTGCCGATGGCATTACAGCTTCGCAAAAAGGTGTAAATCAAATTCGTGATGGACTTACGTTGATGCAAAGCAAGCTGGAAGTGCCCGATACATCAAGCGTTGGCCAACTTGTAGATGGCACAAGTCAGGTGCAGGATGGCTATAGCAAGCTGACGACTGCACTGGATCAAGTGGCTAGCGGTATCGCGCAAGGTGCCGGTGGTGCAGGAGAACTGAGTACGGGAATTGCTGCATTGAAAGATGGCATGGACCAAGTCAGTGTCAATAGCGTTAAGATTACTGAAGGGCTGACGCAGCTTGGTCAAGGCTATAACGCTATGACGGAAGGCTACGGTCAAATCGAGGGGCAACTTACGGGGATTCAGCAAGGACTCGTTGGCATGAACGGCCTGATTGGTGGACTTGGCAGCAAGTACAGCCAGCTTATGACGGATGAGGATTACATCAAGCTGAAGCAAACAGGCGAAGGTCTTGCCTCCGGTCTGACGCAGTTGAGCGGCGGGCTAAGTGAGCTTGGCAAGAACGCAGCCAAGCTGAACAGTGCTTTCGCCGAGGCGACGCAAGGCCTGGCGCAAGTGAATGGCGCGCAAGCACAGCTAGCGGCGGGACTTACGCAGCTGGAGAGCGGCGCGGCTGAGCTCGCGAAAGGGCTGAAGCAAGGCAGCGCGGGCAGCCGCGAGATCGCTGCGAACATGGCGAAGCTGAACGCTGCGCTAGGCAGCGTCAAAGACGGTCAGCAGAAGCTGAGCGAAGGCTTGTCGGGTCTTAGCGGCGGCATGGGCCAGCTGAAGGACGGCCTTGGTCAGAGCGGCAACGGACTCGGTGACGTGTCCGAGGGGCTAGGCATGACGAGCCAGTTCCTGACGCAGCTGAACGGCTCGAAAACGTTCTTCATCCCGAAAGAAGCGCTATCGAGCGCGGATTTCGGGAAGTCCTTGGACAGCTTCATGTCCAAGGATCGGACGATGACGAAGATGATCGTCATCTTGAAGGACGATCCGTATTCCTCGGCGGCGATGGATACGATTGAAGGGATTAACGCTGAGCTGGCAGCCAGCGTGAAAGGCACAGTGCTGGAGAAAGCGAAGGTCGGCGCGGCAGGACCGAGCTCGACGACGTATGACACGAACAAGGCGCAGCTGAAGTCGTTCAATAGCACTGCGATAATCGTCATCATCGGTGTGTTCATCGTCTTACTGTTCGTCATTCGTGCTTTCTGGCCAGCCGTCTACATCATCTTGAGCCTCGTGATTTCCTACTACGTGGCGATGACGGCGACGAATGTCGTGACAGATAAAATCATTGGTGCCGATGGGGTTTCCTCCTTCGTACCCTTCTTCTCCTTCATCATTATTATTGCTGTCGGCGTCGACTACAGCATCTTCCTGATGATGCGTTACAAAGAGCTTGGCGATCTATCGCCTTCCAAGGCGATTGTGCAAGCCGCTAAACACATTGGCGGCGTGGTGATCTCGGCGATGGTCATTCTTGGCGGAACCTTTGCCACGCTCGTACCATCCGGCCTCGTTCTGTTGATCGAGCTAGCGGTGGCCGTGATCGTCGGTCTCATCGTGCTCTGCTTCGTCTTGCTGCCGATGCTGCTGCCTGCGCTGCTGGCTATGCCAGAAGCACTACGGGCTAAGCGCGGCGCCAGCGCGCACAAAGTATCGACGGATAGTCGCACGGTGTACGAATCGTAGTCTAAATCAAAAAGTGCCTTTCCATCTATTGTGGGAGGGCGCTTTTTTTGCGTGTAAAGAGCTAAACATGAGGTGTTGGTTGGATAAAACTAGAAGTAAACGCAGAACCTACGAGTAAAACACATGGGGGATGCCTGTGATTCCACTGATTGTTGCTCTTATTCTGTTTGTAATCGGTCATCCAAAGAAAAGTGTTCGCCAGCAAGATCACAGAATTGTTCCTGCCTATGTCACTTTACTGCTAATCGCTCTCATTCTTGCTGTATTTCATGCAACGGGAACCTCTTATGTGCTAACGGACATGATGCAAAACGTAATGAATAGTCTTGTTGAAAAGGTAGGCGGATAGTTTGTCGTTCTTAGGAAAACTCCTCAAAAAATCAGCCTCTAGCGCATCGCACGGACCGCTGTCTGAAGCTGCTGATGCACTTGGTCCCGCAGATCAACAATTAAGCGGGAATCTCGAAAAAGACTTGCAGTTAATCCTCTCGGCCACTCAGAATCCATCCGATCTTATTGTTCGTGAACTTCCCCTCCAGCTGGGGAATGGTTCGGAGATTCGTGCAGCCGTTCTCTATATTGATGGACTCGCTGAAAAGGATATCGTACATCAATGTGTTATTCTCCCCCTGATGCAAATGGGTCATCAAGATGAGGTTACCTTAACGTATATCGAGAAATTTGTGATTACGGCTAGCGGTATCAAGCGTGTAAAAACGCTCGCTGAGAGCATCAAGGGACTGCTTTACTCAAATACGCTTGTTTTACTGGATGGGATTGCGGAAATCCTGCTCATCACCTCGGAAGGATGGGAGCATCGCTTTGTAAGCAATCCGACCAGCGAACCGATTATTCGGGGGCCACAGGATGCGTTTAATGAGGTGCTTCGCACCAACACAGCCTTAGTAAGAAGGAAAATTAAAGATCCCAAATTGGTTCTATTTCCGATTCAGATTGGCACGCGCACGTTGACGGATGGGGCTATCGCGTATCTGCAGGACGTAGCCAATCCAAGCATTGTTGGCGAGGTGAAGAGAAGGCTGATGGCGATCGAGACCGAGGGAATTCTGGATAGCGGTCAGCTTGAAGATTATTTGGAGGATTCGCCACTCTCGCCATTCCCGCAAATTAGCTCGACAGAGCGAGTGGATAAAGCAGCTGCGGCTATCTTAGAAGGTAAAATTGTCGTTCTAGTAGACGGCACACCCTTTGCATTAACGATGCCAATCACTTTCACTGAATTTCTGCTATCGACAGAGGACTACTACACGAGTTATATCGCGGCTACGATGCTGCGCTGGGTGCGATTCTTGGCGATGATGATGGCGCTCACGCTACCCTCCATCTATATCGCGATTACGACCTATCATCAAGAAATGATTCCGACGGAATTGATGCTTGCCATTGCGAGCAATCGCAGCGGCATTCCATTCCCTGCCTTTGTGGAAGCGCTGATAATGGAAATCAGCCTGGAACTGCTGCGGGAGGCGAGTCTGAGACTGCCTGGCACGATGGGGCAAACGATTGGTATCGTCGGCGCCCTGGTGATTGGACAGGCTGCGGTTCAAGCGAATATCGTCGGCCCTGTACTGACCATCATCGTCTCCTTTACAGCGATTGGCGCCTTTGCCATACCCAATTACAATGCGTCTTTGGCCATCCGATTACTGCGCTTTCCTCTCATGGTACTAGCTGCTGTTTTTGGTATTTTCGGTATCGTATTCGGCACCAGCGCCATACTCATTCACATGATTCATCTGCGCTCTTTTGGTGTCAGTTATCTGGCTGCATTGACCCCGCAATCGTTAAAAGCTGTCGATGATTCCATTGTCTTCAAGAAACCGGCGCCAATGCTCAAATATCGTCAATCCTTTCTTGGTCCTAAGAAGCAAAAACCTTAAGTGAGAAGAGGAACATCCTTGTCATCTGCCCAACTAACAACCAAACAAATTATGATTCTTCTCTGTTTTACTGTGTTTGGTACGATTTTTTTTACACTTCCACGTACAATAACGCAGGCTTCGGGGCACAGTGGATGGGTGTCGATTCTGATCGGCAGCCTGTTGGTTATTCCCCTTCTTTGGCTAATCGCACAAATTGGTTCGTCTATGCAAGAGATGAGCATTATCGCTTATTGCCTTAGCTTATTCGGACCCTTCTTCGGCCGCGTGTTTGCACTTTTCATTTTGGTGCCACTGGTATTTCTTTCTGGCATCTCGATCAGACTCGTTGGCGAACTATTCGTTACGCTAATTCTTCCGGAAACGCCATTGGAGATTATTGCTATCATGTTGATTGTCCTGCGCTATTATTTGGCGAAAGGAGGAATGGCTTCCATTGCACGCTGGGGAGAAGTGGTTATGCCAGGTGTAGTTGTATTAATCATTATTATGTTTGGGTTATCTTTTCAAAAAGTGAGTATGGAACGCATACTGCCACTTTTGAATGCCTCCTTCATGGATGTGTTTAAGGGTTCTTTAGCCATTTGCAGTGTTTTCTCTGAAATTAGTGTGCTGCTATTTATTTATCCGCAAATCAAGAATAAAAACCATATGTTCAAGAAGCTGATCTGGTCCGTGATCATTGTTATGTTTATATTCGAAATTATCTTTATAGTGACCATAGGAACCTTTGGCAGTGCGTATACGCAGAGGCTTATGTTCCCGGTCGTCGAGTTAATCAAAGATATTGCGATCTTTGATTTTATTGAGCATTTGGAGAGTATCTTCTTGGCGCTATGGGTATTCATCAATGTGTCAAAGGGGGCATTATCGTTCTATGCCTGCTGTATCGGTACACGAGACTTGTTCGGAACGAAAGATTATAAGGAATTGATGCTGCCCATTTCTGTCATTATGTTTTATATCTCTCTACTACCCGACAATATTTACGTTTCAATTGTTAGTTTTGAAATCGCGAAAGGAGTTACCTTTTGTTGGTATGCCCTCATCCTTCTCGTGATTGTTTGGATAGCGGGTAAGTTGAAAGCAAGGAGAACCGCGAATGAACAGAATACTTAGAATGGTGCTATCGCTGGGTCTCCTGCTGAGCGTAACCACTGGCTGTTGGAATCGCCAAGAACCGGATAAAGTCGAATACGTCCTTGCCGCAGGCATTGATCTCAACGATAAAGGGCAAATCGTTCTTACCGTGCTTACACCTGTATTGGAGGCGCTAAAGCCTATGAGCGGTTTGAAAGGGGAGCAAAAGAAGACCTTGAGTGTCGTAGGAAATAGCACATTCGAGGCTGTACGATCTTATATAAAAATAACCGGCAAAAAGCTGTACTGGTCCCATTTGCAAATACTGCTCATTGGGGAATCCGCTGCAAAAACAGATGCGCGTTATTACTTTGACTTCTTCTCGTCGGATCCGGAGCTTCGGGGTACGGCTTATATTGCCACGGTAAAAGGACGAGCACTGGATATGCTGGAGTCAAGTCCAGACATTACCGCTTTATCATCGAATTATTTGAAAGAAATCATCAAAAACTCGGATTTGGAAGGGAAGGCATCTCAGGTGTATCTATCTGAGTTTGCGCGAAAACTTGCACAACCAACAGGCGCTCAGCCATTTAGTCCAATTCTACGTTTAATTAATCAAAACGAGTACGTTAAAACGATTGTTGGCGTGAAGCCTTATGAAGAGGGAGACACCCGTCAATCTATGTTATTTTATGCCTCTGGAACAGGCGTTTTTTCAGACGGAAAAATGGTAGGGACACTAAATGGGACGGAGACAAGGGGCTTTTTGTGGGTCATGGGGAAAATAAAATCGGCACTTGTCGTCGTGCCCTGCCCGGAGGAAACCGATTGTAACTTATCATTGGAATTATCAGGTGAAAAGGTTAGTAAACGAAGAGTGGACTATCAGGACGGTAAAGCCAAGATTAAACTTTCTATTGCTGTGGAGTTCAATATCGGAGATAAAGCGAGCACCAAGTTCAAAACAGATCCCCAAACGATCGCCTATGTCCAAGATCAATTTTCCAAAACGATACAAAACGAAGTGAAAATGGCTTTTCGGAAAGTAGCTGTTGACTACCATTCGGACATATTCGCTTTCGGCAACAGCCTTGAAGATCGAGATCCTAAACTATGGAAGCAAATTAAAGATCGATGGGAGAATGAGATATTACCAGAGGCCGAACTGGATATACAGGTCATTTCAAAGCTTCGCAGAACGTCAAGAACGCTCTATTCGCCTTGGGTGAAGGCTGATCATTCTTAAATAGATGTAAGTGAGGGGGACGTATGATGCACGTTATTAAGCATGATCGTCCTCTTTGCGTTATTCCCCAAAAACCTAAAAAAAACACAAGTGAGTGAAAAGCCATTCCATAGTTGAAAGCGCTGTATCAGGGTACGATAGACTTATAACATCGACGAAGATTAGTGAGGGGGGCCAGAGGATGGCGGTCAACGCACAAGCGGTAAAGCAAATGAGTGGACGTAAGCAGATGAGCAAAGGCAAGTCCTTGCTGCGAACGTTTTGGAAGTATAGGGCGCTATATCTAATATCGCTGCCGGGCATTATTTATTTTATTGTTTTCAAGTATGTACCGTTGCTAGGATCCGTTATTGCTTTTCAGGACTACAACATTTTCGACGGCTTCACAGGAAGCAAATGGGTAGGCCTTGAGCATTTTACCCGGATGTTTGCACACTATGATTTCCTTAATATTTTGAAAAACACGGTACTCATCGGTGTTTATGATTTGCTGCTAGGCTTTCCAGCGCCGATTATTCTCGCATTGCTCTTGAATGAACTGCGCATCGTGGTGTACAAACGTATTCTTCAAACGGTTGTGTACATGCCTCACTTCCTGTCCTGGGTTATCGTGAGCGGGATTGCGATCGGTATTCTATCCCCGTCTACAGGGGCAGTCAACCACTTCATTACTTGGTTAGGCTTTGAGCCTATTTATTTCATGGGTGAAGAATCGTGGATTCGTACCGTATTGATTTCCTCAGGTATCTGGCGGGATTCCGGGTATGGGACTATCATTTATCTAGCGGCACTAGCGGGGATTAATCCTGATCTATATGAAGCGTCTGAGGTAGATGGCGCCAATCGGTGGAGACAAACCATATCAATTACACTACCTTCCTTGTTGCCGACAATTATGATTTTGTTCCTCTTACACATTGGTAAATTCCTTGACTTTGGCTTCGAGCGTGTTTATGTATTCTTGAATCCGCTTAACAAAGAAAGTGGCGAAATTCTAGATACGTATATTTATGCGCAAGGTTTACAAGGTCAACAATTTAGTTATACGACAGCAATTGGACTCTTCAAAGCCGTTGTAGGCGTGATTTTTATTGTAACAGGTAATATTTTAAGCAAAAAAACAACGGGTGAAAGCTTGTACTAAGACGGAGGTGAACGCTATATGAATCGCAAGCCGACAGCCGGCTGGCAAGTGTTTAACGGCTTTAATATATTATTTCTATCACTCCTATCGTTAGCGATGCTCCTGCCGTTCTTAAACGTGCTGGCTCAATCGTTCAGTTCTTCGGAATCTATTGTGAATGGGAAGGTATTGTTCTGGCCCGTTCAGTTTACATCGATCAATTATCAATATGTATTTAGTGATGCGGCAATCTGGCGTTCCTTCGGAGTAACTGTGTATATTACTGTAGTGGGAACACTCATTAATCTGATTGCGACTGCCTCACTGGCATATCCAGTGTCGCGTCCAGAATATGCGGGTCGTAATGTAGTTGTTATTATGGTCCTGATTACGATGGTTTTCACAGCGCCGCTCATTCCTAACTTTATTTTGATGAAAAATCTACACCTGACGAACTCGCTCTGGGCTTTAATGATTCCAGGTGCGATCAGTGCCTTTAACTTCTTCATTATGCGTTCGTTTTTCATGCAAATTCCGAGTGAGTTGATTGACTCAGGACGAATCGACGGCTGTTCCGAGCTCAGAATGATTTGGAATATTGTTTTGCCGCTATCCAAACCGGTTATGGCTTCTCTAGGGATTTTCTACGCTGTCAGCCATTGGAATACGTTCCAGGCCGCATTGTACTACGTAAATAAGCCTGCACTATGGCCGCTTCAAGTAAAGCTCCGTCAACTGATTGTATCCGAGGACATCAGTATTGATCCGAACGCCTCCCAGTTCAGTGGACTTGCTCACATGGATCCAGAAGGCATCAAAATGGCGACGATCATTATCGCAACGCTTCCGATCATTATTATTTACCCGTTCTTACAACGTCATTTCGTTAAAGGTATGATGGTGGGATCGGTTAAATCCTAGTTGGTCGACAGATTTATACAAAAAAACCTACTTATTAACTCTTTTTACACAATTCTAAAAAAAAGACAATTCGAACTAAAGACAGTCCATAGTCGCTAATTGTAAACGCTTTTACAATGAGGGTATGAAAGGTTAGTTACTTAGTCGATATGAAAAGAGGGGTAGAAATGAAAAAATGGATTCCCACGACGATGGCTGTCGTATTAATGGCCAGTGTGATGGCTGCTTGTTCTTCTTCCAAGACTGAGGATAAACCGGGATCTAATGCTGGTGCGACTACAACTGCTAGTACAAAGCCAGCAGAGAAAACGAAGTTTTCGATCTCCTTGCGTACACTTGCTTTCGGACATGTTGAGAAATCGCCTGATATTAACCAAGACAAATGGGTGAAAAAGCTCGAAGAACTAACTAACTCCGATATGAATATCGTGCTTGTTCCACACAAAGAATATGAACAAAAAATGATCCAAATGTTTGCAACAAATGACATCCCTGATGTCGTACAAGGCAGCGGTGGTGTGAACGGGAAGGAAATGGCAGGTTCCGTAAAAGCCGGCGTATTCCAACCGCTTGATGAACTGCTGAAGAAGTATGGTCAGAATTTGTTGAAAAAAGTTCCGAAAGACGCTTGGGATAACGTAACGTACAACGGTAAAATCTATGCGATTCCCGAGTACTTGTCCAACCCATCCCGTCGTTCGATCTTTATCCGTAAAGATTTGTTAGACAAAGCAGGTTTAGGCGTTCCGAAAACAGTAGATGAGTACATGGCTGTTCTGCGTAAGTTCAAAGAAATGGGTGTTGAGAACCCATACATGGGCCGTGAGAACTTCAAGTATGCTGATTCCTTCTTCGGTGCTTATGATGTGTATCCGTACCTGTCGATGTTCGAGAAGTCTGGCGATCAAATCCTGCCGAAATTCTTTGATACAGAGAATATGACGAAAGCCCTGCAAACGTACAAAACGATGTTTGACGAAGGCTTGATCAACAAAGAATTCGCAACTATCAATGCGACTGTGTTCAAAAACACGATTCTTGCAGGTAAAGCAGGTATGTGGTCCATGAACGCTAATGAAATGCTGCAATGGGAGACACAACTGAAAGCAACAGTGCCAACGGGCGATATCGAAATTATCAGTTCCCCAACTGGACCTGACGGTAAAGGTGGTCACTACTTGTATGGACCAGCGCCGCGTGCTTACTTCATCAACAAAAATGTGAAAAATGCTGAGCAAATTATTAAGTTCTTCGACTGGATGATGTCCGATGAAGCTGAGAAATTCTTCACATTCGGTATCCAAGGCGACACGTATACAGAAGCTAATGGTAAAATCGACTACAAAGCACCAACAGATCCAGCTGCAGTCGATGAAGAGCGTTACCGTCAATCTTTCTTGTGGCTTGTCCAAGATACAACCTATAATAAGGGTACACTTAGCTTGACAGAAGATGGCAAGAAATTGATGAACGTGTATGACACGACATTGAAGAATGAAGGACGCGATGGTATCAACTTCGAGCCTCGTCTAGAATCTTTGATGAAAAACCCTGATATTTCACCGCTTTCCGACCAAGCGCCTCCAGTTATCCTTTCCCACATGGTGAAAATGGTTTATGGTAAAGAACCAATTTCCGACTGGCCGAAAGTATTGGAAGAGTGGAAATCCAAAGGTGGAAACGAAGTTATCAAGGAAGCAACAGAGAAATTTAATAGTAAAGATTCCGGTACGACTGTGTCGATGCCAAGAAAATAAGCTCAGTCTCTGAGCATGCCGCCTCCTCACGTGCCCAACGGTACGTGGGGAGCGTGCATTTCATCCCATTTTGAAAGGAGAGTTTCTCATGTACCGCATACTCATTGTCGATGACGAACCGATGATACGCAGAGGATTACAGAAGCTTGTGGAACAATCGGGGCTGCCCATTGAAAGCTTGCGAACGGCTGAGAATGGTGTTGTCGCAATGCAGCGGATCCAAGAGGAACGACCTGATTTCCTTTTTACTGATATTCGCATGCCGAAGATGGATGGTCTGGAGCTATGTGCGCAAATTGCCGAGATGGATGCCGACATTCAAGTGGTTGTGATCTCCGGCTATGGGGATTTCGAGTACGCTCAGAAGTGTGTATCTTACGGGGTCAAAGAATATTTGTTGAAACCTGTCAACATTAAGGGGTTTCAGCTCGTGTTAGAGAAGCTCATTCTGAATAAAAGCAAGGTCAGTTCAGAGTCTTTTGTCGCAGTCACGAAGCTAGAGAGCTGGGCTACTCGTTTGGAGCAAGCGGTGTGGATGCTGCAGCAAGAGGAGCTTGACCGAGATCTCGAGGAGATCCAAGCGGAGCTAGGCGCATATAAACTAAAACTCAATCGCATGAGCGATATTGTGCAGGAGATTTATACTCTTGTACACGGGCGGCTTATCGTTCGGGATGTGTACATGATTCAGGAAGAGCCCCAGATTTCTGCTTCGCTAAGCGAGGAAGATGTGTGGCTGTGGTTTACGTCCTCTGTGAAAGGGCTGTTGCAAGAGCTCAAGAGCAAGCGCAAAGGCAAGCAGAAGGACCCTGTTGAAGAAGCGAAACAGTATATGGAGAAGCATCTGGCGGAGGAAGTTTCCTTAGAAGAGGTAGCTGAATTCATTGGATTGAATCCCTCATACTTTAGCCAATTGTTTAAGCAAAACACGCAAGAAACCTTCGTTCAGTATCGAACACGTCGACGTATGGAGAAGGCGAAGAAGCTGCTGCAGCAGCCGCATTGGCGCATTACCGATATTTCCGGTGAGGTTGGGTATGCGGATCATCCGCATTTTACCAAAACGTTCAAAAAGTATGAAGGCTGTCTACCCTCGGAATACCGTCAGCGAATGGGGATCCGTTAATGAAGAGAAAGTCGCTTTCACGTCAAATTTATGCGTATTTTCTCATCGTTATTGTGCTCTCCTTGGTGTCTGTAGGAGCTTTTTCCTACTGGCAATCCTCGCGGGCGCTGGATGATCAAGTGAAGCAATATATGGAGCAGATGGTCGATAGTGCGAACTATCAAACGGATAGCTATTTACAGGCGTATGAGCTGCTCAGCAATGCCTTTTCGTCGAATTCGGACGTGCGAGCTTTCATGGAAATCAAGCCGGATGATGGTTATGAATACTATGTGTATTCGGAAAAAATCAAGGAATTCGCCCGAATTTCGGTCACTTCCGTCATTACCTTGTATAAGCAGCTAAACATGAGCTACGTTGTGGGTCAGCACGGTCGATCCGTTATTTATGAGAATCAGAACCTGCTGAATTTCGATCCTGTGCTTGTCCGTGAGAAGTACGACTACTTGATGAAATCAACGCCTGGTGACGGCAAAATTGCGCTGCTCAATATGAGTATCCGGCCTGTTGATGAAGGATCCGTTGTAACGATGGCACGCAAAGTGAGGGGCCCTTCGTATGGGGACGCCAACCGCGGAGTTGTCGCCATTGAAATCAAGCTAGATGAACTTGCGAAGACATGGGACCGTGTTAGCTTGGGGAAAGAGGGCTTTTTCTTCATTGTGGATGACGCTGGTAACTACATTTATCCACGTACGATGAGCGAACGCAAATCGCAGGATGAGTTAGCTTCGCAAGTGCTGACAAGTGGAAATCAAACGTTTTTGTCCAAATATAACGGAGAAGAACGTATGTTTGTATCGAGGAAATCGGGCTACTCCGATTGGAACCTTGTTGCCTCTATGCCCGTACAGGAGCTGCGTCGACCTGCCAACACGATTCGAACAACGACGATCATTGTAGGTCTGGTTACATTGGCTGCTGCACTTGTGCTTGCTTCTCGCTTTGGTCGCTCCATTATTAGACCGATTCGGGATCTCAAAGACAGTATGCGGGAGACGGAGAAAGGGAACTGGCAGTATATCGAGGACGCGGGGAGAACGGATGAGATGGGTGGACTCATTCACAGCTACAACCTGATGGTAACGCGTCTGTCGGATATGATCGAGCGTGTGTATGAGGCTGAGCTGGAGCAGCAGAAAAATGCGCTGGAGCTTGGCGAAACCAAGCTGGAGCGTCAGAGGGCTGAATTTCAGTCGCTGCAGCTGCAAATTAACCCGCACTTCTTATACAACACACTGGAAACGATCAACTGCTACGCCATTGTTCAGGATTCGGGAGAAATCACGGAGATGGTTGAGGCCATGGCTTTCATGCTTCGATACTCCGTTCAGACCAACCTAGAGGAAATCACGGTTGCGAATGAGCTGAATCATGTGCGGAACTATATGATTATTTTGCAGCATCGTACGGAGTGGGAATTCGAGATTGATGTAGCGATCCCGCCAAGCCTGCTGCTAGAAAAGATGGTCCGCCTGACGTTACAGCCGTTGATTGAAAATATTTTTCAACATGCTTTTCCAGATGGTGTGGAAGAGCGGCATACCATTCGTATCGATGCTCGCAAAGAGGGCGGTTTGTTCCAAGTTTTCATCGAGGACAACGGCACGGGCATGATGCCCGAAAGACTTGCTGAATTACGCAGGAAGCTGGAAGAGAACCGTTTGGCGGAGCCGGAAGAAGCGAGCACCGGGACCAAGCGCGGTGGTGGTATCGGTCTGATGAACGTCCATCGACGGATTCAAATGGTGTTCGGCGAAGCCTACGGGCTGTCCGTTGACAGCGAGTGGGGACGCGGCACCTGCGTCACGATGACGATGCCGGAGACAGCGCGGCCTCGGCTGCGCGGGTGAGTGGAGGGGCGCCAGGGAGCAAACCGAACCCTTCTCCCGTCTCTGCCTCACGGATTGCCCCTTCGCCCCCCGTACCCCGCCGCCTCGTCTAACGGACACAGGGGACGTTATTCGGTCTTTTAGCGGGATTCACATGCTCTAACGGACAACACGGACGTTATTCCCTTGTTAGGGGCACAATTTTGCCTCCAAAACAGTAAATAGCGTCTCTCTCGTCCGTTATACGAGGAAATTGTCTATTTTATTAGAAATAGCGCCGCTCGTGTCCATTACAATTACAGGTAGTTACGCTGCAATAAGCGGCGATTCAAATAAAATATAGATTTACATCCATGGGAGGATACCACAATGAACATCAACTTAACGGGGAAAATAGCACTTGTAACAGGATCGAATGCAGGAATTGGACGCGCGATTGCACTAGCGTTGGCTAGCAACGGTGCTAAAGTTGGCGTGAACTGCTTGAATAATGTGACACAAGGACAGGAAGTTGTAGCTGAAATCCAAGCATTAGGTGGGGAAGCGGTACTTGTACAAGCAGATGTAACGAATGTGGAGCAAATCGACAGACTAGTGAGCGAAGTTGAGCAAGCGTTGGGTGGAACAATCGATATTCTAGTGAATAACGCGGGTCACCTTGTACAACGCGTTCCGAATGTAGATATGTCCGAAGAGATGTACGATCGCATCATGGATGTTAACTTGAAAAGCACGGTATTCGTATCCAAACGTGTCCTTGCAGGTATGAAAGAAAAAGGCTACGGCCGAATCATCAATATGACTTCTGTAGCTGCACATAATGGTGGCGGACCAGGTGGAAGCGTGTATGCGGCAAGTAAAGCAGCAGTGCTTACTTTCTCTAAAGGTTTGGCCAAAGAAGTTGCGGCAAGTGGTATCACAGTGAACAACGTTTCACCGGGTTTCATCGGCAATACGATGTTCCACGCGACATTCACAACGGATGCTGCGCGCCAAGCAACAATCAATGGCATTCCACTGCAACGTGAAGGAACGCCAGATGATGTAGCTGGCGCAGTTCTTTACCTGGCTTCCAATTTAGCTGCTTATGTAACAGGTGAAACGATTGAAATCAACGGCGGGATGATGATGCGATGAGTACCGCGATCCCTTTGGCCGCTAAAGTAGAGACATTGACGTGGGCGGGTCAAACTGCTCACAAACTTAAAGAAGAAATCGACAGGCTGCAGCAAGCAGGCAGCCTAGTCGTTCCTAAAGAACCTGGTGGTTGGTGGCACCAGTATGTTTGTCCACACCATCATACCGAACTGATGTTCGATGAAAGCCGTGTAGATGCTTCAGAATTTATCTGCCCACACGGTTGTGCAATTACAGGTGATGCTTACCGTGGTGCGTGGCTTGTGTTTAAGCACCAATCCTTGGCACGCGTGGCGTTGCAGTCGGCCGCTGTTTATGCAGCGCTTGGTGACGTTTCCTATGCACAGATTAGTAAACGTTTGCTTGTCGAGTATGCGGAGCAATTCCCGCACTACCCGGTACATCCGGAAGCACAGAGCTGGATGCTAAAGGGACGAGCCTTCCACCAAGCACTGACGGAGGCGATTTGGTCCACTACGCTGATACGAGCCTATTTACTGCTTCGCGATGGAGGCATTACCTTTGACGCGAAGGAACAAGTGGCAATCGACGTGTTCTTAGGTTTGTTGGCGGGAAGTATGGAGGAGTACCGGCATATTTTGATCCATGAGCGAAACAATGCGGAGAACAACTATACCGCTTGGCTGAATGCGTCCTTATCTTGTGTGTACGCGGCTCGTGGCGAGCAAGCGCTACTTGAAGCGCTTATTGAAGGCCAAGGCGGCTTCATTCACCATCTTTCCATCGGCGTGAAAGCCGATCAATTCGAATTCGAAGGAAGCACGTATTACCATGTATTCGTGCTTCGTGCCTATCTCATCGCTGCCGAAATGGCGCAGCGCTTCGGCATTGACCTCTACGCCACGACTGGCGCAGAGGGGCAGTCAATGCGCGGCATGCTCGAAGCGTTGGCCGACTTGGCCGACGACCAGGGCGCTTTGCCGGCCCTGCATGACGGGCCGCTGGAGCGGGGCCCTTACGCCCGCGAAATCGCCGAGATCGCGGAGCAGGGGCTCGCGATCTACGACATCGCCGGCCTCGCGCCGGTGCTGCGCGAAGCGTACCGGCAGCTAGGCGCTGCCGGAAACGAGCAGCTCGAGGCGCTGCTCTACGGCGGAGGCGCTGACCGCGCCGCTACCTCAGAGCCGCGAGGATCGCGGCTCTGGCCGGACGCTGGCTTCATCATCGGCCGCATCGCGGGGAACCCGCTGTCGTTCCTCGCCGATTTCGGCGAGCACGGCGGTTCCCACGGCCACTACGACAAGCTGCATCTGACGTTGATGCACCAAGATCAAACCCTAACACCCGATCTGGGGATGGTGCCTTACGGCTCGTCCATGCGCAGATCGTGGTTTGCAGAGACAGCCAGCCACAACACCGTTTCGCTGGCAGGTCAATCGCAAGCGCCGCATGAAGGGCGCCTGAAGCACTATGAATCGACAGCGACTTCCGTTTACGCTTGGCTGCAATCAACGGAAGGCTACGAAGGCTGTACGATGAATCGACATCTTTTGCTTACGGAGGATTGGATGTTGGACTGGTTCCAAGTTGAGCTTTCTGGCGATCAACCGCAAGCGATTGAATGGTGGATGCACCCTGTTGTAGCGGTAGAAGCTTTGCAACAACCACTTAACCCAGAGGCTAGTTATCAACTGCTTGTCGCTGAGAAAGTAGGGGACGTTACGACGCTCAAGGAGCAGCAACTGCCGATTATTAGCCGGTTCGTACCGACTGAAGGGGTTGCCAGCAATGAAGCGGGTGAACTGCAAGCTTCTTACAACCTCACGAACTCAGACGCTGTCATCTTCCACTCCGCACTAGTTCAACCAGGAGATGAGATTGTGGCTGTTCAGACACCAGGCGATGCCGTGGATCCTAGTCGTTCACTTACAGCGATGCTTCACCGCCGTATGGACCGCAAGGCGGATTTCATTCATGTCTATCGCGCAGGCAGTCCAGTTCAGCTTTCACAAATAACGGATAATGAAATCAGTATAACCGTTGCTAATGTTCCTAATGATGTTGTCCGTGTTAAAGTGACAGATAAAGGATTACAAATTCTGTGATTTGTCATTCGGTCTTTTGTTCGAAAGAATGTCATTTTCATAATTAATCAAGCCTCACCTACTTCCGTAACACTCATAAGCCTTACAGAACCAAGCCTGGAGGGGAACAATCCATGTCATTATCGCCACTTTACGAACCGCAGAGCGGTGTATTAACTGTACAATACGAGCCGAACGAAAAGACGGTGTTGCTGGAAAACCCGCCTCGCTTCACGTGGATTCCTGCACAGCTAGAGCACGATCGTTATGTGCTGCAGATTGCACAATCAGAGTCTTTCGAACCTGCCGAAACACAGACGGTCCAACCAATTCCCTATAACTTGTATACACCTGATGCTGCGCTCAACGCAGGCACATACTACTGGCGCTATGCATTGCTCGAAGAAAATGGCGAACAAACGGCATGGAGCTGCATTCGCCGTTTCGAAGTACCAGCGGATTTGCCGGAAACACCTCTGCCAAGCAGAGCCACGCGATACGCAGAGGTTTCTGCTCAGCATCCGAGATTGTGGCTGCAAGCTTCGGAGGTAGAAGCCTTCCGCGCCGAGCTGACGACGGATCCTAGCTATTGCGAATTTGATGTTTTCTTCGAGAAGTCTGTTAAACCTTGGATTGAACGAGATCTGATTGCGGAGCCCCTTCATTACCCAGGAAATAAGCGAGTTGCTAATCTGTGGCGTCAGATGTATATGGATACACAAGAAGCCTTGTATGCGGTACGTCATTTGGCCGTAGCAGGCAAGCTTCTCAACAATGCCACACTATTAGATCGAGCCAAAACCTGGCTGCTTCACATCAGTTCTTGGGACATTAGAGGGACTACGAGCCGCGATTATAACGATGAGGCTTCTTTCCGAATGGCTGGCGCCATCGCCTGGGGCTATGACTGGCTCTATGATCAACTATCTGAGGATGAACGAAAGCATATTCGCCACGTTCTGCTCGAACGTACACGCCAAATCGCGCAACATGTTATGGAGCATTCCAAAATTCATCACGTACCGTTCGACAGTCACGCCGTGCGCTCGTTATCCAGTGTGCTTGTGCCTTGCTGCATTGTTCTTTTGCAGGAGGAGCCAGAGGTTCAAGAATGGTTAGACTATACACTTGAATATTATGCATGTCTCTACTCGCCGTGGGGCGGGCCGGATGGGGGCTGGGCCGAAGGTCCGATGTATTGGACGACGGGGATGGCTTTTGTTACGGAAGCGATGAATTTGCTGAAGAAATATACAGGCATTAACTTTTATAAGCGACCATTTTTCGCAAAAACAGGTGATTTCCCGCTATATACGTTCAGCCCTGATACCTTGCGTGCAAGCTTTGGCGATCAATCCACATTGGGGGATCCAGTTAGCTTGAAAACAGGCTTCAACATTCGTCAATTTGCAGGTGTGACAGGAAGCGGTTTGTATCAATGGTATTACGAACGGGTTCGCGAGACCGATACAGATTCAGAAATGAAGTTTTACAACTATGGTTGGTGGGACTTCCGATTTGATGAAATGGTCTATCGTCACGACTATCCGCAGGTTGAAGCCATCGCACCTACCGATGCGAATATTCAGTCGGTCAAATGGTTCCGTGACATTGACTGGGTCGCCTTTCATTCCAATATGGCGGATCCGGAGCGTCATATTATGCTCCTCACGAAGAGCAGTAAATACGGATCTGTCAGCCATAGTCATGGCGATCAGAATGGCTTCTTACTGCATGCTTACGGCGAGCCGCTGGCCATTGAGAGCGGCTACTACGTAGCGTTCAGCTCCACGATGCATATGAATTGGCGCAGACAGACACGCTCGACGAACAATATTTTGATCGACGGTCTGGGTCAATATGCGGAGAAGAATAAAGTACTCAATATGGCGGCCAATGGGTTCGTCGAGATTGCCGAGCAGCGTAAAGGCTACGGTTATTCTCGCGCTAACGCAACCGCGGCATACCAAGAATATGTGCCATACCTGGAACGGTATGTGCGGGAACTTTACTTCTTCGGCACTTATGTTGTGGTTGTTGACCATATCGATCTGGCACAGGCTGGTACCGTAGATTGGCTGTTCCAAACCCTATATGAGATGAAGCTGAATGGACAGACCTTCAAGGTTCAAGGCCGTAAGGCCGACATGGACGGTCGTTTCGTCTACTGCTCCTCAGGTGAGCTAGAGCTTACACAGCATCAGAGCTTCACCGACATCGATCAATCGGAGATCGAAGGTTTGCCGCCGCACTATCATTTGAAGGCAACGACGCAATCTTCCCGTAGCCATCGTATTGCAACGTTGCTTGTACCAATCAAGCATGGTGAACCGAAATACGTATCGTATTTCATGGACGATCAAGGGTTTGACGTTCATATCTACTTCACCGAAGACGGCATCACGAACCGCGTAGAAGTGCCAAAGGCCTACTAAAATATCCTATTTAACTAAGCGATTCCAAGTCAGCGAGAGCTGCCGAGGGGTCGCTTTTTTGCTTACTGAATATCGGTAAACTCATAAAAAATCCCCTGAACGGGAAAGGTATGTGAGCAGATAAATCTATAGAAATCAAACATGATACCTAAAGTTCACGCATTGTAAGGGGTGCCAATTACACGGCATAATAAGGACATAAAGACATTCACTCAAACGAGGGGGATTTACATTGGTGAAAAAGTATAAATCACTACAAGTCATTGCGGCAAGCTTGCTAGCCATTAGTTTAACAGCGTGTGGTTCAGGTGGAGATAGCAAAAGCACAGCTTCACCAGCAGCAGGAGCATCGACAGCGCCATCCACGGATAAAAATATTACGATCACGTTCCAAAACATATATCCGGATCCGACTGATCCGAAAAATGGTATGTTGAAGAAAATCGTTAACGACTACCAAACGAAAAACCCAAACATCAAAATCGAGCTTGATTCCTTGAACACGGATCAACAAAAGCTTAAGTTGAAAACGCAAGCAGCTTCCAAAGAAGTTCCTGACATCACTGTCGTGAACCCAGCTGCTCAAATGCAACCATTCGTTGATGCAGGTCTATTCGCGCCTTTGAATGACATGGTTGAGCAAAACGGACTGAAAGCAACTTTCCAAGAAGGTATCCTTAACTGGTACAGCTTCAAAAACAATATCTACGCATTGCCAGACGGCAACAACATCGGTGTAGTTTACTACAACAAAGACTTGTTCAAACAAGCTGGCGTTGAAGTACCGAAAACATTCGAAGAAATGGTTGCAGCTGTAAAAACACTTAAAGGCAAAGGCATTCAGCCAATGGCTATCGGTGAAAAAGATTCTTGGACGGGTTCCTTCTTGTTCATGAACATCTTGCTTCGTACGAACGGCGGTCCAGGATTCTTGCAAGCCGTTGTTGATGGTAAGAAAACATTCGCTGATCCAGCATTCACGGATGCAGTTAGCTCTTTTGAAGACTTGATCCAAGCAGGTGCTTTCCAAGAAGGCGCAACATCCTTTGACTATAACGCTGGTGAGAACTTGTTTAAAACAGGTAAAGCAGCTATGTACTACATGGGTAGCTGGGCAACTGGCGGTATCGAAACTTCTTCCGTTAACGGTAAAGTTGGCGTATTCCAATTCCCAACTGTTAAAGGTAAAGGTAACCCAGATGAGTTCATGTTGGCACCAGGGTCCGCGTTCGCTATATCCGCTAACAGCAAGCATTTGAAAGAAACCAAAGATTTCTTGAACTACTTCATGTTGAACTTCCCTAAAGAAGCTTTCGCAGTTAAAGGCGCTGTAGGTATCGCACAAAAAGTTGACGGCGACTTCAAAGCGGCTGGTTACTCCGATATGGCAATGGACGTTCTTGGCCTGTTCAAGAAAGTTAAAGGCGGCGACCTAGCGTTCGATAACACAATGAACCCAGGTACAGCACAAGGTCACTTAACAAGCATTCAAAACCTCTTCGTACAAAAAGTAGATCCTGCTGCTGTAGCGAAAGAGCACCAAACAGCATATGACTCTAATAAAAAATAAATGCTAACGTAGTAACCCCATCGGGAATTTGCCTAGAGTGCCTTAAGAGGTACTAAGGTAAGTTCCCCATGGGTATATCCCCATGAAGGAGGCGAAGCTAAGTGAATGTGTTAAGAGTCTCCAAGTGGACGATTGCCATGTTTGTACTGCCCTGTTTAATTATCTATGTTGGTCTTGTGTTTGTACCTATTCTCGTATCTATGTATAGTGGATTGCTGGAATGGAACGGGATTGGCGCATCGAAATTCATTGGACTTGAGAACTTCCGTACTATGCTTTTCCATGATCCAGTCTTTTGGCCATCCGTAAAACGTACGCTTATGTTTGCTGTTTTTTCTATGATTGAAATCCCAATTGCTTTGGGTGTAGCTATCTTGCTTAATCGTTTTATCAAAAAACCGAACTTCCTAGTTTCTGCTTACTTTTTACCTGTTATTTTATCTGTCGTTATTGTGGGTCAATTGTGGAAAACCATCTATAATCCCGCGTCTATGGGCGGTATGCTCAATCAAGTATTGGATTTGCTAAATTTACATAGCTGGACGAGATCGTGGTTAACCGATCCGAAAATAGCCATGTATTCCCTTTATTTTGTAGCACTATGGCAGTACTTGGGATATCACACACTGATTCAGTTTACTGGTATTCAGAACATCCCGGCTGACATTTATGAAGCTGCACGTCTTGATGGAGCAGAAGGCCTCAAAGCCGACTGGTATATCACTTTCCCTATGAATATTCCGATTTTCAAAATATCGATTGTCCTTGCGTTTATTGGTTCCTTACAAGCGTTTGATATGATTATGGTTATGACAGGCGGCGGTCCGGCCCATGCCACAGATGTGATTTCAACCCTGATGTACAACAATTCATTCCTTTCCTTGAAATATGGATACGGTAGTGCGATTGCTGCCTTCTTGGTTGTGGTATGTCTAGCAGCAACTGTTATTATTAACACGATCTTCAACAAACTAGAGAGAAAATTCACTTAGGAAGGGAAGTGTCACCATGCTAAACGCCAGGGAAGCAGCTTCGGCTAAACCTGCCATCATACGGAGACGCAAAAGCTTCTCTATCCTGAAGGTTATTGTCATCATCTTTTTGTCAGCACTCGTGGTCACTCAAGTGTACCCCTTGCTATGGTTATTCATCTATTCATTAAAAACCAATGAGGAAATTCTCTCAGGTAGGTTTTTCGCTTTACCGGAAGTATTACAATGGAAGAACTTTTCCAGTGCGATTGAAGCGGGACACTACTTCCAATATTTAAAGAACAGCTTATTCGTTACCCTAATTACCATGGTGTGCGTGCTATTCTTAAGCTCATTGACGGCCTTTGCGATTACGCGGTTCAAATGGAAATACGGTCAATTGGTCATGGTGATCTTCCTTATTGGGATGATGGTTCCGATGCAAGCTACGTTATTGCCGCTCATGATCATTTTCAAAAATATGCATATCTTGAATACGCATCTTTCCATTATTCTGCCGTACATTGCGTTTCAGACGCCGGTTGCCGTCTTTATCCTAAGCGGCTTCATGAAATCCATTCCGGCTGAGATTGAGGAATCGGCGGTTGTGGATGGCGCAGGGATTTTCAAAATTTTCACCGGAATTATACTTCCGATTTCCGTTCCACCGATGATGACGGTGTGTATTCTAACCTTCATTAATATCTGGAACGAGTACATTCTCGCGGCGACATTCATTTCGTCCGAGCGACTCAAGACGCTTCCTTTCGGAGTAAACAGCTTCGTGAGTCAATATTCCGTTAACTATGGAGCCATCGGCGCTTTCCTCGTACTCGGTGCGTTGCCGGTTATTCTCGTGTACTTCTTATTAGCGGATAAAATTACAAAAGGTATGGTAGCGGGAGCGGTGAAGGGTTAACTTCACCCCTCTCTTTTTTTCATTATTAGATGGAGCTGTGGTAAAATAGCGAATACCGCGTAACGAAAGGGGATGAGAAATCACGTGACACGAGGCTTTAATTCCATTCATAACCGGCTATTCTTACTATTTACGACCTCTATGCTAGTCCTCGTGGTGTTAGTCAGCGTCTTATATTATCAGAGGACGACACAAATCATACATAGCAAAATCAGCGATTTAGCACAGAAAAATATTTCACAAACCGTAGGTTTATTTGATTTGCTGTTACAAGGTTACGATAGTGTTACGAAATCATTGAATAGTAATTATGAAATGCTTCGCTTAATACAAGACCGAGATACGAATCCCGATCTGGCAGCGAGTATATTCAATGAGCGAACGATAACGAATATTTTGGGAGCCATTTATTACTCGCGTGATGATATCATCGGTATTCATGTGATTACGAATGCAGGCAAAAACTATAACTATGAGCGCGGCTTCGACAGTGTAATCAATACCAATTATTCTTCTGCGACCTGGTATCAGAAGCTGCAGGATTCTTCAGGTGAGATGGTTTGGTTAGGGCTGGTGGAAGGATCGGTTATTAATCAGTTTCAGCGAGCACCGCTCTTCGTATTTGGCAGGAAGCTGTATGATCTTACAGACCACCGTGTAATCGGTGTTATGTTGATCGAAACAAATCCACAACCAATCTTAGCCGCACTCTCGAACGTGACGATCAGCCCGAACAGTCGGGTATATATCGTAGATCGAGAAAATCATATGATTGCGACGACGGCCGAAGACAAGAAAACCGTTCCATCGTTCAGCGGCCTTCCTCGCCCTGTTGAGAATGAAATCATTATTGATGATCGTACCGATCAGTTAATTGTTGCAGCGAAAGCGAAAATGTCGGACTGGACCGTATTCGGTTTAACCCCAAAAGGGGATATTAATGCTGAAGTTGTCAAAACGAGAGAATACTTATACGTCGTTGTCGTGGTCCTTATTATTTTATCTACCGCGTTGGCCAGTTTGATTTCGCGAAATATTGCTTCCCCGTTAAAGCTGTTGATTCGTGAGATGAAACAAGTAGAGATGGGGAATTTCAAAGGCTCGGTGACAGTTAGATCTTTCGAGGAAATTAACTCACTCGTCTCCTCCTTTAATCGCATGGTGAATCGGATGGACGAGTTGATTGAACGGATAACACTGGCTTCTATGAGTGAGAAGAATGCTGAACTCCAGGCCCTGCAGTCACAGGTAAACCCTCATTTCCTTTATAACACCTTGGATATGATTTATTGGATGCTAGATGAGCGAGAGAATGATCGACTAGGCAGAGTCATTCTAGCCTTGTCTCACATGTTTAGATACAGCAGTGATTGGCAAGAGGCTTCGAAGACGACACTCCAGCAAGAGCTGGATCAAATGCGTCATTATATGACGATTATTGAGAATCGCTTAGAGGGAAGAGTACGAACAGAGATCGATATTAATCCGGAGTGGATGGATGTTGTTTTGCCCAAAATGACCTTGCAGCCCATTATCGAAAATGCGGTGAAGTATGGTCTGGAGCCTTTGCGAGAGCCAGGCGTGCTTCGCGTATTCGCCCAAGTGCAAGAGCAGGAATTGCATATTGTGATCTCTGATAATGGTGTAGGGATTGAGGAAGAGCTTCTTCGTCAGATGCAGGACAGACTGATCGAGGATGCGCTCATGATAGGTGATCCGTATACGTATAAAGCGGGCAATACGATAGGTGACTTGGCTCCCATTGAGGGCAGCAAAACAACACGAAGAGGGATTGGTCTTACCAATGTTCATCGACGTATTGTCTTACTGTTTGGAGAGGCTTATGGACTTCGGATACAAAGTAAACAAGAGGTAGGAACTACGGTTATCATTGCGATGCCGCTTCCTCGTAAGGGGGTATAACAGACCATCATGGATATTCTTATTGTCGATGACGAAACCATTATTCTGCAAGGCATTCAGCGCACGCTTCAGAATCGCTTTCCTGAGCACACGATCCACTTAGCCTCGAATGCAGAGCAAGCCATCAGTATCCTTCGCAGTCAGACGATTCATATTGTGCTAACGGACATTCTGATGCCGGGGATGACAGGGCTTGAGCTCATGAATATGTCACGCAGTCGCCATCCCCATGTGAAGTGGGTCGTAATTTCGGCTTATTCGGAGTTTTCTTATGCACAAGAAGCTGTACGCCTTGGTGCCAAGGACTATTTGCTGAAACCGATTGGCAAAGAAGTGTTGAGCGAAATGATTAGGAAGCTGAGCGAGGAGATCGCCCATGATACCGAACTGATCGAGGAAGCAGAGCTGCTCAAGACGAATCGCAAATATCTGCAAGAAGCTGTGTTCCAGCGCTGGGTGCAAGGTTTGGATACGGGGCGGATTGATATGGGGCCATTCGTGGAGCAGCATCCTTATTTCTATTTGATTATGGTCAAAATGGAGACAGATAAGGCCGTTTTCTTGGAAAATTTCATTATCGAGAACGTCTTGTTGGAGCTGATCGAACGCTATGGCAAGGGTTTCGTGACGGTTCACGACAGCAAAAGCTTGCTCGGACTTGTGACCCCTCCCGAGGGAACGAGTATCGCACAGCTCATTGAGGAGCTTCGCAGCCATCTTATTAAATATTTGAAGGTCCCGTTCCAGATCATGTCAACGGAACGGATCGAGCAGTTCCAATCCGTACCCGCGGAGGTACAGCGGATGCGGCAAGCGTCCACGACACAGGTCTATGAGCATCACGCCAGCGGCAGTGATCGTTCTGTCGAAGTGGCTTTGCAATACATGCGCACGCACTATCAAGACGACCTTTCACTTGAGAAAGTGGCTTCGATCGTGTATTTGAACCCTGTTTACTTTAGCCAGTTGTTTAAACAGAAGACGGGGCAAGGGTTCAAGGATTTCGTGATTAACTTGCGGCTGGAGCAGGCGAAGCAGCTGCTGCAGAATCCAAAGATGAAGCTGGCGGACGTTGCTGAACGCATCGGTTATCAAGATATGAGGCATTTCTCTCAAGTGTTTAAGAAGAAATATGGTGTGACCCCGTCAGAGTTTCGGCAGGAACATACTGGCGATAAAGCGGATTCATTGGTGTCAAGAGATTGAGTCTCATCGAATTCTCATGGAATTCTCAGAATAGTGTCTACGATTAGGCGTGACGCGACTTTCCTCCTTTTTTGTTAAATATTAGGTTATTTGGCATGTGCTATGGTAGTAGCAGGTCCAACTAACTTAGATTTTCATATCAAAGGAGGAAATCAATCATGATTTTTGTGAAGAAGAACCGCCTTACTCATTCTGTTCTAGGTTTAAGTCTGTCCATGTTAGTCGCAGGAACTGCGTTGCTAAGCCCGCAAGCGGCCTCTGCTGCTACTACAACGACGAATTCAACCGTAGCTGCCGCGACAGCGACAGCCATGAGCACGTCCCGTGCAGACCGCATTGTGCGTACAGCGAAGTCGTACATCGGAGATGTGACTTACCGATATGGTACTAGAAATACTAGCCGTCTAATCCTGGACTGCTCTGCCTATACGCAACTTGTTTTTAGCAAAAATGGTATCAAGCTTCCATGGGGCTCCCAAGCGCAAGCGAAGCTAGGAACTCGGGTCTCCAAGAAGACAAGCCTAAGCAAGGGCGACCTCGTCATGTTCAGTACATCGACACCAGGCCGGATTAATCATGTAGGTATCTATATCGGTAATGGGCAGTTTATCAGTAATACAGCAAGCTCAGGTGTCGTTATACGTTCCATGACCTCAGGCTATTGGAAAGACCGTTTTATTATGGGGCGCCATTTATAATAAACATCCGACATATTGACCACAACTCCCTTCGGGTGGTATATAGTAGAAAACTATAACCATGTTAAGGGAGATTAGATACAATGACATTAAAGCTAGCTTTCGAAGCTGTGAAGAAGTTCCATGAAACGTTCGAGCACCCAGTGGGCGCATCACCACAGCGCCTATCTGCTCAGCGTAAAGCCGCGCGTCTGGCATGGATGCAAGAAGAGCTCAATGAGTTTGAAGAAGCAGCTACGCTAGAAGATGAAGTAGATGCGATGATTGATGAATTGTATTTTGTACTAGGGACACTTGTTGAAATGGGAGTAGAGCCTGGACCGATTTTTGATATTGTTCAGCATGCGAATATGTCCAAGGTTTGGCCCGATGGGAAGGTTCATAAGAATGAAATGGGCAAAACCATCAAGCCGCCGGACTGGGAAGACCCATTCGACAAAATTAGAACTGAAATTCAAAAACAAAAAAATAAAGAAAGTTGAGGTGAGGCGAGCATGGCCTTCCACAAACGGCTCAAAGAGCTGAGGCAACAGCAAAATCTCACATTACGTAAGCTCGGCGAGAAAGCGGGGATCAGTTATTCCATCCTAAATTCTATCGAAAATGGTCGAATCATCCCGTCGAAAGATGTCGCATTAGCACTAGCTATAGCACTTAAAATTGACGATAGGGAAGCGTTCGTTGCTTTAGCAATAAATCCCTCTCAGGTATAATTGCAATACCTAATATAGTGTGGTACAGTATTAATAGTCTTAAAGGGAAAACCTGAATTGCGTATTGCAAAGGGTTATCATTTAAGTAAATGAAACCTTTTCCAATGTGTAATTTTTTTGTTCGAAACAAGAAAAAAGACATGTTAATAAAACTTTGGAGGTATTACCCATGGCAGTAGGAACAGTTAAATGGTTTAACGCAGAAAAAGGATTTGGATTTATCGAAGTTGAAGGTGGAAACGATGTATTCGTACATTTCTCCGCAATCACTGGCGAAGGTTTCAAATCTTTGGATGAAGGCCAACGCGTTGAGTTCAACGTAGTTCAAGGCAACCGCGGACCACAAGCTGAGAACGTTGTAAAACTGTAAGCTTCAGCTTGCACATATAGCATTCTCTAGAAAGACCCTTAACTTCGTTAAGGGTCTTTCTTTTTTGCGTTTGGGAGGCTGCCAGCAATTTGTGTAGACAAATTTGTCGTACCAAGCGTACAGTATTCTTGGAGTTAATAGCTTAGAGAATAGTCATAGCATCGTGCAAGGAGAGTAGATCATTCGTGGCGATTAAAGAAATGGAGATGTTTAAGGACTTCTCTAACATAGAGTTAGCCAAGCTTCTGGGCAAATTAGACAAGGTGAAAGGGCAAGCGGGAGATATGCTGTTCGAGCAAGGTGATCCTGGTGATAGCATGTATCTGATCGAGAGCGGCAGAGTCGAGCTGTTCTCTCAGAAGCAAGATGGTACACGCCAGTCGCTCGCAAGCTTACAGGATGGGGATACGCTCGGGGAAATGGCACTGTTAACGAACGAGCCCAGATCGGCAACGGCCATCATAGCTGCAGAAAGCGTTCTCTACTATATTGATCGAGAGACCTTCGATCGGTTAGTGATCGAGCAACCGCAGATTTCTTCCTATTTCATTCGGCTGCTTTCGCAACGGTTGGTATCAACCAATGGTCGGTTACAAGCCTCCAAGGAAGCGAAAGCGCAATGGGTACTGCATGAGGTGGAGTTACTACCGGCGTTGTTGCGGGATTTCCTTTTCGCGTGTGCTTGCTTGCCAAGTGTGCGCGATGGTCTGCTTAAGCATCTCTTTGGTATGGCCATAGAAGAAGCTAATCAGGCTTACGCTGCTCTAGGACGGTTCGTCCAGCAGGACGTGGAGCGGGATTCCGTTCACATGCGGCCCGAAATCGCTCGTGTCCTGCTCGACATTCTGCCACAGCGATATGGTGAGCGTCAGCAGCAGCTGTGGGTGGATCAGGCTTTGGATTACTATCGGACCGAAGGTGATTGGGCGTCGATGGTTGAGGTCTATGCTGCGCGCAATGAATGGGAGCTGGCGCTGGATGTGGCGGCTATTGCCGCGGGTGAATTGGCGGAGCCCGGGCACGTAAAGGCAGCAGAAGCTGCCCTGGCTGAGTCTGAGCGGCAGCAACAGGTGATCAGCCAAGCGCTTCGGCGTTGCCCGGACGAGCTGCTCGTCGAGCGCTACGCGGTCTTGTGGGCTTATGTCCGCTACTGCGTGGAACACGCGCCTGAAGCGGGCTTGGCCATCGTAGAGGCGGCGCTGGATCAGCGAGGTGCCGCTTATTCGGCGCAGCAGCTCACCACCGTCTACGAGTGGGGTGCTGATCTGTGCCGCAAGCTGGGGCGCAACCAGCTTGCGCTGGAATATTTGCAGCTCGCGGAATCAACCGCGCTGTCGGGATCGGGGTCGACCAAGCGCAGCGGTGACCAAAGCTTCGGTCTGGCCAAGCAGATGCTGGCCAGAAGCAAGAGCGAGCGCCTCGCCGCAGGCGCGGGGCGGCTCGGTGACCGCAGCCGCTGGCTAGGCCTAGCGGCTGTCATCCTGGCCGTGGCCTCCGTGCTCGGCTTCCACATCGCCGAACCCGTCGCGGGGCTGTCCCGCCACGGCATGGACTTCATCGGGATCGGCTTAGCCGCCGTGATCCTCTGGATCGTGAACATCATGCCCGACTACATCGTAGCCTTGGGCATGGCCATGCTCTGGGTGCTCGGCGGACTCGTCGAGCCGGAGGTAGCCTTGTCGGGCTTCGCCTCGCCGACATGGCTGTACATGATCTTCATCATGGCGATGAGCGCCGTGATTACGAAGTCGGGCTTCTTATACCGCTTCTCCCTTCATGCCCTTAAGCGCTTCCCCGCGAACTATCGCGGGCAGCTGTGGGGCATCGTGGCTGGAGGTATCATGCTTAACCCCATGATCCCTTCCTCCTCAGCGAAGGTATCACTCGGGGGGCCGATTGCCCAAACACTGTCCGAATCCATGGGCTTCGGAGCGCGCAGTCACGGCGCAGCGGGCTTAGGTCTTACCGCTATGCTCTTCTACGGCTTCACAGCGCCGTTCGTGCTCACAGGCTCGTACACGAACGTACTGGCCTTCGGATTGGTCACCAGCGCTTCGCCTGTGAACTGGATTCAATGGTTTATCTATGCCTTGCCGGCATTTATTATATTTAGCAGCGTGCTGCTCGCCATCATCTTCATCATGTTCCGCAAAACAGCGTCGGCCAAGCCGATTGCTGCGGATGTTCTGGATCAACAGCTGAGACTGCTGGGCCCCCTAACGCGGGAAGAGCGCATTGCTGTCATCACCGTCCTAAGCTGTATCATTATGCTGGTACTGCAGCCGCTCCATGGCATCGACAGCGCTTGGATTATGCTGATCGGTTTTGCCGTACTCGTCATCAGCGGCGTGTTGGACCGCAAAACCATTTCAACCGGCATCGATTGGACATTTCTGCTGTTTCTTGGCGTAGCCTTCAGCTTCTCGGCAGCCGCCAACGAGCTTGGACTTGTCGAAGCCTTGTCATCATTCCTAGGCCAGCATATGGGCGTTTTCGTAACGTCGCCGTTCTTCTTCTTGGCCGCGGTTATCGTGCTCTCGTTCATCGTTACGTTGATCGTCCGGGACGATCCCGCTGTTATTTTACTGGTCACGGCACTCCTGCCGCTGGCCGATCAAGCGGGTGTGCATCCATGGATCCTCGTATTCGTGGTACTATTATCAACAGACCCATTCTTTTTCGCTTATCAATCGCCGACGTATTTGACGGCTTACTATAGTTCCGAAGGGAAAGCGTTTAGCCATCGACAAGGCCAGAAGGTTGCATTTGCATACGGATTAGCCGTGTTGCTGCTTGCACTTCTGTGTGTGCCTTATTGGAAGTGGTTGGGGTTGATTCATTAGGCATCAAATTTAACTGTAAAACATGTAGGTATTTTCTTGTAAAACTAGCTGAAAGGCGAGTTAGATGGAAAACCTCCATCTAATTTCACGTGAATTGCTTCTTTTTCCGAAATCTGCCGAAATTAACTGTATATTATCCATTTACTTCCTATTTGTAGGTGATTTCGAGATAAATAACTGTATATTCTACTTGTATTGCTGGGACGGAAGGGCAAATTTGTAGTGGTTGGGGTACTTTTGTTTTGTGTGTTGAAAAAGCGGTCAGCCTGCAAAAATGAAATACCCCCAACAATCCTACGCAAATAGGAGGATTTGTTGGGGGTATTTGAGCTGCGCGATAAAAACTAGCGCAGATTCGCTCTCTTCAACAACCGTTGAATCGAACGGTTCGCTTCAGGCAGGACGATGTCCTTATCAACCGTCCGCAGGATGCGGTTTTCCATGACGATCCGACCATTGATAATGGTCGTTTCGACGTCAGCACGCGTCGCCGAGTAGACGATGCGTGAAATCGGATCCACGTCGTAGGACGGATACGTGTGGAAGTTGTTGAGATCGAGGATCGCGAGGTCGGCTTTCTTGCCGACTTCTAAAGAGCCGATCTCATCAGCCATGCCCACGGCGCGAGCGCCTCCGATGGTCGCCATGCGGAACACCGTCTGCGCGTTCATTGCCGTCGGTCCGTGCACGGGCTTTTGGATGAGCGCAGCGAGCCGCATCTCGTTGAACATATCGAGATTGTTGTTGCACGGCGCACCATCTGCCCCTAGGCTAACCGAGATGTCCAGCTTGAGCATCTCAGGCGTCTCGGCGATCCCTGAAGCCAGCTTCAGGTTGGAGCCAGGGCAGTGGCTGACATGCACGCCTCGCTCGTGGATGATGCGTTTCTCTTGCTCATCGAGCCAGATGCAGTGTGCCAAGATCAATCGCTCATTCGCTAAGCCGAGATGATCGAGGTAAACAACGTTGCGCATGCCCGTTTCCGCTTGCACGATCTCGATTTCTCCGAGATTTTCAGAAGCATGCGTGTGGACTTTCACGTTGTACTGTTCGGACAAATTGCGAACCTCGCGCAGCAGCTCTTCCGTGCAGGAGATAACAAAACGCGGTGAGAACGCGTACTGGATACGACCATCGTCGTGCCCGTTCCATTTTTCCAGTAAATCAACGCTTTGTTGCAGCGATTCCGTTGTATTCTCTTGCAAAGCGAAAGGAACTTCGTCCCCTTTGTCCATCATCACTTTGCCCGACAATGCCCGAATGCCGCTCTCAGCAATGGCCTGAAAAGCAAAATCCGTATGGTGCACGGTCTCCATATCCACGATTGTTGTGGTGCCGCTTTGAATCAGTTCACCAATGCCGAGCATCGCTGAATAGTAAATCGACTCCTCATCATGGGAGGCTTCAAGTGGCCAAATTCGCTTTTTTAACCAATCCATAAGTTCGAGATCGTCCCCTTTACCACGGAACAACGTCTGGCATAGGTGAATGTGCGTCTGAATGAAGCCTGGAATGATCGTGCGATTCTTGGCGTTGATGACTTTATCTGCATGTGTAGGGTTCAAATCGGGCCCGATCGCGGTAATGCGATCATTTTCGATTAGAATATCCCCCGTTATGATGTCGCCGCTCCGATTCATGGTCACGATCTGAGCATCTTTAATTAAAATCGTTGTCATCGATCAAAACCTCCTA
This sequence comes from Paenibacillus sp. LjRoot56, assembly GCF_964253335.1. NCBI lineage: Bacteria > Bacillati > Bacillota > Bacilli > Caryophanales > Paenibacillaceae > Paenibacillus > Paenibacillus sp. LjRoot56. The sequence continues at coordinate 477,703 of NZ_CAXURV020000001.1, forward strand.
CTCCCCTAATATATGAAAATGTAGGCACAAAAAAACTAGCCATGAAAAATATGCCTGTTCCTCAGTGCACATTTTTCGTAGCTAGAAATTTACGGTTTCTAAGTAGAGACCCTTAATCCAATTATTAAGGTTATACGAAAGAGGTCATATGCAATTTGTCGTGCCTTCCTCTTTTAGAGTAAACTGCCAATGTATATTTTGTCAACTGTGTGTGAGTTAATGTAACATGCCCTCCCTCTTTTTTGAAAAAACGGCTTCCAATCTTGTCGAAATGGTGAATGCCGTCACTCTGGATGGTTCGATGTTGCCTTTCCTACGGAATATGGCGTTGTAATCCCCTCATACATCAAATGCATAGTCATTCCGGCCATTGCATGCTGCAAATTGTGGCAATGGTCCATCCACAGGCCTGGATTATCCGCGACAAAAGCAATCTCGTACGTCTCCCCTGCGGCAACGTTCAATGTATCCACCCACCAGGGACTTCCGGTTGAAGGCTGCCCGTTACGGCTCAGCACCAACATGTGGTGTCCGTGCAAATGCATGGGATGACTTGCGCTGCTATGATTCACGATCGTCGTTTTCACTTTGTCGCCTTCCTCCACCATCAACATGGGTGTATCAGGAAAAAGTTTTCCGTTGATCGTAAACGAATAGGCGAATCTTCCGTCGAATAAGCCCAATCGTTTATCTAAAATAAGCTGGAATTCACGATCATAATGTCCTGTGAACGCGGCAACAGCTTTGGCAGCGGGGCTGCCATACGTTAGCGGATCCCAGATATCTCCTCGCTGACTCATCGCTTCGCTGAAATCCCCATCTCTACCGTCTGGACTCATTACCAAGGCAGCGTGGCTCCCTCCTCTTTTCTCGGACTGTGGACCTAGAAGTACTTGTCCTTCTGGCATCGTAAACGTCACGTCATAACGCCCGCCAGCAGCGAGGAGCAGATCTTTCCCTACTAGGTCTGTGGGCCCGTTAAGGTCTGTTCCATCGATGGCGGCCACTTGAAATGTTGTCCCTATCAATTTGAATATCAGGGGAGAATTATCTGTATTCAGTAGCCGTAAGCGAACCGGCGTACCCGTTGCAATCTGCCGGATTTCCCGCGTATCGGAAGTTCCGAAGGAGATCGTGTTCGATGTGCCATCCACAGTCGTATAGGTGTGTGCAACAATCGGGATATCTAGTTCATTAGGCTTAATTGTAGTCGAAGCCGCAATGGGCTCAACAAGTAACGATCCGAACAATCCTTTACCAGCCTCTACATACGATTGTTGGTGCGAATGGTACCAATACGTGCCAGCGTCACTGGCAATGAATCGGTACACATGGGTTTGGCCTGGCATGACGGCATTTTGTGTCACACCAGCCACGCCATCTTCTGCATTGGGGACGTCAAGACCGTGCCAATGCAGCGTTACGCCATCGGCGATATCGTCATTCACCAACGTGACTTCTACCAATTGACCTTGCTTCACGTGCAGCTCTGGACCTGGCAGTTGGCCGTTAAACGTCCAAGCTTCCACCTGCTTGCCAGAGCTAAGCGCCACCGTTTTCTTGCTGGCCGTGAGCGTAAACCGCTGATCCGGCATCCTCTCGCGGGGACCCGTCAGCGTCGCCACGCTCGTTCCGCCCACGCCGTAGTCCACGACCCCCGCCGCCATGTTCATTTCGGCGGGCAAACGGCTGATCTGGCTAGCTGCGCTCAGCCAGATCACTAACCCCGCCGCCGCCGCTAGGACACCGGCGGCGGCGCGCACTACCCGCACCCCGAACCGTGGCTTCGTCCACGTGGGGCTGCGCATGGCCTGGTATCGGCGGTGCAGCCGATACCCCTGCACGGAAGTGACGGCTGCGGCAAGCAGCGCTGGCACGACAATCATCTTCACCGGCAGCGGAACCGCGGTGAAGAAGGTGTAAAAGAACACGGTCATCGCGCTCAGCATGACCGCTTGCACCGGCAGCGCCACCGCGATATGCGCGGCGCTCACCCGCATTTCCGCAGGTAGGTCTTCGCCCTGCGGCCCACCCTCTGTCCGTGCTAATCGCCACAGCCTCGGCACGGACCACACCAGCGTCGCCAGCGCTGGAGCGACGAACAACCCCAGCTCCAGCCCCAGCTTTACCTGCATGGCTGGCCAACCTGTCGGCCATGAGCTGAGTATGATCGTGGCTTTAACCAGTGCAAGTATCTCACCTAGCAGAATGAGGGTGAGTAGCCCCCAAGACCTGCGGCGAAGCTGCTTTTTCCTCGAACTATAGGACAAACGGCTGCTCCAATAGGCTGCGATGGACCACAAAAAAAGAAGGCCGAGGGAACTAAATCCCGCGGTGCCAAATAGATCTTCTGTCATGTGTATAGTTCCCCCGTTCAATCATTATTCCGGATGATTCTGTGTACCACTTCCAACCGAAAATGGCGTTGTAACGCCTTCATACATCAAATGCATCGACATTCCCGCGGCAGCGTGCACAAGGTTATGGCAGTGATCCATCCATAGTCCAGGATTATTCGCAACGAAAGCGACCTCATATGTTTCGCCTGGCTGAACATCTAGCGTATCCGACCACCAAGGACTCCCGATGGAAGGCTTACCATTGCGTGAAAGGACCAGCACATGATGACCATGCAAATGCATCGGATGCTCGACATTTCCACGATTAATGAACGTCGTTTTAACCAGATCCCCTTCCTTCACCATGAACATCGGCGCATCTGGGAACACTTTTCCATTCAACGTATAAAGGAAATCGAAATTTCTGTTATAGAAACCTAGTTTATTATCTAAAATCAGTGTGAAATCTCGATCAAATTTGCTATCCGCATCAAAAGGTGTGGCCTTCGGACTGCCATACGAAAGCGGATCGAAAGCTACGGTTTGCGGCAGCTCAGGAACGTTCCCTTGGCCATCAGCTGACAGGAAAATTCCTCCTTTTTTATTCGTTCCCACACTTAAATATACAGGATGATCCGGCATAACAAATGTAAGATCAAATCGCCCGCCAGTTGGCACAATGACACGTGTATTGGTCAAGAGATCCGGCTTATTCAAATCTGTCCCATCGATAGCAGCCACTTCAAAAGGAGTACCCACTAGTGTATAGGTTTGATTGACCCAATCATCTGTGTTGATGAGTCGCATCCGGACAGGCGTCCCAGGAGCAACTGCTTGACGATCTAGTTCATCATTTGCGCCAATAGCGAACGTATTCTTCCAACGATGGGTCATAACCGTGATATCTTTGAACGGAATTGTAAATGTTGTTGTATCTGCAACCTCTTTCGGTTCCACAATCAACGCTCCGAAAAGCCCCATACTCACTGCTTTTTGTGAATCCTGATGGGAATGGTACCAGAAGCTGCCCACCTGTTCGGCGCGGAAACGGTACGTGTAAGTTTCACCGGGCATTACCGCATTTTGCGTAGCCCCAGCGACGCCGTCTTCGGCATTAGGTACATCTAAACCGTGCCAATGGGCGGTAACACCAACATCAATATCTTCGTTCGTTAGCGTGACTTCAATGAGTTCGCCTTCTTTCATACGAAGCTCAGGTCCAGGGATTTGACCGTTATAGGTCCAAGCATCCACCGTTTTGCCAGAGCTGAGTGTGACGGTTTTTTTCTGCGCTACGAGTGTAAAATGACGATCCGGCGTGCCTTCTTTCGGGCCCGTTAGGTCGGCCACTGATACCATGCCTGCCATATTGGACATAGCGGTCATGTCATGACCAGCATGCTCGCTTACCGCTCCGCCGCCGTAATCATGCGTTCCGCTGGCCATGTCGATCTCGGCTGGCAGTACGCTTTTGTCCATGGCGAATGTAATTAAATAAAAGCCGATACCAGCGGTCACGATGAGAACGCCCATCATGGCACCAAAGCGCGCCAATAGGCGAGGTGCTTGATAGTTAGGTGCTTTACGTACCTGCTTGGCACGCAGATCATGTCTCAACCAAAGTCCAGCGGCTAAGACAATAAACACTGCGAGCGGAATAGTGACTTCTAACCAGTGGAAAGGAACTGGAGGTACAAATGAGAAATAGAGTAACGTTACTGCGCTAAGCGCGGTTAATTGGTAAGGAAATATAAGGCCAGGGCTAGCGGCTCTTTGGAACAAAGCAGGCTCAATTGTGGAGCCACTCTCGGTTAAGCTTATCTTGGTTAGAGAGCGAAGCTTCAACAGCTTAGGAACAGCCACGAACCATATGCTCAAAAGCGGAACAACGACTAGCGGTGCTTGCAGGAAGATGCGGTCCTTCCAAAAAATTGGGTCCATGTTCATCTGCAGCCAGACGATGGCAGCTGCAATTGCTCCCGCAGGAAGGATTGGAAACCATGCCCAGAAAAGCAGCTTGCGTGTTTTGCGTTGCAGCTTCTCTAAGCTGCCGCTGTACAATAATCGGGACGCTTTGACGCCTCCGATCCACGTGAAAATGACGAATAAAACACTTGCTGCTAATATCGTTTGAATACTTGCGTTATACACGATTAAAACCCTCCTAGACTCGATACCACAAGTATAGTCCCCCTGCCCTGCGCATCAAACCGTCTGGAGACCAAGGGGCAACCTAGACTAAAGTTGGGGAGCCCTTTTTTTATTTTTATACTTGTAAAGTCTGGAAATAGTTTGCGTTTTCATGAGTGGTGTGTTATGATAAATCCAATCGACAAATAGAACCTGAATTCACATATTGTAAAGGGTTTTCATTTTTGTTAGTGAACCTTATACAATGTGTGAATTTTTTCTCTTTGAAGAATAAAAAACATGTTAATAATTTTTGGAGGTATTTCACAATGGCTACTGGTACAGTAAAATGGTTTAACGCAGAAAAAGGTTTCGGTTTCATCGAAGTTGAAGGCGGCAACGATGTATTCGTTCACTTCTCCGCAATCCAAGGTGAAGGTTTCAAAACTTTGGACGAAGGTCAATCCGTTGAATTCAGCGTAGTTCAAGGTAACCGCGGACCACAAGCAGAAAACGTTGTAAAACTGTAATATAATTAAAAAGACTGCCTTTACTTAAGTAATGGCAGTCTTTTTCAATTTAAAGCTAGCTGACGCTTAGTACACTCTAAGGAGGTTTATCCATGTATTCCAGAAAAAAGTCGCTTGAAGAGATGCCTCTAGAAAATGTGACGGTATGGTCTTGTGAAAATGAAGGCTGTAAAGGCTGGATGCGAGATAATTTTGCATTCGATCACGTGCCGACATGTCATTTATGTCAGTCCACAATGGTTCGAAGTGTCAAGTTACTTCCATTAGTTAATAACACGAATAGTGATCAGAAAACGCTCAAAAAGGGCGTACAAATATAGCGTTATAGAACCCGAAGACATAACTGTCTTCGGGTTTTTTGTGTTACCATAAGAAGGTGAAATCAGAGGACGAAGTCGTCTTAATAACTAGACAACCTGTCGTCATTCAAGGGAGGTAGGAACGTCTGTGAGACCAAGAACAAGGCGTCAATGGCCACTGTTGGTTGGCGCTTGCATCCTAGCTGCTGGTGTGGTCATTTTCGTGGGAGACTCACCATTTGGAACATCGACCTCTTCGAATAAGGAGGTACCAGATATCGTAGTCTCAACACCTGTACCGACCCCAACTCCTCGCGAAGCCTTGGAGTTTCGGATGCTTGATTTCGACCGAGGCTGGGTGAAATACGTGGATGGGATGGCTCAAACTTCGGATGGCGGCGCGCATTGGCAGGAAGTCACTAGTACGGAAGCCCTGCAGACAGATGGGGGAGCGCCTACGGATGGATTGGAAGCGATCACAAAGCTGCTGAGCTTGGAGAGCGGGACTAGGAGTGCGGCGGAAGGCGTATCAGAAGTTTCAGCTACGACGTCCTCAGGAAGCCTGAGCGTGGATATTGTTACGCTGAACGGGACGATGTTTGATGTGAAGCAGTCACAGTTCGTGACGCCGAAGATTGGTTGGGCTCTATTACCAAGCACAACGAATAGTAAAAGCCCACTCGTGCTCACCGTGGATGGTGGACAGAGTTGGATAGATGGTATGACTGAGGACGCGAAAGCAGTCATTCAAGGGGTGAAAGCCCATTTGACACAGCTTAAAGCGGAGGCCTTGCTCTATAAAGATGAAGCGGGCGCCAAAGCAGTCATGGGCGCTAACTGGAAGCTTATACCGGAGCAGGCATCGCCGGGGGACATCGTGCTTGTGCGTCATAAGGAGCCAGGCAGTATTGCTTGGCAGGGCAAAACCTACACACTTCAACCTTATGAAGCGGGATATTTCACGTATTTGCCAATCTCGATGAGTGTGAAGGCAGGCACATATCCGATTGGTGATCAGACGCTGACCATCAAGACGAAGAAGTTCGAGACGCAGTATTTGAAGGTTACTGAGCAAATGGAAAGCATGAAACAGGATACGACGCGTATCAACGCCGATCAGAAGAAGATCGATCTGGCGCGCAGCAAGTCGGAGCCGAGTTTTTTGTTCAGCGGGCCGTTCGTGAAGCCGATCGAGGGGATTTTGACCACGCCGTATGGGTACACCCGTTATGTGAACGGGAAATACGACAGCGCGCATATGGCCCTTGATCTGGCCGCCAAAGAAGGCACGCCGATCAAGGCTACGAACGATGGCGTTGTCGCGCTAGCGGAACTCCTGTATTTGACCGGCAATTCCATCTATATTGACCATGGGATGGGGCTGTTCTCGCAGTACGCGCATCTCTCCGAGCTGCGAGTTAAGCCTGGCGACCGCGTCAAGCAGGGCGACATTATCGGGCTTGTCGGCACAACGGGGTTCTCCACTGGGCCGCATCTGCATTTTACCTTCTGGGCGCATAATATTCAGGCCAATCCGGACTTGTTTTTTAATACAACCCCGTTTCAGTGGGTGAAATGATCGTGAAGTGAGACGGTAACAAGACTAATCACCCCTTCTACGTATGAGTTAGGCTCGGCGTAGAGGGGGTTTTTGGCGTGGGGTTTGTGCATCGCCATCTACTAACGCGTCTGTCACCCCCACCACACGTCACCTTACTTATTCATTTACCACACTCACCACATATCACCCTTACTTATTCATCTACCACACTCACCACGCGTCACGCTTTCCTTATTCATCTACCTCACCCACCATACGTTACTCATTACGTACCCATCTACTTCACTCACCACATGCTCTCTTTACTCTTTCTTCTACTTCACCCACCACACGCCAGCCATCTCACACTCATTCACCTTCTGCCCTACCACACGCAACTAAATGGAAAAACTACATCTAATTTCCCTGTATTCCTTCGAATTTCACGTTTAGATGGAAAATATGTAGTTAATTCGGATGTTATTGATCATTTTCTTTAATATGCTCAAATTTAGATGGATATTTTCCAGCTAGTTAGCTGAATCGTGCTAAAGAGATGAAATTAGCTGTACTAAATCCAGTTATTTTGCGCGGAGGATAGGGAAGGGAGTCAGAGAAGGAGCCTATAAAGGGGGGAACTAGCAAAAGTAGTGAAGTCACATGACAGGGGTTTAGTAGTGTTTCACCGATGCACATGGTATAATAAGGAACAAATGTTCTAAAAATGGAGACGTGGCATGCTACCTGTTGTTCAGATATCAGTTCGTTCGCTTGTGGAATATGTGTTTAGCAGTGGTAGTATTGATACGGGATTTCGGTCGAGTAAGTCATTAAGTGATGGTACAAAGGCACATCAAAGACTGCAAAAGCAATATGGAGAATCCGATCAACGTGAAGTGTATGTATCTGCGGAGATTGCGTATGAGGGGCTTTTATTTGTTATAGATGGGCGTTGTGATGGGCTGCTAACTGGGACTGATGACGGCGGTGTATTAACGGTAGATGAAATCAAATCTACTTCCGGAGATATTGCGCTGATTGAAGAGAATTCGTACCCTGTGCACTGGGCACAGGCGATGTGTTATGCCTACATGATTGCTCATGATCGAGAGCTAGACCAGATGCGAGTTCAGATGACGTATACACAGGTAGATACGGAGGAAACGCGGCATTTTGTGAGGGAAGCTGCTTACGAAGAACTAGAGCGGTTTGTGCATGAGGTGATTCAGAGCTACTATCCGTACGCACAAGTGAAATATGACCATGAGTTGCGCAGAAATCTGAGCATCAAGGAGCTGCAGTTCCCTTTTCCACAGTATCGTGAAGGGCAGCGCAAGCTGGTGGGGGCGGTGTACAAAACTATCCAGGATGGGCACAAGCTATTCGCTAAGGCACCGACAGGCATTGGAAAGACGATGTCGACGCTTTTTCCGTCAGTGAAAGCGATGGGGGAGGGCGTGTTGCAACGGTTTTTTTATTTGACGGCGAAGACGATCACACGCACGGCGGCAGAGGAAGCTTTTTACCTGTTGCAGGACAAGGGCTTGCAGCTACAGGTGGTTACGCTAACCGCGAAGGAGAAAGTGTGTTTGAAGGACGAGGTTAAGTGTACACCGGCACACTGTGAGTTTGCGGACGGCTACTATGATCGGGTGAATGAGGCGGTGCTGGATCTGCTGAGGCAAGAAACGGTGATGACGCGTTCGGTGATTGAGACGTATGCGCGGAAGCATCGCGTGTGTCCATTCGAGTTCTCATTGGATGTGGCCTATGCGGAGGATGCGGTGATTTGTGATTACAATTATATCTTTGACCCGCGTGTGAATTTGAAAAGGCTGTTTGAGGAGCAGAAGCGCAAAACAACGCTCCTTATTGATGAAGCGCATAATCTGGTAGATCGAGCACGGGAGATGTACGCCAGTGAGTTGCATAAATCGGTCTACCTTACGCTGCAGCGGGAGTTCAAAGGTGTGAGTAAAGAGCTGCATGACGCGGCTAAAGCTGTAAATGCCTATTTCATAGCGCTCCGTAAGCAGGTGGGCGATCGTGAGATGATGGTGGAGTCTGGGCTGCCGGAATCGTTATTGGTGCATGTGGAAGCATTTATAGCGATAGCGGAAAAGGAATTAGCGAGATCGGCCGGTGGTACTTCAACGAGTGCGGTACTTTTGGATGCGTATTTTGGTGCGCAAAATTTCATGCGCATTTCGAAGTTGTATGACGAGCGGTATGTGACGCTCGCTGTGAATGACCGGAACGAGGTCAGCGTGAAGCTCGTGTGTTTAGATCCATCTCATCTATTGCGGATGATGGGGAAGGGGTATCGGGCGCATGTGTTTTTCTCGGCGACACTGTCACCTTTGTCCTATTTCATGGACATGTTAGGGGCAGGAGAAGACGATTACTCTGTGACGGTGCCGTCGCCTTTTGAGAAAGAGCAGCTGGAAGTTTTCGTGCAGCCGCTCTCCACCCGTTACCAGGATCGGGAACTCAGTCGTACGCAGATTGCTCGTTCGATCTATGAGCTAGTTATGGGACGAGCGGGGAATTATTTGGTGTTTTTCCCTTCGTATGCATATATGAGCAGTGTGTATGAGGCTTTTACGGATCTTGTCGGTGAGGCGGCGGATACGTCGCACCTCAACATACTCGTTCAGCAGGTCAAAATGACGGAGGAAGAGCGAGAGCACTTTCTATCAGCGTTTCAGGCGGGAGCGGAGATGACGTTAGTGGGGTTTGCGGTGATGGGCGGTATCTTCTCCGAGGGCATTGATCTTGTTGGCGACCGTTTAACGGGCGTCGTTGTTGTGGGTGTTGGCTTGCCACAGCTAGGACCTGAGCGCAATCTGATCAAGGATTACATGGAGCGTACGGGCAAAAACGGCTACGACTATGCCTATGTCTATCCCGGCATGAACAAAGTACAGCAGGCTGGCGGACGGTTAATTCGCTCCGAAACGGATCACGGCGTGCTGCTGCTGATTGACGATCGCTACCTACAGCCGCGTTATCAGCGTCTGCTGCCGGAAGAATGGCGCGACTATAAGGTGCTGCCTGTGCAGCGTTAGGATCTGGACGTAAAAAGCCGCTCCCAAGGTTGATACCTTGGAGAGCGGCTTGTTTATGTGCGCTATGTCTTATAGCGACATCTGATAAATTTTCACGACATCTGCGCGAGTCAGTTTCTGGAAGTTACCGAAATCGCCGTAAATCATGGCTTTATCGGCCATGAGCTCGATGCTGGATTCGTCGATGTTGTAATCAGCCAATCGGCTAGGTGCGCCGATACTGGTGAAGAACGCACGCAATGCCGCGATACCTTCCTCGGCAATTTGCTTATCGGATTTGCCTGCGGCATCGATGCCGAAGACCCGCTGCGCGAACTGCTTGAAGCGTCCCACGTTGGCATCGAGGTTGTGAGTCATCCAGTTCGGGAAGAGAATGGCCAAACCGCCGCCGTGCGGGATATCATGGACAGCGGAAACCGCATGCTCCAGATTGTGCGTCGCCCAATCCCCGCGGATGCCCATGCTTAGCGTGCCATTCAGCGCCATAGTACCGCTGTACAGAATGGTTGCGCGGTGCTCCAGGTTGTTCAGATCCGCTAGCAGAAGAGGAGCCGTGTCGATAACCGTACGCAGAATCGTTTCGCAGAACCCATCCTGCACAGGAGAGTTCGTGCCATGATGGAAGTATTGCTCAAACACGTGAGACATAATATCGACCATGCCGTATACGGTTTGATTTTCAGGCAAGGATGTCGTATGAGCGGGGTCAAGGATAGAGAATTTCGGGAATGAGTATGGACTTCCCCAGCCAAGTTTATCTTGAGTTTCCCAATTTGTAATAACAGAACCGGAGTTCATTTCGGACCCAGTCGCAGCGATTGTCAGCACGGTTGCTAACGGAAGTGCGCCTGTTGCTGCTGCTTTGCGGGTTGCGATATCCCAGAAATCGCCATCGAACTTGGCGCCAACGGCAATGGCTTTCGCGCAATCGATCACACTGCCGCCGCCTACTGCAAGGATGAGATCGATATTGTTGCTACGGCACAGGGCTACGCCACGGTGGACAGTCGTTAATCTCGGATTAGGCTCAACGCCGCTAAGTTCTACGATGGTTGCCTCGAGACCGTGCAAGAGGTTAACGACTTTGTCATAGATACCATTGGCTTTGATGCTGCCTCCGCCATAGACAAGCAAAATATTTTTCCCATACTTCGGTACTTCGGTCGTTAGTTTGTCTAATTGTCCCTGACCGAAATGTAGGGTAGTTGGATTATGGAATGTGAAATTATTCATGATCATACCTCCTCGAACATAACTAGGGAATGATTCCCCTCTTACTATTGTATAGTAACCATCTGACAAATACAAAACTAGCGAGAGGTGTGACCATACTGTACCCGAACCATGTCTGTACCGGAATACATACGGATCGCTGAACTGTCAGATCGACTCTCTCCTTCAAAGAAAAGAGAGGCAAAATTTGCCTCTCCTGTTCTGAACTTATTTACCGTTCTTGGCGTATTGCGCACTGAATTCTTCGATGACTTTGTCGCCGCCTGCTTTTCTCCATTGCTCAATCGCTTGCTTCCAACCTGATTCATCCAGCTTGCCTAGGATAAATTTCGTGCGAGCATCGTCAATGATCGGCTTCAATTCCGTGCCTTTCGTTGTTTGAGTTTCGGACACGAGCGGGTTCGTCGGATTGTTAACCGCAATCGTTTCGTTTTCTTTGATCATTTTGCCGTACTTCTCCATCAGAGGTGTCTCTTTACCTGTTGTTTTGGCTGTATATTTGGCGATCTGTAATTGGAGGTAGCTGGAGCCTACTTCGGTGTCTTGCAGCTTTTGATCAATAAATACCGGCTTGCCGTCTTCGGTCTTATAATGCTTGCCTTCAATTCCCCAGCCTAGCAAATCCAGCATCTTCTGATCGGATAGCTTGTCGTAGAAGCCAAGGATTTGTTTCAATTCAGCCTCTGTTTTCACACTTGATTTCGGGAACATGAACACGCTATTATAGCCTACCCCGCCAGGCAGTCTTTCGCCTTTAGGCCCAGTGATTCTACTCACAACGTCCACATCAGAGCCAGGGAAAGACTTGGCAAGCGTTGCTTGATAGCCTGCGCCGTCAATCATATTCGAGATCACAGCTCCAGCCTTGCCTTGGTTAATATCATCCTTCTTCTGTTGGTTGTTCAGCACAGGGAAGTCTTGTTTAATCAACTTTTCATCGTACAACTTTTTATAAAATTTCATAGCCTCAAAATACTCCGGCGCTAAGAAATCCGGGCTTAATTTGCCGTCTTTCACTTCCCAGCTGTTCGGTGCGCCCATAATCGAAGCTACGACACCAAACCCATCCATGGTTTTCTCTTCGGTCAAGCCGACGGTATCTGCTTTGCCGTTCTTATCGGGGTCGTTTAATGTGAACGCTTTAAATACATTGTACAAATCATCTATGGTTTTCGGTGCACTAAGCCCGACATTTTTTAACCAGTCGCTGCGGAAAATAACACCGTACGTCGCCAAATCGCGTGCCCGATACAAGCCGTATATTTTGCCGTCAACTTTAATGTTGTCGAAGACAGAAGGGTTCATTTTCGATAGATTCGGATAGTCCTTCAAATAAGGACCGACTTCCCAGAATACACCCGCACGTACAGCGCTCAAAATATTGGAATCCTTATTGTTCTGTACAAGCAGCGCCTTTGGCAGCTCACCGGAAGCAATCGTAACATTCACCTTTTCCTTGTAGGAGGAGTTGGGGACCCAGGAGATATCCAATTTGGTATTCGTGTAGGCTTCGATCTGCTTCTGTACTTCGCTGTCCGCTTTCGGCGGCTCGGCATACATGAGTGTCATGACACTCAGTTTCAGCGGCTCTTTGTTGGCAGGTGAACTGGCAGCGCTTGTACTCGTGCCTCCTGTTGCAGGACTTGCGTCGTTTCCACAGCCAGTAAGCAGTGCAGCAGCGCCTACCATCATACCCATCGTTGCAATTCCGGCTTTTCTCATTCCTGCATGTGTTCTCATGTGGTATTGCCTCCCCATATTCTTATTGTATATGAATGCATCCCAATCACAATAGCTCTCGGGAGCCTTTTCAACCTTTCACAGAGCCGAGCATAACACCTTTGGCAAAATGCTTTTGCAGAAAGGGATACACGATCAAAATAGGCACCGTGGAAATGACAATGACCGCCATCTTAATGATTTGGGACGGAGGTGCGATGTAGTTCTGATCGAACTGCGTAGAGTCACCGATTCCGCCTTGTGAAAGGATGACGATCTGCCTTAGCCAGACCTGGATGGGCCACATTTTGGAATCGTTGATATACATAATGGCATTGAAAAAGGTGTTCCAGTGTCCAACGGAATAGAATAAGGCGAAAGTAGCCAGAACCGGTGCTGATAAGGGTAAAACGATGCGAAAGAGCAGTCCTACATCACTGCAGCCGTCAATCTTCGCCGCTTCCTCCAGTCCTTCAGGCAGTTGTCTAAAAAAGCTAACGACGACGATCAAATTGAATGCGCTGATCGCATTCGGGATGAGTAGGGACCAGTAGCTATTGAGCATCCCAAGCGATTTGACAACCAGAAATGTGGGTAGAATACCGCCGTGGAACAGCATGGTGAATACGATCATCATCATGAAGAGCTTTCTGCCGGCAAAATCCTGTCTGGATAGCGGATAGGCAAGCAGCGTGGTGAATAACAGATTAATGAACGTCCCGACAACCGTGATCCCGATGGTAACGAATAAGCTGTTAACGATGATGTGTGTGGAGAAAATATAGCGATACCCTTCCAATGAGAAAGAGGTTGGGAAAAGGATGAAGCCGCGTTTGAGCACCTCTGCCGGCTCTGCGAACGAGACGGACACAATGTAGATGAACGGAAGTAAGGTAATTAAGGCGAATACGGTTAAAAAGGTATAATTGAAGCCGTCAAAGATGCGGCTGCCTAAGCTCTTATTGATCATTTTGCACAATTCCCTCCTTAATACAGACCGCTTTCGCCCATTTTTTTGGCCATTCGGTTAGCACCAACGACCAACACCAGTCCGATAATGGATTTAAATAAGCCGACTGCTGTGCTATAGCTGAATTGCCCCTGCTGAATACCGACATTGTAGACATACGTATCAAATACCTCGCCTACGTCGCGGTTCATGGCGTTCAGCATGAGGAAGATTTGTTCAAAGCCTGTATCTAGGAATGAACCCAGTCGTAAAATAAACAGGATCACGATGACACTTCGTATGGCTGGAAGCGTGATGTGCCACAACTGCCGAAAACGGCCAGCCCCATCGATTTTCGCTGCTTCATATAATTGGGGGTCAACACCTGCTAATGCGGCGAGAAAGATGATGGTTCCCCAACCAGTTTCTTTCCAAATGACCTGCGAAATGATCATCGTTCGGAACCACTCACTAGAAATTAGGAATTCGATTTTGGGAAGTCCGATGGAGGCCAGCACATCATTTACAATGCCGCCTTCTGTCGTGAAGAAGATGTAGGAAATACCTACGACTACGACCCACGATACAAAATGAGGAATATAAACAATCGTTTGGATCGTTCGTTTAAAGACTTCTCGGCGAATTTCGTTTAATAACAAGGCCAAGATAATGGGAAGCGGGAAGAAGAATACCAAATTATAGACAGCCATAATAATCGTGTTCTTAAATAACAGGGCGAAGGAGGCATCGAAAAAGAAGCGCTCGAAATGCTTTAGACCCACCCATTTGCTATGAAGCATCCCTAGTGCTGGTTGATAATCCTGAAAAGCAATTAACAGCCCCCACATTGGAAAGTAGCGAAAAATAATGAAGTAGAGCATACCGGGTAACGCCATCAGATAAAGCCATTTGTTTTTCAACAGACGGTTTAACCTGAGGCGTGCCTTGCTCTTAGCAACCGCATCTGATCTTAACGGTTTGGAAGTCAGTTCCACGAGTCATCGTCCTCCTTGATTGTTGTGACAGCGTTAGCATATCGAAGCCCAGAATTGCCTTCAATAATCAGCAGCGCTCCATATGCAAGATGATGCGAAAACAAGTGCAATTCCATGTTTTATAATCATTAGAGGCATCTGTCATAATCATTTGAAATTGATCCCATGCTGCACCACAACACAAAAAAACCTGGCGAGTGGCCAGGTTCTTATCTACTTATATAGGGATGCGTATGAAGGAATAATTACTGCGAAGTCTTTTTGAGCTCTCTGTACTGACCAGGTGTCATGCCTTCCAGCTTTCGAAAGTTGCGGATGAAGTTTTGCGCATTCGTGTATTGCAAGCGTTCAGCAATTTCTGTGATTTTCATTTCCGTTCCACTGAGCCAGCTGATCGCCATGTCATGGCGGTAGCTTGCTAGATAATCACTGAAGTTCATCCCTGTTTCTTTCCGGAACATGCGGCGAATATAATGTGTGCTGTAATTCATCCGCAAGGCACACTGATCAAGTGTCAGGTCGCTGTCATAATACGCATGGACCAAATCCATGACCGAGCGGGAAATACTTTTGCCAGACGATTCATGACGCTTGCGGACTAGCTCCATCATCGGATGAATGATGTGTGATTTGAACCATCCTTCAATTTCTTGCGGCGTTTTGAGGTTGAACAGCTGCTCATATTCATTACGTCGATCATGGGAGAAGAGCTCCCCGGTATCCCCCATGTCATATACAATACGAGCTAGATCGGTCAACAGCATCGCGAAGGAGATGCGATACAGGTTAGGATCGGTTTCCACGCGGAGCACCTCTTGAATGAACTGCTGGAGCAACTCGCCAGCCTTGTCCTTTTCCAAAAAGGCAATCGCCTGCGTTAGTTCGGAAACGAGATGATGCGGATAATAATGACGGGACGCTTGCTGCGGCTTCAGGTCATCTAGATGAAGAATGGCTTTCTCCCCGAGACGAATCCGATATTGCAGCGCTTCTTTGGCTTCAAGAAACGCTTGCGGCGTTTCATCTATGGCTTCATACGGACGACTGATCCCGACGCTGACTTTAAGCTCCAGGAAATCGGCTGCCGCCTTCTGCACAGACTCGGCAAATTCACTTAACTGACTAAGCAAATCCCGATGATTGTCCATTTCACTGCCCACCAGCGTCACCTGATAGTTACCAATCGGCATGGCGTGAATGCGGTGGGGATGCGGGATGAGCTCTGAGGCGATATTGTTGATCGCAAACAAGAGTAAGTCCTGCTCACCGGGCTTGTAGCGCGTGTGCTCCAAGGTATCAATCTGCAAAACCATGACGGCATAGCGCCGCCAAACGGGAATATGAAACTGACTTGCTTTTTCCTGCAGCTCTCCGCGATGCATCTCACCTTGAAACAGTTTTAACATGAAATAATCAACAAGCTGGCCGAACTGGCTCTTCATTTGACCTTCCAGCTGTTCCTTGGATTGATGCAGGGATGCGAATTGAGTCCCAACCCACTGTAATTCATCCTTAACGACCGTTCCGCCGTTAGCTGGCTTGCTGTGACGCATTGTAAATTCTACTAAGCTGCGTATAGGAACTGACATCCGTTTGGAACCCCAATAGGCTAGCAGTGCTGTAAAAAGAAGCAGAAGTAGACAAGCTGTTAATGTAGCCCAGCCGATCGAGGCAGATTCCCTTTTCGCTTCTTCCAAAGGAATAATGGATACATAGGTCCAGTTGTTATATCTGGATTGATTATAGATCACACTATAGTCTTTGCCTTGCAGTGTACTGTTGAAATAGCCCTGCATACTGCCTGTATTCAGCAATTCCTGTGACCAAGACTCGGAGCGAACGCTTTGCCCCGCCTTATTAGGATTACTATCGATGATGACATTCATTTTATCATCTAGAATCATGGTCTCGCGCGTCGAAAAACCGCCGGTCAACAACTTAGCCAGCTCTGAATTGGACACATGGACGGACAAATAGCCCTTTTGTTCCGATCCTGTAGATGGAATGCTCTTGACTAGCTTAATACCAGAGAAGGTTGGTCCGACATCCGGCACCCAACGTGAGTTATAAGCGGCGTTCACATTGCTGGTTTCCTTGGTCTTATCCGTCCCAAAGTAGAAGCCACCGTCTTTGATATACCAGGCATTCTGAAGACTGTGCAATTCAACGGTTTTAACGCCTAGCTCGTAGGTTTGTACACCCAACAGTCCTTTGACGAGCAAATCAATGTCCTGAAAATCTTCAATTGCCAGTCGCTTCGCCACCGAATTTACAACTAACGGTGTTTCCGCGTAGCGCCCGGATACTTGATCAATGACTTTAAGAATCTGTTCGACGCGGTTTTGGGACTGTTGCAAAATGAAAACGTTTGCTTCATTCACTTTAGTTTGGACCTTCGAGGTCGATTGGAAGAAAGAGTAGATACCAAGTGATAGTAAGGGAATCGTACTGACCAATGTCGTGAATATCATCAATTTTATGAAAAAAGAGTATCGCGGGAGCATAGCTTCCTCCGTACGTTAATATAATGCCTCCCATTGTAACATATCCAGGGAGTATTCAGGAAATACTTTTAGGATAAAATTACCATTTAATCTCAAAGTGGACGAATAGCGAAGGAGCCCATAAGAAGGACATAGAAACAATTTATAGAATCAATAAGTAGAATGTCATGTGGTAGGGATGTGATTGCAGCATGGTGAAAATAAGAAAGTCTGACCATATCTTAGAAATTGCATATAATTGTGTACGTTGGTTCCTTCTTGTTACTACATCTTATGTGTATTTAAACTATTACTATAGCGCCTCGCAGAGTCTATCTCTTTTTTGGAGCATGCTGGCAGTCGCTATTCTCTATATGGCAACTACGGAAGTGGCCCTGCATGTTACTCCTATCGCTTCAGGCTTTTATCGCACAGTGACGCGATTGGGTGTTGTTATGGATTACTTCTCTTTTATCGCCATTATCGCACTTACAGATGGCACACATAGCCCACTTCTCCCAATAGCCTACTTGGTTATTCTTCATGCTTCGTTATACTGGAGTTTCCGTGGATCGATGGTGGCGACGGGGATGATTATCATCGGATATTGCTTCATAGTTAATCTGGTGGATGGAGGATTTCGGATAGACGACTTGCCCCGACACTTTTTTAATTTTGCCTTTCTGCTTATGTTTAGTTTCATTGGGGGCATCCTTGTAGCAAGGGAGCGAAAGCATTTTGTCGAGAAAGGCATTTTTGAAAATTTAGCGAAACAGGATTACTTAACTGGACTATATAACCATCGAAGCTTTCAAGAACACATGCGAGAAGTTATCTCAAGTAAACAACCGATTACGCTGCTGATGGGAGATATTGACTATTTTAAGCAGATTAATGATCGTTATGGTCACCAAGCGGGAGATACGGTGTTGAGGGAGATCGGCAGCCTATTGGAGACGTCCATCCCAAGTACACACGGTCGTGCCTTTCGCTATGGTGGTGAGGAGTTTGCGATTATTTTTTATACAGATTCTCAGGATAGGGCGACGGAGCTTTATCATTTATTTTTGGATAAGCTGCGAGCCAAAGTATTTGAGCATGGCAAAGACGCGTTTCAAGTTACGATGAGCTTCGGTGCCGCACTCCGTGATCGGGGACAAGGTAAGTCGGAGTTGGTCGCCGCGGCGGATAAGTTACTATATGAAGCGAAGACACATGGCAAAAATCAATTGCTATGGGCTCGTACAGAAGGGATGAAGTGATAGCGATGGCAACCTTATCTCCTTATATTTACAGTGCCGATGCGAGAAAGCAGGCTGACTTTTATGTGAGCGTGTTTGACGGTGAAATCACCAACATTCAATCGTATGGCGATCTGCCTGGGATGGAAGAGTCGAAGAGACACTTGATTATGCATTTGGAATTGCAGGCGCTGGGCTTGCGATTTTTCATGGCTGATGCAGGGATAGAAGCCAATGATCGAGGCACTGGCATGGATTTAGCACTCACCTTTAAGGATGAGCAGGAGGCACGTACGATTTATGATGGTTTAGCAATTGATGGCGATGTTATTATGCCGTTTGAACGCATGTTTTGGGGCACGATGCTGGGTCGTGTGCGAGATCGTTACGGAGTCATGTGGCAGGTAGCCACAGAATCCTAAATAGAACAAAGAGAGCTCCCTTGTGAGAAGCCGTATGGCTTTCGTGAGGGAGTTTTTTTCCTATGCAATTCTAACGGACACGATTGCCGCTATTTCGAGAGAATCACACAGATTCCTTGTTTAACGGACACAGGCACCGCTATTTACGTGTTGGAGGCAATATTGCACCCCAATTAGGAGAATAACGGCTGTGTTGTCCGTTAGAACATGCGAATCAAGCCCAATGATCGATTAGCGTCATCTGTGTCCGTTAGACGGGGGCGAGGGGTGAATTGGGGGAGAATTCGCCCTCCAGAGCTGCTTTTTCCGCCCGAGGACCGATTCGAACCTGTTTATATTCTGTTTAAAATAGGGGAGTATGATCATATCCATTGGTAAATACAACGTACACACGGAATCACATCCGAACGGGTAAAGGAGTAGAGATAGGTGGCTATGACGAAGAGTGAACAACCGAAACAAAAAAGCAACTGGCGGGGCTTCCTCCGCTTAATGATGAGTGCGAATCCACCTAAGCTTTTATTAAGTATTGCGCTGGGGTTAAGTGTGATTGCCACACTGGTGTCGTTGGTGATCCCGCTATTCACGAAAAATGTGGTTGATAACTTCTCGATCTCATCCCTAAATTGGTGGCAAATTAGCGGGATGGCTCTTGCGTTCATCGCATCAGCTGTAGCTTCTGGTGTAGCTACGTATCTTCTTAACTATTCAGGTCAGCGCGTAGTGGCAGGTATTCGAGATCGCTTGTGGAAAAAGCTGCTTGTGCTGCCAGTCAGGTACTATGACAACAATCAAACAGGAGATACCATCTCTCGGATGACGAACGATACCGCAATTATTAAAGGACTTATCGCGGAGCATACCGCGGGCTTTATTACAGGCAGCATTTCCATTATCGGGTCTATTATTGTGCTCTTATATATGGATTGGAAAATGACACTTATCATGTTCAGTATATTCCCGATTGCTTTTCTTATCCTTTTTCCATTAGGTATGCAAATGTACAAAATTTCTAAAGGCATGCAAGCCGAAACGGCTAATTTCACGTCTGTGTTGAATCGCGTTTTATCTGAAATTCGGTTGGTGAAGGCTGCTAATGCAGAGCCTGTGGAATACAAGGAAGGCAGTGCAGGGATCCAGACGTTGTTCAAATTTGGGCTAAAAGAAGGCAAAATTCAAGCATTGATGTCGCCGCTGATTATGTTTGTCATGCTGATGATGTTCGTCGTTCTATTCGGTTATGGCGGCACACGTGTAGCGTCTGGTGCGATATCTGCGGGGCAGTTAGTGGCCTTCATGCTGTATTTATTCCAAATAGTGATGCCGATAACGCAGATTACACAATTTTTCACGCAAACGCAGAAAGCGATGGGCGCAACGGATACCATTCTTAAGGTGCTGGATCATGAAGAGGAGGATCCGCATGCAGGTTTACAAGTCAAAGATGCTTCCCAATCCCTGCATTTCGAAAACGTATCGTTTGGATATAAAGAGGGCGAATCAGTTCTCAAGGATGTGAGTTTTACAATGGAATCGGGTAAGGTTACCGCGATTGTAGGACCGAGCGGAAGCGGGAAGACGACGATGTTCTCGTTGCTGGAGCGTTTTTATTCGCAGCAAGAAGGTAACATCTCGCTAGGCCAAGAAAAGATTGGTCAGTACTCGCTTGTCTCCTGGCGCAGCCAGATCGGCTATGTATCGCAGGAAAGTCCGCTCATTGCGGGGACGATACGGGATAATATTTGTTATGGCTTGCAGCACGAAGTGACGGAAGAGGCGCTGAAGCGGGCTTCCGAGATGGCCTATGCGGATGGCTTCATTGAAGAACTTCCGCAGAAGTATGACACGGAAGTCGGAGAGCGCGGGATTAAGTTGTCAGGTGGACAACGCCAACGGATTGCTATTGCCAGAGCGCTGCTGCGCGACCCGAAGATTCTCATGTTGGACGAAGCCACATCGAGTTTAGACAGCAAGTCAGAGGTCGTCGTTCAGCAAGCCCTGCAGAATTTGATGCAAGGACGTACAACGCTAGTCATTGCCCATCGGTTATCCACGGTCGTGGACGCAGATCAGATCGTGTTCCTCGACAAAGGTGTCGTCACTGGCCGCGGCACGCATCAAGAGCTCATCGAATCGCATGAGATGTATCGCGAATTTGCAACGCAGCAGTTGCAGATACAAGAACAGCTGATTGCGGAGCATTCCCCGCTGACGCCTGAATTGCTGCCGACCGAGCAGCTCCATTCTTAAATGCAAAAGCCTCTACACCCACTAGTTGACGGGCGTGGAGGCTTTTGTTCATTCACGGTGTCAGGAGCCGCATAGGTTTCCTTTCATAAGCGCGGCAATTTGCTGCTCCTGATCTCCCTTAAGCTCCAATTCTCTAATAATGCGCTCTTGGCGCTCGACTGGCTGATTCTGGCTGAGCTTGGCCTTGCCTTCGATGCTGGAAATCGAGAGCCGGAAGGCTTGAATCCCTTTGCTCAACCCCGCAATAAAGTGAGGATCAACGCTGTCTAAATCATACCGGCTGTCTGCCCCTTCATACTTGCTTGTTAGCTGCCGTAAGACGCGTAAAACTTCTTGATCGTCGTGAATGAGCTCGACCTTGCCATACACATGAACGGCCGTATAATTCCACGTTGGGACAGCGGCAGGCGTTCCATACCAGGAAGGCGAGATATAGCAGTGGGGACCTTGGAAAATCACCAAAATCTCCTGCCCCTCGATATCCATCCACTGTGGATTAGAACGAGCGAAATGCCCATATAGGCACTGCTCTTCTGAACTCAACATCAAGGGGATATGCGTCGCGAAGGGGCGCTCCTGATGATGGGAAACGACCGTAGCGAAGCTATGTGCTTTGATGAGGTCATACATCTCCGACAGCACTTCTATTTTAAAATGGGAGGGTGTATACATGGCTGCACCTGCTTTGTCTTAGCATTTTAGCAATAGTATAGCAGTCGATATGGTACATAAAAAGTGCCAATTAGTTCGGTTTTGAATAGACCACTTTGGACGATCTTGCCTATAGGTTCATGTTGCTTATGAATGCTGTACAGGAGGTCACAACCTTGATGTCGAATACCTAACCAACTACGCAATTCAAGAGGAGGCAATAGAATGGAAAAGGTTCGTTGGGGAATTATCGGCTGCGGTGACGTGACGGAGGTCAAAAGCGGTCCAGCCCTGCAGAAGGCAGAAGGCTCGGAACTGGTCGCTGTTATGCGCCGCAATGGGGCACTAGCAGAGGATTATGCGATGCGGCATGGTGTGGCAAAATGGTACGATGACGCCGCGGCGTTAGTCAACGATCCAGATGTAAATGCGGTCTACGTTGCAACGCCGCCAGGATTCCATCATGCCTATACCTTACTCGCTGCCAAAGCAGGAAAGCCTGTCTACGTGGAGAAGCCGATGGCTAGGAATCACGCAGAGTGTCAAGAAATGATCTCCGCTTGTGAAGAAGCCGGCGTACCTTTGTTTGTGGCGTATTATCGCAGAGGGCTCCCTAAATTCGTGGAAATCAAGCGTCTGATTGATAGTGGAGTGATAGGTGAGGTCCGCTTCGTACAATCAACGTACCTGCAACCGATGAGAGATTATGAAGAAGGATTAGAACCGTGGCGTATTCAGCCTGAACTGTCAGGTGGCGGTCTATTTGTGGACTTGGCAAGCCATGCATTAGATATCCTTGATTATTTGTTGGGGCCGATCGGAGAGGTCAAAGGCTTCGCAAGCAATCAAACCGGCAAGCAAAAGGTCGAAGATATCGTGACAACGAGCTACGCATTTGAATCTGGTGTGATGGGTACAGGGGTATGGAGCTTCAATGCCTTCACACGCCTAGATTTGAATGAGATTGTGGGTAGCCTTGGCAAACTATCTTTCTCTACGTTCAGTGGTGATCTGCGCATTGAAACTGCTGACGGTGAGGTTCAAGAACTGACGATTCCCAACCCTCCACATGTTCAACAACCACTGATCCAGACCGTGGTGGACGATCTTCGAGGCATTGGTCAGAGCCCCAGCACAGGCGTTACAGCGGCACGTACCAATCGTGTGATGGACGAGCTGTTGCGCGATTTCTACCGCGCTTGAGAATAAACGAAAACCCCAGCCTAATGTGAATGTCATCACATCGGACTGGGGTTCTTTATTCATGCATTAGGCTTTCGGGCTCGGCGTTGCTACAATAGGAGCAGGTGCCGACGCTGAAGGATTGTCGGGTGCTAAGGAGCGCTTGTTAAGGAACAAGCTGAGCGGTAGCGCGACCAGCACAATAAATGTTGCAAGCAAGTATACGTCATTGACACTCATCGTGAAGGCGTGAGTACCAATTTGCACTTTGTCCGTCATCCCGCCGGTAGCAAGATCCTTGCTATGTGTTGCGGTTTGGGACGATAAAACGGAAGTGAATAGGGCGATCGCGAAGGACCCGAATACGTTACGAACCCAGTTATTAATAGATGTGGCATGGCCAGAAAGAGTTCTCGGAATTTGCTCCATCCCTGCATTACTTGCAGGCATCGTAGCGAAGGCAATCCCGACGTTTCGAACGATCATCCAGAACACAATATAGCCGCGTGATACGTCTGTACTTAACCAACTGAGCGTGAGCGTACCAATAGCGATTAACGAAATACCGATAAAAATTAGAATACGAGGCCCGACACTGCTATACAGCTTGCCTACGATTGGCATACAAAGTGCCATCACGAGGGAGGCAGGTAATAGAATTAAACCTGTATCCAATGGAGTTACGTGCTGAATGTTTTGCAAGAAAATCGGTGTTAGGAAAGTACCTGAGTACAAGCTTATCGTAACAATACTGGAAATAATGAGAGATAGCGTATATCTCGAGTTTTTCAATACTCGGATGTTTAATAATGGGGAGTCAGCTTTAAGTTCTCTCCAAATGAATAGCAGAAGGACTAGGAACCCTGTTGCAAATAGACCGATAACACGGCCTGATGACCATCCCCAAGCATGGCCTTGCGAGAACCCAACGAGCAACGCAAGACTGCTGACAACAACAGTAAGTAAGCCGATTAAATCGAATCTTTTTGGAACAGAAAGACGGTAGTAAGGGATTAATTTGAAAACGAGAATAATAGCAACAACGCCGACAGGTACGTTCATAAGGAACAACCAGTGCCAGCTCCAATTTTGCAATAACCAACCGCTCAATGTAGGCCCGATTGCTGGCGCCATCATAGCAGACAAGGACCAAAGTGAAATTGCGATCGGTTGCTTGTCACGCGGGATAACTTGATACACAATCGTCATGGTAGCCGGCATAATCAGACCGCTGAAAGCCCCTTGAATAATACGGAAAGCAATCAATGATGAAGCGTCCCATGCTAAAGCGCATAGGAGTGAAAATACGGTAAAACCAATCAACGCAATGGCGTATAATCGTTTGTAGCTGAATTTCTCCCCGAAATAGCCTGTAATCGGAGCGATTGTACCACTTGCGAGCATGAAACCAGTAATCGTCCATTGGATTTTGCTCAAATCTGTATGGAAATGATCACTAAGAATCGGTATCGCGATATTAATCGTACTCATACTTAGAATCGAAACGAACGATCCGAAGAAGATAGCGATCATAATTGGCCAGAAGCGCACTTGCTGTAACTCATCCTTACTCAAAATAATGCCTCCACTCTATCATTGATCTTAAAGATAGTATTCTCTATAATTTTGAATGAAAATCATCATACTACCGAACTGTTTATATGTCAATAATGACATAAAGGAGGAGCGCTATTGAATACCCTTTCATATGGATTATTAAGCCTTTTAACCAAAAACTCCCGCTCGGGGTATGAGCTTATGCAGCATATTCAGCCTTTTTGGTCAGCCAAACATAGCCAGATCTACCCACTCTTAGCACAATTAGAGCAAAAGGGGCACGTCGCCTTCGTACATGTTCCTCAATCGGATAAGCCGGATAAGAAAGTCTACTCCATCACGGAGCAAGGGAAGGATGCTTTACGGGGCTGGATTGCTGAGCCAACGGATGAACCCGTGACGAGAGATGAGCTTTCCCTTAAGGTGTACTGCATTGGTTTAGTGGATAAAGAGCAGGCGAGGAAGATGCTCGCAGTACGCGAAGTATATTATAAGAAGAAAAAAGAGCGATTCAACCTCCTGATGGATAAGATCCAACAAGGAAGTGAGAAACCGCTCGATCAATTAGAAATTGGTGATGATGCATTCGGCATGTATGTATTGGTACATAAAGCCACAATGAAGGTAGATACGGATTTGTACTGGTGTGAGTGGATGAAGGAGAAACTGAAGTGATTCGAAGTATTTTTAAGTGATCCTAACTGCCGATTTCCTGAATGACCGTTTGGATTTTCTGCAGACGAATGTATTCGGACTTCTCTAATTGCGGTCGGAAATAAGCGTACAGATAGGCCGCATCCTCGAACGTCAATGCGGGATAGCAGACAACCTCTTGCACTACGAGTGGATTATCCATGATAACCTGCCATTCTCCGGCTCTCTCTGCTTGAGGGATATTCGCGAAAATGTGTTTCTTGGCAGCTATGGTACTTTCGAGCTCAGGCCAAATCTTCTCCCAAGATGGACTGAAATCAACGGGTTCAGGGAAAAGTCGCTTCGCTTTCGCAACCGAATGTTCCACGGTATCCATTTCTGTGTCACCCGCGGCTTTGATCGCATCCGTGAGACTGTCGAGTAATCGCCTGAAACCTGCGAATCCTTCCGAGAGTACCTCGCGCCTAAATAGGGCTTCCGCTTCCGCGGTAGTCAGCTTGTTGAAATCCGCCAATGTGTTATTTGTCATACAGGCCACACCCCCCAAAACTGTTCCTTTTCCCAAATTTATCATAAAACATTTTCCAAATAAAGCCCTTTCATTTTTTTAAATAGGCTTTGGTTTAAATTCAGTTTATATTGCTCCTTTATGCTAATTTCTATCATATCCACAGTCTATATGCAGACAATAACATCAAGAAGTGAGGATGAATGAATCATGGCACCCATTATGATCGTAGATGATGATCCGTATATTCGTGAGCTTGTCCGCGTGTTCATGATGAACGAGGGCTTCGATGTCGTTGAGGCCGAAGATGGCGTCGAAGCGCTCAAGAAGCTGCAAACCGTCCAAGTCGATATGGTTATTCTCGATGTGATGATGCCGAACATGGACGGATGGAAGCTGTGCGAGGAGCTTAGAGAGCATTATGATTTGCCGATACTCATGCTAACGGCCAAAGGAGAAACGGCACAGAAGGTCAAGGGCTTCGAGCTTGGTGCAGACGATTACCTCACCAAGCCCTTCGAGCCGCTTGAGTTGGCGATGCGAGTGAGAGCGCTGCTGAAGCGCTACAAAATCGCTTCCTCGCAAACGATTCAGGCTGGCGATTTAAGTATGAATCGCAAAACCTATGAAATCACCGTTGGCGCAGAGAGCATCACGCTGCCGCTTAAGGAATTCGAGCTGCTCTACAAGCTCGCGAGCTATCCTGGCAAAACCTTCTCGCGCGATCAATTGATCGAGCAGATTTGGGGATTTGACTACGAAGGAAATGAACGTACGGTTGATGTGCATATAAATCGACTGCGTGAGCGATTTCCTGAGGAGCGGCACGCTTTTCGCATCGCTACAATTCGAGGTTTGGGCTATCGGCTGGAGGTGCTGAAATGAATCATCGGCACAGAGTAGAGAGAAGAGAGCGGAGAGAACGACAGAAGAAGCGGAGAATGAGCCAGAATAATAAGCAGTCCATTCTCCAGCGAATAGGCGGCTTCTTTTTTGGCTTAGGGATATTTATCCTTATTATCGTGTATTGGTTAGCTGCCTTCTATGGCACGGAGTATCTCTACGAGCATCTGGGGAAACGCCCTGCGGAAGTCATCGTGCAATTGATCAACTGCATCGGAGGCATGTTCTTCTGGGGGATTACTATGGCCATTCTTGGTCAATTTATGCGGAAGCATCAGTTGATTTTCTTCCAAAGTTTGAATCAAGCGATCCGCAGCATGTCGAGAGGGGATTTCAATGTGTTGGTAGATAATAACCCGCGGAATGGGCCTTTCGTGGAGTTAGCGGAGTCCATCAATCAAATGGCGACTGATCTCGGGCAATTAGAGAAAATGAGGCAGGAGTTTATTTCGAACGTCTCACATGAGATCCAGTCGCCATTAACGTCCATTAGCGGATTCTCCCGCGCACTGCAGAATGATCAGCTGTCGCCGGAGGAGCGTAAGCATTATTTGACAATTATTGAAACGGAAAGTGTACGCTTATCCAAGCTCAGCGAAAACTTGCTGAAACTGACTTCCTTGGAGTCGCAGCATCATCCTTTTGAACCGAAGAGCTATCGTTTGGATAAACAGCTGCGCAATCATATCCTCGCTTGTGAGCCGCAGTGGGTAGATAAAGATATAGAAATGGACATCGAACTGGATCCTGTAACCGCCGAGGCCGATGAGGATTTGCTCAGTCAAGTATGGACGAATCTTATCCACAACGCAGTGAAATTTGTACCTGTTGGCGGAACGATTCGTGTTCGAGTGGTCAGTAACGGAGATGAGGCTGTAACGCGGATTTCGAATAATGGGCCTAGCATTCCGGAAGAGGATCAGACGCATATTTTTGAACGATTTTACAAAGCAGATAAATCTAGAAATCGCATGGCAGGCGGCAATGGGCTGGGTTTGTCGATCGCGAAGAAAATCGTGGAGATGCATCACGGATCGATCACAGTGGAGAGCGGGATGGAAGAACTAACGTCCTTCATCGTCCGATTACCGATTGTTCAGAAGGCTCAGCTACCCAACATATAACATGTGAACGCAAATAGAGGCCCCCGCTTATCTATGATAACCGGAGGTCTCTATGAGTCATTTTGCCTATTCAATTGTTCTTCCACACACTCCGTTCCCCGAAAATTCGTAAGTCAGTTGCTGCAATCGATACGTTCGCCTCAAAGTTAAAGTGTCCTTTCCTCTTAGTTAATTGCCCATTTAATCAACCATACGACAAGTCCCTCACTTCTGTTCCTTTCCTAGAATGATGACCTGCCTGATCTGATTTCCCGCATGCTGGATGAACGAGTGGGACGTTCCTGCACTCGGTTCTTGTCGTTTAGAACGCAAGTGAGTAGCATGCTTCGCTAACGTGGCCCAATGGACTATCCCCTCTCCTAGAAGTTAATAAAAAGGCTCTTCGTTGATTCTGCACCGTATGGTGCGGGTTGTCCTCCCTGTCTGCCTTGAATTAATAATAGCCCATTATTAAAATATTGTAAATATTCAGATTATTCAAATATCTGCCTGAATATGCCTATTTTTTTGTTTTTTCTTCTAAATGCTTACGTATTCGTGGAATTGCTCACATTGCTTTCTTGCGTTCGAATTCTTTGAAACGAGTGCCTTGAAAAGTTAAATTCCCTACGTCCCCCTCGACCATATGGCCAAACTTCTGCCTGCCTATCCACAGTTCCATTCTGCTCCGGTCTTCAAACTCAAAAGTAACAAAGTAAGAGGTATTCGAATCTAAATTACTGGTGTTTCCCGAGAGTTGTATCCGTTTGGCAACAACCTTACAGAATCGATCTTGAATGGGTGCATTGTTATTGGATGTCCAGACCGAAAGGGATTTGATAATAATGAATAGAAAGATGCCAACCACGAGAATAAGGATGAGGATGAAGAGGATAAGGACAAGCGTACTTAAAGCTCCTTCATTTAACCCAGCTAGCACAAGTAAGCACTCCTTCGCAGTATTGATAGAATAGGTGAATCGACTTTCTCCTAGCTAGAGGAAACGTTTGACAAAACGATAGCCGGTTTCATGAAAGCCGATGGGCGGTCGTGCGCTTCGGGACATGTCAGTGGATTCTTCATCAGTCAACCACATCATGCCAGAGCAGTTATGATCACTTGCCAGCTGTTCGGCATAGCTTCTCAATTGCGCCAATGGTGCTTGGTTACTATCGGGATCTTGCTTATAGGAAATAACCGAAATTTCACTAAATGTTACATCGCGTGCGGCATGATCTCTGCGGATACGAAAGCTTAATGTACCGAGAATCCGATTCTTTTCTTCATAGACATATAGCAATTCGTCTGGGTTGCCGCGCATGTTATGTAGCCTGTTTTCAATATGTAAAGGGGAAATCAGTTTGCCAGTCAGATGAGAAACGAGTGAACTAATTGCTGACGTATCCTGGGGTGTTGCTTCACGAATGCATGTAGTCATGGGTATCCTTCTTTCTAATAACAAGTTATATTGCTAATTGTACCATATATTGGAACATTAGTTCTATATTTATGAAAAAAATGTCAATTTTTTACGTTTAAGAACAATGTTAAATGAAATGCCAAAAAAGCGCAGCAAGAATTCATCTTGATACGCTTTTTTGGTTATAAACAACGCTTAGGCTTGTGAAAGAATGGTGTTTAATGTTGTGCGATCGCTGGCTTGCACTAACTTGATCAGCAATTCCTTGGCCGCGGCGTAATCATCCACGTGAAGAATCGACGCAGATGTATGAATGTAGCGCGCACATACCCCGATCACAGCGGATGGAATCCCGCTGCCTTGTACGTGCACCTGTCCGGCATCCGTTCCGCCTTGCGAGATGAAGTACTGATAGGGGATCTTATGCGTTTCCGCCATATCCAGAATGAACTCGACCATCCCACGGTGGGTAATCATCGTGGGATCGAAGATCCGCAGCAGCGCCCCGCGCCCTAGCTGCCCGAAAGCTTGGCGGTCGCCGGTCATATCCCCGGCGGCACTAGCATCGAGCGCGTAGAACAAGTCCGGCTGAATCATATTCGCAGCCGTTCTTCCACCGCGCACGCCGACCTCTTCCTGTACGGTGGCTCCCGCGTACAGGACGTTCGGGAGCTTCGGCCCGCCGTGAAGCTCCTTCAAGAGCTCAATCGCGAGGCCGACGCCGTAGCGATTATCCCAAGCTTTGGCCATAATCCGCTTCGAATTGGCCATGGGCGTGAACGGGCAGATCGGCACGATCTGCTGCCCGAGCTTGATGCCGATGGCGATGGCATCGGCCTTGTCTTCCGCGCCGATGTCAATGTACATCGTCTTAATGTCTGCGGGCTTGCTGCGCGCAGCCTCGTCCAGCAAGTGCACGGGAACGGAGCCGATCACACCGATGATCGGTCCGTTCGCCGTCATAATCTGCACGCGCTGCGCGGGCAGGACTTGACTGAACCAGCCGCCGAGCGGCTGGAACTTGACCGTGCCGTGCTCGGTGATGCCGGTGACGAGGAAGCCTACCTCGTCGAAGTGGCCGGCAACCATGATGCGCGGTCCTGACTCGTCGCCGCGCACAACCCCGAAGAGGCTGCCGAGCGCGTCCTGCACGAACTCATCGGTATATTTGGCTAACTCGCCGCGTACAAATGCACGGATATCTCGCTCAAAGCCAGGCGCAGCTTGCATTTCGGTTAACGTTTTAAAAAGTGCTAAAGTTTCAGTGTTCATTAGGTAACCTCACTCAATTTGTATGGACTGTTGGACAAATATGAGAACTATTTTACCACAGTCTAATAAAGAACACGCAGACAAATACAGAGAAGCCTATTTACAAAACTAATGTTATTAGTTATTATACTAATATAAATAGTTAATTGGAGGCGTTGAACATGAAAATAACGCGAATCGGACATTTGTATCAGCTGGCTTTTATGCCGAGGTTTTTCCCAGTGAATTGTTACTTGGTGGAGGAAGAATCTGAATTAACCTTAATTGATGCGGCTTTACCATTCAGTGTGAAAGGTATCCTACAGGCAGCGAAGCAAATTGGGAAGCCGATTACACGCATCGTGCTGACTCATGCTCATGGCGATCATATTGGTGCCTTAGATGGTTTGAAAAAAGAATTGCCTCATGCACAAGTGTACATCTCCAGAAGGGATGCGAAGCTGTTGGCAGGCAACGTGGAGCTGGAGGCAGATGAGCCTCAAACGCCAATTAAAGGCGGCATTCCAAAAGGGATTCAGACGAAGCCTGATGTGCTGCTGACAGATGGGGATCGGATTGGGTCCTTGCAAGCTTATGCAGCTCCTGGGCATACACCTGGTTCCATGGCTTTCCTTGATGTGCGGAGCCGGGCGTTGATCGCTGGAGATGCGTTCCAAGTGCGAGGCGGAGTAGCGGTATCAGGTGTGGTGAAATTCTGGTTCCCGTTCCCAGCGATGGCGACGTGGAGTAAAGAAGCTTCTTTGGCAAGTACACGCAGATTGAGGCAGTTGGCGCCAAGCTTATTGGCAGTCGGACATGGACGAATGATTGAACAACCGGCAGCGGTGATGGATGCAGCACTGGAAGAAGCATCGGCGAAATTTCAGGGCGCATCAGCGACAATCTAGAATAAAAAGGGGTACAAAATGGCTACTAGACAAGGATTAGATGCAGAGACGGTCCTGCAGGCGGCGATAGAACTTGCAGATCAACAAGGGATTGAGCAGCTTTCGCTTGCTGCACTAGCGACCAAACTAACGATCAAAACACCTTCCCTCTACAATCATATCAAGGGCTTGCCCGATCTGCGAAAGCAGCTCTCTAAGCGAGGTCTTCTCCTCGTGAAAGAAACGATGATCGAAGCCGTAATTGGTAAAGCTGAGGATGAAGCCTTGCTGGCTGCGGGTGTGGCTTATGTGGATTTCGCTCGGAAGCAGCCAGGTTTGTATGAAGCGATCTCAGCGCTGCCTGATTATGAAGATCCCGAGCTGAAAGAGGTCGGCGCTGGGGTTGTGAGCTTCTTATTGCGCATCCTTGCGCCTTACGGACTCAGTGAAGAGGATGCGCTGCACGTGGTGCGCGGTTTTCGGAGCATGGTGCACGGATTCGCCTCGCTCGAGCATCGGAATGGCTTCCGCATGGGGCTAGATCGGGATGAGAGCTTGCGTCGGTTGTTGCAGACGTATTTGCGGGGGCTGCGTGCGGATACAGGGCGTGAGAAGTAGCGTGATGCTTACTCTCCTACATCTCTTCTTACTTGCACCTTACCAGGAAGCCGCGCCGCGAACTAAATGGAAAACATACAGCTAATTTAGGCGTATTTCATGAAATTGGACGAATAGATGGAAAACATACAGCTAAAATGGCCTATTTTTGGTGATATGGCGAGTTTGGGCGGAAATTTCCTACAGGAAATCCAGCTATTTCTCGCTTTCGGGTGATAATCAGCAGAATTAGCTACTTAAAATCCAGTTAAATTTGTTGATGTGCGTCGGGGGGCAGCTGTGAGGGAAGTTTGGATGGTTGAGGTAGAGGTAGTAGCAGATGTGGTAGAGCAGAGGGATCAGTAATAAGAAGTAGAAAATAGATATAGACGTAGATGTGTTAGGTAAAAGTAGCAGTAGATGTAGCTATTTGGTGTTTGAAGTAAGGTGAGAAGGTTAGTTAGAGTAGCTAATATTAGCAATTGCAGCAAGCGAAAGCGAGCTAGTGAGGGTTAGTGTTAGTGTGAGCATGAGCGCGAGCGTATGTCCTTTTGGACGGCTTGCGCTTTTTTTGCATGCCTGGGGAAGCGAGCTTGGTCCCGTCACTCCCCCAGATTCAGTAGGAGCTAAGCATCTCTACGCCTGCATCGGTTTTTCACAAGCTTCCACTGGCAGGCCAGAATCAACGAGGCCTGTATCAATGGCGCGCCACAAATAGAGGGAGCCGAAGCTGCGATAAGGTGCCCAGCCTTTGGCGGCGACGGCTAAGTAGTTTTTATCCGGGCGCTCGGGTAGCGCATGCAGCCAACGGGCTGCACGCTGCAGACCGGCATCGCCGAGCGATAGAATGTCTGGTCGGCCTAGGGTAAAGAGGAGAAACATTTCAGCGGTCCAGACGCCGATCCCTTTGACGCTAGTCAGCTGCTTCAGAAGTTCTGCGGTATCTACATCCTGCAGCTGATCCAGCATGACTTCACCGCTTAGCACCTTGGCGCTGAGGTCGCGGATGTAGCGGATTTTGGGATACGAGACCCCACATTGACGAATGGCTTCCTCATCTGTAGCTAGAACGTCCTCTGGCGTAATGGAGGGGATAATGTGTTTAACTCTCGTTTTGATGGTTAATGCGGCTTTGGCCGAGAGTTGTTGAGAAATAATCGACATGACGAGAGACTCATAGGGACGAAAGCTGGGTGTAAGTGTGAGCTCGCCGATGAGTTCGATTAGACGGGCTAGTTTCGGGTCAGCTTGAGATAGTGCGATGATGGCAGGGTGCTGGTTATGAAGTTTAATGGTTGTAGTAGGCACGGTAGGCTGGTGCATAACAATTCCTCCTCTGAAAATCATGTCCAAAACGGCGCATTCTCGCTACATATCCTCTCAGGATGAGAGAATTGGGTGGCTTATCCAAATTGACTCTCTTTGAGTATAATAGAAGAAAGAATGAAAGCCAAAGGGGCCGGAGCTGGGATGACAGAGGAGAAACGTATAGCGTCGAGAAGGAACGTGGGGATATTTGCGCACGTTGATGCGGGGAAGACGACAACTACGGAGCATTTGCTATATCTGAGCGGGCGTATTCGCGCGCTAGGCAGTGTAGATAGCGGGACGGCACAGACGGATTCTCTGGACGTGGAGCGTGAGCGGGGGATTTCGGTTCGCAGCGCAACGACAAGTCTAGTGTGGCAAA
The DNA here is from genome assembly GCF_964253335.1 of Paenibacillus sp. LjRoot56. NCBI lineage: Bacteria > Bacillati > Bacillota > Bacilli > Caryophanales > Paenibacillaceae > Paenibacillus > Paenibacillus sp. LjRoot56. The sequence continues at coordinate 511,304 of NZ_CAXURV020000001.1, forward strand.
ATACATGGATCAATCTGGTAGATACGCCAGGTCACGTCGATTTCTTGTCGGAGGTAGAGCGCTCCTTGCGTGTAATGGACGGAGCGATCCTGATTATTTCTGCGGTGGAGGGTGTGCAGTCCCAGACGGAAATGATCTGGCATGCGCTGCAATCGCTTCGTATTCCGACTTTGCTCTATATGAATAAATTAGATCGTGTCGGCGCAGACCCTGAACGCGTCTTGCAAGAGATTCATAAGCAGCTCACGGGGATGGCGGTGCCGATCTATGCGCCGCTAGGCCTTGAGGACACGTTCCGCGGCGCGCGGAACGTGCTGGACGACGCGCCCGCAGTCAGCGCGCTCCCAGGATTCGACCTCGCAGCCGCGGTCGAAAAGCTTTCCGAGCTCGATGAGCCGCTGCTCACGAGCTATATTGAAGGTGCGCCTATCGCGGCGCACGACGTCAAAAGCACCCTGCAGCGTTACGCGCGGCAGGGGGAGGCTTTCCCTTTGCTGGTCGGAGCCTCCAGCAAAGCAATAGGCATAGAGGAGCTACTCGCAGCGATCCTCGATTACTTGCCTGAGCCGCGCGGCGATGCGGAGCAGCCGCTGTCGGCCGTGGTGTTCAAGGTCGAGCGCGACAAGACCATGGGGCGCATGGCGTACGTCCGCCTCTACGAGGGGATGATTCGTAACCGGGACACCGTCGTCAATGCCACGCAGGGCGTGGAGGAGAAGGTGACCCAGATTCGCCGCATCGACGGGCGCAAAGCCGAAGATCTCGGCGTGGTCGCAGCGGGCGACATCGCGGCTGTTTGCGGCTTGACGCAGGTGCGGATCGGCGATGTGCTCGGCCGCCCGGACAGCGTGCCGGCTGCGCCGCGCATGGCGGTGCCGCTGCTGACCGTGCAAGTGCACGCCGAGAGCGATGCGCAGTATCCGGCGCTCGTCGCCGCTTTGCAGGAGCTCACGGACGAAGATCCGCTGCTCGATCTGCAGTGGCTGCAGGACGAGCGTGAGCTGCACGTCAAAGTCATGGGCGCGATCCAGCTGGAGATTCTGACGAGTCTCTTAAGCTCGCGCTTCGGCCTCGCGGTAAGGTTCGATCAACCTTCCGTTATCTATAAAGAAACGCCTTCGCAAGCGGGCGAAGGCTTCATAGCTTATACGATGCCCAAGCCGTGCTGGGCGATCTTACGGTTTCGCATCGAGCCAGGTAGCCCAGGCACCGGGCTCGTATACGAGTCTCAGGTACGCGGCGAGCAGCTGCTCGTGCAGTACCAGAACGAGGTGGCGCGCCGCGTGCCGGAGGCGCTGCAGCAGGGGCTCTTCGGTTGGGAAGTCACCGATATAAAGGTGACGTTGGTGGAGGGGGAACACCACGTGTGGCACACCCATCCGCTCGATTTTGCCGTTGCGACGCCGATGGGCATCATGCAAGGGCTCGCGCAGACGGGCACGACGTTGCTGGAGCCGATGCTGCAAGTACGCATCACTGTGCCGGAAGAGTTCGGCGGCAAGGTGCTTAGCGACCTTGTGCAGATGCGGGCGAGCTTCGATGCGCCTAGCATAGCGGGAGGCCGATTCGTCCTAGAAGGGCGGCTCCCAGTGGCAACGTCGCTCGAATATCCCGTGAAACTAAGCGCCATGTCGGGTGGGCGCGGCGTGATTACGTCCTCTTTTGCAGGCTATCAGCCAAGTCCGCCAGATGTTCATGCCGAACGTAAGCGGCGCGGTGTTAATCCGCTCGATCAGTCGAAGTATATTTTAGCAGTGAGAAAGGCCTTATCCAATTAAGCTTGGGGTGCAGCTATCGACCATTGACAGGGCGTCCCTCCTTTGAGTAAAATACAGGTAAGTTAATAACATGTGACGGAGAACAGGAGACTCACTCGGATTGCCCTTTGAATATTGGAGGCAAATCTTGGTGAGTCTTTTTGTCATGGCGGTCATGTTCAGAAGTTCAGAAAATCGAGGTGAAGCGCATGTTGCTGCAGGAGCAGTGTATTTTACCAGCCATCCGTAAGATGAAGGATTTAGAGAAGCTCATGAAGTCGTCGTACACGTATATCGTGCTGCTCGACAGTCATATTGGTCAGCTCAAAAGCATTGTGGACCTAGGCCGAGCCCATGGGAAGAAGATGCTGTTGCATGCGGATTTGATCGAGGGGCTGAAAAACGACGAGTTCGCGGCTGAATTTCTGTGCCAAAGCATTCGCCCTGCGGGGATCATTTCGACGCGCGGTAATGTGATTACGAAGACAAGGCAGAATGGCTTGCTCGCGATTCAACGGCTTTTTCTGTTGGATAGCTCGGCGCTGGATAAAAGCTACACCCTGCTCGAACGCACGCAGCCGGATTATATCGAGGTTATGCCGGGTGTCATTCCGCACATTATCAAAGAGGTGAAGGAGCGTTCGGGTATTCCGATTTTTGCAGGCGGATTGATCCGTTCCATTGATGATGTGGAACAGGCGCTCGCAGCAGGTGCGACAGCGGTGACGACCTCGAACCATGAGCTTTGGCAGCATTACGATGGCGTGACAAGGAGGCATAATCAATGACAACAACGGAATCCAAGCCCTCATATATCCTTTCCCTTGATCAGGGGACAACGAGTTCTAGAGCGATTTTATTTGATCAAAAAGGAAGTATCGTGCATACCTCTCAGCAGGAATTTAGGCAGTATTTTCCGAAGCCAGGCTGGGTAGAGCATGATGCGAACGAAATTTGGCTGTCGATTCAAAGTGTGATCGCAACGCTTCTATCTGAGACAGGGGTGCAGCCTACGGAGATTGCTGGAATCGGCATCACGAACCAGCGAGAGACGGCAGTAGTGTGGGATAAGCATACGGGGATGCCGGTGTACCATGCCATTGTATGGCAGTCTCGCCAGACGGCAGATATTTGTGAAGAACTCAAGGCGCAGGGGCTTAACGACCTGTTTCGTGAGCGGACGGGGTTGCTGATTGATGCGTATTTCTCGGCGACCAAAATCAAATGGATTCTCGACCACGTTGATGGTGCTAGAGCGAAAGCGGAGCAGGGGGATTTGCTTTTTGGCACGATGGATACGTGGATCATCTGGAAGCTGACGGGCGGCAAAGCGCATGTTACGGATTATTCGAACGCTTCGCGCACGCTCATTTACAATATTCACGAGTTGAAGTGGGACGAGGAGCTGATGGGGCATTTGGACATTCCCGCAGTGATGTTGCCAGAGGTTCGATCTTCGTCCGAGGTGTATGGGCATACCCAGGAAAGCTTATTCTTTGGTGCGGCGATTCCGATTGCGGGCGCGGCTGGGGATCAACAGGCGGCTTTATTCGGCCAAGCCTGTTTCGAAAAAGGGATGGCCAAAAACACCTACGGCACAGGCTGCTTCATGCTGATGAACACAGGGAATCATGCGATTCCGTCGCGCAGCGGCCTTTTGACTACTATAGCTTGGGGCTTGAACGGGAAGGTTGAGTATGCGCTGGAAGGCAGTATTTTCGTGGCGGGCTCGGCGATCCAATGGTTGCGTGATGGGCTGCGAATGATTAAATCTGCGAAGGATTCCGAAGAATACGCCAAACGCGTCGTATCGACCGATGGTGTGTATGTGGTTCCTGCTTTTGTCGGACTGGGGACGCCTTATTGGGATAGCGATGTGAGGGGCGCGGTTTTTGGGCTGACACGGGGGACGTCGAAGGAGCATTTTATCCGGGCAACTTTAGAATCTCTTGCGTATCAGACGAAAGACGTGTTGCAAGCGATGGAAGATGATTCAGGCATTGAGCTAACGAAGCTGCGGGTAGACGGCGGTGTGGTGAAAAATGACTTCCTCATGCAGTTCCAAAGCGACATGCTGGGTGTCACGGTTGAGCGTCCGGTTATCAATGAAACGACAGCGTTAGGGGCGGCCTATTTGGCTGGTCTAGCGGTTGGTTTCTGGCAGGATCAGGCGGAAATCGCGGCGCAGTGGCAGGTGGATCGGGCTTTTGAGCAGGAAATGGCAGCAGATTTGCAAGAAAAGTTATACAGCGGGTGGAAAAAGGCGGTAAATGCCGCAATCGCTTTTAAATAAATGCATACAGTGTTATACTACACCTAACAAGTTCATATTCGGTTGGAGACTAGGAGAAACCACAGCGGACCTTAACGTGCAAACGTGATAGGTATGTTGTGGTTTTTTCATATTCATAAAAAGGGAGAGATTGGCATGACGACAGGAATAATGGAAGCTGGACAACATAAACGGGTTGATCAACATAAACAATTCAGTGGTTTAAAAAGAAAAGAGACGCTGGAAGCGATGGCGCAGCAACAATTCGATGTGATCGTGATCGGGGGAGGGATTACCGGCGCGGGTATCGCGCTTGATGCGCAAAGTCGCGGACTTCGCACTGCGTTGATTGAGATGCAGGACTTTGCTTCGGGAACATCGAGCCGTTCGACGAAATTGGTGCATGGTGGACTGCGGTATTTGAAGCAGCTGGACGTAAAAGTTGTAGCAGAAGTAGGTAAGGAACGGGCGATTGTGTATGAAAATGGCCCTCATGTGACGACACCAGAGTGGATGCTGCTGCCTTTCTATAAAGGCGGGACTTTCGGTAAGCTGTCTACGTCACTCGGCTTAAGAGTTTACGATTTCTTGGCGGGGGTCAAGCGTTCGGAACGACGCAAAATGTTCAGCCCTAACGTGACTTTACAGCACGAACCTTTGCTTAAGAAGAAGGATCTCAAAGGCGGCGGTTACTATGTGGAGTATCGTACGGATGATGCGCGGCTGACCATTGAAGTTATGAAAAAAGCAGTGGAGCTCGGCGCGATGGCGGTGAATTATGCCAAGGTTGAGGAATTGATCGTGAAGGATGGCACGCTGGTTGGGGTGCGGGTTGTGGATCAACTGGCGGAAGTTGGCGGGAACGAGGGGAAAGAAGGGAAAGATCAAACCGCTTCCTACACGCTGTATGCGAGCAAAATTGTCAATGCCGCTGGGCCGTGGGTGGATACCCTTCGCGAAATGGACCGCTCGAAGCAGGGGAAAACGTTGCATTTAACCAAAGGGGTGCATTTGGTTTTTGATCAGAGCCGATTCCCACTGGGGCAGGCGATCTATTTCGATACGCCGGACGGGCGGATGGTGTTTGCGATCCCGCGCGATGGCAAAACCTATGTCGGCACGACCGACACGAATTACAAGGGGGATATTGCGAATCCCCGTATTACTTTGGCTGATCGCGCCTACGTGCTGCGTGCCGCGAACGAGATGTTTCCGTCCCTCGGGTTGACGGAGGTAGACGTTGAATCGAGCTGGACCGGGCTCCGCCCGCTGATCCATCAGGAGGGCAAGGACCCTTCCGAAATTTCGCGCCGCGACGAAATTTTCGTGTCGGCATCCGGCCTCATTTCGATGGCCGGGGGCAAGCTGACCGGCTACCGCAAAATGGCGGAGTCGGTCGTGAATCAGATCGCCGCCATGCTAGTGGCGGAGGGCAAGGTCTCGGCGGCGCTCCCGCCGAGCAGCACGAAGACGCTGCCGATATCCGGCGGCGATGTGGGCGGCTCCGCGCAGCTGGCGCCGTTCTTGCGCAGCAAGGTCAGCCAAGGCCTGCGGCTGGGGCTGACCGAGCCTGAGGCGATGCTGCTCGCACAGCGATACGGGTCCAACGTGGACACCGTATTCGCGCTGCTGGAGCAGCACAGGGGTGAGGCGGAGCGGCGTGGTATGCCTGCCGCGGTGCTCGCTGCGCTCGTGTACGCGATCGAGCGCGAGATGGTCGTGAAGCCGGCGGATTTCTTCATCCGCCGTACGGGCGCCCTCTTCTTCGACATCGCGTGGGCAAGGCAGTGGAAGGCTGCGGCGACGGCCTTCCTGGCGGAGCGCTTCGGCTGGAGCGAAGCGCAAACAGCGGCTTATGCAGCCGAGCTGGAGCAGATGCTCCATGAGGCGGTTCATCCGCTGGAGGCTTAAGCCGTAGATATAGGCTTTCCATCACACAAACGTGTTCCATGTCATTTAGCCGATCTGCAAATGGAACAACTGGATTTCCTGTAGCTAATTTAGCCTAAATGGTTCTTTTTGCGAAATTAACTGGAGTTTCTACAGTTAAAATGAGCCATATTCCGTGTAATAGGGATTTTCGGCTGAAATAGATGGAGTTTTTCCAGTTAATCTGCAATTTGGCGGAATTGCGAAGAATTTAACTGGAGGTTTTCCATCTATTGCGCGCGCTCGTCGATGTTTGATTCTTCGCAAGGCCTTCAAGTCTCATTCCAACAAAATAAGTCGTCCCACAATTCCTCAGGAATTGAAGGACGACTTATTTGTACTTGTTGTGCTTGCTAGAGGTAAACTCCCTCTCCTACCACTCCGCCACTGTACCATCCTCTTGACGCCAAATTGGATTCTTCCAATTGTGCCCGATGGCCGCCATTTCGCGGACCTTGTCTTCGTTGATTTCGATCCCTAGACCGGGAGCGGTTAAATTCTTCACGAAGCCATTTTCATATTGGAACACGGAAGGATCTTTCAAATAATCCAGCAGATCGCTGCCTTGATTATAATGAATGCCCAGGCTTTGCTCCTGAATGAACGCGTTAGGCGAACAAGTATCCAGCTGCAGACAAGAAGCTAAAGCTATCGGACCTAACGGGCAATGCGGTGCGATGGCAATGTCATAAGCCTCAGCCATTGCGGCGATTTTGCGGGTTTCTAAGATACCTCCAGCATGCGAAAGATCCGGTTGAATGATGTCCACGATGCCTTGGGCGAGTAGTTCTTTAAAGCCCCAACGCGTATACATACGTTCTCCTGTGGCGATGGGACACGACGTATAGCGAGCGATTTCCTTCAGTGCCTCATTGTTTTCAGGCAGAACGGGCTCTTCAATGAACATTGGGCGATAGGGTTCGAGCTCTTTTACGATGATTTTGGCCATCGATTTATGAACGCGACCGTGGAAGTCGATGCCAATGCCGACATCTTTGCCAACGGCTTCGCGGACGGCCGCAATGCGGGCAATGGCTTCATCTACTTTGCGGATCGAATCAATATAATGAAGTTCTTCCGTAGCATTCATTTTTACCGCGGTGAAGCCAGCTTGGACTTGCAGCTTAGCAGCTTGGCCTACATCACTCGGGCGGTCTCCGCCGATCCAGGAGTAGACACGTGTGCGGTCACGGCAGGCACCGCCTAATAAATCGTATACAGGGGCGTTATAGAATTTGCCCTTAATGTCCCAGAGTGCTTGTTCAATACCGGAAATGGCACTCGAAAGAATCGGGCCACCACGATAAAATCCTCCGCGGTATAGCACTTGAAACATATCTTCGATTCGCATCGGATCCTTCCCGATGATATGGTCGCTCATTTCCATTACGGCTGCTGCCACCGTATCGGCTTTCCCCTCAACGACAGGTTCTCCCCATCCTGTAATGCCTTCATCCGTTTCGATTTTCAAAAACAACCATCTTGGCGGTACTTTGAACAGTTCTAATTTCGTAATTTTCACGGTATACTTCCTCTCCCTGTACCTTAGAATGTTTGAAAGTTCACTGCACGTACGGCTGCCATGAGCTGCTCGGCGTAGTTAGTAATCGCACTGTAATTACCTTGTTGAATTTCGTTAAGCGCTACCAAATTTCCTCCTATACCTACGGAGGAGGCGCCAGCTTGCAGATAAGAAGGCGCATTTTCTTTCGTTATTCCTCCGACTGCGAGGATATTGAGTTCATTTAGAGGGCCTTTGAGCTCTTTCAAATACGAAGGACCTAGGCTTGAGCAAGGAAAAAGCTTAACGATCGGAGCGCCGTAATTCATGGCCTGCACGATTTCGGTTGGTGTCATGGCACCCGGCATCGGAGTTACTTGATGCGCTAGTGCCGTCTCGATCATGCCTTGATCCACATTCGGGGATATAAGGAACTCTGCGCCGGCTTGTATGGCTTCTATGGCTTTACTCGCATTAAGGACTGTCCCAGCTCCAATGATCATGCGGCCATCATACTTTTCACGCATATGATCTATGATTTGGAGCGCATCCGGTGTATTCAAAGTTACTTCTGCAAGCTGAATACCTCCTGCAGCAAGTGCCTCGAATAGAGGGGGCGCCTGCGTGAGATCAATTCCCCGAATGATGGCAATAACTTTGGACTGATGTAACGTGTTTAAGACGTTGAGCATAGCGCTGCTCATCCTCCCTTCTGGTTAAGAAAATTGATCGCGATACTCCTGAGGGGTCATCCCGTAATGCTTTTTGAAAGCATGATTAAAGGAGTGCGGACGTTGGTATCCGAGCTGCGTAGCAATTTCGTAAATTTTATCGTGACCGTTTTTTAACAGATAGGAAGCTTTATCCATACGTACCCGATTGACGTAGTCGCTTAGATTATCGCCAGTTTCCAATTTGTAAATTTTAGACACATAAACAGGGTGCAGATACACGTGATCCGCAATTGATTGCAAGGAGACATCGCTGGCCAGATGCAGATCAATAAAAGAGCGGATGTCATTAATTAGGGTGACCCGGCTATCTTTTCTCTCCTGATCCATATCCTCCATCATCCGATGTAAGGAGCGAATGGACCATTCACGTAATTGGTTCACGCTGCGGAAGGGAATGCCTTCCGTCATTTTCTCGTAATCCCCGCCAATGAGCTGATGCAAGGGTCTGCCGTTTTTATGAGCAATGTAAGCGAAAGCGGATGCAACCGAGAAGTAAACCTCCAACAGGTGCTCTTGGGACTCCGAGAACTTGGCTTCCATTTCGTCGAAAATCAATGAAAGCTTTTCTTCGGTATCTTCCCACCTTGCTGCCTCCAAGAGATGATTGAGTGTAGGAGGTTCATATAGTTTCTGCAAAGCGGAAAGCTCGGTTTGGGCGGAGTCTTCACCGAGCACCATTAATAATTCATGTTCGCTCCCAATCCGCTTACGAAAGGCACTCAGAGAGGAGTTATATAAGGTTGTGATATCACCAGGAAACTCCCCCCAACTGCTGAGTAGAATGGAGATTTTGCCCTTTAAATAATTGTTCACGGCGGATTGGAGGACAGCAGCTGTTCGTTCAAGCCAAGCAGGGTCTTCCTTCTCGGTAGTAACCGGCTTCCGTTTCATGATGAAAACCAAATAATCATGTGCGTCTTTCGTAGACCAGCTATCGAATTTCTCGGCAAATAATTCCTCAACCATATTACTGATGGCATATTCCATTAAGGATAGACGCCCCATATCATATTCAAGGAAGTCAGATTCAAGTCGAATCATCATACATACACAAGTCTGTTCATGAAAATCAGGGAGTTCCAGCATATGCATTTTCTCTTGGAGCGATTGCTCAGAAAGTTTGCGTCCCTGAAGGAGATCATTCAGCAAGTTTCCTCTCAGTAGAGGCAGGTTTTCTTTGAAGGTGTAAGTAAGCCGCTGGGTGGAGATGACTTCTTGCCATTCCTTCTGAAGCTTATCCATGACTCGACCAACCGTAGCCAGCAAATCCTTCTCTGTAACGGGTTTTAATAAATAATCCTCCGTACCTTGAAGGATGGCTTCTTTGGCATAGTTGAAATCAGAGTAACCCGATAAGAGAATACACTTCGTTTTCTGCCATCTGTCCTTGATTTCAGCAATCAGCTCCAAGCCAGTAATCCCCGGCATTTGAATGTCTGTAATGACGATATCAATGGAGAATTGCTCAAGCAGCTCTAACGCTTCTTTACCCGAATAAGCCTTGAAAATTTGTTCGATGCCCAGCGACGCCCAGTCAATCGTGGCGTGCAGCCGATCTACAACGTGCGCTTCATCATCAACAATGAGAAGTTGAATCATGGTCTTCTCTCCTGAGCAGCTGGAAGAGTTTCCTGCTGCTTCTCACGCTTCCAAGTCAACACAGCCTTCATGCCCCCATCTTCTCCTAATTGAAAAGTCAGCCCCGATCCTTCTCCGAATTGATAAAATAGCCGATGATGAATATTCCATGTACCACAGCCAATGTCATCGGACATTGGTTGCTCCAGCTGTTTCGATAGTTGAGTGAATTGCTCTTGATTCAGACCAGGGCCGTTGTCCTCGACAATCACTCGGTTCCAGTCCCCATCTTGCTCGCCTTTGATGGTGATGCGGTCACTTTCCATACTGCGTTCAATGCCATGAATAATGGCGTTCTCCACCAAAGGTTGGAGAATTAGCCTAGGAACCGATTCGTTCAACATGTCATCCGGAATACGAATGTCATACACTAACCGATGAATACGCAGTTGCTGAATGTTTAAATAGTGAATAACGAAATTCACTTCTTCCTGCAGCCGAACGACTTGTTTCTCGACTCTTGTTGTATACCGATAAAACTCGGCTAAATTTTGTGACATAGCCACAACGGACTCCTTATCATCCATCTCAGCTGAATTGATAATGAAGAATAACGAATTGTACAGAAAGTGCGGATGGATCTGTGACTGCAGCTGCTTCAAAGTGGCTTCGCGCGAGCGTATTTTCTCCGCATAAACATCTTCAACCAGCACTTGAATTTGCGTTGCCATTTCATTAAATCGTTGAATGAGGAAATCAAATTCATTCTTGGCTTTGTAGTCAATGCGTGCCGACAGGTCGCCTCTTTTCACCTTCTGCACACTTTGAATCATCTTGCCGATAGGTATTTGAACATTCCGATACAAGATAAAAGAAGCTAATACACTCAACATGAGCAAAAGTCCGATCGATATGTAAAACAATTTGCGGGTCATGGTAATGGGAGAGAGTATTTTCTGAACGGGCACATAGTCTACCAAATACCAATTTAATTGCGTTGATTTCACATAGCTGACCAAATACTGCTGCTTGTCGATTTTTATTTGCATTTGGCCGGAGAGCGGTAGTGTAGATCCCGTTAGTTGCTCTCTGATAGAGGTCGTAATGGACGAATCGGAAGAGCTGTTGAGAATCAAGGATTGCGCATCATCCACCAAAAACGGATCGCTTCGTTTATCTTTCTTATACACATCCAACAGCTGAACCATATTCTGTACACTAAATCTCACTTGATAAAGCACATTCGTTTGATCCACAATCTGCGCACGAATGGGCTCGCTAACTTCCCTAATGAACGATCCGATACCTTTGTCACCTTCACGTACTTCATAGGTCCAAGTTCTCTGAATCGGCCTATGCCAAGGCCATGCGTCGGTACCATTGACGAAGATGCTGGAGGATAGCACTTGCTTTCCTTTGGGAATAGCTATCGTGAGTTCATTTACCCATCCACTGGAGACACTTTGCAGGCTAAGCTTTTGGATGATGCGCGATTGTTCCTTCAGCATGTCATAATCCGGTGAATCGTTCTTATCGATGTACTCTCTCACATAGGGGTCACTTCCCAAAATCACGGGAGACATCGCTAATCGCTCCACATCTGCATCCAGCTGGTGCATAAAAAAAGACAGTTGGTTCAAATTGGACGATTGAATCTGATCTTGAACGACGTTGTTTGTAATTCGATTCGTATAACTGTAGAGCAGGACAATGGGAATCAGTAGCAAAACCAACAGAATTAAAATTTTGCTGAAAATATTCAATTTATAGGGCATACGAAATCACCTTCCACGTATCTGCTAAGCTAACCAACTTCAAATTTAATATACGAGAGATGCTGTCCAAAAGAAAGGCGGCATCTCCCGTATTCACAATTCTGGTTGTTAACCTTTAACAGCACCGGCGGAAAGTCCGCTTACTACATAACGTTGAGATACTAAAGCGATGATGAGAACCGGCAGTGTAATGATGCAGGCGGCTGCCATCAATGCCCCCCAGTTGATTTCGGAATAGGACATAAAGTTAAATACAGCGATCGGGAGCGTCTTCGTTTTGTCTCCAGCCAGAATTACGGAGAACATGAAATTGTTCCACGAGAAGATGAAAGAGAGAAGAGATGCCGTAATAACGCCAGGTCCCGAGATGGGCAAAATAATGCGTAAGAAAACTTGGTGGTGCGTACAGCCGTCGATGAGACCGGACTCTTCGATTTCGGTAGGCAGAGCCTCGAAGAAAGAGATCATAATCCAGATAATAAAAGGCAGTCCAACAAGCATATGGCTTAAAATAAGTGCTGTATACGTGTCCACCAAGTGGATTTTGGAGAACAGGATGAACCAAGGAATTAGAAAGGTAATTCCTGGGATAATTCTCGCGACTAAGATGAGAAGCCCTAGCTTATGAAGGTGATGACGAGCAATCGCATAGGCCGCTGGGAGTCCTAGAATAAGTGACAACAGTGTCGAACCAGCGGCGACGAGGAAGCTATTCCAAATGAATCTAATGAAATCATATTCTTTAAACACACTGACATAGTTATGAAACGTCGGTTTGAAAATAAACATTTGCCCTGTCGATAAGATCTGTGATTGTGTCTTAAACGATGCGAGGAGCATCCATACGAAAGGAAATGCAAACACAATGACAACTAGGAAGGTAAGCAGCGTTTGTGCAATTCTCGGACCCTTCTTTTTTTTCATGATGTCGCTCCCTCCATTCGTTTACGCATCCAAATCATAAATAACGTCAGTCCCATCACTAGTGCGAAGAAAATAACGAGTAGTGATGAAGCCATCCCAAGCTTAAAGTATTGGAAGCCGAGCACATATCCGTATAGATTCAAAGTCTCTGAAGCGAAGTTCGGCCCGCCTTGCGTCGTTGCGTAGATGATATCGAATGTCTTCAAGACGTCAATCAATCGCAGCATAGCGGCCACAATAATGGTCGGTCTTAATAATGGAAGTGTAATGGAAACAAACTTTCTCCATGTACTTGCGCCGTCTACATCCGCAGCTTCATAAGGATCTGTTGGGAGTGTAGCTAACCCTGCCATAATAATGAGTGCAATCATAGGCGTCCATTCCCACACATCGACGATAACAAGCGAAGGGATAACCTGATTAGGTGAAGCTAACCAGAGGAGTGGCTCTAGACCAAACGTTTTGAGCAGCATGTTGGCTACTCCGATGGTAGGTTCGTAGATCAGCATCCAGACTAAGCCCATGGCAACCGGTGTTGCTACCATTGGCAGTAGAAAGATTGTTTTTACGATATTCTTCCCGCGGAACTCTCTGGAAAGAAGCAGGGCAATGGCGATACCAAGAATCACTTCGAGGGTAAGCGCTGCGAATGTGAAATAAAATGTAGAGCCTGCTGCATGCCAGAAGCGTTCATCTTTGAACAAGGCTATATAATTCGACAAACCAACCCAGAGAGGTGGTGTCGTTGCGGACATGCTCCATTCATAGAAGCTGATCCGAACGGTATAGATGATCGGAAACAGCATCATAAGCAGGACGAAGATGACCGCGGGGAGTGTATAAATCCATTTTAAGTTGCGGTTAAACCAACTGTATTGCACGCTGCATGCACCCTTCCTGATGTCGTTATTTTCTGTATGAAAGATGAAAAGGGTCATCAGATGACCCTTTTCACCCATTGATCATGTAGTTATCTTGTTTTATCTTTATCCATAATGGTTTGCAGTGCTTGGTTGGCTTTGTCTGCCACAGGTTGAAGATTCGTTTCACCTGACATAACCTTCTGAACAATTTCACCAACAGCATCACGAGCTTCGCCTACACTAATTACGGTTGGGCGGTCGTGGTCAATGCCTGTTTTGGCACTTTCTTTGATGATCGGAACGAGCTCAGCAGGGAAGCCTGTTGTACCTTCCGGTTTATCCCAAATCGAAGCGCGGGCACCAGGGTTACCTTTTTGCTGTGTTTTCAACACAATATCTTTACTTGTTGCCCATTGAATGAACGCCCAAGTCGCATCTTTATTGGCGGATTTGCTGTTCATCGCAAGTCCCCAAGATGTAATACTGTAGGGCTTGGAGCCTGCTTTACCCCCAGGGAATACAGCAAACCCAACTTGATCAGAGATTTTCGATTTCGCTGGGTCCGTTGCGTTCTGGTAGAGTGAGTTCGCATCGGTTAAGAAAGCGACCTTACCCTGCGCGAAGATACCGAAAGCTTGCGGCCATGACATATTGAGCACACCTGGAGGCGCATAATCTTTCAACAATGTGCCGTAAGTTGTAAAGGCCTTGAGCGCTTCAGGCGTATTAATGCTAGCTTTTTCGCCTGTTGTGAAGTCTGCTCCTTCCGAATATAGGAAAGAAGAAACTTGTGTAACAAGTGGAGAACGTTGGCCTCTGGCTACGAATCCGTACATCTCATTCTTCGGATCATGCAGCTTTTTAACCGCCGCGGTAAGCTCCTCTAACGTTTTAGGAACAGCAATACCCGCCTTTTGCAGCAAGTCTTTCCGGTAGTACAAAATTTCTTGTTCCGTAATAATCGGGATACCAGCTAATTTGGAATCAACGGTCGTTGAACCGATGGCGGATTTTGAGAAATCATTAAAGTCGTAGTCTTTTGCTTTTTGAGCGTATTCGTCAAGCGGTTGAAGCCAACCATTTTTGTAGAAAAGCTTGCCTTCTTGAAGAGGGCGATACATAAAAACATCAGGTGTTGCAGAACCAGATGTGAATTGCACGGTCAGCTTCTGTGTGAGCTGATCTTCGAAGAAGTTTTCAACATTCACTTTGATACCCGTTTCTTTCTCGAAGTCGGGAAGCAAGGGTTTGATCGCTTCTGCCCAAGGATGATTAGCTGTTACTAAGGAAATTGTTTTTCCTGCGAATGGCTTCGCATTAGCTGTTGCAGCAGCGCTTGGCGCTGTTGTTGCTTGTTCTGTCTTCGTGGATGTATTGCCGCATCCTGCAACTACCGTTGCAGCCATGACGACTGTCGTGCTGACACCAATCCATTGTTTGAATGATTTTTTCATGTAATATATGACCTCCCAAGTACGTTCAAATGGTTGTGTTTACATCTCTAAGAGTACCTGATTCCTCTGTTTGGTTGATATAACTAAGATTCAACATGGATAACTACGACTGAAGGAAATGGGAGTGCTGTAAGTAGTGTTGCCATTTTCTAAAAGTGAAAAAGCATAGCATCACAAAAATAGTGCACGACGTTGTATGGATAAGGAGTAGCATCACAAAAAGAGAAGATTTTCACGGTTAGCCTCCCCTGCTATTCTAAGGGTGCAAACGACAACTGAACAACAGAATGGGGGAATGACGTTGCAGTCCGTATGGAAATATACTTCGCGGAACCGGTTTTTGTATATGCTGCTGGTACCGGTTGTTATGTATTTAATCATTTTTAAATACGCCCCTATGGCAGGGGAAATCATCGCTTTCAAAAACTATCGTCTGGCAGATGGATTATGGGGCAGTCCGTGGGTGGGTTTAGAGCAGTTTGAGAAATTATTCTCAAGCAGGGACTTTTATATCGTGCTGAAAAACACGCTGTTGTTGAACCTATATACACTTCTGTTTGGTTTTCCTGCACCGATTATTTTGGCATTAATGCTTAATGAAGTAAGAGTGGAATGGTACAAACGCACGTTGCAAAACTTATTGTATATTCCGCATTTCATCTCATGGATCGTACTTGGCAGTATCATTTACGCTTTGTTATCGCCATCAACTGGTATTTTGAACTATGTACTGAAAGGCATTGGCATCGAACCGATTTATTTTATGGCGGATAAGGTATGGTGGGTCATTTCCTTTATTGTCTCGAATATTTGGAAAGAGGCTGGATTCGGCACGATTCTTTATTTAGCGGCCATGGCATCGATTGATCCAACCTTATATGAAGCAGCTAAGATGGATGGCGCGGGCAAAATCAGGCAGATTTGGCATGTGACGCTCCCTGGTATTCGCAGTACGATTGCTATATTGCTTATTTTACAAGTTGGGAAGATGATGGATGTCGGGTTTGAACATGTGTATGCACTGAGCAATCCAACGGTCATTAGCGTCTCTGAGGTGATCAGCACCTATGTTTATAAGCATGGCATAGTCAATCTACAATACAGCTATACAACGGCTTTAGGCTTATTCCAATCGGTTCTCGCACTGATCCTCATGGTATCTGTGAATCGGATTATTAAGGCGTTAGGAGAACGTGGATTATGGTAAAAACGTCGCGATGGTTCAATTATGGGTTATTGGCACTCTGTGCTTATCTGACTTTATTTCCTTTTGTTAACATTTTCGCGGTTTCTATGAGCAGCACGCGAGCGATTACCGCAGGTGAAGTCTTCATGTGGCCGATTGAATTTAACCTAGCTACATATAGCAATTTACTGCGAGATGGGCAGATGCTAGTAGCTATGAAAAATACGATTATCATTACCGTTGTAGGTACGGCGCTCAATATGCTATTTACGATAATGGCGGCTTATCCCTTGTCCAAGTCAAGGCTTAAGGGCAGAAATATGATCTTGATGGCGATCCTAGTCACCATGCTATTCAGTGGGGGCATTATCCCTAATTTTCTAGTGGTTAGCAGCTTGGGGCTGGTTAATACGTACTGGTCCTTATGGCTGCCGGCACTGATTAGCGCCTATAACATGTTTGTGATGAAATCATTTCTGGAGGGGATGCCCGAGGAGTTAGAAGAGTCTGCATCGATTGACGGTGCCAGTGAGTTAACGATTCTGATGAAAATCATCCTACCTCTTTCTAAGCCTGTCCTCGCGGCGTTGACACTATTTTATGCCATTGGCTGGTGGAATTCTTACATGAACGTGCTTATCTATATTCGCAGCACGGATAAGATGTCATTAATGGTCAAGCTGTATCAGATGGTTCAATTGGTTAGTCCCGAGATGCTGATGAGTGGAGAAGGCGTGACACAGACGATGGTAACACCAGAAGGGATTCGAGCTGCGGCAGTTATTCTAGCCATCATTCCGATTCTTTGTATCTATCCGTTCCTGCAAAAGCATTTCATTAAAGGTGTGCTGCTAGGTTCAGTCAAGGGGTAACGAAGCGGGGTATATTGAAGCGAACTCGCGAGCGCTTTTTTATAATATAATATAAATATTATGGGAGGTTGTGTATGAAAAGCTTGGGTAATATGAAGGGGAAAATGGTGCTCGTTTTAAGTATGATGACGGTACTGCTTGCTGCGGCCTGTTCGAATGAAAGTAAGGACGGCGTAAAAGGACAGGCAACTGATAAACCTGCCGCTTCTGCGACTGCTAATGCTGTTCAGGATCCTTATAGTAATCTTCCGAAAAAAGTTAGCATTTCGATGTTCGATAGAGGAAAAGTGTCCAGTGATGAGGGCACGTACGAGAAAAATCGCTGGGTGGATTATATTCGTAAGGAATCGGGGATTGATGTATCCATCGTCCCGGTGCCGCGCGCTCAGTCTAAGGATAAGTTGAATGTGCTCATCGCTTCGAATCAGGCTCCTGATCTGATCTGGGAGTTCGACCGCTCTTATATCGGAAAGTTAGTGACACAGGGAGCTCTCCAACCTATTAATGAGTATATCGAGAAATATAGTACTTCTTATAAGAAATACCTGAAAGAAAACCCAGATTTACTCCCTCATATTACGTTCGACGGCAAAATATATGCGGCAGTTACGAAACGGCCAATTACAGCTGTTGCGAATCATGGGATGTGGATTAGACAAGATTGGCTGGATGAATTGAACCTTAAGGCACCTACGACGGTTGATGAATTAATTACGGTGGCGCAAGCTTTTAAGAACAAATATCCAGGAACTACGCCTATCGTAGGGGCAAATGCGAGTGATATCTATGCTGCTTTGTACGGGGCTATGAATTCGCAGTGGTATGTGGAAGATGGCAAGCTGAAATACGGAGCAACATTGGATCGTTTTGCTGATGTCATCAGCCTGGAGAAGAAATTGTTCAGCCTTGGACTCGTAGATCGTGAATACTTCACGGATAATAACAACCAAAGAAGCAACCAGCTATGGACGACGGGCAAGGCAGGTATTATGCTTGGTCAGTGGCTGACTCCGCTCAACGCGGATCTGCTTAAAAATGTTCCTAACGCTAACCCAGTACCACTAGAAGCCGTATCCACGAAATACGGGAAGTATGGTGTATACCAAGAAGCATCACCTTTTATCTACGTGGCCTTTAATAAAAACATGAAAAATCCAAAGGCAGCTATTGAATATCTAGATTGGATGGTCGATAAGGGATGGTATCCTTTATTAAACGGTGAAAAAGGCGTCCACTATGAGGATATTAACGGCGTTGCCAAACGTTTGAATATGGATAAGTACAATAAGGAAGTAGCCTATGCAGCTGAGTATGCTGTATTACGCCAAGAGGTTGTAAAGCCAGAGGATTTAGTTCTTCAGGCGGCTAGTGACCCGCTGTCACAGCGTGTTGCCAAGCTGGATGCGAAGGCTTTGGAGACGGCTCTCAAAGTTAACTTCAGACGTGATATTCCGTATCAACCAAACTTTGACGAGATCAATGTTATCCGTACCTCATTCGACACGTTTATTAAGGAAATCCGTGCTGAAGCAACAACGCAGGGAGAGAAATATAGCGGTGAATGGGCACTTGGCGAAATTCGCAAGGAATGGGCTCGCTTAGGCGGAGCCAAAGCAGAAGAGATCGCTAATAAATGGTACCAGGACAATAAAGCTAGCTTTAAATAACAACTTAGAAGAGGAGGATGGGGCTATGAAGTGGATTCGGAATAAACGGCTTACCAAAGCGGTTGGTATGTTGTCGATTCTTTTGTTCCTGCTGGTCTCATCCTCTATTTTTTCGACCTATATCTTCTTCAATAAGGAATTAAAGCGGCAGTTGACGGATACGAATATGGAATTGCTAAGGCAATTGGATCATAAGCTGGAGCTTTCGATGGAGAACATGGATAAGCTTACGATCCAGATGTTGAATAATAAAGATGTCACGCAGTTCTTCAATTATGAGTTAAATGAGCAGGAGAGTCACAGCAACTCCTTTCGGATATCGAATTATTTCGCCAGTGCGGTGAGCAGCAACGACTATATGTTTTCGATCGATTTATACGCCTACAACAAGCGTCAGCTTGTGTCTGGCACAGTGCTGAACGAACAGGAATTTATGCAGAACTATCAATGGGTTAATGAATTCGAGCGTTACGAAGGATATTCCAAATGGATGCCGACCCGTAGATTAATGCTAGATCAATCGAGTTATCCGATTTATCGAAATGTAGTCACGTTTGTCAGAACCTATCCGCTCATCTCGGATCCCAATGTGAGAAAAGGCGCTATTGCCGTCAATATTAAAGAAGATTTACTGTATGACCTGATTAAGAAAACGTCGACTCAGGATCAGGGCGAGACGTTTGTTATTGATCCTAACGGAGTCGTTGTCTTACATCGCGATAATAAAATTTTGGGTACAAATATTAGCGAGTTGCCGTTTATCCAATCCATTCTGAACGACACCGAGTCAGAAGGACATTTCTCAAGTGATGTAGATCAAACACCATCTTCTTTCTTCTATGTGAATCAGAATTATACGGGCTGGAAGATTGTACGTTATATTCCTGAGGTTCAATTTAATCGGCCGTTGTCGGTTATACGAAATGGATTTTTGGCACTGGCCGTTGTACTGTTCGTTATGTCTATGGTGTTGGTTGCTGTCGTTGGCGGTTGGACATTTAAACCGATTAATAGGTTCATTCAGTCGATGACTGGACGTTTAACGGTTCACCCCAAAGGGCAGCTGGAACATAAATATTCGGATGAATTCCAATATTTCGAATCAACCGTGGAACATATTTTACAAGACAGAGAACAATTGCACAAACAGGTCAACGAGAGCAAGCCATTGATTAAATGGAAACTCTTCACAGAAATTATGTCGAGTCCTCCCCCAAAATGGAGCTCTTTACAGACCTACATGGATAAACTCGGTATCCGTTTGCAAGATGGCCAGTTTGTTGTCATGAGTGTCGAATTTGATAATAAGAACAAAATAGCGACTGCGCGCGATCTACATTTATATGCGTATGCACTATGTAATGTCGCGGAAGAACTAATGAATGCGGAAAGCCAAGGCTTTGCGGTAGAAGTCGAGAACGGCAAATGCGCTGTCATTATGAACTTCGACGATCAGGAAACGGCGGAGTATAACGTCATGCGAGCGGTAGCGGTAGCTGATTTGATGCGAAATTTTGTCCGTGAATACTTCAATCAGACGATTACGGTCGGGATTGGGGATTCCGTAAGCTTTCATGATATCCATCTGTCCTACAAACAATCGGTCGAGGCGCTTCGCTACAAGTTAGTGATGGGTGGAAACGCCATTATTACCCATGAAGAGATTACGAGTGGTCAATCGCCGCAGTTTTACCGCTTTTTTGCGATGACAGATGGGATTGTGGCCTCTGTTAAACTGGTCGACAGCGATAAGATGCAGCAACAGAT
Organism: Paenibacillus sp. LjRoot56; assembly: GCF_964253335.1. Lineage (NCBI taxonomy): Bacteria > Bacillati > Bacillota > Bacilli > Caryophanales > Paenibacillaceae > Paenibacillus > Paenibacillus sp. LjRoot56. The sequence continues at coordinate 531,583 of NZ_CAXURV020000001.1, forward strand.
CAGTAAATGGTTCGAATTGTTCGCAGAGCAAAATGTGCCGCCTGAGATGATCATGCAGCTGATTGTCCAGTGTCTGATGAAGGTGGCGACAGTGGCTGCGGAAATAGGTGTAGATATAGGAGAAATTCTTCCTGGACACGACATGTATGACGTGCTGAATCAATATGAACAGCTAGGGCACCTGCAACAATATACAATGGAAGCCTTGGAACATATCATTGAACGTATTAGGGAAAAACGTAATATCCGAGAAAAAAATGAAGTAATTGATAAAGTGCTGTTGTATATTCAACAGCATTATAAGCGAAATGATATGTCTCTCAACTTATTGGCCAGCGAGTTTCGCTTAAGCGTCTCTCATTTGAGTAAGCTGTTTAAGGAACAGATGGAATGTAATTTTATCGACTATTTAATGGATGTTCGTATGAACAAAGCGAGGGAGCAACTGGTCGAGACGGATGAGATGATTCGCACGATCGCTGAGCAGGTGGGTTATTCGAATGTGAATAGCTTTGTGCGGATATTTAAGAAAATGACTGGATTGACACCAACAGAATATCGGGCCAAACACCAGGAGTGATCCGATGGGATGACAATAACATTCTATCGGCAAGCTCTTAGGGGTTGCCTACGTCAATAAATTGTTAAATTTTAACATGAAAGGAATTAAAAGTATTATGAAGAGCGAGGAAACGTCCGATATGCTTTCGCAGCTTTATTCCTATATGATACAGGATCATCGCGGTGACTGGGGGATGGATATCCACCAATGGGACTGGGTGCCGGGTGTTGGGATCATAGCGATTGCAGATTATGGTAGTAAGCTTAAGCAAGATAGTGTTATCCGTTATGTGTTGGAATGGGTAGAGCTGAACAAGGATAAGTCGGAAGTGAAGAAGACAATTAATTCCATGGCGCCATTTGCTGTGTTCCCTGAATTATATCGAGCGACGCAGCAAAGCTGGTTTTTGGAAAAGTCCCAAGAAATTGTAAATTGGATGATCGATGAAGCACCACGAACACGTGAGGGTGCCTTCGAGCATACCGTTACGGAAAATGTTGAATTCCAAGAGCAAGTATGGGCGGATACGATTTATATGGCGGTACTTTTCCTAGCTCGGTATGCGGGACTAACACAAGATCGAAAGGCAGCTGAGGAAGCTCTTCAACAAACGATGCTGCATCTCCGATTATTGCAGAATCACGATACAGGGCTGCTATTCCACGGATGGAATTGTGAGGCAGGCAATCATATGTCAGCGACACAGTGGAATCGGGCTAATGCTTGGATCACAATTGCTGTACCGGAAATTGTGATGGAAATTAGAGGGATTGTTGAGATACCAGACGAGCTGAATGAACGCTATTCGAAGCTTGCAAGGGGGCTGCGTGAGTGCCAAGCAGAAGATGGCTTATGGCACACCGTTCTCGATCGGCAGGATTTCTACAAAGAAACGTCTGGGAGCGCGGGAATTGCTTGTGGTTTTATTAAAGCGGTCAAAGCCGGCATGCTGGATACCTCTTATTTGGCATTGAGCCGATTAACGCTGGAGAATGTGCTTCCTTTAATTACGCATGAGGGTGAAGTAAAGGGTGTATCTGGCGGAACGGCAGTTAAACCAACAATCGAAGATTACAATCGTATTCGTATCTGTCCGACACTGTATGGGCAAGGCTTAACGATGCAATTGTTTGTAGAGTCGCTTTTGATAGAGGAAGTCTAGTAAGTCTACAAGAGAAGAATACGGTACTCGGAAGGATGATAAACCACATGCAACAACTAGATCACAAGCAAATGTTGCTTAACATCGTGAATGTGAGACATGCTGCGTATAATCCGGAGTTTCGGTTGTTAAGATCGCCCTTCAGCAGCCCTGGCTATCACACCACGATTAAACAAGCCGACTTTATCCATGCAACCCGTGAGTCCATGAGATACGCGCTTGCTTTGTTAGATACCGAATTGTTTGAAAATGAGCAAAGAGCCTTCGACATCATTGAGAAAATTGTTTCCTTACAAGATACTGACCGCAGCCGTAGCACCTTCGGGATCTGGTCTTGGTTCTACGAGGAAAGTCTTGATCAGATGTCTCCGCCGGATTGGAACTGGGCAGATTTCATCGGCAAGCAGCTTGTAATCGCAATATCGCGTCATGGGGATCGATTCCCAGATCAATTGCACGATGCGGTTGTTCAAGCGATATGCAATGCATGTGATGCCATTATTAAGCGAGATGTCGGACCACACTATACGAATATTGCCATCATGGGCGCATTTGTAACACTCATCGCGGGAGAACAGTTCGGACGGAGCGATTATGCCGAATATGGATTGAACCGCTTGGCGAAACTTCATCGATTTACGATGGAGCGGGGAGCTTTCCAAGAATATAACAGCCCGCCCTATACGTACATTGCGATTCTGGAATTATCGAAGATACGTAAGGAAACTACGGGGAAAGAATCGCAGAGATTGAGTGACGAGCTTCTCCATCTGGCATGGCGCTCCGTTGCCGAGCACTTTCATAGCGGCTCCAAACAATGGTCGGGTCCGCACGCCCGTTGTTATCAAACATTGCTCAGTACCGAGAATCAGGCCTTCCTACAATTGGCGACAAAGGGTGAATTGATGTTCTTCCCATGGGAAGAGCTGCCGTACGAGGAGGAATGGTATGAGAGCGGGTTCTACTGTCCAGAGTCATTGATCGCGTCTTTCTCCTCTTCGCAGGAGAAGGAAATAAGGCAGTTGTATGCGGTAAACGCAACTACGCAAAGGGAGAGTTGGGCTACGACGTATATGACGCCGCAATATTCACTCGGCAGTCACAGCCGAGAGGTGATGTGGAATCAGAAACGTCCGCTATTGGCTTACGTGGATAATGGAGGCCAAGCGACGTACGCGCAATTGCGCTGCCTGCATGACGGCTATGATTATTGTTCAGCCGTGTTAAGCGGTAAGCAGGACCGTCAGCATGTGTTATTCGGTGTCGAGTTTATTACCAATGGAGGTGATACGCACCCGAGCTTGGACAAGACGGACGGTGTAATCCAAGCCTCAGACCTTCGCTTGCGAATGGAAATTGGCGGGCGTCTCGATAACGTGGTAGGCGAAGCTAGTGACCATGGTGCCGTTATTTCGATAGGTAAGCTGCAAATGCTGTTACGGACATGGTATGCCGCTTTTACGGAAGAGAGCATTCCTCATGCGCCAATGGGTTGGGAGATTCATGAGAACGGTGGAACGTTCAATGTAGACCTGGTCATTTACTCCGGTGAACGGCGAAGTATCGATTTCCGATTGGTTCAGGAGGCAGCCTTCGTGTTCTCGTTTGTTATGGACAGCGACAAGGAACCTCCCACACCAGAGATCGAGCATAGCGACAATCAGTTAATTGTGAGAACGAGTCATCAGGGTGAAGAAACAGCATTCATTTTACATAAGATTCCTGCGGAAATATAGTCAACGAATGGTTATTATCTAGGGCTGCTCACTAAGCAGCCTTTTAGGGAGGTGATGCGGGAACAGAAATATCTGCAATTGGAAGGACCCAATGACAGGCAGCCAATGCGGAATCTCATCTAGGATGGACATACAAGTGGACCCCCTATTTTAACGACGAAAGGTTAATAATCCAAAGGAGGAATTGATGAATGTTACAAATGAAGCATGGGTTAGGTCTGTTCATTGCCAGTTTCATGATGATGCTTGTTCTGATAGCTTCACCTGCACATGTCTCTGCAGCTACGATTACAACCTATGGGATGCCTTCTATTTATTCAGCATCAACGACTTATTCTTTGAAAGCGGATTCAAACGTAATACCCGTTGTTGGTTATACCGGAAATTATGATTACGCTCACTTCTCCATGTCCGGAGGTCCCGTCACGATTGAGGTTACTGCCCTTGGACAATCCAGTATTACATCCTACAATATCAGTCCGAAGAAGCTTAATTTATCTGGTACAATAAGTGGGAATAAGTTGACCTTCACGTTAGCCAATGATGAATATGTGATCGTAAAAGTAAATAGCAGCAAGGAGCTAATCATTGCTGCAGATCCAGCGGAAACGAATAAACCGGCTTCTTCAGGCACGGGCATCTACAATGTGAAAAGCACGACCTACAATGCGGATTCAACAGGAACAACACTTGCAACAAGTGCAATTCAGAGTGCGATTAATGATGCGAATGCCTACACCGGCGGGCAGGGGATTGTTTATGTGCCAGCAGGCGTGTACAAGGTAGGCAATCTGCAATTGAAAAGTGACGTCGCCCTATACCTCGAAGGAGGAGCCGTATTACGATTCACAGGGAATCCCAGCGATTATACAGCTAATTGGCATAAAAATTCCCAAAATCGCGATGTCACATGGTGGATTTATACGCAGAATGGCTCGAGTAATATCAAGATTTACGGGCGTGGAACGCTTGATGGAAACGGTCAAACTGCGGCAGCGAACAATATCGGCAACAATATTGTCGTACCGATCAACGTTAGCAATTTTACCTTGGACGGATTAATTATTAGAGACTCAGCCTCATGGGCCATAACGCCGGTTCGTTCCAATGACTTAACATTCCAGAACTTCAAAGTATTTAATCGCTTCGATGCTGCCGGAGAGAATGACGGCATCGATGTGATGGAGTCGCAAAATGTGATGGTTCAACATGCGATTGGCATTGGTCTGGACGATCCATTCACGACGAAAACGTGGGATCAGGCCACGGATATTAGTATCAATTGGCCGGGAACGCCCCAAACCTTGAGCAACGTTACCTTCGATGATGTCATATCCTGGACGTATTGCTACGGATTAAAAGTAGGTCAAGGCGTCAGGCAGATGCAGGATGGCATCACCTTTAAGAACAGTGTTGTCTATGATGCTGCTGTAGGCATAGGAATACATCATAAGTATGGAACAGCGGAAGCGAAGAATATCACCTTCGATAATATTGATATTGAACGGTTGAGCTACTCTAACGATAGCGATAATAAACGCACCTGGCTTGCTTTCATTATTCAAAATGGAGCGGGAGAAGGCGGAGGCACCGTTTCCACGGTTTCCGTGAAGAATATCACCGTCCGAGATCAGGGAGCTAATCTGGGAATGTTAAAAGGATTAGACAGCTCTCATATGATTAACGGGGTTACTTTAGAGAATATTTATATGCCTGGCAGTGCTTCGCCTGCTTCTAACTTAGCTGGAATGAATATTTTGAATACTGGTTTTTATAGCGGATTAACGATTCTGCCTACGCAAACCCCAGAGCCCGTTCAAAGGACGAATCTTGCTCTGAGTAAACCGGTAACTGTATCGTCCGATTCGGGCAGCACAGCAGGCTGGGCAGTTGATGGCAATATTAGTACACGCTGGGGATCCTTACGTACCGACAATGAGTGGATTTATGTGGATCTTGGTTCCAACAGAACCATCGATGGGGTTAAGCTGCTCTGGGAAGTGGCGTATGGGAAAAGTTATCAAATACAAGTTTCCGCCAATGCTGTTAATTGGACCAATGTGTATAGCACCACTAGTGGGAATGGCGGAACGGATGATATAAGCTTCGCACCCACGAGTGCCAGATATGTGCGTATGAATGCAACCGAGAGAGGCACAACCTACGGGTATTCACTTTGGGAGTTTGAAGTATACGGCGCAGACAATAATCTTGCTTCCGGCGCATCAGTCACGTACAGCAGTACTTATGAGAGCAGCAACGGAAATTGGTCTTATGTCAAACTGAATGACGGGCAGCGAAATTCCGTTAGCGGATCGTATGGCTGGACCAGCAATAACAGTGTGACAACCAATCATACGGAAAGTGTGACCGCTGACTTAGGTTCGAACCAGATGGTAAATAACATCAAGCTATATCCACGGAACGATTCAGGGAATGTTGGACAGGGTTTCCCGATTGATTTTACTATTCAGACCTCTACTGATGGTGTGAATTGGACGACACGAGTCACGCGAACCGGTTACGCATTGCCAGGCAACACGGTGCAAAGCTTCGAGTTCCCAACTGCCTCCGTCAGATATGTGAAGGTGGAAGGTACGAATCTGCGTCAAAACGCGAATGATGCGAACCAGTATCGGATGGCTTTCGCGGAAATGGAGATTTATGGCGTCAATCACGCTGCTGGGGCATCGGCCACATTCAGCAGCTCTTACGAGAGCAGCAACTGGTCGTATACTAGACTGAATGACGGTCAACGTAATTCAGTAAGTGGATCCTACGGCTGGACGACGAATAACAGCTTAACGACCAATCATTCGGAATACGTTTCCTTTGATTTAGGTTCGAACCAGACGGTTGATACCGTTAATCTGTATCCGCGAAATGATTCCGGGCAGGTTGGGAAGAATTTCCCGATTGATTTCACCATCCAGACCTCGACAGACGGGGTGAACTGGACGACACGAGTAACGCGAACCGGTTATGCATTGCCAAGCAACGCAGTGCAAAGCTTCAGCTTCACATCTACTTCCGCTAGATATGTGAAAGTAGAGGGGACGAATCTACGTCAAAATGCGAGTGACTCGAACCAATATCGGATGGCGTTTGCGGAAATGGAAGTTTACTAGTAAGTAAAAGCAGGACGCACGATTACACGTGTGTCCTGCCTTTTTGCTGTATAAATGAGGGAGGCCCCTTCTAACTATTGACACCTAACTCCACTCCGTCTAAAATGTATAAAAATACGTAATTATGAATAATTATACGAAAGAGGTGACGAAGTTGCAACACATACTGTCCTTACAAGAACTCGACAAAGAGAGCTTGTTCTCCATCATTCTCAAAGGCATAGAGATCAAAGACAATCCCAAAGCTTACTACAACCACTGCGAACGCAAAGGGTTACTCATGCTTTTCCAGAAATCATCGACCCGAACGGCGCTTTCCTTTCATTCAGGTATTCATCAAATGGGTGGCTATGCGGTAAATATGGATTGGGATGCCAGCAATTTCAGTATCTCTCCAATACAATACGAAGCCCGATATGCATCAAGGAACTGTGATGTAATCATGGCTAGACTCAAAAAGCATGCGGATGTACTAGAATTAGCCGCCTATTCTCAGGTGCCTGTGATTAATGGATGCTGCGACATGTACCATCCGTGCCAAGCGCTTGCGGATTTAATGACCATTTATGAAGTCAAAGGAACTTTTGAAGGTGTAACTTTAGCCTATGTTGGCATTCATAATAATGTTGTAAATTCTTTAGTTGCAGGTTGTATGACATTGGGAGTTAAACTACTGCTAGTCACTCCGATTGTTAATGAAGCTTCGTGGGATGAAGAATTGATGAAGCAAGCTTATCAAAGTGGATACGTTGAGGAAGTCGAAGTGCTGTCTGCTGCGATGAAAAGGACTGACTTTATCTACACAGATACATGGGTCGATATGGAGTTTTTCTCGGATGCACATTACCAAGAAGAGAAAGATAGACGAATTGACATTATGATGCCTTTCCAGATCAACAAGCGCAGCCTTGGAAAGTATTCACCTTATATCATGCATGATATGCCCATTCATCCAGGTTTTGAAATCGCAGAAGATGTGATTGAATCGGAGCAATCGATCATTTATCAGCAAGCGGAGAATCGGATGCATGTACAAAAAAGCTTGCTCCTGCACCTATTAAACCTATAGCTGAAGGGAGAACATCTCGACATGGCATTCACGACGCTTCTGACTTTTGCCTTAGTCTCACTCGGCATGGTGTGCACGCCTGGACCTAACATGATCTACTTGATTTCACGCTCAGTCACGCAGGGGCGGATGGCGGGGATCATCTCACTGCTCGGCATTGTACTTGCCTTCCTGGTCTACATCATAACTACGATGTTAGGATTGTCGGCGCTGTTTGTGGCGGCACCGTATGTGTTCGACGCTGTTAAGCTGGCCGGAGCAGCTTACTTACTATGGCTGGCTTGGCAAGCTGTTAAGCCGGGCGCTAGATCGGTGCTGACCGCTCGGGAGCTACCCGTTGACCCGCCTAAGAAGCTATTCCTCATGGGCTTCATGACCAACCTGCTCAATCCGAAAGCTGCGGTCTTGTATGTGTCGCTGCTGCCTCAGTTCGAGGACCCTGCAAGGGGCTCCTTACTCATGCAAAGCGCAACGCTAGGACTCACGCAAATCACAGTGAGCTTCACAGTAAACCTTGTCATCGTGCTAACGGCAAGCCGCATCGCCGGATGGTTCGGCACGCGTCCGCTATGGCTGCAGATCCAGCGGTGGCTGATGGGCAGTGTGTTGACGGGGTTGGCTGTGCGTCTTGCTTTCGAGCGGAAACCCTAATAACGATAGAGACCCACAGGTGCTTGCCGTGGGTCTCTTCATCGTCTTCCTTAACCTCACTTGAAAAAGGCAATTACAAACTCACGGAAATGAATGGCCGCCTGTGACAGGTAGTGCTTGCGATTCCAGGCAATCCCGAAGGTGCGGTGACAGTAGGGCTCTGTTATTTTTAACTGAACAGTATCAGGATTAGAAGCTCTCCTCCCTAGGGATAGCGGTAGGGTGAAAGTTATGCCGAGCCCCATTTCGACTAAAGTTTGAATAGCGCTGACCTCCTCAAGCTCGAATGCGATGTGAGGTTCAAACCCCGCTTGACGGCAGAAGTCATCCGTAATTTCCCGGAAATTCGTTTGGGAGGATAGGGAGATGAAGGGTTCATTAGCAGCTTCTATTAACCGAATACTGTCTCTAGTGGCAAAACGGTGCCCCTTCGGGACGGTCAAATACAGTTCTTCTTCGACGAGTGTAAGCCATTCAATATCCGGTCCGATTACCGGTGTAGACGAGATACAGAAATCGATTTCGGCATTCTCGAGATCTTTTTTCATTTCCAAGGCAGAAGCCAACTGGCGCTGGATGACTCTGACGTGGGGATGAAGGGTCAGGAATTCCTTGAGCAGAGTCGGTAGCACGTAAGGAAGCGATACAAAAAGGGAGACGACGCCATGGTCGAGTCCAGCCATATCTTTGATCTCCCGTTCGCCTTCTTTCAATTCTAGGAAAGCTTGCTCAACGCGGCGAAGATAGGTCTTCCCGAAGGCATTCAATTTCACATGCCGGCCTTGACGCTCGAATAAAGGGAGACCTAACTTCTTCTCTAGCCGCTGAATGGAGTTGCTAAGTGAAGGTTGTGAGACATTGAGTTCTTTGGCAGCTTGAGTCATATGCTCAAGGCGTGCGACGGTCTGAAAATAATGAAGCTGTAGGAATTCCATGGTGAATCCTCGCTTTACTCACCACATCAGAAAACAGTTTTCGCGTCCCGAAAACTGTTTTCTGATTGGCGATAAAATTTACATCTAAACGCGGTCACTCATCTTCGAATGGCCTCGATAGAGGTTTTCTCATAACTTTGATGTGATCATTCTATCATATAATATGTATTATACTTTATTGATTTTCCCTCTTATACTAGTTCAACAGACAGAAAACCTTGGTGGAGAATGGAGCGCATATGTTGACTAGAGAGAGAATTTGGACGAAAAATTTTGTTGTCGTATGTATGAGCAGCTTTTTCATGTTTCTCACTTTTTATATTCTTGCTACGGCATTTCCCTTATATGTAAAGGATAGTTTGCACGGCGATCAGCAGCAAATGGGATTGTCGATAACGATTTATGTCATCGGAGGTGTATTGATTAGGCCTTTTTCAGGACAATGGGTCGATCGATATGGTAAAAAGAAAATGGCCATCATCGGTATGGTTATTTTCTTATTGGCTTGCATCAGCTATTTCGGTGCAAAGGGGATGTTCGTGTTTCTGGTGATTCGCCTCATTCACGGCATGAGCTATGCGATTGCTTCGACGGCGACGAGTACGATTGCATCGTCACTCGTGCCCAATTCACGTCAAGGTACGGGAATGGGTTATTTCAGCATGTTCATGAGTGTCGGCATGGTTATCGGCCCTGCGCTGGGTTTATTTTTATGGAAAGATAAGGACATCCACGTATTGCTGTTGGCGATTTGTGTGATTGCTGCGCTCTCGCTCCTCTTCACGCTAGGTATGCGAGTGCCGAAGCCAAGCCAAGAAGCGTTGCAGTCAGTGAAGCCTGTAGAAAGGGAGAAACGCCGTCTGCAGTGGAGTGATTTTATCGAGCCCAAGGCGCTGCCTATTTCGGTGGTGGGGTTTATTTTAGCTTTTGCCTATAGCTCGTTATCTGGCTTTATGTCTTCGTTCACGGTAGAAATTCATCAATCTCAAGTTGCTGGTACATTCTTTGTCGTATTTGCATTAATGATCGTGGTGTTCCGGCCGCTGATTGGGAAAATATTCGACTCATACAATGAGCATTATCTGTATTACCCCGGTATTATCCTGTTTGCAATGGGTATGCTGCTGTTAAGTCAAGCACACTCGGCAACGATGGTTTTGGTGGCCGGCGTCATTATGGGCGTAGGCTATGGCGCGCTCTTACCTTGTTTTCAGGCACTAGCGATGAAACTGGCCCCTGAACACCGTAGAGGGAGTGCAACGGGGACATTTTTCTTGCTATTTGACCTCGGGTACGGCTTAGGGTCTTACGTCATGGGAATGATCGCTTCCGTATCGGATTATCGGATGATGTATGTCGTTGCAGGGCTCGTTCCGTTGTTATCCGCGGCTTTGTACTATGTGCTGCACCATCGCCCTCGAGCGAAAATACAACTCCATAATCAGAATGCCAAGTTAGTATAAATAGGAGAATAGGCATAAAAACGTAAGCTTTTCCTCAAAATAAACCTTGTTCGAGAATTGTTTGCAGAGGAGAAGGTTTTTATGAAACGAAGGTTCTTATTAGTAACGCTGCTTGTAACGATGGTTCTCTCTTTCACTTTCATGCCGCTGGGCGCACAAGCCACCGCTGGGAAAGAGCCTGGTTCTGCGATGTGTATAAACGATGCGAAAGTGAAGCTTAAGCAGGACATGAGGAGACTTTGGGTCGATCATGTAGGTTGGACAAGAAGCTATATCGTCAGCGCGATTGCTGGGGTAGCGGATCAGAAGGATGTATTGGCTAGGCTCCTAAAGAACCAGCAGGACATAGGTGATGCGATCAAGCCGTACTACGGAGATGCGGCGGGTAATAAGCTGGCAGAGCTATTGAGGGAGCATATCCAATTAGCAGGAGGCGTAATAGACGCGGCCAAAAGCGGCAATCAAGCTGATCTAGCTAAATTTAACAAAGAGTTGTACCGCAATGCGGATGATATCGCCAAATTTCTAAACGCCGCTAACCCGAACTGGTCACAGAAAGAGCAGCAGGACATGCTGTATGCACACTTGCAATTCATTACCGATCAGGTTACCGCTAGGTTGAAAAAAGATTGGAATGCCGATATTCTCGCCTATGATAAGGGTGCGGATCATATGATGATGTATGCCGATATGTTGTCGGATGGGATCATCAAGCAGTTCCCTGATAAGTTCAAATGAGTTAATACCCGCCCACAAGCTGATACTGGATGCATCCGGTGTCGGCTTGTTTTGTGCTTCAACCGTGCGTGGATTGGGGCTGTCGTGCTATAATCGTGCCATATGAACGAGAGGAGAGGAAACGTCGAAACTTGTCGACTTTTCACGCCATATGGATATCAAAGAGCTCTTATCTTATTTAACCGAAGAGAATCTGATGCTGCTTTTGGACAAGTACCGTTCATTCGGTCCATTGCCTGGGCTCCTGCTTCCTTTTATGAAATCTTTCATTCCACCGCTCCCAACATTGGTGATCATTAGCGTAAACGCGGCTGTGTATGGGCTGTGGCTCGGTTTTCTGTACTCTTGGATCGGCATTGTCTGCGGTTGCTTGGTGACGTTTGCGATTGTGAAAAAGGTGGCCGGCCACCCCTATCTCGTGCGCTGGTCGCAGAAACCGAACGTCCAAAAAAGCCTCAACTGGGCGCGGCGCCAAGCGTTCAATTATGTCTTTATCCTTAGTCTATTTCCTCTGGGACCTTTCGTAGTTATTAATATGGCGGCGGGGCTGGTGCGAATGCGTTTCCGCTCCTTCTTAGTGGCGGTTGCTGCGGGGAAAGCGGTGATGGTCATGTCGGTCAGTTTTATTGGCTACGATCTGAAGCGGTTCATGGATCATCCCTATCAGCTTATTTATGTGGCCTTATTCATTGCGATTTCTTTGTTTATTAGCAAAAAGGTAGAAAAGCGGTTTATGTAATTGGATACCGCAGGATACCCGCCTTGCAGCAGGGTTTGTTTCCCGTTTTACAGGGAACGAAGCCTGAGCATAGGCGGGGTCTTATGCATTGTAAAAACTTACTCGTTGGAGTCGCTCCACACACTGAGTTTCAAATTTGAAATAACTGGATTTTATGAAGTTAATTTTGCTGTGAATGCTACTGTGAAGTGAATAACTGGAAAAAGTACAGCTAAATGTGCACATTTACTCCGAATGAGGAGAATAGGGAGGAATTAGATGGAGTTTTTCCATCTAGATAAGGAAAATGGCCGTAAACGAGAAAATTAGCTGTAGGAAATCCATCTAAAGTTCTATTGGCCCGCGAGGGGGACCTATAGGAGGAGGAAGCTGACGAGAGACCAAGGACACCAAAAAGAAGGGCGATGCTACTAAAAAGCACATATGCAACAAAAATTCGAATTTCCAATCGTTCAGCATGTTCACCAATCCACCTCAAACCCGTACCTCAGCCACACCACAATCTCGCCCGAATTGAACCTCACTCAAATCAAAATATTGCCCCAACCCGAACCCGAACCCGAACCCGAACCCGAACCCCCGCGCGCTACATTGGATGTATCCTGTGTACTGTTCTGACAAGTAGCCAAGTAAGAGTTTGATTGGACCAAAATCAAGCCACAAAAAGACGAACCAACGCTCAATGCAGCGTCAATTCGTCTTTTTCTTGCGTTTCCCGTTCTGTGTATACACGGACTTGATCTTGATCATCAAGGGTTGCGAGTACGACGTGCTCCATGTCAACCTGTAAAGTCTGCATCTGCGCTTTCAGCCAAGCCAGGTCTTTCCCCTGCTGCGCGAGCAGCTTTTTATCATAGGTGCCCTGAATAATAAGTGGCTTCACGAGGGAAAAAGGGTTGCTGGGGATTGCCATATCTTTAGCGGTCACCGTATGATGCTGTGGCTCGAGGAATACGGAAACCATCCCACCGGGCTCCCACAAAGCGAGCGCTACTTTCTGGATATCCTCCACTTGTTGCTTGCGAAGCTCAGAGAAAAGGTGGTCGACTGAGATTTTGGCTTTGCGCAGGCCCCCCATGCGAAGCTTTCCGTGTTCAATAAGCGTTAGGGGTGAGGGTTCAAAGAGATGTTTGAGGAAGTTCCATTTTAGACTCAGCCACGAGGTTATGAGATATAGTACCACGAGCGCAAGGGTCGTGATCATGGAGCCCTTTAGGGCTAGGTGCTCGTCAGAGAGCGGATGTGCCATGATGTTGCCTAGAATGAGGGCAATGACGAAATCGAGAAAACGCAGTTGAGAAATCGAGCGTTGGCCTAATGCTTTGGCGGTGATGAGGAGAAAAAAGTAGCCTACGATGGCGCGTAAAATCCACTGCATGGTGGTTAGTGATTCTTGACTGCGAAAGAAGTCCAGGGGTCGTCACACTCCAAACATAAGGTAAATGCTCCCTATAACGTACCCTTATAGGGGGTCAGCTATCCGCAGTTTGGAGGGGGAGCAAGCCCGATGATCTAGTGTTCGCCGCTGGTGAGTCCGACCTGCTCCTCGCTCCAAACCCAGAGCTGACGAGCTAGCGCGTCGTCCTTCGCTTGGGCGGAAACAGGCGCAATGGCCCGCCTGTAGAAGTACTCACCGCTGATCGTCTGCACGTCAGGGCTCGTCGCCAAAAACACCGCCGTATCCGCGCCCTGCTCCGCCGTCAAGAAAAACGGCCGCATCATCGCATGTACGGCTTTCCCAAACCCGGTGTCGCGATCGACACCGATGTTCGTGGCCACGGCTCCCGGATGGAGCGAGTTGGCCGTGGCTGAAGTGCCTGCGAGCCGCTTCGCAAGCTCGCGGGTGAACAAGATATTCGCCAGCTTCGACTGGGCGTATCCGTTCCAGACCCGGAACCCTCGCTGCAGGTGAGGGTTGGCCCAATCGATGCGCCCGATTTTGTGGGCGCCGGAGGAGACATTGACGATCCGCCCCTGCGGAGCTCGGATGATAGCATCCAGCAGAAGCTGGGTCAGCAGAAAGTGGCCGAGATGGTTGACACCCATCATGGACTCGAAGCCATCTGCTGTGGTCTTTCGCTTCACGGTGACGACGCCAGCGTTGTTCACGAGCACATCCAACACGTCGTGCTTGGCTAGAAACGCCGCCGCAAAGGCGCGAATGCTCACAAGCGACGCGAGGTCGCAGAGCATCAGCTCGATGAGCTCGGAGCCGCTCTGGCGACGCGCTTCTGCGAGCGCCTGCCCGCCTCTTAGTTTGCTGCGGCAGAGCATAATGACGTTGGCGCCTAGCTTAGCCACTGCCACCGTTGTGGCAAGGCCCATGCCGGAGTTAGCTCCGGTGATGAGTACCGTTTTATTGTGCATCGCGGATCTCCTCCTTTTTACCACATAAGAAAGTTTCTCATTCCAGTATAGCCCATGAGAAGAATCTCCGCATACGATACTGCTCGAACGATACTCCGTTGGGTTTCCTTTATGTGTTAAACTAGTTGGATAGAATTCAATCAGTGGAAGTGAGGAGCGTGCACACGTGGAAGCGAAAAAAGCAGCAGCAGAGCAAGCGGTTGCAGAGATACGCGAAGGGATGATCGTCGGTTTGGGGACGGGATCAACGGCCTATTGGGCGATCCAAGGGCTTGGTGCTCGGGTACAAAACGGCCTGCACATTCAGGCTGTTGCCACCTCAGTAGCCTCCGAGAACTTGGCTAAGGAGTTAGGCATTCCGCTTATTCCTTTTGCAGATATCTCAGAAATCGATGTCACGATAGATGGGGCCGACGAAGTCGACTCGGCTTGGCACTTAATCAAAGGCGGGGGAGGTGCGCTGCTGCGGGAAAAAATTGTCGCATTTTCAAGTAGGAAGCTGATTATCGTGGTGGATGAAAGTAAAGTTGTTGCGCAGCTTGGAGCATTTCCACTACCTGTTGAGGTTGTAAAGTTTGGCTATGAACTAACGATTCGGAAGCTCCGAGCGCTTGGCTGCAAGCCTAAAGTTAGAGCTGCTGATCGTCAGCCATTCGTGACGGACAACGGGAACTATATTATCGATTGTGATTTCGGCAGCATACCGAATCCAGCTGAGCTCCATCAGGCAATCAACGGGATTCCGGGAGTTGTGGAGAATGGGCTTTTTATCGGGATGGCTAGTCAGGTGATCGTGGGGTATAAGGATGGTTCGGTGGGGAGGGTTTAGCCCATAAAGCAAACTACTCTTTCCTACATACCCAAAATCAGAAAAGTCGCCCACAAGCCCATAAGGACTTGTTGGACGACTTTTTGTGTTGCCGATCGATCGACTGTGTTAACTGGAAAACCTCCAGCTAATTCCAACGAATTTCAACCTATTCGCAGATTACCTGTAAAAACTCCCGCTATTCCAGCCATTAGGCACAATTCTGGATTAAATACCTTAGATTAGCTGTAGGAAATCCAGTTATTCATCTAAAAGGCTCATTCTGCTGAAATTAGCTACAGAAAATCCATCTATATGCAATTTGCAACTCCGCCGATAGGGCAGAGGGGGGTGTACATGAGCGAAAGGAAGTGGGATGTTGGTGTTCCGCCAGCGAAACTGCTTGCTTTCACTTCCCACTTCCAAGGGAGCTAACCAATAACATCCCCTACACCAACGGCTGCATACCCATTTCAACCCAACTTTCTCGCGTCGGACCGTAAATATCGGGAACGCGCAATCCAGCCTGGCGCATCAAGACAATCATTTCACCGCGGTGGTGAATTTCATGGGAGATGAGAACACGCAGTGTAAGCCCGTTAGGCCATTGATCGCCGTACATATCGCTTGTCTCGAACAACTTCGCGTCGGTCCATTGCGTCTGAATCGCTTCAATGGCTGCGGCAGCGGAGGCGCGGTAGGTGTCAGCGATGGTTTGGGCAGAAGCGGGAGCAAGCTCCTCGCCTTCAGGGGCGGCGAAAGTCAGTCCCGTACGGGATAACATCTCGTGGATCGTTGTGGCGATGTGCCAAGCAATTTGTCCAAGCGAGCGTAGTTCAGGTGTGATTTTCTGGGCAAGGGAAGCATCCGTCAGGACGTCCATGACGCGCTGGGTGCCTTGCGCTTCGCGGGCATACTCGGTTGCAAAATCTTCAATCATTTTGATCATGGGGGTTGTCCTCCTCAAAGTTTTTCGCCAGAAAAACTGGCATCTTTAGCATGGGCTTTGGTTTTGTCGCCAGAAAGACTGGCATCACTAGCATGGTATTCCTGTATGGATACGTCGTCAGCAGGGGCAGAGTTTCATAAAGATGCTTGCTCTTGGTTGATACGCACTCTTCATATTCCTAGTATAGACAAACAATGCTGACAACAGAGTGTCAGTGATTCGAATAGAGGGCGACTATTTTTTCGGCCTTTTCTTTGATGATGGCTGCGATATGCGCGGGCTCTAGAATGCGCAGGTTTGGACCATAGCTGAGCAGCATGCCATGCAGCCAAGGTTCATCGGGCTGCGTCGCTCTAATCATCAGTGTTCCGTCGGGCT
Organism: Paenibacillus sp. LjRoot56; assembly: GCF_964253335.1. Taxonomy (NCBI): domain Bacteria; kingdom Bacillati; phylum Bacillota; class Bacilli; order Caryophanales; family Paenibacillaceae; genus Paenibacillus; species Paenibacillus sp. LjRoot56. The sequence goes on from NZ_CAXURV020000001.1 coordinate 548,268, forward strand.
GTATAGTCACATCCTCAGGTCGGAAATAGTCTTCGATCTGCGCCCTAATATTCGGCTGCGCGTGCAGCACGAGCGTAATGAGGGTGGAGGGGTCTCTTTGGCCTCGACGATAATCAAGCTTCTCCAACGTTTCTTGTTTGCGTTCGAATGTGTGGGAAAGCACGTCGATGCCATTCATGCGGGATAAGCGAAAAATCCGAAAATCCTCACGCAGCAAGCAGTAGCCGTACAGATACCAGCCGAAGCCTTTGACCACAATGCCCATAGGTTCTACAGTTCGCACGGACGGTTCGCTTTGCGATGATATATAGGAAAAGGTGACGAGTCTTGTCTCCTTAATCGCGGTGCGGAGAGCCGCAAGCTGCTCTGTGTTTTGATGCCCACTGCTCCATGGATTCATATCAAGAATAAGCTGGTTGCCCAGCCTGGCTGCATCGGGTTGCTCGGATTTGGCGACGAGTGCGCCGACCTTATCCAGCAAATTGCTGATTTCTTGGTCGGGGACGGAAGCGCGAATTCCTTTGAGGCCGGTGATGATCGATTGCAGCTCTTCCAAGGACAGAAACTGACGATCCAGCCGGTATTGGTCCATGATTTCATAACCACCGCTGAGTCCCGCATAGGAAACAACCGGAATGCCAGCTTGGTTAATGGCCTCCACATCCCGATAAATGGTGCGCATAGATACCTCGAACCGCTCGGAAAGCTCTTTGGCACTAATACGGCGACGATTGAGCAGCAGCATGGTGATGGCGAGTAAACGATCTATTTTCAAAAGGAACACCTCATAAATTCTGGTCGTATTCTTCATTCTTTATTCGATTATACAGATGAAAATCCTTTGTTGCCCACTTAGCAGAAAGCTGCAAGGAAATCCCTGTTTGCAAAGAAGGTATACCCGAAAACCTAGGGAATAAGTGTAGCATGAATAGTTGAGAGGTGGCGGTTGTTGATGGCGCATATTTCGGACGAATGGATGACAAATGCAGATATTGTCACACTTCAACTTGCGATGGAACGGCGGGAAATCAACTCTGTAGATTTGGTTGTTTACTATACGGAGCGAATTAAAACCTATAATGACAAAATTAATGCAGTGCTGGAGCTGAATCCAGATGCAGTAGAGATCGCGGAATCGTTAGATCGAGAACGTGCAGTAAGTGGGAGTCGGGGTCCTCTGCATGGCATTCCGATTTTGCTCAAAGACAATATTCAGACTGCTGACCGGATGCACACGAGTGCTGGGTCGATTTGTTTGGCGGAGCATGTGGCGACAGAAGACGCGTATATCGTTGCCAAGCTGCGTGACGCTGGTGCGGTGCTGCTTGGCAAGGTGAATATGACAGAGTGGGCCAATTTCATGGCGGTGGCGATGCCATCTGGTTATAGCTCAAGAGGCGGACAGGTGGTAAATCCGTATGGACCTGGTATTTATGAAGTTGGAGGCTCCAGTTCGGGATCCGGTGCGGCGGTTGCAGCTCATTTTGAAGTGGGAGCCATTGGTACGGAAACGTCCGGATCTATCGTCAATCCAGCGGGGCATAACAGTCTTGTCGGCTTGAAGCCAACGGTTGGTCTGCTAAGTCGCTCGGGCATAATTCCGCTTGCCAGCAGTCAGGATACACCGGGCCCAATGACGAGAACTGTGAGTGATGCGGCTGTGCTGCTCGGCGTAATGACAGGTGTAGATGCAGCAGATGCATATAGTATAGCTAGCGACGGTCAGGGCCATCTGGATTATACCCCTTTTCTCAATCGTCGAGGGCTCCATCAAGCCAGAATAGGGATTCCACGTTGGTATTATCAGCAGTTGGATGAGGAAGAACGGCAGCTTGCGGAGCAGGCTATTCAAGTTTTGTGCGACGAAGGTGCGATTGTCATTGATGATGTGGTGCTTCCTTGCCAAGATGCTGTTTGGAACTACGATGTGCTTCTCTACGAATTCAAAAGGGATCTAAACGCCTACCTGGCCAAGCTAGATCCGTCCAAGACACCTGTGCATTCCTTACATGAGATTATTGCATTCAATGAACAGCATGCGGAAAAGGCGCTGGTCTATGGGCAGGACACGCTGATATGGTCAGAGGATGCGAACGGGACGCTTACGGAAGAGACTTATTTGACGAGTCTACATAGATATCAAGAGCTCACACGAGCACAAGGGATCGATCATGCCCTTCACACGTATCAACTCGATGCGTTGTTTTTTCCCAAAGATGAAGGCGAGGATATTGCCGCCAGGGCAGGCTATCCACTGCTGATTGTACCCGCTGGGTACACAAGCAAAGGGCCAATGGGTGTCATGTTTGCAGCCGGAGCATTCAGTGAGCCGACGTTGATTAAGCTTGCGTATGCGTTCGAGCAGGCGACGCTTTATCGCAGACCGCCTCTTTTGTAGTTATTTTCCGCATACCACAATGGAAAATTTGGAATAATAAACCGAATTCAATTCCATGATGGGAAGTGCGAACAATGTCTCGGTTTAGAAAAAGTTTTACAATCCCACTGCGCGCAGCAGTGATGGGTATGCTCTTGAGTGGCGCTTTGAGCTTTGGTGGATCGGCAGAGGCCTTTACACAAGCGGTACCTCCACCCCCCTCACAACTAGAGCCTCCACAGAGTGGGCAAGGTCAGCTCATCCAGACGCGTGAAATTGATGTCACAGGCGACGGCAAATTAGATATGGTCTCCCTTGTCGGTCTGAAATCAGACCTGAATAGCCCCTATTATGACAAGCTGTTTATCTCCGTCACCGGACAAGGTCAGGCGCAGGTCGTGATTCCGCTGGAAGGCGGGTATAATCCGAAGATGGATTTTTGTGATTTTATCCATGACAAGCTGCCTCAGATCTATGTAACCTCTGATACCGGCGGTAGTGGCGGGTTTACCTCGAATTATATTTATTCGCTCAAAAATAACGTGCCCACCGCAATCCCGATGCCGGAACCGCTGCATGTCAAAGCGACCTTTAAGAATAATTATAAGGTGAAGATGAAAATCGAGGAGACCGGCAAATCCTTCACCCTCGATATTGCGGATCGCAAGGAGGCTTACGAGCAATTTGGCATTTACAATCAAGGGAAAATTGTGAAGCCAATCATTGTTAATGTAGATGCATACAGCCTGTTAAAGCCCGTCGATGTGGATCGGGATGGCTACTGTGAACTGAAAGGTGTTCAGCGCATCACAGGTATCGCGAATGCGGACACACTAGGCTATGTCACTTCGGTGTGGAAATGGCACAAAGGCCAATGGAAGCTGAAGAAAGCGGCTGTTACGCAAACCTTGACGACCAGCATGGTGCGTGCACCGAGTCCAGAAGACGAGGACTAGATGCGAGAAAGACCGCCCATACATGGAAATTAGTTTCCACGTAGGAGCGGTCTTTCATTGTTGTACGGGTTTTATGCCCAGTTCCCATTGCGGAATAGGGGCTCACGCGTACCGTCTGCCAAGATCCCGTCAATCGCCATATCTTTGGAACCAATCATGAAATCCACGTGGATCAAGCTTTTGTTATAGCCATTTGCCTCAAGCTCCTCGGCACTCATCGTCGTTCCACCCTCAATCGTGAACGGGTAGGAATTGCCGAGTGCGACGTGACAGGAAGCATTTTCGTCGAAAAGTGTGTTGTAGTAGATGAGGCCTGATTGTGAGATAGGCGAGTCATAGGGCACGAGTGCCACTTCACCCAAATAACGAGCACCTTCATCCATACTCAGCATGTTGTTCAATACTTCTTGCCCCACTTCTGCGGTTGCCTCGACGACGCGGCCATCCTTGAAGGTTAGGGAGAAGCCATCAATCAATGAGCCCTGGTAGCTCAGGGGCAGCGTGCTGCGCACTGTGCCGTTCGTACCGTTACGAGCTGGCATCGTGAACACTTCCTCAGTCGGAATGTTCGGTACGAAGAAAATGCCGCTCTCGGTCTCACTGCCTGCAGCAACCCATTGATGCTTAGGTGCTAGTTCTATGTATAAGTCGGTTCCTGGAGATTGGAAATGAAGCTGCTTATATTTCATCTTGTTCAGCATATTCTGCTTCGCGGTCAATGTAGCAATATGCTCTTTCCATGCCGCAACAGGATCTGCTTTGTCTACACGTGTCAGCTTGAAAATTTGCTCCCACAGCTGTGTAATCCGCTCGGACTCGCTCAAATTCGGGAATACCTTCGCTGACCATTCTGCTGTCGGATAAGAGACCATCAACCAATTGACCTTGTTGTTGCGCATATAGGAAAGGAAGCCTGCACGTGCAGTTGCTGCAGCTTTACTGGACATTGCGACGCGTTCAGGAGCGACTTCCTTGAACAAGTCCGAGTTAGGCGCATAAATGGACAGGAATGCAGCGCCGTCCTTCGCCATTTCCTCCATGCCAGTTGCCCGCCACATAGGGTAGGTCTGCAGGGTGTCTTCGGAAGCGTTCTTAAGGCGGAGCGCCTTCACTTCATCGTCATCCCAATCGACTACAACGTCTTTAGCGCCTGCTTCATAAGCTTTCTTCGTCAGCTTGCGGACGAAATCCGCACAAGCAATCGGTGTTGTGATGACGACGGTTTGATCCTTTTGTACATTCAATCCGACGCGTATGGCAAGCTCTGCATATTGATCTAAGTAATGCTCGAATGATTCCATCTCTATGTCTCCTTTATATTTGAGTACCATATAGTGTATGATAGAAAATAAAACTTTAACCCGTGGGAGAAAGGCTGGGCACATATGGAAACGAAAAACGCTGAAGCTAACGTAAGCGCAATATCAAATTTCATTAAGAACATTGTAAACGAAGATTTGAAATCAGGCAAAGTCAGTCAGGTCGTGACCCGATTTCCCCCGGAGCCGAACGGTTACCTTCATATAGGACATGCAAAGGCGATATGCACGAACTTTGAAATTGCCGATGATTTCAATGGGTTGACGAACCTTCGATTTGATGACACGAATCCAGTCAAGGAAGATGTTGAATATGTGGAGTCCATTAAAGAAGACGTAGCATGGCTGGGCTTTAAATGGGACGGGCTTTTCTTTGCTTCGGACTATTTTGAAGAGATGTATAGCCGAGCATTAGTCTTGATTCGCAAAGGACTGGCTTATGTAGACGACCAATCTGCTGATGAAATCCGTGAAACGCGTGGAACACTGACGCAAGGTGGAACAAACAGTCCGTATCGTGAACGCACGATAGAGGAAAATTTGTCCCTATTTGAGCGTATGCGTGCTGGTGAGTTCAAAGACGGCGAGCGTGTGCTGCGTGCCAAAATTGATATGTCCTCACCGAATATTAACCTTAGAGACCCGGTCATCTATCGTATTCTTCACGCCCATCACCATAACACAGGCGATACGTGGTGCATCTATCCGATGTACACGTACGCGCACCCACTGGAAGATGCGATCGAAGGTGTAACGCACTCGCTCTGTTCAAGTGAGTTCGAGGATCAACGTCCGTTCTACGACTGGGTGATTCGTGAGTGTGAGATGCCGAATGTGCCGAGACAATATGAATTCGCTCGTATTTCCTTAATGAATACCGTTACGAGCAAAAGAAAGCTGAAACAACTCGTCGATGAGAAAGCCGTTGACGGTTGGGACGATCCACGGATGCCGACTATATCGGGTTTGCGCCGTAGAGGCCTGACGCCAGAGTCGATTCGCAATTTTGTTCGTGAGCTTGGCGTATCGAAAGGCGGCGGTGGCAGTGTTGTTGACACTCGAATGCTGGATCACTTCATCCGCGAGGATTTGAAGTTGAAGGCGCTGCGCACGATGGGCGTGCTGAATCCGCTCAAAGTCGTCATCACCAACTATCCCGAGGATGGCGTGGAGATGCTAGAAGCGGAGAATAACTCCGAGAACCCAGAAATGGGCAATCGCATGATTCCATTCTCCCGCGAGATCTACATCGAGCAAGATGACTTCATGGAAAATCCACCGGCCAAATATTTCCGGTTATTTCCCGGCAACGAAGTGCGTTTGAAAAACGCCTACTTCATCAAATGCAACGACTTCATCAAGGATGCCGATGGCAACGTGGTTGAGCTGCATTGCACCTATGATGTTGAGACCAAGAGCGGTAGCGGCTTCACTGGCCGTAAAGTCAAAGGCACGATCCACTGGGTGGATGCGAAAAGCGCTGTACCAGCGGAGTTCCGCCTGTACGAGCCACTGATTTTGGACGATGAGGAAGGCGAAGAAGAGACATCGTTCATGGATAAAGTGAACCCGAATTCCTTGCAAATCGTGCAAGGTTTCGTCGAAGACAACATGAAGAGCGTGAGCCCACAGGATAAATTCCAGTTTTTCCGCCACGGCTACTTCAACGTGGATCCGAAGTACACAACACCAGATCATTTGGTGTTTAACTTGATCGTTTCGTTGAAAAGCTCGTTCGTGGTGTAACGAACGGATCCATAGTTAGAACAGAACCCCTTAGCGGATGCTAGGGGGTTTTCTGATTTAGGCCAGGCAATAAGGTAGCTCTAAGCTTAGGGGGAGTTGGCTAGTAAGAAGCCGAATCACCCTCCGAAAATGCAAATAGGCATCTTTTTCCTCAGCATTCTGCTCAAAACTGGAAAATGCGTGCAAATAGGCATCCTTTTTATCTGTTTTTAGGATAAATCTTAAATACTGCCCCAAATGGATGCCTTTTTGCATCAATTCCCATTAAACAAGTGAAATCCCTTTTCAAAACTGCTCTTTTGCAATTTTGAAGGTAGTATGTACTCCGACTTACCACTCCGACCTCGCTCTACTCCTCGCCACAATTGTTCGTAGCTAGTGAGTGACTATAATTTTTCATCTGATGTGAGCGCCACCGCAGTAAGGCAAGTAAGAGATTCGAGATTCACAACTATGTTGTTGTGCAGGAGATCATAAGTATTTCTCGAATGAATGTAAGGAAATATTTGTAATCAAATTAGGGAGGGTGGATTACATGAAGACGACGATTTATATGGTCAGACATGCGGAATCACCTTATACAGAAGGAAATGAAAGAACGAGGGGACTTACCCTCAAGGGCAAATTGAATGCTGAAGACATCACAAGGATCTTAAAAGATGAAGGAATCGACGTGCTGATATCCAGCCCTTATGCGCGAGCCATTCTAACCCTGGAGGGGTTGGCTAAAGAACTAGAACAAGAGATTAAGATAGTGGAAGATCTTCGGGAAAGACATTTTTCTGGAGAAGATGATCTGATTCCTACTGAAAAGTTCATGTCTGAGATGAAGCGGATGTTCGATGACTTTGATTATACCTATCCAGGTGGAGAGTCTAACAGAGCCTGCCAGCAAAGAGCGGTGGTCGTATTGAGAGATATCCTAAAAGAAAATAAAGGGAAGAAGATAGCCATTGGCACACATGGTAACGTTATGACATTGATGATGAATCATTTTGATGCGACATATGGATTCGATTTCTTGAATCAAACCGTGAAGCCTGATATTTATAAAATGCAATTTAATGACCTCGTATTAGAGGAAGTGACAAGACTCTGGGAACACCGTGAATAAAATGAACGGCATATAACGATAAAACAGAGCAATCTCCCAGCCGACGGAAGCTGAAGGATTGTTCTATTTGTTTGTGTATCAGAAAGAGCATACTAGAATGCGCTAAAAAGAAATTTTTTCATCACAATTATCCAGTAATATAAAAGGTAAGGTTTCAAATAGGGAGCGTGACCACACGTGACATTGGTATTAGTCGTAGATGATGATCTGAATATATGTAAAATAACGAAGCTGTATTTGGAAAAGAACGGCTTCGAGGTGGCGACCGCGAATGACGGCGAGCAGGCGCTCGCTCGATTCAAAGAGCTGCAGCCCGATTTCATCGTGCTGGATATCATGCTGCCGAAGCGCGACGGGTGGTCGGTCTGTCAGATGGTCCGCGCACAAAGCGATGTGCCGATTCTGATGCTGACGGCGCGAGGCCACGTGGATGAGCGCGTGGAAGGCTTGCGGATGGGGGCCGACGACTATTTGGTGAAGCCTTTTGACCCGAATGAGCTGGTTGCACGGGTAACGTCGATCCTTCGTCGGACGGGGATTCGCACCCAAGTGGCGCCTGCGGCACACGTATATGAGGTCGGCAGCTTGCGCATTGATAGCCTAGGTCATGAGGTGACGGTTGATGGACGGGTAGTAGCCTTACCGAAGAAAGAGTATGAGCTGCTGCTGTTTTTCGTACGGAATCCGAACCAAGTGTTCACGCGCGAGGATCTGATCGCTAAGATCTGGGGGTGGGATTTTGAAGGTGAGGATCGCGTGGTCGATTTATACATCAAACGATTAAGGCAGAAACTCACAGCAGAGAAAGAAGATTGGAGTATCCGCACAGTATGGGGTGTGGGATATAAGTTCGAGGGACCTAGCGTATGCTGAATTCCTTTTATCGCAAGCTACTATTTATATATATAGCTATTACGGTGGTGTCGATTTTAGCGATTTCGGGTGCAATTGGTTACACGATGAAGCAGAAGACGTATGACCGCAGCGAGAAGCTTTTATTGGAAAAAGTGGAGCAAGTGGAGGAGCTAGCGAAGGATTTGTTCGATAATTCGACGGCTCAGAAGGATTTCCGCAAACAAATTAATGCGATGGAGAAAACCTCAAATGTCCGCGTTTCGGTCATTCGACATCCTCGAGCGACCTTGGATAAAATCCAAGCGGTAGGCGAAGTTCCTGCCCGACTGGGCTGGGTGGAGAAGGTGCTCTCCGGTAACCCGGTGACGGTGAAGAGTACATTTACACAGAATAGCCCTGTCAAAATGCTGATCGTCGGACGTCCAGTCCTACAGGACAACCGAGTGGTTGGGGCGATTTTCCTGTATACGCCTATCGTGAACATTCAAGGTACGATTAATGAGATCAATCGCGCTATTTATATATCCGCCCTCGTCGTCGCACTACTGGCTATTGCGCTTCTGTACTTTGTGTCGCGGCACTTTGTGAAGCCTCTGCAGCAGATGAGCAAGACGGCGGAGGCGCTGGCACTGGGGGATTTTAGCGGAAGGGTGCCTGTACGCGGAAAAGATGAAATCGCCTCGTTGTCGGGATCGCTCAACCGAATGGCCGGCAAGCTGCAAAAGGTCGAAGAAGGCCGCAAGCGGTTCCTCTCCGAAATTTCTCACGAGCTAAGGACTCCGCTGACGACGATTCGGGCCTCTCTGCAGGGCATCACGGATGGCGTGGTAGAACCTGAAGATGCGAAGGAATTCATCGATATCTCCCTCCAGGAGACATTGCGGTTAAGCCATTTGGTAGATGATCTGCTGGAGCTGTCTTCGTTTGAGGAGAAGCAGGTGAAGCTGACTATGCAAGTCGTGGATCTGCCAGAGTTAATTGGACTCGTCGCGACACAGCTGAAAATGAAGGCGAAAGGCAAGGGAATTGAGCTCAGTGCAGATAGTGAGGGGCCATATACGGTACAGGCCGACGCCGATAGGCTGCGGCAGGTTTTCATCAATTTGTTGGACAATGCGATTAACCACATTCCGGAGGGCTCGCAAGCAGGAATTCGGGTCAAGGCCATTAGACACGATCGTTGGATCGAGGTGTGGGATGATGGGCAGGGCATCTCTCCAGAGAAACTGCCTTATCTTTTTGATCGGTTTTACAAAGCGGACGAGAGCCGCAATCGCTCCGGCGCAGGACTGGGTTTAACGATTTGTAAACACATTATCGAGGCGCACGGCGGTTCCATTCGGGTCGAGTCGCAGCCGGGGGCTGGGACGGTTTTCAAAATCTTTTTGCCAACTGCCTAAGAGGATGTTCAAAAAGTCCTTTTAATCACGAAGTAGTTCATGAAGCGTATTCTCGCATGACAAACTTATGACATAACTATGGGATAAGATAGGGTTCGTAAGGTGCACAACCATTAAACGAATCGAGGAGTGATTCCACATGTTGAAAAAGAAATTAGTAGGATTAGTGTTAGTAGGCGCGATTGTGTGCTCCGTTCCAGTGGCTGCATTCGCTGAAGGTGGACAAGGAGATACAACAGCCGCATCGACAAATAAGTTTCATTCTGTGAAACAACTATTCGTAGAGAAAGCGAAAGCTTTTGGCATAGCGACAGATGGGAAAACGAACAAAGAGATCAAGGCAGAGCTGAAAACGGCAGCTACGGCTAACCACACCGAGAAGTTGAATGCTGCGGCAGCTAAATTGGGAATCTCAACGGATGGCAAGACAGCGGAGCAGCTTAAAACGGAGATCCAAGGAGCTGTAACGGTTAAGCTTCAAGCGAAAGCAACGAAGCTCGGCGTGAGCGCAGACGGCTTGACGAACAAGGAGCTGAAGACAGAGCTGAAAGCGGCTGCTGTAACGAAGCTGCAAGCGAAAGCGACCGAAGCGGGTATCGCGACGGATGGCAAAACAGGCAAGGAAATCCGCACAGCCTTGAAAGCTGCAAAAGAAGCAAAGAAAGCAGCGAAACAAGCGAAGAAATCAGAGGCTGTGAACAAGAAAGCAGCCAAATTAGGCATCTCCACGGATGGTAAAACAACGGAGCAGGTATACACGGAGATCGAAAGTGCGCTGCAAGCCAAATGGGCGAAAAAAGCAGCTAAATAAGCGTGGAAGATAAAGAAGCAGCCCTGGGCGAATAACTCAGGGCTGCTTTTCATTACGAGAGGTCAAATGCCATTAAATCTCGCGCCATCGTGATTCGACCACCATAGATGTCCCCCATGCCTTCTATATAGGCAGCTTCCGCCTCCTCAGTGGCTGCAGGTGCAGGAATATGGTGGGTGAGCACTAGATGAGCCACGCCGGCTTCTCGGGCAATTTCGGCCACTTGGTGCGTTGTCGAATGATACTTGGCTGGATTAGACAGGCCAATGGTCTGCTCAGGGAATTTGGCAATCAGCGCGTCGAGCCACGCTTTGTTATAAGATTCGTGTACAAGTAAATCCGCACCGCGACTATGTTTGATCATATTGTCAACCGGGATGGTATCGCCAGAAATGACTACCGACCTCCCGTTGAACTCGAATTTATAGGCAATAGCAGGATCAACAGGTTTATGATCGACTTCGAAAGCGGTGATTTTAATGCCGCCTTGGTCGTAAACAACACCATCGTTGCTTTCAAAATAACGAATGTCCGCTCCTTCACCCGCAGAGAAGTTATAGTTCACTCGAAGATTTACGTCGAAATCGAAAGACGCTCTCATTTTGCCGATAATCTCCTTCGTTGTGGTGGGTCCGTAAACGTTCATAGGCCCTTTTCGCCCCTCAAAAACCCGATCCGCGATCACATGTGTCCGCCAGCTCGTGATGAAGACATCGAAAAACCCTGAATTATGATCGCTATGATGGTGTGTGAAAAAGACATCCGAAATCCTTTGCGGCATAATCCCCGCCTTAATCAATTGATCAACGGTCGCGCCTCCGCAATCGAATAGAAAGGTTTTATCCCCTGCGAGAATAGCGACGCCTGCCTTCGCCCTGCCATAAAAGGCCCTCGGTGTGCCCGTACCAAGAATGACGACTTTGATGTGCTCATGATAATCAGGTAATAGGTTTTCCTGTGGTTGTATAAACAAGTGAAGGCCTCCTCAGTCACATACGGTTATTTTTCTTTTCGCACTTCATTTAAAAGAGATAAATCGAGAAATTTGCTGAAATCCAACTCTTCCGCTTTCACTTTTAAGTACCCTGCATCAAAAGAGGTTTTAGCCTGCTCATTAATATCCTCTAACGTGATCTCTTCGGTTAATTTCAAATGGTCGAGAGCGGCTTTGATGAGCGCAGGTTCCATTCCTTTACCCGTTAACTGCTTCAATTCATCGCTAATCAGATCATAGGCTTTGTTCGGATTTTGCTGAATGAAATCAATCGCTTGTTTGTTGGCTTTCAGGGCTTTTTTGGCCAAATCACGGTGATCCTTCAGAAACGTATCGCTGGCTACAAGAATGGTTAACGGGTAATTGCCGTCTTTGGGAGGGATCTTGTTCCAATCCACCAAAATCGTACCGGAACCCTCTTGGATAATCTGTGTGCCCCAAGGCTCTGCAATCAAGGTCGCGTCGACTTCTTTCTGACGGATCGCAACTAACGTATCTGCTGGAGCACGTGTAACGATTTGCACACCCGAAGTATCGGTCGATACTTTCAATCCTTCCTGTTTGAGCAGCAAACGAAGAGATAGATCCGGCGTGCCTCCTTTGGCAGCAACAGCTACTGTTTTGCCAACGAGATCCTTAACAGAGTTGATGCCTGCGTCCTTGCGTGCAACTAATACTGCACCGCCGTTATTCGCGCCAGCAATGACTCGGATATTTTTGCTTTTCAAATATTGATTGATGACCGGTCCCGGTCCCACGTAGCCAATATCAATTTGGTCCGTGGCAATCGCTGTTGCGAAGTCCGCTCCATTGTCAAAAGCCGTGACGTCAATCTTGGCGTTTTTACCAAAAGCGTCCTGAAAATAGTTGTTTTGCAAAGCGATAAATCCTGGAGCATGGGTGACATTTTTCAAAATACCAATTTTCACAGTCGTACTGACAGCGCTTGAAGCGGTTTCTTTACTCTGGCCGCAAGCGGACAAAACCAAGGGTACGACTAAAACCAAACTCATGATCCAACCTACTTTTTTCACACTAATTCCCCCTTATTTGATTCTAGATAACGCCATTTATTTCTTAAGCTGAAAACGAAGCACGATGCGATCCTCCAGCTGTTTAAAACAGAAATGATCCGAAATCGTACCGATCACAGCGATGATGATGACGACGCACAGGATCGTTGCCGTATCGCCAAGTCCGCGTCCATCTTGCAGCATTTGCCCGAGCCCCACGCCTTTGGCAATCAGCTCGCCAGCTACAAGTGCCCGCCAAGCGAAGGCCCAAGCCACGCGGATTCCTGTAATCCAATGGGGAAATGCCGCCGGCAGCTGCACTTGAAAGAACAAGCGGTATCCGCTGCCTGTTCCCAGCATTTGCGCAGCTCGTAGATGAATTGGCGAAATATTCATGATCCCTGTACGGCTTGCCATCGACATCGTCCATGTTGCGCCAATGGTGGTAATGAAAATGACGGAAGTGTCATTCAGTCCGAACCAGATAATCGCGAAGGGCAGCCAGGCGATACTCGGCACGGTCTGGAGGGCAACCACGACAAAGCCGAAGGTCTCGTCAAAATAGCGATATCGTGCAAATAAATAGCCTAATATCGTTCCGATGCCAATCGATAGGGCAAATGAGATGAGTAAGCGACGAAGGCTAGCCCCAATGGCGTTAAGGAGATGCCCGTGCGCAAACCCATCATAGAAGGCTTGGAAGGTTTGTAGAGGAGAAGGAAATTTCCAACCCCAATCAAAAATTCTAAATCCCAACTCCCATATGATCAGCAGCAGAATTAGAAATAGCGTTCTTCTTAAGGCTGTATGCATGGCCCAGCTCCTCTCTGACTACCTTCTCGAGCTCATCCGTCAGAGCTTCCATAATTTTATTTTCCAAAGCATGAATGAGCGGATCACTGCTTTGATGAGGCCTAGCTGCCTGCACGGCGAATTCCTTCTTAACCCTGCCTGGCTGCGTCGCCATCACGACAACACGATCTGATAAAATGACGGCTTCACGAATGTTGTGCGTAATGAACAAGATGGTTTTACCGGTCTTTAGCCAAATCTCTTCCAAATCCTTCAGTAAAATGAAGCGCGTTTGCTCATCCAATGCCGCAAAGGGTTCATCCATTAAGAGGATCTCAGGATCCATAACGAGCGCTCTGGCAATCGCTACTCGTTGTTTCATCCCGCCAGACAGTTCATGCGGATAACGATCAATAAACTTGCTCAAGTGCACAGCTTTAATTTGTTCGGAAGCAAGTGCATAGCGTTCTTTCTTGGATAGCCCTTTTTGCTTCAAACCGAAGGCCACATTATCAAGCACAGTAAGCCAAGGGAACAAGCCGTGTTCTTGGAAAACAACAATGCGATCGGCTCCTGGTGCAGTAACCTTTTGCCCATTGACGGTAATCGTTCCGCTGCTCACTTGTTCGAATCCGGCGATCAAATTCAAAAGCGTGGACTTCCCGCAGCCCGAAGGCCCTACGATGGAGACGAATTCTCCCTTTTTAATCGTGAGAGAAACTTGATCTAAAGCCGTATAAGCATTGCCTTTTTTCTGTGAAAAGGATTTATTCACATGATTTATTGTGATCATAGGGTTGACCTCCAGGCTGATGTTCGTCTAAATGTCGGTGAAGAAACGGTTCGGATGATAGACAACGATCTTCTTTTTGGCGTAATCGATGAGTCCTTTATCGCGCCATTTGTTCAAGGTTTCCGTGACGGTTTGTCTGCTGCAGCCAATGACATAGGAGATCTCTTCATGACTGAGCGGCACCTGAACCTCGAGCTTCTCTTCGGTCGGTTTGCCCAGCTGCAGGAGGAACCAAGCGAGCCTCCAGGCGACGGGGCGGGAGATTAGAGTTTCGACCATTCGCTGTGTTTGCAGAAGTCTGCGAGCACCTAGAACGGCGACGGAATAGGAAAATTCCGCGTTTTCTTTGGCCAATTCGAGAAATTTTCGACTGTCTAGCGTAATTATTTGGCTGTCCACGAGACACTTGGCGTAGCGCTTCCGAGCTATGTTCGTCAACACTTCCGCATTGCCGAAAACTTCTCCCTCATAGCGAAGAAACAAGGTAATTCCTTGCCCCTCCTCGGAGGATTGGGAAATCTTAATTAATCCTGAAGCCACATAATAGGCACCGCTGGGCAAGTCGTTTTCCTGAAAAACAAACTCGTTCTTACGGTAAGTATGACTAATGCCATGTTTTCGAAAAGCCTCAAGCATGACTTCCTTTGTGGGGTCTTTTTCCTGAATGTCAGCAAACTCGTGTAATTGGTCCATAGGTTCAATCCCCTATCCTTATTTCTTAAACAATGCACACCGCTTAATACCGAGTATTCCAATCTGTTATATGTATATTATCACATGATTTCACGCTAGAATGTCGGATTCCCGACAAAATAAAAAAAATCGTGAATAGAAAGAGCGAGACTCTTGCGGATTCATTCATCTAAAAGCGTTTTTCTTGCTATACTTAATGAATAGCCTGGAAATTGTTAGGCGGATGCCTGTCAGGAGGTCATCATGCTTTTCTTCTCAAAATTCTTATTGCGTCTAATCCGTTGGAATAACCTCTTTGTTTTTGGCGTGGCTGTTGTGTTCATTGGAGGAAGTTCGCTGTTAGCTTATGAGCTAGAGCCGAGCACTTTTGAGACCCGATTTAACGGCTTGTGGTGGGTGATGACGACAGTTACAACAGTGGGCTATGGTGACTTCTACCCACATACGGTTGCGGGCAAATGTTTAGGGATCGTCGTCTACATCTTCGGGATTGGACTTATTTCCATAACAATTAGCAAAGTCGTGGATGCCTTATTTGTGTATCAGCGGAAGAAGGAGGAAGGCAAATTGAGGTATGCGGGTACGAACCATTTTGTGATTATTGATTGGAGTCAGCATGCGGAGAATGCAATTAAAGAAATCCTGAACTCAGACCCCGTTGTGGAGGTTGTTCTTATAGATACGCTGGAAAAAAGCCCGATTCACCATGAGCGGGTGCATTATGTGCTGGGCAATCCGCAGCTCGTGGCGACACTCGAAATGGCCAATACATCGAAGGCGAGGGCGGTGTTCATTTTCGCCGATGAAGTGACTCAGTTCCAGAACACGATTCGCGATCCCGCCTTCGTCGATGGCAAAACCTTACTGGTGGCGACGACCGTCGAGCGCAATTATAACCACGTGTACACGATAGTGGAGATCCGTGATAAGCAAAATCTGCCCAACTTCCAGCACATTCGCATCGATGAATTCATCTTTGGCAGTGAGACCATTTCGCAGCTTGCGGTACGCTCGGCGTTTAGCCCAGGGACCTCAAAGATTCTTACACAGTTGCTAACCCGTACACCCCAGGGCGAGGACCTCTACGAGATCCCTACACAGGCGAAGTGGGTGACGTTCCATGATGCTTTTCAGGATTTGCTGCAAAAGGGAGCGACACTGATCTCAGATGGCGAGCATCTGAATATCAATAAAAGGCTTCATGAAGAGATTCCGCAGGGAGCTAAGCTTTTCGTCATTTGTGATAAGGAAACGTACGGACGATTGACGCAGAAATAGAAGAAGAGCCGGGAGGGAGTTGGTCCTCTTGGCTCTTCTTAGTCGTGTCTGTTGAAGGGGATCGTCGACGGTAGCGCATCCCCTTATTTCACCTTCAGTAGCGCAACCAATCGACTCAAGGTCGTCCCTTGAACGAGCAGTGAGAATACGACATTGCTGAACGTCATCGCAAGCAGTAGGTCGCGACCTTCGAAGTCAGGCGACACACCTAGCAGGAGCGCTATGGACAGCGAGCCCTTTAGGCCGCCCCAGGCGATGATGGGCTTCCAAGCCGAAGGCATATCACGATCCATAGCGAGACTTACATACACGGCGATGAATCTGGCGAGGAGGACGATGACGATACTGCCGCCGATCTCTTGCCATTTGTCCGTGAAGTTAATGTTCGATATTTCCAAGCCCACCATAAGGAAAATAAGGGCATTGCCAATGAAGGCGATGACTTCCCAGAAGGAGTCCATTTTCTCCAGTGTGGTATCGGACATGCCGATGTTTTTCCCGTAAGTCCCGAGCAATAGTCCAGCGAAGACGACTGAGATTACCCCCGAAAGATGGAACATCTCAGCGACTTCGAATACACCATAGAACAAGACGATGGATAGACCAATTTCGACGAGATAGTTATCGATGCGCGAGGTAATTCTGGAAGCTAGGAAGCCGCCCAGGATCCCGATTGCCATGCCGCCGATGACCACTTTAGCAAACTCTAATGTGCCATCAAGGAGACTGGACATGCTGAGCATTGTGGTGACTAGTGCAATTTTGAACAGGACGACGGCGACACCGTCGTTGGCTAAGCTTTCACCCTCGACGATGGTGGATAGCTTCGAGTTAAGTCCTAGCGACTTGAAGATACTGAGCACGGAAACGGGATCGGTAGCGGCCATTAAGGCGCCGAATACGAGTGCTTTTTGCAGAGAGAGACCTAAGAAAACGGAGCAGAGCACGGTTACAAGAACAAAGGTAATCATTGTGCCGAGTAAGGAGAGCAGCAAGATAGGCCGCTTGTTTTCCTTCACCTCATGGAAGTGCAGTTTGATCGCCGCATCGCCAATAAGGGCGGATAAGAAGATAAGAATAACCGTAGTTTGAAACACATGATCGGAAGCAATGTAATCTTTCAACTCATCCATAGCGGGAATGGGGAGAAGTCCAAGGAGTAAACCGGCTATGACGAGCAGTGTAGGGTAGGGTTGCTTCGTTTTATCAGCCAAATAAGCAATGGCCACCGCAATGGCAAGCAGGACTAGCCAGTAGTGAATCATATCAGTTCTTCCTCTCCTTCTCACCCAAGTGTTTCAATTGTGTAAACAATGTTGCCAACTTCGCTACACCCAAGTGACACTAGTCAAAATGCGATGCTTCATAAGAGATAGAATAAAGACCTCGTAGTAATCATTGCGAACAATGAATTGGTACTTATGATCGTGATAAGCGTAGAACAAGACATCGGTCATAACATGGTTATGGTCAAAATCGTGCTGAACGTCTTTCACCCGCTGATCCATAGTCGCATCCCCGAGAACGTGAATACGAAATTCAATATCTGGGTCGTTGGCTGTTTCACTGAGCTCGATGGCTGTCTCGTCAAACGTGTACGTTAACATGGCACTTACCTCCTTTTTCTTACATCAAATACCTGAAATAAATATATAAGCTGGACAGAACGATCGAAATGATCATCAGCGGGAAGCCATATTTCAAATATTTCACGAAGGTGATTGGGTAACCCTCTTTGCCGGCTAGGCCAGCAACAATCAAGTTTGCACTCGCCCCGATCAATGTGCCATTGCCCCCCAAACAAGCGCCCAAAGCCAAACTCCACCACAGTGGCTCTAAATTACTGACGCCCATATTGCCCATTTCCTGAATCAATGGAATCATCGTGGCCACGAACGGGATGTTATCGAGGAAGGCCGATGCAATCGCGCTCAGCCATAGGATCAGCATGGAGGTTGCAAGTTCATTGCCACCTGTCAGTTCAATCGCGTGTACAGCTAGTTGGGTTATTACACCTGTTTCTACAAGCCCGGATACGAGCACGAAAAGACCGACAAAGAAGAAGATCGTAGGCCACTCGATACTAGCTAAAGCGGGCTCCAGCATGTGCTCACCAGTCAGGAGAAGCAGAAGAAACGCGCCACTTAATGCAACTGTTGCTGATTCCAAATGCAAGCTCTGATGCAAGAAGAAGCCTAGAATGGTAAGAGCCAGAACGATAAGGCATTTCCAGAGCAGCTTACGGTCCGTTAGCATTGCGTTCTCATCCATCTCCATAATGCTCTGTTGCAGCTCAGGGGTGGATTTGACTTGTTTCCCGAAAAGCAGCAGGAACAAAGGAATATAAGCCAGTATGATGATGATTACGATTGGTGTCAGGTTCGAGATAAACGCCATGAACGTAAGCTCTTTCACTGCGCTGCCAATCATAATATTAGGTGGATCGCCGATCAGCGTGGCTGTCCCCCCGACATTGGAGGCCAAGATTTGTGTGAAAAGGAACGGAAATGGATTCACGCGAAGCTGTCTCGTAATGCTCAGGGTTACAGGGACCATGAGAAGTACGGTTGTTACATTGTCCAAAAAGGCAGAGCATACCGCTGTGATAATCACGAGCGCGATCAATATCTTTCGCGGTTGTCCCTTGGCGAGCTTAGCTGCCTTCACCGCGACATATTTGAAAAGCCCCGTCTCCGCTGTAATGCCTACGATAATCATCATCCCGATGAGTAGGCCCAGCGTGTTGAAGTCGATGTGATGCAGAGCTGTCTCTTGGCTGACGATGCCAAAAACAACCATCAGCACGGCTCCGATCATCGCGATAATGGTACGGTGAATTTTTTCAGAAATGATAATCGCATAAATAAGTAAGAAGATGCCGATAGCCCAGTAAGCTTGTAATTCCACTAAATCTGCCTCCATTTAACTTTATTTCAGGATTTCCAGTATTGTCCTGAATTATGTGTGGTGGACGACCCGCAGTTCCCTGAAAAAGACAAAAAGAGCCCGCTTTTGGCAGGCTCCTCCGGGTCAATCCTATATAGCGTAACTATACCTGCTCCCATGGAAGTTGTAAAGATAAAGTCATGAGCAGCATCGTGGAACAAGTAATAAGTATGACGTTTGATCAACCTCGGACGAGAGGCTCGATGACGTATGTTGTCGTGCTCGCATCAGGCGTAGCTGCCTGTTCGCCGCGGACGACCCATCCGTGGGAGAGCACGGCAGTCAGGCGTTTGTACTGCTCCGCGGTAAGACTTGCAACGACCGCTTCGTGACCGGGCTCGAGCTGTAACTCTGCCTCCTGGCCGAAAACGACGAGAATCCAGCTAGCGATGCCGCGCAGCGTATTGTATTTGATCTGGTAGCCGTGACGGACAGCTTGCTCGAACGTAGCGAGATCCTCACTCGCAAGCTCCGTTAAGCGCGTATAGTCGAATTGGAACTTGCTGTCATCTATTGGAAGCTGACCAGCTTGGACCCGCTGAAGCAGCTCGTCTGCGGAAGATTCTTGGGACTTAAGTGATTCTAGGATGAGTGCATCCCATTGCGACAGTTTAACGGGGTTGGCTTCGGGAATTGGCATTTGGTTTCGCTCCTGTCTGTGCGATGTGGTTTGTATGAAAGAGACTGCCCAACCGTCATATGGACGATGAGGCAGTCTTCTTAGAAATATAAGAAAGTATAAGTTTCACTCTATACAATGCTTATATTTTTGGATAAACGCACCCGTCCTAGTAGGACGGTGTAGCCGTTTATTTTACATGTTCAGCTGATCAACTATTTGGTGGTTTTGCTAGCGTTATATTTGCTCAAGAAATCCTTCACTTTAGCAGAATCTGCTTTGAGCTCTAATCCCGTTTTGACAAGTGGGCTTAGTGTGGAGATCGCTTTGAACTTATTGTTCTTGTAGTAAGCAAGGAATTCGTCTTGATTGATGGAATACAGCACAGCTTTTCTCAAGTCAGCGCTTTTGGCAATCTCGCGGTTCTTGGTGTTGAACAACAGGTAGGACACAGCGTTACTAGGAATCGTTTGAAGCGAAAGCTTAGTATCCGCTTTGACAACGTCAAACTTAACTTCGGACACACCGTAGTACAAGTGGATCTCACCGCTTCTTAGTGCTGATAGGGAGGCTTCAGCATCTTTGATGAAACGAATTTTGATGGAGTCAACTTTCGGCTCGTACTTCGTACCCTTCATATATCCAGGGTTTTTGTAGAAGACAGCCTCATAATCATTCTTGTAGGAAAGAATGTAAGGACCGCTTGTAGCCAACGTATTGTTGTACTTAGCACCCTCAGTAATGGTAGCTTGGTCGCCGTAGGCGATGTCTTTATTTACATCATATTTGGCTACATCGTACGTATTGATGCTTTCAACTTGCTTCTTGGAGACGATACCCGCGGATTGATGCGCTAAATAGTTCAAGACTTGCGGGAACGGTTCTGTCGTTGTCAGCTTAACAACTTGATATTTGCCTTCTTTATTGCTTGCTTGCTTTTTATCAGATACGAGGGAAGAAATTTTGGTGCCAAGGCCTTTTTCCAAACTCGATTTGATCGTGTCGGAGCCGCCGGAAACTTTAACCGATTCAAGTACCGCGGGGTCGGTCACGAGTTCTACATTTTTAATATGCTCATGCAAAGTGAAAGTACGGTGATTCGGTACAGAATTTTTGTCTTTAGCACGATTTAGCGAGAAAATAACATCTTCAGCACCAACGCGTTCGCCAGAGTCAGCGGCTAGCTTGTTCTTAATTTGTGCAAAGTCGATATCGTCACGAAGTAAGAAGTAGTAGTCGGAATTGCCATTGGCGATTGCAAAGTTGTGCGAAAGTGAGCCTTCAGCCGTTAACTTATCGTCATCTGTCAAGTTGAGTAGACGTACGTACATGTTCGTGTTGATGATATTGATCGAACCGTCATTCCCTTTGATCGGATCAAGTGATGTCAGGGAAGGAAGCGTGGATTGCAGAATGATCGGGTCTTTCGCACGTTTGGCCGTATCCTTGAAGTCTAGCTCTTCCCAAGGCAGGGAACGTGACTTCGATAGACGTACAGACTCTTTCTTCAGAACATCTTGATTAAATGCTTGTGCTTTGAGCGAGTTATAGAGTGGTGCAATGTAGGCTTTATCCAGGACTAATTTTTGTTCGAACGTCTTGTATGTTTCTGTGAACTGCTCTGGTGTCTGACCTGCGGCCTGATCAATCAGCTTGTCGATCTCTGGATCGGACATAATGCTGTAGTCACCACCTGTTTTGAAAAGGGAACGTACCGCATAGTCCGGGTTACCTGTAACAGTGGTCCAACTGGACAAGGCAGCATCGAAGTTGCCTGCATCTTGTTGCGCTTTGAACGTACCGTAATCGGGTTGGATGTTCAACTTAACGTTAAAACCATTCTTCGTAAGCTGGTCGCGAACGATGTTAAGGTCTGTTTCATTTGAGCTCATACCCAACAGTTCGATATCGACAGGGGTAGTGTTTGCTGCAGCTGTTGCTCCTGCTGATGGTGTTGGTGACGCGGCTGCGTCATCCTTCGTTGTGAAATTGCATCCGCTTAGCATCAAAGAGGCACCGAGGATGACGGGGATGACGACCTTGCTTTTCTTAATCATTGATTGACCCTCCTAGTGAAAGTAAGTGTATGAACGCACATTCATTCCATATCCTTCTGTGTTGTGTAACGTGAGAATTCATGGAGTAAGAATGAAGATTCCATTATTTTTTAAGTGTTTAATCAAGCTTAGGATCTAACGCGTCGCGCAGTCCGTCTCCAAGGAAGTTGAAGGACAGTACGAGTGCGATGATCGCCAAGCCAGGATAGATGGCCGTGTAGGCATGCGTCTCGAGATAGGAACTTCCGACCTTCAGAATGTTCCCCCACTCGGGAATATGCGGCTCGACGCCGAGTCCGAGGTAGCTTAAGCTGCTTGTTGAGATGATAGCTCCGCCGACGGTTAACGTAGACTTAACGATCATCGGCGCAATGGAGTTCGGGATGATATGTCTGAGCAAAATGATAAAATCGCCAGCGCCGAAAGCGCGCGCCGCCTGCACGTATTCAAGTGTTGAGACGAGCAGCACGTTAGCTCGCATGGTCCGAGCATACGTAGGGATGGCCCCTACGCTCAGCGCGAGAATGAGATTAACCGTGCTGGCACCGAATGCCGCGATGATAGCAATAGCTAGCAGGATACCTGGAATTGCGTACAAGATATCAAGCGCTCGCATGATGAGATTGTCCGTACTGCGTCCGTAGTAACCGGATATTGCTCCCAGTGAGCCTCCGATAATGACGGGGATCAATGTGGAGAGGATACCGACGAAGAGCGAGATACGTGCACCGAATACGATGCGAGAGAACAGACATCGACCGAAGTTGTCCGTACCCAGCGGATAAGTAAGGCTTGGCGATTGCAGGATAGCTCCGTAATTATTGTCGATCGCCATCCCGTAGTCGAAAGTTAAGTAACTGCACAGCGAGATTGAAATGAGAAAGCCGATGAACCACAGACCCAGCATGGAAGTAGAGCTGCGGGACAGCCGGTCAACAACCTCATTCAATTTCGTGCCCGATGAATCATCTCTGTTCTTAAGTTTGGACATTAACAGGATGCCAAGCGCCAGGGCGAACACATTACCTGTTAGAGCAGTTACAAGCAACAGTACCGCGACAACCCACAACCACTTGGGTAGAAGCTGCTCATCTGCATATCGGGAGATCAGAAGAAGAGCAAGTAATTGAATGGCTCCCGCGACTAAAATGAGAGCCATACCCGGTACGAATAAGTTGGATACATACGGCTTGAAGACGTTTAGAGCTGAGACAGCGAAAACGAACAAGGTCGTCAACAATGCGTAGAACGAAAGGATATACGCTGCGCTCTTCTTGCGTTTGATGAGCTGAAAGGCAGCTGTAACGATGAAAATATTAGCAGTCAGCAAGCTGATCAATAGCAGGTAGCCTAACCAACGAGTGGTGCGGCGTATCTCGCCATGCTGGAGCAAATCTCTGCGGATCAAAGCCAGTGTTCCCAGTTGAAGAAGCGCAAAGACCAAATAAGAGACAAAGGCAGCGAACACGGCTGAATGCACAGCCAAATGAGCTCCTTCGAAGCTGTTGATCAACAATACCAGCGCCAAGCTTAAGGAAGCGATCCCTGCAAAGCTGGCTTGTCCGTATTCGGAGCAGGTACGTAATCTGAAATGAGTGTCCTGTTTAGTAAGTATCGGTTTGGTCACGTTGTCACCTGCTAGTATTGTTTCATTTTGGAACGGATTCTTGGATCAAAAAAGGCGTATAAAATGTCAATGACGACATTGACGATAGAGATCGTGATAGCTGTATAGACGACGCCGCCCATAATTGCGGGAATATCGGGAATGAACTGTTTGTCCACGATATAGCTACCAATCCCGTTGATATTGAAAACTTTCTCCGTCACAGCCGCTCCGCCGAGCATCGCACCGAATTGAAGTCCTATAACCGTAATAATCGGGATTAGCGCATTACCCACGGCGTGCTTCCAAAGTACCTGCCTGCGAGATAACCCTTTGGCCCGGGCAGTCGTAATATAATCCTCGTGGATGACCTCCAGTGTAGAAGAACGCGTCATCCGAGCGACTGCCGCCATAAGACCTGTTCCTAATACAACAATCGGCATGATCATCGTCAGTGCATTCTGCGGATTATATGTAGCGGGAAGCCAATGCAGCTTGATCGAGAAATTCAAGATGAGGACGAGCCCTTGCCAGAAGTTAGGGATCGATAACCCAATCAATGCAATCAGCATGAACGTATAGTCAAAGAAAGAATTCGGCCGAGTGGCCGAGACCAACCCGATCGGCAGGGCGATAAGTACGGCTACGATCGTGGAGATGACGGTTAGCGTCAGCGTCACGGGAAACTTCGCAGCAATGGAGGTGGTGACCACTTCGTTGCCTGCGAAGGATTTACCTAAATCGAATGTCAGGATACCGCGGAATGTATGCCAAAGCTGGGTCAGATAAGGTTGATCAAGACCGTAGAGCTGATTAAACTTGGCAATCTGCTCTGCTGTTGCTGTTTCCCCGATGATGTTAGCAGCAGGATTCAAAGGGGACAGATAGAGAATGGTAAAGACGAGAAAAGCGACGCCAAAAATGACGAAAACGGTCATCACGAGCCGTTCAGCGATATATTTGAAATAAGCGTTGTTATAGATCAACATAAGAATGTACATGAGAACACCGGGAATAATGGATATAGCCAGAAACGCCGGGTGTCGGATCAATTGGGTAAATGTATCGGCATAGGTGGTCTGCGACTTGCCGTTCCCATCTTGTTCAGCATCAAGGTGACGCAATAACGCTTCCTTGAACTTGATCGCCGCAATTTGGTTAGCTTCGCGATCCAGTTTCTCTGGGGTGACGGTCTGTCCGAAGAATCGATGCTTGCGTTGGAGTTGTTCTTTCGCTTCCTTGAGTAGTTGCTCTCGATATCCCGAGGAAGTCCATTGCTGTTCTAACTTGTCCAAATTAGCCTTGTGCATACTCTTCTTTTTGTTGGACAGGTGGACCACATAGACGATTAGATGCAAGGGAGCCCCCGCCAGCAGTAGCAGAAAGCGATAAGTAGGATGCAATAGCATTTTGGCAAAAATGTTCCCGAGTCGGTCGACTAGAGGTGAATCCATAGCTGAAGTGTGCCCGGTCAAGTTCGTAAGCTCCTTTGTCGGTCAGTTTATATTGCATTATTCCGATCGATATAGTAGATTTTAAGAGTGGTGCTTGAAAATGTCAATGGTCAAATAATAGTTTCATTTATTTGAAATATATAATTTTTTTATAGTTGCGATATAATTAACTTATATTTTAACATGTATTAACGAATGATAGAAACTTTCTTTTCAAGTTTATCCCAACTCAAAGGTGATTATATGACATCCATTTTAGAAGTGAAGCAATTGTCTGTCTCTTTCTACACACGAGATAAGGAAGTTGAAGCGGTTCGTAATGTAAGCTTCTCGTTACGCGAGGGAGAGACGCTGGGGATCGTTGGCGAATCCGGCAGCGGTAAGAGTGTTACAGCACGTACGATCATGAGGCTACTGCCATCGCCTCCTTCGATGGTGAAAGGTGGGCAGGTTCTTTTCCAAGGACAGAACCTCGCTGATAAGTCAGATCTCGAGATGGAGCATATTCGCGGTCGCGATATCGGTATGATCTTCCAAGATCCTATGTCCTCCTTGAACCCGACGATGCGCATAGGTCGGCAGATTGAGGAGAGTTTGATCAAGCATCGGAAGCTTGGCAAGGAAGAAGCACAGCGGGAAGCGATTGAGATGCTGAAGCTGGTCGGGATCCCCCATGCAGAAGCACGCTATTTACAGTATCCCCATGAATTTTCCGGTGGTATGCGTCAACGTGTAATGATTGCTATTGCACTTGCTTGTCGCCCATCGCTGCTTATTGCGGACGAGCCGACGACTTCGCTTGACGTCACCATTCAGGCGCAGATTTTGTATCAGATGAAGGAGATTCAGCGCAAGCTGGGCACATCCATCATCTTAATTACGCATGATCTAGGTGTCGTAGCCGGGATGTGTGATCGGGTTGTAGTTATGAAGGATGGCGAAGTCGTTGAGACGGGCACGACAGAGGAGATTTTCTCCGCTCCGAAGCATCCCTACACGGTGCGTCTATTGAATGCACTTCCAAGGCTTGATGAGAAGAAGAAACCTAAACTGGTTTCCTCAATCACTCGTTCGGCAGATGACCGTCCTTTGCTGGAAGTCCGGTCGCTCAGACAGCATTTCAATCTAGGCAAAGGCCAGATCATCAAAGCAGTCAATGATGTCAGCTTTGATATCCGTGCTGGGGAAACGCTAGGTGTAGTAGGAGAATCAGGCTGCGGTAAATCCACCACGGGCCGGACTATCTTGCGGTTAAACGAGGCGACGGGCGGAGAGGTGTTGTACAAGGGTATCTCACTGAACCGATTATCCCGCAGGGAAATGAAGACGATGCGTCGCTATATGCAGATGATCTTCCAAGATCCGTATGCCTCCCTGAACCCGCGTATGCGCGTTGCTGATATCATTGGGGAGGCGTTAGATCTCCATCGCATGACGAGCAGCAAAGGGGAACGGCAGCATCGGATCGAGGAACTGCTTGAGATGGTCGGTCTTAGCCCATCTCACGCTATGCGCTATCCGCATGAGTTCTCCGGAGGGCAGCGGCAGCGGATCGGCATCGCTCGAACACTGGCGGTCGAGCCGGAGTTTATCGTTTGCGACGAGCCATTGTCGGCTCTGGATGTTTCCATCCAAGCGCAGATCGTCAAGCTGTTGGAGGAGTTACAACAGAGGCTGGGGCTGACGTATCTATTTATCGCTCACGACCTTTCGATGGTCAAGCATATCAGTGACCGCGTAGCCGTGATGTACAAGGGCAAGATTGTTGAACTCGCAGAGAGCGAAGAGTTGTATGCGAACCCGATGCACGCGTATACCAAGTCGCTGCTCGCGGCGATTCCGGTTCCTGATCCAGCGGTAGAGTCGCGTAAGGCGTTCGTGCCGCTCATTGACTCGTCGATACAGGATCCGTACGGGCTGGAGCGGTCGCGGTTTGTCGAAGTAACGCCAGGCCATTGGCTGGCTGTCAACGAATGATCATTTATAGAAAGCGCGTCCCTTCATGGAGGGGGCGTGCTTTTTTGCACGATAATGAGCGCGTATTTCTTGGGTATGGTGCACGAGGATGTTATGATAGATGAACGAATACTTTTATCATAGCGATTGTGCACGGGGTGATGATAGTGATTAATATCGGTTTGGCTGGTTGGGGTGACCACGACTTGGGCGGGGGCAAAGGGAAGCTCATGACGTATGGCGCTCATTTCCCGATCGTGGAGGTAGATACCTCATTCTACGCCGTACAGCCTGAACGTAATTATGCGAAGTGGGTCCAAGAGACACCTGAGAATTTTGGGTTTATTATAAAAGCCTACCAAGGGATGACAGGCCACCTGCGGGGAGAAAATCCTTTTGCCGGTGGGGCTGACCAGATGTACGAGGCATTCTTACAGTCGATTCGACCCGTTCAGGAAGCGGGAAAGTTGAAGGCGGTGCTGTTTCAGTATCCACCTTGGTTTGCGTGCAACAAGGCGAGTGTGGATGTGATTCGGGAGGCGAAGGCGAGAATGGGCGATGTGCCGCTAGCGCTGGAGTTCCGTCACCAGAGCTGGTTTACAGGGGACATGCGTGACAAAACGCTGGCCTTCATGAAGCGCGAGGGCTGGATGCATAGCATCTGCGACGAGCCGCAGGCAGGAACTGGATCCGTTCCGATCGTCTTGGAGGCGACGCATGCCGACATGACGATGGTTCGCTTCCACGGACGGAATGTCGGGGGATGGGTGCAGACGAACGAGGCCAACTGGCGCGATGTGCGGTATTTGTACGACTACAATCCGCAGGAATTGTTGGAGTGGAAGGTGAGGTTGCTCCGTTTGCAGGAGCAGACACGGGAGATTTGCATCATTTTCAACAACAACTCAGGTGGACATGCAGCAGGCAATGCGAAAACGTTGATGAGCATGCTAGGTTTAGACTACGAGGGGCTAGCGCCGAGGCAGTTGGATTTGTTCTGAAAGGGTTGCGAGGTTGGGCTTCTATTGCGGAATTGTCGAAGTGGATGCTGTTTGGCTGGGCGAGTTTTGATACAATGGGATATAAGAGTAGAAATAAGGGGCGTGTGCTAGGTGGTTGGTGCAGTTATTGGAAGTGTCATCGCGATTATTATCGTGATTGGGCTAACGATTTGGATAACGAAGAAGGCTTATTCGCGTAAATGGGAAGATGATGAATAGAAGTTTTAAAGATGCTAAAACCCCTGTAGGAAGCACCTTCACTTCATGTGATGTGCTCGCTTGCAGGGGCATTTTTAATTGAAGAGAATGTAAGTTGCTGACGAACCCTCGTTGTGCTGCGCTTACTCATGCTGCACCCGTCGGTAATCCGACGGTGTCACGCCAGTTTCTCTTTTGAAAATCCGATTAAACGAACGATAATTCTCGAAGCCGATCGATTCGGCGATTTCAAACGTTTTCTGATCCGTTGTCAGAAGTAACAGCTTGGCCTTTTCCACTCGCAGGTGTGTCAAATACTGGACGAAGCTTTCGCCTGTTGTTTTCTTAAACATGCTGCTGAAATAAGGCACGCTGTAATTGACCGATTCTGCCAGCTCTTCCAACTTGTACGGATAGCTGAGATCCTCGTACATCTTCTGGATCATACGCGAGATTGAAGCGTCGATTGTCTTGCCATCGCCCTGCAGCCGTTGCAGGTTACGGAAGAAAAGAAACGTCGTTTCATGCACAGCGTGGAACGTTTGGCATTGCTCGAGCTTTTTGCGGAACGCCGCTTCTAGCTCCGCGGCTTCTTCGGTATCAGCCGTGAAATGGCTGATATCCAGAAATACGCGCAGATACAAGGATTTGATCTGCTCCGGGTCCCAGCGCTCTTCCATCGCCTGCCGGAAGAAGGAATTGCGCTCCTGCTCCAGAGCGGCTGCGCTTCGAAGCGGCTCTAGCAGTGCCTGCTTCAAAATCTTCACCCAGAGCCGACTATAATTCTCTGGGATGTGTTGAAAGGTGACCATCTCGGCCCAAGCAGAACGCGAGACGGTTACATTGCACTGATAAAAGAACGGATAGGCAGCCGTCACCAACTTCTTCAACTCCGCCAACCGTTCTCCCATGCCCATCTTGATGCGGAATTCCAGTGTGAGCGGACTCATTTTAAGATAATCCGTAAAAGATTGAATGATCTGTTCAAGAAGCACATCTCCCTGAGATGATGAGTTCCCCTCTGCCGCATAGATCGCAAAGAACCGCCCTTTATCCAAGGCGATAACTTTATTTGCCCCGCGGGCCGTGAGCAGCTCCTTCAAGACGTTGACCCCGGCGAATTGCCACAGCTTCAGCTCCTCCTGTTGATCAATCGAGAATCGCAACGAGCTTCGGTCGAGTTCCATCAGCAGTACATGAAAGTTCCCGTTCGCTACGGGGATACGGGCTGATTCCAAGCTCTGAAGCCACTCAGATTCAGCGCCCGATGATCGTAGCATTTCGAGGAAAGTACTCTGTTCAATCTCCATTTCGTTCGAGCGGACCTTTTGCTCCAGGAGCAGCTGCTTCTCTCGAGTTTCATCTAATGAAACTGCCTGTTGAGCAAGACCCTCCATTGTGCGGGCCAGCAGCTTGGGATCAGAAAGGCAGTCATCTTTGATTAAATAGGCGGCAGCCTTTAACTGAATCGCTTGCTGCGCATAGTGAAAATCCTTGTGACACGTTAAAATAATCATTTGCGGCATCGTTTCACAGCTTTGTTCGATTTCATGGAGCATCTCCAGCCCGTTCATCCCGGGCATTGTAATATCTGTGACGATCATCTGCGGCTTGTGTTGTATAAAGAGTTCAAAGCCCTCGAGCCCATCCTCGGCTTCACCAACGAGTGTGAACATGTCGCTGTGTTCCTCGATCATTTGCCGGAAAACGGTTCTTGCCGGTATTTCGTCCTCGACCAATAGCACTTTATAGCTGCTCATGTTGCACCTCCTTTAAACGAACGGTATCCGGGGGAAGCAGGAAACGGATCAGCAAGCCCGAATCGCCGGGAGAGAATAACTCCATCTGTGTTTCTTTACTGAACATCAGCCTCATCCGTAACCAGACATTTTTGAGACCGATATTTTCGCCCAGTTGTTCTTGCTGCATGTGCACGCGCAGCTTCTCCAGCTGAGTCTCATCCAGACCAACCCCATCGTCTTCGATCTCTATAACGGTACAAGCGTCTTCAGACCGTGTAAACACGCGAATGTGAATGTGGCCTTCAGCCTTTTTTCTCGGTAAAATCCCATGAAACACGGCATTTTCAATAAGAGGCTGCAAGCTTAGCTTAGGAATGTACATGGTCTCTAGCGGCGATGCAATCTCAACGTGCAGCTTGGTTTGGTATTTGTATCGCATATTCAGCAGACCGATATAATCCTGTAAGTAATCCAGCTCCTGCTGCAGCTGCACATTTTGATCGTAATTTTCCATGCTGTAACGCAGCAAGGAGACGAATTTCCCCATCAGTGTATTAATATTGTCGTAATCCTTCAGCATAGCAAACATGCGGATCGTATTGAGTGTATTGTACATAAAATGCGGATTAATCTGCGATTGCAGCGCTCGAATTTCCAGCTTGCGCTTCATATCCTCGGATTCCTGCTGTTCCGAGAGCAATTCTTGAATTCGGACTGCCATGGCATTAAGCATGCGTCCTAAATCGCCGATTTCATTATTGGCAAAATAAGTGACACGGGCATCGAAGTTCCCTTTTTTGATCGCATCGACTTGTCGCTTGACCGCCTGCAGAGGGCGATACAATTGGTAGCCGAAACCGATGACGGAGAGCCCGCCCACCGTGACGAGCGCAATGAGAAAATAGGTGACGGTTTTGCGAATGATGTCAGCGCTTTGCGTCAGTTCACGAGACGGAATTTCCGAGATGACAATCCACTTATCAAAGGTTTTCGTTTGCTTCACTGAAATGATGGACGTATCCATCTCGAATTGCGTCGGTTTCCCTAATGAGATCCAATGGGCTAAGATGCTGCGAGTACGAACGTCATCCTGGCTGCGCTCTAGCTTACTGGTTGTGGCTATGGTAACACCGCTCTGCGTTAGTAGCGATACTGAGCCGAGCGAGCCAAGCTGAATATTCTCAATTTGCTGTTGGAACTGCGCGTTATTCATTGAAATCAGAAGTACCCCGCGCATATCCTCGTAGGCTTCAAAAGGGATACGACCGATATAGTAGGTTGAGTTTTGCAGTATTTTTAAATCAGGGTGCGAGCTCTTATCTAGAAACATGCTGGACTGGCCTTTGGCTAGAAACTCTTGGATCAAGGGTTTGAAGGACGAATTTTCCAGCGTCGATGGCGCCTCATCTGAAGATAAGACTTCGCCAGTAATGTTGGAGTACACCTGCAATCCCTCGACATTGCCGATCACTGCGGAGGCGGTGCTGAGAACCGAGATGAGGTCTTTTTTGCGAACAACCTCTTCGAAATATTGAGAGGAGGGTGACACCAGTGCGCTTTGGATCGATGAAATGCGGGAATACTGCTCACTAAGCTCTCGGAACCTAGACATCGTCAGCTCAATTCGGTCCACGACCTGATTAACGAGCTGGGCGTTCAGCCGATTAACCTGTTTCTCTACTGTCGTACTGGATACGGAAATGGAGATATAGGACAATACAATCAGCGGGATGATGGAGACAGCCAGCATGACTAGAATCATTTTGATATAAAAGCTACGGGTAAGAAATCCGAAAAAGGGCAACATCATGGTGCTCATCACATCCGTTTGGCATAGTTGATCTCCCTCCGTCGGGTCGGGGGGTCTTTGTATTTGAATTATAGTACAAGGGGAGTAAGGGGGATAGCGCTTCGGGCTGTTATCTTAAAAACGGTGACACTTTCACTTGTTTTCGACATGTTCTTGCTTCCTTATGATCTTCTATAATTCAAAATGTACCACATACGACGCGTCAGTAAAAACGAAAAGGGGAATATACATGACTAGTAAAAAAACGCTTGTACCCGTTCTCGCGGCTACATTGCTCTTAGCTTCTGTGGCAGCAGGCTGTTCTAGCAATTCGAAGACACCAGCCAGCACATCCCAAGGCTCGCAGTCACCAGCTGCCTCAGCAGCGCCTACAACAATTAAAGCGATGACAATCTTGTTCGGCAATCCGCCTGCAACAGACAACAATAAGGCGAAAGAGGATCTGGAAAAAAGAGGAAACGTGAAGCTCGATGTTACGTTTGTTCCGTCCGAAGCGTACAAAGATAAGCTTTCTGTCGCAGTCTCAGCGGGCGATTCCTATGATTTGCTCTTGCTGGATGGCGGTAAGGACGATAAATTTACAAATTTGGTCAAAATGGGTGCCTTCCATGACCTTACTCCTTATTTGAACAATACCAAAAATTTAAAACTTATTGATCAGGCAGTGTGGAACAACTCAGCAGTCAAAGGGAAGGCTTACGGGATTCCAAGACCACGCGGTATCTATGGCGGCGGAGACGGCAACCTGATTATTCGGAAAGACTGGCTGGATAAATACAACTTGCCGGTGCCCAAAACAGTGGACGAGCTGACTAATGTGCTTCAAGTGTTTAAGGGAAAAGATCCAGCTGGCGGCGGCAAAACGATTCCGCTTTCCGTCAATGGCGTAGATGCGATCGGATCACCAGGTCCATTTGCAGGTACGAATCCGATGCAGTTTGCTTTCGGTCTGCCTAACGTATGGAAGCTGGATAACGGTAAAGCAGTTCGGGATTTCCAAACCCCAGAGTACAAAGCGTACCTCGACTGGTTGCAGGGAGCTTGGAGCAAAGGCCTGATTGACAAGGATGCTCCGGTGTTGAAAAACCAACAGCAGGTGCGAAGCAAATTTCTGGCGGGTGTAGCTGGTGTTTTTGCTGGCAATGCGAGTGACTTAACCGAAACGAATGTAGCTAAACTAAAACAAGTTGACCCGAATGCAGAGATTGCTATCATTGATCTGTTAGAGGGCCCGAGCGGCAAAAAAGGTGTTAACGTGGGCGGCGGCTATTACGGGCTTTGGGTGATTCCGAGCTCAGTGCCAAAAGATAAAGTTCAAAAAATCGTCGACTTCTTGGATTTCAGTGCTTCCGAAGAGAACGCGGCATTCGCGAAGACCGGCGTGCTCGGGTTGCATGCCAGTGAGCTGAAGGACGGCGTTGCCGTTCAAACGGATGAGCAGAAGAAGCAATTCGATCTGGATAAACCATCGCAATTTGTTCTCGAAAATAAAGCGGATCCTTACATATATGCAACGGCGAAGGATCAAGCGATCTTGAAGGTTCAGAAGGCCTCACTGGATGTCATCAGCAAAGCTGGTATTGCAAATCCATTCCTCAGTTATAATTCGCAGGTTGCCAGTAAAAATCCAGACAGCTACAAAAAAATGAGCGCTGTCATGACGAAATACGTCCTGGGCGAGTCTAAATGGGACGATGTTCAGAAGGAAATTGACGCTTGGACGAACGCTTTAGGCGGACAAATCACGAATGAGCTGCTTGATCAATATAACGAGGATCATAAGTAAGAAGGAGTAGGGGGCGCGGATAGCCCCCTCTATTTTTAGTAAGGAGGGGTACGGCTTGGAGAGAACGATACGACTTCAGAAACCAAAAAAATTCAGACAACTGTGGCCTTTTTATGTGCTGGCAGCACCGGGCCTCCTTTATTTTATCGTGTTTCACTACGCCCCTATGTGGGGGTTAGTGTTGGCTTTTAAGGATTACAGCCCCTTTGTCGGCGTATGGGATAGCCCGTGGGTCGGTCTTACGAATTTCAAAGACTTTTTCAGTACATCGGACTTTTATATCTTATTTAAAAATACACTGTTGCTCTCTTTTCTAAATCTGTTTATCTATTTTCCGTTTACAATTATGCTTTCCATTATGCTGCATGAATTGCGGCTTCAGGTGTTTAAACGAATCTCCCAAACTATCGTCTATCTCCCACACTTTTTGTCTTGGGTTGTCATATACGGCATTACGATTTCGTTCTTTGGCCCGTCAGGGGTCATTAATCATTACATGGATCAATGGTTTAGCTCGAACACATTATTCCTTGTCAGCAATGAATGGTTCCGTCCGCTCATTATTCTACAGTCGATTTGGAAGGATGCAGGTTGGGGGACGATTATCTTCCTCGCTGCGCTCGCGGGCATTAATCCTGAACTATACGAAGCTGCCAAGGTGGATGGGGCGAACCGTTTTCAAAATATCCTGAACATCACATTGCCCGGGATTAAAAGCACGATTGTCATTCTGATGCTGCTCAAGTTGGGCTCGTCGCTGGATTCGAACTTTATGCAAATCTTCCTGATGACCAACAGCTTGAATTTGGATGTGTCCAATGTGTTTGACCTCTTTGTGTATCACATCGGGTTGGAGCAATTCAATTACAGCTTCGCCATCACCGTCGGTCTGTTTAAATCGGTAGCCAGTCTCATTCTGGTGCTCACCGCGAATTATGCAGCGAAATGGCTTGGCGAAGAGGGGATTTTCTAGAGAGGAGTAAAGACATTATGAAAGCACGCGTAACTTGGTTCGACAGTCTCCTTGCCATCATTATTATCCTGATCTCCTTGACTGTCGTCCTGCCATTTCTATATATCATTGCGGTTTCATTCAGCCCCCCGGGGGATTCCATGGCCGGCAACTTCTTTATTTGGCCGAAGCATTGGACGCTGGATGCCTACAGTTACTTGTTCAATGCTCAAACCTTCCTGAATTCTATTAAAAATTCAGTCTTCATTACCTTGTTGGGCACATGCGTCAATCTATTCGTTTCGATCACGCTGTCCTATGCGCTCTCCAAACGGATTGTGCCAGGCCGCCGTGTCATGATGCTGTTTATTTTCTTT
Organism: Paenibacillus sp. LjRoot56; assembly: GCF_964253335.1. NCBI lineage: Bacteria > Bacillati > Bacillota > Bacilli > Caryophanales > Paenibacillaceae > Paenibacillus > Paenibacillus sp. LjRoot56. Next base: position 582,913 of record NZ_CAXURV020000001.1, read on the forward strand.
ACCATGATTTTTCATGGCGGCATGATTCCGAGCTATCTAGTCGTGAAAAGCTTAGGCTTGCTCGACTCCTATTGGGCGATCGTATTACCTGCGGCTACAAGTGCGTTTAACGTGCTCGTAATCCGCTCCTTTTTCCAAAGCTTGCCGGAAAGTCTCGATGAAGCGGCTCGTATTGACGGAGCGGGAGAATTCCGCATCCTATTCTCCATCGTGATTCCGCTGTCGAAGCCGATTATCGCGACATTCACTTTGTTTTTCATGGTGCAGTATTGGAATGAGTTCTTCTCAGCCGTTATTTATATCAATGATACGAACCGCTGGCCGATTCAGCCGTTACTGCGGCAAATGGTAGCGATCAGCGCCTCCAACATTTCGGCTGATGCTGCCATCGATGCACAGCTTGCTGTCAATCTTGGGCCTAATGTACAGAATGCGGCGATTTTGCTGGCGATGCTGCCAATCGTGGCCGTGTACCCATTTCTACAAAAGTACTTTGCCAAAGGCGCGATGCTAGGCTCTATTAAGGAATAAGAAGGTGAACATATGATCGAGATGGGCTATATGGATTTGCGGCATAATCCAAGGTTTACTCAACCGCAAATGACCGATGAGACATTTATTCAGCAAGAACTGGATGTGGAGCGACCAGACATGGTGAAGGTACGCGAGCGCATGGCCCTCGGCGATGTAGTTGGCGCACGGGATGCGTATTTGGCGTTGATCGATGCCAGCGTCACCAAGCGCTACTATTTCAATGTGAGCGATGTACCGAGCTTGATGGCCTATGCTAGAGAGCAGTACGGTGATGACGAGGAAGCACAGTTGTCCATCGCGGAAGCCGACCGAATTGTAGCGGGGGATCTACCGCTTTTTAAAGGGAAACGTGTCCAGTTTCAAGAGGGTAAGTACGATTGGAACAGTTGGCTGTATGACAGCTCACAGTATCAGCTTCATTTGACGCGATTCGTGTATGTGAAGCATTTGGCGAGGGCTTACTGTGTGACTGGTGATGAGAAGTATGCGGCATGCTGGAATGAGATGATGCGGCATTTTATTGATGATAATCCCGTACCCGTGGATGATACGTTCCGAGCGCAGCACTGTACATGGGACCCGCTGTCCGTCGGGGTGCGGTTGTTCATGCTGCCGGAAGCGTTCATGACGTTCTGGGGCTCGACTTCGTTCACGCCGGAAGTGAAAATGAAAATGATCAAATCGTTCCACGAGCATGGCCGCTATGTACGAAGCTATCATGCCCATCACGGCAACCATGCGACGATGCAGCTTCGCGGTCTTATCCAGGTCGCACTGCTGCTGCCGGAGTTAAAGGTGTCGTCAGCGTGGCTGAACTACGGATTGAAGGAATTACCGAGCTACATCCAGCAAAATGTATACGAAGACGGTGTCCAGTTCGAAGCGAGTCCAAACTATCATTTAGTCGTCATGCGGGACTTGTATGAATTGGTTCCACTGTTTCAGACACTCGGTTTAGAGGTGGAATCGTCGTATGAGAAAGTGCTCGAGCAAATGTATGTTGTTCTCCTGCATATGCTGACACCAGATGGAAACTTGCCGCGTTTCGGGGATACCGATGTTCATGTGCCAAGTGATCTACGTACGACGATGAGCTTAGGGGCGTATTTGTATCATCGGGCTGATTTTAAGTATTGCGGACATGCCAAACTGCCTTTTTCTTTACTGTGGAGGTTGGGACCTCAGGCGGTGGACAGGTATGAACGATTGGCTGCTGAGAAGCCGAAGGAACTACTTGCCAGTTTTTCGGTGGGCGGGTATATTCTCTCACGGCAGGATTGGAAGCGGGATGCGCTGTATATGGGAATGCGTGCAGGAGTTGGGATCAACGGACATGCGCATTCGGATGCGCTGAGCCTGATCATGTATGCAGGCGGCAAAGAGCTGTTGCCGGACTCAGGTATGGGTCTTTTCGAGTGGAACAAAGAGCGTAAATATACGGTATCCACGCGGGCACATAATACCGTTGTCGTGGATGGGCAGGATCAGCATGTTCGAGGCCTGCATTGGAATGCGCCACCGACAGCGGCATGTAAAATTTGGGATGTGTGTAGCAATGCCCAGTACGACTATTGGTTTGCCAGTCATTATGGCTACACCCGATACGATGATCCGGTCATACACTCTCGCAAAGTGTTGTTTGTGAAAAACCGATACTGGCTTATCGTGGATCTGTTCGAGGCTAGTGAATTGCATCGATACGAGCAGTATTATCACCTGCCTTGTGGTGAAGTCATCTGTGATTGGGAAGGGAGAAGGGTTAGTACGCACCTAGATGGAGCAAATGTACAGCTACTCTATCCTCCACAAGCCGGGCAAGACGATGAACTGACCGTTGAGTCTGGCCTGCTGTTCTTTCAAGGGGAGTACCATACGAATCCGGTCGTAAAGCGGTCGCTATCTGTTCGAGGGAAGGCAACGATGGAGACCGTTATTTTCCCAAATGTGGGTGGCAGCACACGACCTCGTGTAGTGGTTCATCGTGCATCGGCACATCTGCAGGGAAGAGAGCTAGCGCCATGGGAGGCAACAGCTTTGCGGATCGAGGGAGATGGCTGGTCGGATGACATTTGTCTCTATCATGGCAATGTGGACGTTGATTCGTATCTCGATCACACAGGAAATATCGTGAGTGCGTCGTTGCTGCCAAAACCGAAGGCAATCGAAGGGTTGTCCTTCGCCGGGAATATGTATAGCGAGGATGTTATCCTTAAATCAGAGTAAGACGATAGGGCTGTCAGCGAATGCTGGCGGCCTTTTGTGCACATGAGCCGCACACCCGCACTAGCCAACGTGTTACGAAAATTACTGTTTTCGTAACACATGCGTGCTCAGCTAAAAAGAATCCCAAGTATAATAGGCATAAAGATCTAGAATATTTAGTTATTTATACCTAGGTCAATAATCGTATGCTTGCGAGCTGCTCAGGAGGCGAAGAACACATGCAGAAAGTTGGCAGTACTCCCTTAAAATGGGGTTTTACAATTCGAAAGAAGCTTTTGGCCTTTTGTTTATTGTTGTTGTTGATCCCTACGCTGTTTTTATCTATTAACAGTTACTTTAACGCCAAAGACGAAACGGATAAGCTCATTGAGAAAAACCTGGAGAACAGCGTCAAACTGATGGTTCAAAATATTAATCAACTGAATGAGCTGGTAAAGAATGGTCAATTGACCATGCAGCAAGCGGAAGAAGACGCGAAGCTCATCATGCTGGGCAGCAAGCAAGCAGATGGGACAAGACCGATTAATCGTAATATTAACATGGGCGCCAACGGCTATTATTTTGTCCTAAACGATAAAGGGGATTTACAAGCGCATCCGAGTCTGGAAGGCCAGAACATCTGGGATAAAAAGTCGTCGGACGGGGTTTATTACATCCAGGATATGATTGGCCAGGCTCAAAATGGCGGCGGGTTTACCTTTTATAACTGGCCGCTGCCAAACAGTGACCAAGAGGCGCTGAAGATCGCCTACGCCCTCAAAGTGCCGGATTGGAATTGGATTGTCGCAGCCGGTTCCTATTACCAGGACTACAATGATGGCCAGAAGCGCATGCTGCATTCCACGATCACGATGCTGCTTATTTGTTTGGTCTTGGGGTCGCTGGGCGTTATCCTTTTCTCCAATCATATCTCCAAACCGATAAAGAAAATTGCCGCTGAAGCCCGAAAGGTTGCGGCTGGCGACCTGACTTCGGATGCGCTGTACATTAAGAACAGGGATGAAATCGGCAAGCTGGCCAGTGATTTTACGACGATGAGCACGAATTTAAGAACGCTGGTGAAGCAAGTGATACACAGCTCGGATCAAGTTTCCGCAGCTTCCGAGACGCTGCAATCCTCCATTGATGAAACGACACAAGCTTCAAGGAATATTGCAGAGTCCACGCAGCTTATTGCGGCAGGCATCGAAACACAAGCGATGAGCACGGAGCAAAGCTCCAGAGCGATGGAAGAAATGACGCAGGGAATTCTGCGAATTGCCGATACGTCTTCGCAGGCCTATGAAACATCCATTCAATCAAAGACGGAAGCGGAATACGGCTTCGGGCTTATTGAGCAGTCAATTTCCAAAATGCAGTCCGTGGAGGAAGCGGTCAACAATATTTCCAAGGTGATGGAGACGCTGAATGTGCGCTCCCAGGAAATTAGCGGCATTGTCACCATGATGTCGGATATCGCCTCACAAACGAGCTTGTTGTCACTAAATGCATCTATTGAGGCGGCACGGGCTGGGGAGCAAGGCCGAGGTTTTGCGGTTGTTGCGTCGGAGGTGAAAAAGCTGGCGGAAATGTCGAAGAACTCTTCCGAGCAGATCAACGAGCTTGTCAGTCAAGTGCAGGCGGACATTGCGTCCGCTTCCAGTTCGACTGTCCAAGGCATCGACGAATTCCAGCAAGGCATGTTGGCGATTGAGCAAACGGGAACAGCTTTTGCTAAAATTGTGGAAACAGCTCAAGGGGTCGTGAGCCAAATTCAAGAGGCTTCGGCGGCGGCGGAGCAAATGTCGGCAAGTTCCGAAGAAATTACTGCCTCTTTGCAGGAACTGGACCGCATTGCCGGGCAGTCGGCCAAAAGTTCGGAGACGATTACCGCTGCAACGGAAGAACAAATTGCCACGATTGACGAGATTGCGCAATCCTCCAGTTCTCTTAACCACATGGCGACAGCACTTAAGGAGATGGCACATCAGTTTCAGATTAAGGAATGAGATGTTAGCGGTTCACGGGGGTGAACGGCTGAACAGAGCGGTGGAGCGACAAGACGAATGTCTTGATCGCTCTTTTTTGACACGCCAGAAATTATATGGCCTGGGTTGTGGGGTAAGCATATGAACAAAAACATATGAACATATTCGGCCCAATGTCCTCAAAGGGAATGAAGTCAAACGGGGAGTGGGTAACGGTAAGCCACTCGGATAGGCCTTTATGATGTTGTCAGGTAAGGGCTTTCTTGCTATGATGAAGTTAGTAAACATAAAGGTGGCTGACCAATGAATCGTATGGAGGCCGAGTTTAGTAATCTGGTAAAAGCTTATCGCAAGAAGCACATGGGCAAGGGGCCGGAACGCGTAACGACGACCTTCTGCAAAAGCTGGGCGATCTGCGAAATGGCAGGAAACCTCTCTCCAGTAGAGAAGTTTATGGCGAAGACGGGCGATGGCAGGCAAATGCTCCGCACGGCACGCACAGAAATGGTCAAAGAAATCTACAAGGATCATCCCCCTGTAGAGATGGAAACGCTGCTTGGCGCAAAGTTCATTCAGCTGTTTGTTGATATCGATATTGCGCAGGATGTGGGGATGTCGATATTCGTTTTTGATGAAGATTTGGAAAAGAAGTTCAGTACAAGACACGGATAACTAACCGCTCGTACATCTACATATACATAAGTAAGGTGCTTGGCACTTGGTAGCGAACCTGCCGGAGACTAACCACTGTGAGACAACCCGAGACTCTTCTCGTAAGAGGGGCTTGGGGTTGTTTTGCGGTGGTTTTTTGCTTCTAAGGAGCTGAGGAACATGGGGGATGAGCGGAATAGAATGGTAGGAAGTGAAGTGTATGGGGAATGAGATAGGGAGCAAGAGGTTTAGAGTAGCTGGCAGGGTGATTTGGCGTTAAGTCGGTTGGATCATGCGATCAAAGATGCAAATGTGCAACAATTTTACGCTAGATTGCTGGTTGCGTAGGAAAGGTTGCGAAAAGGCAACCTTTTGGCGGGGAATAAGCCATAACCATCAGAAACGATAGAAATTGTTGCTGATTTGCACTTATTTCTCGAAAACAGACGAATTTGTTGGTGAAAGGTTGCACTTTTGCAATTTTGAGGGGACGTGCGGTGTATTTAGGGAGATATGGCGGAACAAGGGAAGAGAGTGCAAGGTGAGGTAGGTAAGGGGATAGAAGATAAGGGATAACAAGGCAGGACTTAAGGTCAGGCAGTCAAGGCAAACAAGACGAAAAAGACGAACAAGACGAACAAGATAAAACAAGATAAACAAGATAAACAAGACGAACAAGATAAACAAGATAAACAAGATAAATAAATCTAACAAGATAAACAAGACAACGAGATACAACAAGACAAACAAATACCAAAAATACATACATGCAATGGGAGGCGTTCAATTTGGGGAAAACGAAGCACACAGGGCCGATCAAGCTGCCTGCTAAGCCAGATCCTAAGCTCTGGGTCAGTAAGATACCGTTCGGTCTCGGTAAAGTGAAACCGAAGCATATTCGAGAGACGGCTAAAATTGCGTGGCAAAATCGAGATAATCTGCCCTATGCGGTGAGGATCCTGACACAGGGGGTGTGCGACGGCTGCGCGCTAGGTGTGTCGGGGCTTTACGATCAGACCCTGGCAGGGCCGCATATCTGCACGACCCGGCTGAACGTACTGCGGCTGAATACGATGCCAGCCATTCGCGAGGAGCTGCTCCATGCGGATATCGACGAGCTCAGCCGCATGAGCTCCACCGAGCTTCGCCAGCTCGGGCGTATTCCGTATCCGCTTATCCGTAGGAAAGGTGAGCGACGTTTCCGCCGTGCCAGCTGGGATGAAGCGCTGGAGTTGATTGCGTCGAAGATGCGCGGGTTGAACCCGAAGCAGATGGCGTTCTACTTAACGGCGAGAGGGATTACGAACGAGTCGTACTATGTGGCAGCGAAGGTAGCAAGATTGCTCGGCACGAACAATATCGACAACGCCTCCCGCATCTGCCACTCACCGTCGAAGACGGCACTGAAGCGCTCCGTTGGTGTGGGCGCATCGACTTGCAATTACAAGGACTGGATCGGCACGGACGTCCTTGTATTCTGGGGCAGCGTGGCCGCGAACAATCAGCCGGTCTCGACGAAGTATATGTATGCGGCCAAACGCAAAGGGACGAAGATCATTGTCATTAACCCGTACTACGAGCCATCAATGGAGCAGTACTGGATCCCTTCCATTGCCGAATCAGCGTTATTCGGCACCAAGCTGGCAGACGATGTGTACCAAGTGAACATCGGCGGAGATATTGCCTTCATGAATGGCATCATGAAGGTGTGGTTCGAGATGGAGGCGCGCGAGCCTGGCTCCGCGATTGACCACGCGTTCGTGGCTGCGCACACGAACGGATACGAAGAACTGCGCGCCCACGTGGCGCAGCAGGATTGGACGACGCTCACGCAGTCGTCCGGTCTCACTCGCGAGCGCATCAGCGAGCTCGCGCAGATCCTAGCGCGTGCCGCTAGCGCGGTTTTCGTGTGGAGCATGGGGCTCACACAGCACCGCTTCGGCACGGACAACATCTCGCAGGTGGCGAATCTCGCCCTCCTGCGGGGGTTTCTTGGCCGCGAGCACTGCGGGCTGATGCCCATCCGCGGCCACAGCGGCGTGCAGGGATCCGGCGAAATGGGCGCCGATCCCTTCTCCTTGCCGGGCGGCGAGATCAACAGCGCCGCCGACCGCAACCGCATCGAGCAGCTCTGGGGCTTCGAACTGCCGAGCTGGCAGGGTGAAATCGTCGGTGTCACCCTCGAGAATGCGCTCCTGCCCGAGGAGCAGGAGCGGAAGCTCCGGTTGTTCTATACATCCGGAGGCAACTTCCTCGAGACGATGCCGGACCCGGATTTCGTCCGACAATCACTTACCAACATCGACGTCCGTGTCCACCAGGACATCATCCTTAACACCTCCACGCTGCTCGACGCGCGGGAGGCCGTAGTGGTGCTGCCCGCGATGACGCGCTACGAGCAGCCGGGGGGAGGCACATCCACCTCGACGGAGCGGATGGTGTATTTCTCACCCGAGATCGCAGGTCCCCGCATCGGTGAAGCCCGAGCGGAGTGGGACATCTATGTCGATCTCGCCCGCCGGGTGAAGCCCGAAGCCGCAGCGTTGCTAGGCTGCGGCACCGCGGAGGCGATCCGCGCGGAGATTGCGCAGGCCGCGCCGAGCTACGACGGCATCCAGCACCTGCGGGAGCGCGGGGACGTGTTCCAGTCCGGCGGCGCTTGGTTGTGCGAAGACGGCGTCTGTCCGACGCCGGATGGCCGCGGCCGGCTGCTGCCGATCGAGCTTCCGGAGCTGCGGAAGCCGGAGGGGCATTTCGCGGTGACGACGCGCCGCGGTAAGCAGTTCAATTCGATGATCTACAGTGACGTCGATCCGTTCAATGATGCGGAGCGCTATGACGTGCTCATTCATAAAGAAGACGCGAAGGGACTCGCCTTAAACGAAGGGGAAGCGATCGTGGTCTACAATGGTTTCGGCAGCATGCATGGCAGAGTAAAGCAGGCAGATGTCAAGCAGGGCAATATCGAGGTGCATTGGCCAGAGGGCAACAGCCTCATACCCAAGGGAGTATATGAGCCATTCGCGGGCATTCCAGAGTATAACACGGCTGTCATTGTTGAAAAGGCAGAAACGTACCACGCACACAAAGACACTCGTTATGTTGAGAAGCGCATTTTAGAGTTGGAAACCGAAATGGAGGGATAAGCTGTGGATGATGTAGAGCTTCCATCGCCTGCGACCACAACATGGTCGATTCATCGTTATAACGGTTCGGAGGTGCTTCCTGCGGAGGATACGATTGCGGTCGAGGCCCCTCTGACGATCCTGCTGGATGGTGAGGAGTTTGCCACACTTGTCTATACACCAAGCCACACAATGGATTTGGTTACGGGTTTTCTTGCTTCCGAAGGGATGATCCGTTTCGTCGATCAGATTGAATCCCTATCCCTCGAGGAGGACCGTGGCTTCGCCCATGTGAAACTCCGTCATCTTCATCAGCTGAGCCGCCAGATGGTGTCCAAGCGATTCATTGGATCCTGCTGCGGGAAAAGTCGTCAGTTTTATTTTCACAATGATATGCGCACGGCCAAAACGGTGACAACGAAGCTCAGTCTGACGATCCCCCAATGCTTTCATCTGATGAGTGAACTTCAGGAGCAATCGGCGGAATTTCGGGCGACAGGAGGGTTGCATAACGCAGCGCTGTGCACAGTCAGTGAGCTTCGAGTCACCCGAGCAGATATCGGCAGACACAACGCGCTTGATAAAATATATGGACACATCCTTCGGGAGAGGATTTCGGTTAGGGATAAGGTTCTCGCATTCAGCGGAAGAGTCTCTTCCGAAGTTGTTTTGAAGACGTCGAAAATCGGCGTCGGCCTTCTTTTGTCCAAATCAGCACCAACCGATCTCGCACTCCGACTCGCTCACGATCTTGGCATTACGGTAGTTGGCTTCATTCGGAAGGACCATTTAACCGTGTATACGCATCCGGAACGCATTGCAGAATGTCGATAAAGTTACCTTTTTGTGGAAATATTTATATTGTCTCTCTACCAGAATTGTGCTAGATTCTAGCTATTGCCAACTTTTGTTAAGAGAGGAACGACATAATGGGGAATTGGAAAGTTTGGATGAAAAAAGGGAGCATTTCGCTGGTCGCAGCTTTCGTACTTGTGACGTTTGTACAGCCGATGTCTTCGCCTGCTTATGCAGCTGAAATTAACGCAGAGATTCCGCAGGTTATCGAGAAAGCTTCGCCTTCCGTAGTCGCCATTATAGGAAAGCCATCCTCAGAGATGGACAAGTCATTAGAGAAAAATCGCTTTAACCTTGCACATGGAACGGGTGTCATTGTGGCCTCGAACGGTGTGATTGTTACGAATGCTCATGTGGTGAAAAATATGAAAAATATCGTCGTCGTGACTTCCGAGGGGACAACCTATCGCGGGCATGCCTCGAATATTGATGAGGAGAGCGATCTGGCACTTGTCAAAATTGATGCCTCAGGCCTCAAGCCAGCCACCTTCGCCTCCTCCTCGGACATCAAAGTTGGTGAAACAGTAGCTGCGATTGGTACGCCTATCTCGTTCGCTTTACGTAACTCTGTAACAGTGGGCATTGTCAGCGGTCTAGATCGCTCGGTGAGCTCGCAGTATCAGTTGATTCAAACAGACGCAGCCATTAACCCAGGCAACAGCGGGGGCGCTTTGATCAATATGAAGGGCGAAGTCATTGGGATTAATACGATGAAATACGCAGATATTGGTGTAGAAAATCTCGGATTCGCTATACCTGTAGACACGGTGAAGTATGTTTTGAAGCATTTTGAACTGTATGGCAAAGTGAAACGCGCCTATACAGGCCTGGAATTAGAAGAAAGCTGGGAAGCCGTTGTTGGCTTGCCGAGTTCGACGGGGCTCCGAGTGACCTACGTGGACGCGGATTCACCTGCGGCAGAAGCGGGAATTGAGCAAGATGAAATTTTAGTTTCTGTAGGCCCTACCTCGGTCAAAACACTCGTAGATTACAACGAGGCGATTAAAAAGTATTTGCCAGGCCAATCGGTGGATATTAAGCTTCAGGCTGGAAGCTCGACGTTGACCAAAACTGTGAAGCTTGGTGAATTGCACAGTGCAGAAGCGGCGTTAACAGAGGATTCCGAGGGAAGCTCTTTGGACGCGGACAGCGGTAAAACGAAGATTGGCGACAGCCACTTCGGCTGGTCCATGAAGTACCCAGCTGGTCTTGTCAAAAGACAACAATCCGACGACGGAGATTCCGTTAGCTTCGTTGATGCGAAAGGCGAATTCGCCCTTTCCATTCACGTAGACAGCGACCAAAGTGATGAGCTGTCGGCAGCGGCTCTTTTGAACAAAATCGCAGGTGATGATAGCAGTGAATATTCGGGTTATGGGGATAGTGCGACGATTCTGGAACGTCAATATGTAAAGCGGGCAGAAAGTCCTTATGCCAAAATCGTAAGCCGATCCGGTGAAGATGGCTATATCCAGACGCGAGGCTACCTGCATGGTGGTCGTTTGTATACGGTGAAGCTCTTCGTAACCAAAGAACAATACACCAATCGTTCCAAACAAAATAGCTATAATGATTTGTTGGATAGCTTTAAGCTTGCTTTTAATTCGGCAGATAACTCTCTGAAAGATATCTCCGTGTTTAATTCTGATGATGTGACCTATACGAGTGAGTATGGGTTATCGATCGATTTGCCTGCGGACTGGGAGCAGGATCATCGTGGAAGCAACTCCTTTTACAATGAGGATTATTCGCAAACGCTCCATGTATATGTAACCTCAGCGTCTTCAGGTGATACCCTGTCGGATTGGGTTGGCCGGAAGACTAAAGAGTTTGAAGCCCAATACAAGGCGGATTATCGCCGTGTAGACAAGCCAGTAGAGGTAACCGTAGACGGTGTGCCAGCATGGAAAGTAGGTTTTGCGAGTTCCTTGGGGGACGAGTGGGATGCGGGAAGTTCGCTCTTTTTCATCAAGGACAAGTACAAATATGAAGTGCAAATGACCTATCCGCAAGATGATCAAGGTGATGAGCTGAAGAAGATCTGGGATAACGTGGTGGCGTCGATCTCCGTGGATAAAGAAGCGATGGATGGGGAGCTTGGCATCATTCAGGATTTAGACGAACTTGCCGATCCGGATCGTACAACGCTATATAAAAACGAGAAGTTCAACTATACGGTGCGTATTCCTGAAAATTGGACAACGAACCGCTCTTACGAGGGTAACGATCAGGCGACGAAGTCATTTACCTTCACAGGTGGTTACTTACGTGTAGAGGCAGACAGCAAGAAGGCCTACGCCGAAGTCTTGAAGGATGCCGAAGAGGAGCACAAGGTAAGTCGCACCAATGATAGTGACTACACTTACTCGTCTGAGGATGTTACGCTTTTCGGTGATGTGAAAGCGAAGAAGTACACGGTGAGCTATTCAAAAGCGCACATTCCGTACGCCGAGACGGTATATGTGTTTAATCGCAAGCAAGTCACGTATACGGTGACGCTTCGTATTGATGCTGCGGTGAGCACGGATGCGAATATGGCACGGCTGAACAAGACGTTTGCTTCGTTCGCCTTTGTGAACGGTACGGGCGGGAAATAGGGCCTCACTGAGGCGAGGGGAATAGGGAAAAAGCAGCGGATTTCCGCTGCTTTTTCTGTTGATTACTCTATGCTACTTTACGCGAATACCACTATTATTAGCTTCTATATCATCATCAGTAATAACGCAATCTATCGGCAACACTAACGGCAAGACCAACACCAACCGTTTAAAACAGGATTTATAGGGGAATTATTCTTTGAAAAATGCAAATAGGCAACCTTTTCTCTTCATTTATCCTCTAAATTAGCAAATGCGTGCAAATAGGCAACGTTTCTAATGAATTTAAAGGAAATCTCCTCAAATCACACTAAAAGGATGCCTATTTGCATCAATTCCCAAAAAATGAAGGGAAACCTATGTCAAAACTGCCTATCTGCATTTTTGACAGCCTCCAAGCCCAACGCGACCCCCGACCCCCGACCCTCTTCCAACTAACTAGCTAAACATACCAAAACCCCTGAGGGAAATCCCTCAGGGGTTTTGTGCATTCGTCTTATCCAGCTGTAGCTGTGCTCGCTTGCTTGCTTTTGATCTCAATGAACATTTCCTCGCGCTGCGAGTCCTTGAGGATCGGGCAATTGAAGCACTTTGTTCCTTCTTCACGGCGGTAGTACATGCAACAGGAGGAGCGCATCAGAATTTTTTTGCCTTCTTGATAAGGGCTATCTATGTACTTCGGCTCATGGACGAACGGATTTACTTTGCGACCAAAAACATCGGCCGTCAACTCTTTCGTCAACACCGCATAATCGGCAGAGAACTGTTCGCGGACGTGGGGACGTGGGTCATTTTCCAACACATAGTCACGTACGAATGTCATGCGCGCAGCGAATTGATTCCAGATCATAGCCTGATTCACTTTTGCTTGCTCTGCGATGACCGTAATCACTGGCGTGATGAGGGTTGAGAACAGCTTACGCATTTCCAACTCAATGAATAGGTCACGATCTTCTGTCGGAACTTCCTTCCATTGTACGTTTACAATCTTATATCCGACGTGTGCATGGTCGCCATGATTCTCGACTTCAAGTGCGAGATGATCTAACTCCAAATCCAACCATTGATTGTACTGAGCAAGAAACAGGTGGATCGTAGCCACTAGATTGAAAAGTGTAAGTCCCAAGTACGACGCCGAAATGTCCAATCCTTTGCCGCGGAGCAACGTTTGTCCTTGCTGCAGGACGTCCAACATCACAGGTCCCTCTAAGAGCTGCTTCGCCGGAATGTGCAGGAGGGGTTCTTCCATTCCTTTTGGTGAAATATGAAAGTACATCTCAACTAGCGAGAAATCGACGTTTGTTTCGATGGGCATCGTCAGCACGCTCCAAATGTAAGAATGATTATCGTTATCATAATAATTCCTTTGATCATACAAGATGCGTGACGAAAGTGTCAATTTGGTTTCTTCCAAAAAAGGAAGGCGAATCCTACAAATACATGGAAAAAGTCCATGTAATTTAGTCCGATTTCTCTGAATCACGAGGTTAGATGGAAAAAGTACAGCTAATTTCGCTGATTTGGGCCTTTCGAACAGGTATGAGTGAGATTAGCTGTATGTTTTCCATTTATTTCTGGAAAAGGAATGGAAAGGCTCAAAATAGCTGGAGGAAATCCAGGTATTCTAGTGGGAGTGCTGGCTAGTTGGGGGTAGTGTGGGGGCGTTGGAGGAATGAAGTAAGTGTTGGCGGTCAGTGAAGCTCCAAAAAACACAACACCTCCCCATCTTTTCGGATGGGGAGGTGCGTGTGAAACCTGCTTACTTCCGATACAAGGCATAGCCTGGATCTTCCGGTACGTCGATGGCAATGATCCGCAGGCCTTGCTCAGAGCCCGCCACCAGGTGAAGAGCTTCTCCTTCACCTACTGCTTTCGCTACCACAAAATCCTTGTGGGATAGGGTCTTCCGATCTTGCCCTTGCTCTTGATCTCGCTCCTGTCCTTGCCCCACAACGCTACCCACACCTTCCCCGCGAATCACGAGGAACGCCGTGCTGCGCCCCAGTTCCAAGTCGTAGCTGAACGCGGCGCCAGGCTCAATCGCCCAATCATACATCCGCACATCCGTATCCAACTGTATGGGAGCATCTCCGCCGATTACTTTTTTCACGGTTGCCCCAGCAGCTTGGCTAACGGGGAATAGCTCATGCTCGTATTGGTGATAGGCAGCCGGCTTTTTTACAGTCTCGCTCAAATGCGGCTCGAACCAAATCTGCATCGCCTCGCTGCCCGCTCTGCGGAAGGCCTCAGCGTGATAGACACCCGAACCCGCTTGAATCACTTGCGCGCCGCCGTTCGTCACGGTTTCCAAGGATCCGAGGGAATCCCGGTGCTCGACAAGCCCGTCGATCACATACGTGACGATTTCGAACGCTTTGTGCGGGTGCATGCCGATTTCCGATACGTCGGATGCTTTGCCCCATGCCCAGTAGAATAAAGGCCCGACACGATCTACCGCTGTCTTTTCGCCGGGAAAGCTGATAGCTCGTTGTTCGACGAATTTGCCTCCATCGAATGCGCCTACGCCTTGTTCATTTACCGAATATATGTCAATGCTCATCAGAATCACTCCTTAACTATACTATTTTCTATAACTTACTTTATGTAAGTATTATAACGCGAATGCGAGGAGATGTCAAAGTAAATTCAAAGCATGTCGCTCACGCAACAGGTGTTTCTTGACTTCCGCACTATGATCACACTACAATCTATAGTGTAAGGAGTGTGGCCTAACGTGAAAATGCAAAACTTTAAATTAAAGGAAAGCGGACTTAACCGATTTTTCGGTCCGCTAGAGTCCAAGATTATGGAAATTCTCTGGACCAGCCCCTCGGAAATGACGATCAAAGACGTCCAACAGAAGCTGGACGAGGACAAAGCGATCAATTTCAATACCGTGATGACGGTGATGAACCGCCTCGTGGACAAAAAGATTTTACAAAAGCGTTCTGTTGCAAGGTCGTTTCACTATAAGCCTGTTATAACGATTGAAGAGTTCATGGACACGCAATCCAAAGAGTTGACGTATGACCTTATTGAACAATTTGGCTCGTTGGCAGTTACCCATATGGTTGATGCGCTCGATAAAGTGGACCCTGAGCTACTTGACCAGTTGGAGCAGCATATTCTACTTCTGAAAAGGGATCGATAACGATGAAGGAATCGCGATTCAAATGGCTGTACGCGGCTGCATTAGTGGTTGGAGGCTCGATCCTGTGGCAAATGGTGGCCTTCCTCCTAGGGCATATGTTCCACTGGAGGCCCTCTCGGAATCTATTTGATTTGTGTATGATTCTCCTTCACTATCTGCATGTGCCAGGGCACGTGCCTATGACCTTAGTCAATCTATTGATTCTCTACACGATGGGGACGATGTTATGGTTTACGGTCAAGCACTGCTATGATGTGGTCAAGGCGAATAAGCTCGTGAAGAAATACCATGATGTTGCTCTTTCCGAAGTGTATGCTGCGAACTTCGATCTCGCACAGCAGCAACTCCAAATCGTTCGCTACCAAGCACCACTTGCCATGACCATCGGGTTATGGAAGCCACGTATACTGGTCTCAACGGGACTGATGGACATGCTGGAGCCGGGTGAGCTTCGTGCGGTGATTGAGCATGAGAAATGCCATGTACAACACCGGGATCCTGCGGCGATATTCCTGCTGGCGCTAATCTCGAAGTCGATGCGGTATATCCCTATTTTTGCATGGATTGCCCACAAATATCCGATGATGATCGAGCTTCGCGCGGATAAGTACGCCATCGAACGGATGGAGCAAGCGACAGACCTAGGCAGTGCGTTGCTGAAGCTGCTCAAACAAACCGCGAAACCGCGCTTTCCACTCTCACACGCTTCCTTTGCGGAGACTTCGATGAATGTGCGTATTCAGCATATTTTGGACCCCGAGAGGGAGGTTGCCATGCGCTGGCCGCTAATTCGATTGGCAATTTCTGTACTTATCTTTATAGTCGTTATGGGGCTTATCTAACAAATAGGCCCTTTTTCACATTTTGGCGTTCAAACATACTTGGAAATGGGCTTGTCAGAAAAAGAATTGACAATTCCAACCTTTTACACTACGCTTTGTAGTGTAATCTATTTTCCGGTATATGAAGGAGCGAATCGCATGGACTACATAATGAAAAATCTACATTTTATATTCACTCACGTTCCAATTGCGCTATTAATTTTCAGCTTTGTTTTTGATGTTGTGGCTCTTATTTTTAAAAAGAAGGAATGGCACTCAGCCGGTATGCTTTGCCTTGTCGTTGGTGCGCTCGGTGCGATTGCCAGCGTGCTTACAGGGCCAGAATCACGGAATACGCTCGTTGGATCGCATGAATTTTACGCGAGGTTAACGATGATCCTTGCTATTGTACTAGCTGTAGTACGTGTAGGCTTGCTAGTTTGGAAAAAGCTCGAGCTCGGCCGCAACCCGATCTTTCTCGTTGCTTCCCTTGTCGCGGTGCTGCTCGTAAGTTACACAGGTCATCTTGGTGGCAAAATGGTACATCGCAACATGCAAGGCTTCCCAGGTGGCGGACCTGGTATACAGGGTGGACCTGGCGGTGCTGGGCCAGGTATACAAGGAGGCACCGGCCAGAATGGCCAGGGTGGACAAGGCCAAATGCAGGGAGGCCAGCGTCAAGGTGGTCAAGGCCAGCAGCAACCAGGCGGTCAGGGTGGTCAAACGTCATCTGCACCAGCTAAATAATAATAGAGGGATGTCCGCGGTGATTAGCTGCTGGATATTCCTTTTTTTGATGGTAGCTCATGGCACGTTTCGCTTGCTTATGTCTAGGGCATTAACATGTACTCCTGGGTAAGCCCGCGAATAAAATTCCCTCATATACCTCATCCTAGCAAAGGTAATACATATCCTTATGAGGAGGTAATGAGCACCATATGACCAAAGTTGATTCAAGTTTACAGTCGCAAAATCCGATCTCATCTGCACAAAATTCCGTCGATAACGTTCACCAAGCCGTGAATCATGCCCTATCTCACCCGACTGCCCAAACGGTTGAAGAGGCTAACAATGCCATCTCCAAAGCGGAAAATGCTGTAGCCCAGGCAAGTCTCCAATCAGACAGCCCAGCGGTACAGCAAGCCATGGATTCTTTGGACGAAGATAAGGCGCGACTTGAGAATTTGGAATAAACACATTGTTCAATGAAGACAAGGAAGAAAGCCGTATCCCGTAGTGCACAACTACAGTGGAATCGGCTTTTTTGCTTTTTGCGTTTTCCATCGCTTTCAGCTTGTAGACGTGTAAACAGACCTCATGATGAAACGGCACTTCCGTGCTACACTAAAGAGACAAACAGCTTGTCAGTCTTGTCTTCATAATTTCTTAAGAATTATGGTAACTATTTTGTAAATAGTATCTACTAATATTAGGCTAGTACGGTGGGTTGAAGTGAGATAAAGAAAAAGGGTGCGTGGACGTGACGAAATACCAAGTGCTGGTCGTCGATGACGATATCGACATTCAGGAAGCGATTGAGATTTATTTGAGGGGCGAAGGGATGGAAGTCAGCAAAGCGAACAACGGTCTGGAAGCACTGCTTTTGCTGGAAGAAAAGGAATTCCATTTGATCATCCTCGATATCATGATGCCGAAGATGGATGGAATTCAGGCGACATTCAAGATTAGAGAACGCTGCAATGTCCCGATCCTGATGCTTTCCGCCAAAACGGAGGATATGGACAAAATTATGGGCCTGAATGTGGGTGCTGACGATTATTTAACGAAGCCTTTCAATCCGCTGGAACTGATCGCCAGAGTGAAGTCACAGTTAAGGCGCTACACAACGCTAGGACCATTTGGAACGGAAAAGACGGCAAATGAGGAGTTAAGCGTTCGCGGTCTCGTGCTCAATCCTGTCACCAAGGAAGTCACAGTCGATGGCGAGGAAGTGCGTATGACGCCAACAGAATTCAAAATTTTGGAGCTGCTGATGGTGAATAAGGGACGTGTATTTTCTATCGATGATATTTATGAAAAGGTGTGGAAAGATCCCGCCTTTAACGCTGAGAATACTGTGGCTGTGCATGTGCGCAGAATTCGCGAGAAAATCGAAATTAATCCGAAGGATCCTAAATATTTGAAGGTGGTGTGGGGTGTTGGTTACAAAATGGAGAAGTAGATCAATCTCCCTGGTGTTGCTGGTCGGTGTTGTCATCATGTGGACACTGACGTTATTCGCGGCAACGAATACCTATAAGAACAGCGTGTATTTCGGTGAGGATGCTTATTTCAAAAGCGGGGCATTCGAGAGGGAGATAAATTCCGTCTATGAGAATATTCAATTGTATCATCTGGAGGCTCCGCATTTCAGTGAGAAAACACCAGAAGAGCAGCTCGGCAATAATGACTATTATAATGTGAAGCGTGACGCGGAACGGACCGTACAGGATCGCTTGAACAATTTGCAGGAGAAGTACAGATCGCGTATAGATAATGCTCGAAGTCGTGATGACAATGCAGAAGTAGATCGACTGGAAGCTGAAAGAGATACGAAAATTGCGGAGTTGAATAAGGAGATGGAAGCGACTTTTCAACAAAATCTGAAGACCGCAATCACGGCCAAACAAAAGCAATTCATGGCGGCCAAGACGAGTCTGGATAACCGTGTGAAATCGCTTTACTACGTCGTGAAAAACTTGAAAACCGGCGAAACGTATAGCAATATCTCGTCTGAAGCGCTGCAAAAAAAGATCGATCAACAAGCGTTCATGTATACACTGACATTGCCCAAGATAGATGAACCGAATCGATTTTCGTACCAAATGAATGTTGATCAGGTCAAAGCTACGTACTACATTTTAAACCCATCACAAGGCTCGGGCATTATTCAAGCGGATTATCTCACTTATGAATCTCAAAAGCAGCAAGCAACAGCAACGGTTTACTGGCTAGCAGCGCTTGTGGTTCTCACAATCGGGCTAACCTACTTGGCAAGAAAACATCGGGGAGATAACCCATCGCTGATCGATATCCAAACGGTGGTAAGGGAACGCTTGCCGATCGATGTTCGGGCTTGGACAACTTTTATTGCGGCTGCTGCACTGTTCGGTATCCTCTTCGATGCTGAGCTATATTACTGGTCTCCGACCTATGTAAGCTTATATCAAATAAGCATTGTCCTCATCGCTTCCGCATTACTTGTTATTGTATACAGCGGCCTTCGTGGTGCAGTCGCACTGCTTAGATATCCTGGAAATCTCGCCATGGAATGGAGAAGCAGCTTAACTGCATCATTCTGGCAAACCCTGAAAGACACGCTGGAGCAAAGAGGATTGCTGTTCAAGCTGCTAGTCTTTATGGCGATCATCGGGATCATGGGCTTCTTGCCCGTGTGTGTAGTTGCTTCTAGCGGAGAAGAGGCTGTTATCGTCTTTACGTTCGTCTGGTACATTATGTTCCTGCTCGTGGTACTGCCTTATATGATGCGGAAGATCAAGCAGCTTCGCGCCATTATCAAAGGCGTGGAACAAATGTCGCAAGGTAACTTTGATGTGACCCTTCCTGCCAAAGGAAAAGGTCAGCTCTCCCGGATGGCGATGAACATTAACAATTTGAAGTATGGCCTGCAGCTTTCGCTAGAGAAACAACGTGTCAGTGATCGTCTCAAAACAGAGCTGATTACGAATGTTTCCCATGATTTGAAAACACCGTTAACCTCCATTATCAATTATGTGGATTTGCTCAAAAAAGAAGGCTTGTCTGCCGACCAATCTACCCACTATCTCGAGGTGCTCGATCGGAAAACGCAGCGTCTCAAGGTGCTCATCGAAGATCTTTTCGAGGCATCGAAGATGGCAAGCGGGGCTACAGAGCTGCATTGGGAAAAAGTCGACGTTTCCGCCTTACTGACACAGGCCTTGGCGGAGTTCAGCGACAAAATCGAGGCATCCACGCTGACTTTCCGCGTAAATGTGCAAAGCCCGCATATGTATGCGCTGCTGGATGGCAAAAAAACATGGCGCGTCTTCGAGAATCTCATCGGCAACGCCTTGAAATATGCCTTGCCGGGAACACGTGTCTACGTTACGTTGACGGAAAATATAGAGCGCGTTATCCTCATCATTCAGAATATCTCGCTCCACGAGTTGAATTATGGCGTAGAGGAGCTGTTCGAACGCTTCAAGCGCGGCGACCAGTCTCGGGGAACGGAAGGTTCCGGTCTCGGCCTCGCCATAGCCAAGAGCATCGTTGAGCTACAAGGGGGCACACTCACGATTGATATTGATGGTGACCAATTCAAAGTTATTGCCGAATTTGAAAAACGCGATGTGCTGGCTTCGCAGCAGGTGTAGTTGAAGATAAAGACAACGCAAGTCCCAAGCCCCCGTGTAAGCGTAAATGGCCAAAGATGCGAAAATACACTTATTTTCGGTGGGGAAGGGCTAATACAAGATGAACCCTATGAACGAAACAGAGAGGGCCCCCGCCACTTACATGGCTTAAGGGATACCCTCTCTCTTTTATTTCAACTCAAGCTCTAACTCCTCCAAGGTATACCGGTTGTCCCACAAAAAAACCATGTCATACGCTGTTGAGTCCTTCGAGACAAACCTTGCTGTAGCTGTAATAACGCCACCGATGATCGTTCCGAATCCCACAATCCATCCCATTAATGCAAACACTTGATCGACCATGTGCATTCACTCCTTTGAGGCGTGATGAACTCCTAATCTATCCATATGCCCGATGAATTTGAAACATGTGTGACATTTGAAAGCCTTCTCATCACGAGTATAGACATCGGAAAAATCGGGCTGGGAGAGTTGCATTTTAATCTTTTTCTCCGATTGACACGTTCAGAAGAGGGATGGTAAGATCACCCTGTAAGGATCGAATAGACAGCATTTGGAAAAGTTAACAGGCACCTAAGGTGCCGGGCTCATCAAACGAAACAGGGGGGTTCACTATGGATAACGTGGTTATTGTATTTAGCGCACATCATAAACGGACACAAGTCCAACCTAATTTCATAGATGGTAACCCGCTGGTTAGCCCGAGCGACTGCATACGCATGTTCGGCTGTTAGCACCCCTTCCCATACGTTAAGTTGTGAAGCGCGGGTTACGAAGTTCGTAACGAGCGCTTTTCTGTTTCTATAGAAGGCATATCGCTGCGTGCGGTATGTCTTTTTGCGTCTTTAGGTGTCTATGCGCCATTTGAGAGGAGTGACAAGATCGTATGTTTACTGTATTAAAGAAATTGGCTTGGTTTTTTAAAATGAACTGGAAACGCTACAGCCTCGCGATTGGGCTTCTGATCATCGTCGGCATCATCGATGTTTTACCGCCGAAGCTGATTGGTTACGCGATTGATGGGATACACATGGGCACCTTAACGGGAGCCAAATTAGCGCAACTACTCGCTTTTTGGGGCGCGCTCATCGTCGTGAGCTACGGGCTGTCTTACATTTGGCTGTACCAGCTGTTCGGCGGCGCCTTCGTACTTGAACGTGTGCTGCGCTCCCGATTCATGCGGCAGCTGCTGCGGATGACGCCTACCTTCTATGAGCGCAATCGTACGGGCGATCTGATGGCTAGAGCGACGAACGATTTGCAATCGGTATCGACAACTGCAGGCTTTGGGATTCTAACCTTCGTCGATTCGACACTGTTTATGTTAACGATTCTGAGCATGATGGGCTTCTTCATTAGCTGGAAGCTGACACTTGCCTCGATTGTACCCCTGCCGATTATGGCCGTTGCGATTACGATTTTCGGTAGCCGTATTCACGAAAGATTCATCCTCGCACAGGATGCTTTCGGTCAAATGAATGACCGCGTCCTAGAAACTATCGCAGGTGTACGGGTCATCCGGGCATTCGTGCAGGAGAAGGCGAGTGAGCACAATTTTGAGATGATGACGGATGACGTCTATCGCAAAAATATCGCAGTAGCCGTTATTGACGCTCTTTTTGAACCAACGGTCAAAATTCTGGTCGGTATTTCCTACCTAATCGGACTTTGTTACGGTGGTTATCTCGTGTTCCACAGTGAGCTGACGCTCGGAGAGCTAGTGTCCTTCAATACCTTCCTTGGTATGCTGATCTGGCCGATGTTTGCGATTGGTGAGCTGATGAACATCATGCAGCGCGGGAATGCATCCTTAGATCGTGTTAACGAGACACTCGGCTATAAGCCAGATGTTAAAGAAATACCGAACGCTGCAACCCAGCTGCAGCCGGATTCTATCCATTTTAATCATGTAACGTTCCGTTACCCGTCCTCATCCATCGATAATTTGGTTAACATGACGTTCCGCTTAGAACGCGGACAGACGCTCGGTATAGTCGGCCGAACAGGCAGCGGCAAAACAACCCTGCTGAAGCAGCTGCTTCGCGAGTACCCTATCGGTCAGGGCGCGATCACGATTACGGATACGCCAATCGAACAGATCGCGATCGACACGCTCCATGGTTGGATCGGGTATGTGCCACAGGAGCCGATTCTCTTCTCCAAAAGCGTTCGCGAAAACATCATGTTCGGCAAGGGGCAAGGCACCGAAGCCGAATTACATCGCGCGCTTGATCTAGCTGCGTTCCGCAAGGACGTCGAGTTCCTGCCGGAAGGTCTGCAGACACTCGTCGGGGAAAAAGGTGTCGCCTTATCCGGCGGTCAGAAGCAGCGCGTATCCATTGCGCGGGCGTTGTACGTCGATCCGGAGATTCTCCTGCTCGACGACGCACTCTCTGCGGTCGATGCGAAGACAGAGGCCGAGATTATTCGCGGCATTCGCTCCGAGCGCGCTGGCAAAACAACCCTCATCACCACGCACCGACTCTCCGCCGTGCAGCATGCCGATTGGATTGTCGTACTCGATGAGGGCTATATCATCGAAGAAGGCACACATGAGCAGCTTCTTGCGCTCGGCGGCTGGTATAAAGAGCAGTATGACCGTCAACAGCTCGAAGAGCAGACGGTTGGCATGGAATAGATGATGGGGCAACTCGAGCCCCCAACTATACGAGACAAAAGAAAAGTAGGTGAGACTCCTGATGACACAAACGCAACAAACGAAACAAACCAACTCAACGAAACAAACCGGAAAACGGTTGTTCCAATACGCAGCCAAATTCAAGCAAACCTTGCTCGTCGCGCTGCTATTCTTATCCTTGGCTGTCGCGACCGAGCTGGCGGGTCCTTTCATTGCGAAGCACATGATCGACACGCATATTCTCGGCATTGAAAAGCCGTGGTTTGAGACGCAGTCGGCGACGAAGAGCGACAAGGCTGTTGCTTTTGAGCAGACTTTTTACAAGCGGAGTGATAACTTCGCAGAGGGCGAGCCGAGGGGCAAAGAGGTTCGTATCCTACAAGTGGGCAGTAAGTTCGTATGGCTGGATCAAGCCCTCCCTTGGGATGGCGTCCGCAAGCTGACGGATGACGGAAAGCTGCTGGTTACACAAGGCACGGAGCAGGCAGAGTATGCCGTTCAGAAGCTGAGTGTGCAGGAGCTGTATAACTTTTATCAACCGCAATTTGCAGAGTTAATGAAGCTGGCGGGATTCTATGTGATCTTGATTTTCGTGGGGGCAGGTTTTACCTACGGACAGAGATATTTGCTGCAAGCGGCAGCGAATCGCATCATTCAGCGCATGCGCAGGGATGTGTTCGCGCAAATTCAGCGATTGCCGATCAACTATTTTGATAATCAGCCCGCAGGCAAAATCGTTTCACGCATCACAAACGACACGGAGTCGGTCCGAGATCTGTATGTGCAGGTGTTGGCGAACTTTTTTACAGGCACGATTTATATTCTGGGAATTATCGCGGCTATCTTCATTCTCGACGTTCGTCTGGCTCTCTTCACGCTGCCGGTTATTCCGCTGCTAATAGCGTGGATTATTGTTTACCGTAAGTATGCGTCAACGATTAATCATGAAATTCGCGAGCGGATCAGCAGCATCAACGGGATGATCAATGAGGCGATCCAAGGGATGACGATCATCCGAGCCTTTCGCCGGCAAAAGGAAACGATTGAGGAATTTGAGGTTTTGAATGAAGAGTATACGCACTATCAAAATAAGCTGCTCAGCTTGAATTCCTTAACCTCTCATAACTTGATGAACGTGGTGCGGAACCTGTTCTTCTTCGGGTTGATCTGGTATGTGGGCGGCAGTGCGCTTAATGCGGTGATTACGGTTGGCGTGCTCTATGCCTTCGTCGATTATCTCAACCGGATGTTCCATCCGATGGTAGGTATCGTGAATCAGCTGCCGAATTTGGAGCGTGCGCTTGTGTCGGCTGACCGTGTGTTCGAGCTGCTGGATGAAAAGGGCATTGACGTTGTCGCTGAAAAAGCAGACCGCTACAAAGGTCACGTGAGCTTCGAGCACGTTCGCTTCGCCTATAAAGAAGGGGAAGATGTGCTCAAAGACATCTCTTTCGAGGCCAAACAAGGGCAGACGGTTGCCTTAGTTGGGCATACCGGTTCGGGGAAAAGTTCGATCTTGAATCTGTTATTCCGCTTCTATGAGGTCAATGAAGGCCGCATCACGGTGGATGGCCGCGATATTCGCAAGCTATCGAAGCAGCAGCTTCGCCAGCACATGGGTATCGTGCTGCAGGATCCGTTCCTGTTCACGGGGACGATTGCGTCCAATGTCTCCTTGGACGATCCGTCCATCACCCGGGAACGGGTGGAGGCGGCGCTGCGCGAAGTTGGCGCAGCGGAAATGCTTGGTGCGCTGCCGCATGGCCTCGATGAGCCGGTCATCGAGAAGGGCAGCACGCTGTCTGCTGGGCAGCGGCAGCTGATTTCATTCGCCCGGGCGCTTGCGTTCGACCCGGCAATCTTGATCCTCGATGAGGCGACGGCCTCCATCGATACGGAGACCGAGGCCATCATTCAGGCCGCGCTCGAAGTGCTTGCGAAGGGGCGGACCACCTTCATCATTGCCCATAGACTGTCGACGATTCGCAGCGCCGACTTGATTCTTGTGCTCGACCACGGCGAGATCGTCGAGCGTGGCACGCATGAGGAGCTCATGGGGCTCCTCGGGCGGTACTACCAGATGTACCAGCTGCAAGCTGGACATCCGGAAATTGCCGCCGCTGCGGATAAGATCTAGGTCGCGAGTCGTAGACGAATCTCGACAAAAGGCTAACGACGCTGACTTTCCAATATGCTACAATAGAGCAAATTGATGCTTATGGGAAGTGGAGGAGAAATTATGCGCTCAGATACAATTCGTTTGCTTAACCTGTTGCAGCTATTATCCGAAGTAGCTATTGCAGTAGGGTATTTACTTGGGTTAATCCCATTCGTGTATGCATGGTCATGCGCTTGGGTCATTCCATTGGTCTTCGTGAATTTGGTGTTTGCCATCCTCACGGGCAATGGAACTACGCTGAAAACGATCATCAACATCGCATTGGCCTTCTTAAGTCTCATTCCTTTGCTTGGTTATGTATTCCGCTTCGGCGGAATTGTCGTGTCGGGCTTGAATATGAGAGAGTTGTCCAAGAGAAGAAACAACTACTAGAAGTAATGGGAAAACGGATGGCGTCGAAGTGGCGCGCATCCGTTTTTTTGTTAAACAGGAAATATAGCTAATTAGTATGGTTGAGAAGTCGATTTTGGCAGTCTCCGCTGTAGCGCCCTCCCACGGCCTGTGTAATTCTAACGGACACCAGCGCCGCTATTTTGAAAAAAGCAGACAGTTTCCTCGTGTAACGGACATCAGTGCCGTTATTTACTATTTGAGAGGCAAAATTACGCCAGAAACATGAGAATAACGGCCATGTTGTCCGATAGAACAGGCGAATCCAGTTAAATGACTGATTAACGTCATCTGTGTCCGTTAGACGAGGGTGGCGTACAGGGACGGTTCGGGGTTATTCATCCCCCAACTAATAAGCCAACCCCACGCGGCAGCCGACATACGCGTCCTCCACCGCGACGCGGTAGGTGAACGCCGCAGTGTCGCCGACGGAGATGGACGTGCCGCCGTCCGGCAAGAAGTCGCGCTCTGCGCGGAACTGACCCTGCGCTTCGCCGTCGGGCAAATACGTTGGACACACGACCGTCCAACGTAGGCCCGATGCGGCGAGCAGCGCCCACGCCTGGCGGTGCTCCTCGGCTGCGCGGGTCGACGAGCGCCGCGTATCCGGCGCTTCAAAGCGCAACAGACCCGGATGTTCCCGGCTCTGCAAGATGCCGGCCGTGCCGACGGTGACCACGCGGCTCACGCCGGCGGCTTTCATCGCCGCGATGAGCAGGGGCGTCGCCTCGGTTAGCACGGTGCCGCCATCGGTGCCAAGGCAGCTCACGACGGCGTCTACGCCAGTCATGGCGCCCGCAAGATCCTCTGCGGAACAGGCATTGCCTTGCAGCAAGGTGAGGCGGTCGGAACGCAGTGATATTTTATCCATACTCCGCACGACTGCGGTTATCTCATGACCATCCTGTAGAGCTTTAGCTAGAACTCGCTGCCCCACACGGCCAGTTGCTCCTAATAGTAGAAAGTGCATCATCGTACTCCTTCGGTATGTAAACTGTTCTCCTAGTATAACAAACTTGAACCGTCGCTTCGAATCCAGCATAATAGAAGGTATTGAATTCAAATGAAGGCGGAATAGAAGGGAATTTCAGGGGCATGAGAATTAATAAGTTTATAAGTGAAACCGGCGTGTGCTCCAGACGTGAGGCGGACAAATGGGTCGAAGCTAGACGTGTAACGATCAATGGAGAAATTGCAGGGCTTGGCAGCGTTGTAGGTCCTGGTGATGAAGTGAAGGTCGATGGGCGGGCAATTGGAGAGAAGAAAGAACACGTATACATTGCACTTAATAAGCCAGTGGGCATTACCTCAACAACGGAGGCGCATATTCGCGGGAATATCGTTGATTTCGTGGGGCATTCGGAGCGGATTTTCCCTATTGGCAGATTGGACAAAGACTCAGAAGGGCTTATCCTACTGACGAATAACGGGGATATTGTGAATCAGATTCTCCGTGCGGAGAACAATCACGATAAAGAATACATCGTAACGGTGAATCGGCCGATTACGCAGATGTTTTTGCGGGGAATGGCTAGTGGGGTGCGGATTCTGGGCACGATGACGAAACCATGTGAAATCATTCAAGTCAATGAACGTGTATTTCGAATCATTCTCACACAGGGGCTGAACCGGCAAATTCGTAGGATGTGTGAAGCATTCGGATATCGTGTAGTGCGTCTGCAGCGTGTTCGCATCATGCATATTCATTTGGGCGCTTTGAAAGTAGGGAAATGGCGGGATTTAACGCAAGGTGAGTTAAAGGATTTGATGCAAATGCTTAGCCAGGAGAAGTCGCAGACGAATCCGTAACTGTACATGAATCACAAGATAAGGCTTGAATATTCCGTATGGGATGCTCAAGTCTTTTTCCTAATTTTGCTGGGTGAAATAGAGATAAATATTGGTATTTTTTTCTCGTGAATTTGCAACCTTTTTCCAGCGCTCACCGTCAAGTACTATATGGCAGTTGGACGCGTCCAAGCATGTGGGTCCACATGTCGTATGGAGATCTACTTGAGGAGGAAGATGACTTTGAAATTATTAAAACAAGCAGGCACAATGGTACTCGCTTCGACATTGCTGCTGACAGTTGCCCCGATGGGAGCATGGGCGGCGGAAAGTGTATCTGGTTCAGCTACGTCCGCGATGTCATCACCTGCCTACCCTGGGCAAGCCGAAGTCTCGGCGCAAGATGCTAAAATTACGAAAGATCAGGCGCTTGAGTATGCCAAAACTTACATAACACTACCTGCAGATTATATTCTCCAATCGATAAGTTTAAACGCTTTCTATGGCCAGAATGGTCAGAATATCCCGACTTGGAACATTAGCTATTCGAAGAAAGTGAAAGATCGTTACTATGGCTCAGCGAATATCGCCATCAATGGTTTGGATGGAACGCTTACGTCTTACAATATGAATGACAATGATCCTGAACATAAACCGTCGTATCCGCCTAAGGTGGATTTTCAAGCTGCGAAGGAGCTGGCTGCAGCATTTGTTGCTAAAGTAAACCCATCGAAGCAGAAGGAACTGCTGTATGATGACTCGGTAGAGAAAGCGTTCCGTACCCCGCTTGACGGCAATTATCAATATAACATTCGCTATGATCGATCCGTTGGGGGAGTTCCCTTCTCGGGGAATGGACTTAATGTCAACGTCAATGGTGAGGGTCAGATTACGAGCTACTGGTACAATTGGGACGACAAAGTGGTTTTTGATAAGGTGAGCACACCGATTTCGAAAGAGAAGGCAGATCAGCTATTCCGTGAGAAGATGGAGCTTGCCTTACAGTATCAAATCCCGTATAACACGCAAGGGAAAAGAGCACCGATTATTTCCTACTTCATGAACAGTTTTGCTCTGGATGCTGCAACAGGCGAGGTTTGGCAACCATTTCCTAGCCTGAACGGTAACAATAAGCCATTAACAGATAAGCCACTAGGAACGAAACCGCCAGCTACCTTGAATTTGACGAAGGAAGAAGCCGTTAAGAAAGTGGCAACGACATTTAACCTATCCTCTGAGTACAAGCTGCAAGAAGCTTCCTACAATGAATCGAAGAATGCTGAGACGGGTGAAACCTTATCGAGCTGGAACATGAGCTGGACCAAGGTAACGTCGGATACAGCCGCTTCTGGAAAAATTGTTGCAGGCAATAACGTTTGGGCATCCGTGAATAGTAAAACTGGCGTTATTACTAATTTCAACTATTATGTTCCTTATAGTAGTGAGAATGATAAGCCTATCGAAGGCAAGGTTTCATTAGATGATGCGATTGCGAAAAGCACGGAATTTGTCAAAGCACAGCTTCCTGCTTCCACGGATCAACTCGTGCTGAATGTTCAGAAAGAGTATTCCCAGGATATGCTGAAGCAAATGCGTACATGGGAAATTAGCTACAAGCGCGTCATTGACGGCGTTGCTGTGGCGAATGAAGAGGTACGGGTAAGTATCGACCGTGTAACGGGAGCCATCTCGAACTATTATGTATCCCTAAGTGATCATATCGCGTATCCTGCTCAAAAGCCTGAGGTTATTTCCGTTGATAAGGCCAAAGCTCTGTGGCTGGCACAGTTCGATGTGAAGCTTGGCTACGTATTGGAGAGCAACGGATACACAGGCGCTATGCCGATTGAGAAATACCGCGTAATGATGGCGGCAGGGGAGATACCACCGTCAGTAGCGACGGATGCAAAAGCGCAGCCAAAAGCGAAGCTTGTATATTCCCTTGTTCCAAAGAGTGTGAATCGCGATAGCTTTCTTCTGGATGCCGAATCAGGTCAATGGCGCAGTGCGCAAACCGGCGAGGTTATCTCCTTGGATAAAGTGATTGTAAGTGATATTGATAAGCACTGGGCACAAAACGAACTTCAACTGATGCTTGATTATCAAGCTTTGGATGTGAAGGACGGCAAAGTGAATCCAGACCAAACGATTAAGCGCGGTGAGTTGGTCAAAATGCTTGTCATCGCCATGAATGGCGGCAACGGCGGCATCTATTACGGAGCTGAGCGTGCTGCATCCTTCGCGGATGTGGGCAATGGCTCCAAATATTTTGCCTATGTGGAGAATGCTGTTGATCGCGGGCTGCTTGATGTAGGGAAAGAGTTCAATCCGGAAGCTACGATGAATCGTGAAGAAATGGCGCAATTGATCGTGAAAGCGCTGGGTTATCACAGCCTAACGAAATTTGACGGTGTATTTAACAAGGATTTCTTGGATGCTGGGAAAGTGTCTAACGTTGGCGATGCTGCAATCGTATTAGGGCTGAATATTATGACGCTCAGCGATGGCTACTTTGCCCCGCAGAATGAAGTGACGAAAGCACAGGCGGCTAGCGCGTTCTATCGTTTCTTGCAAACGAGAGCCGAATTGCAAGATAAGCCGCGATACTACTATTAATCTTTCTAACGTAATTCGCATAAGTGAAACGACAAAAGACCTCTCAATGCATCATTGAGAGGTCTTTATTCAGTCGTTAGCTGACGAGGCATTTGTGGCAAGAGAATTAGTCTCTTTTGAAAAGAAAGCAGAATAACTGACGGTAATGTGCCTTCATATGCTCTTTCGTATAGGCTTTCTCATTTTTGATGTGAAAATAGCCGATCGGTGACATCGAGCAAATGATCGTATGGGCTGCAAAATCAGGCTCCGCTTGTGGCTCTTGATTGGGGCCAAGGGATTCAAGGATAAGCTCCGACAATTTATCGCGTATGAAATGGTAAATAGGGGAGAGGAAGAAGTTGCCGCGGCCATCCTCGCAGTTGATATCAATCTTGGTTGACATCGCAACGATTAGCTCGGCTTTTTCCTCAATTTCATCAATCCATAGATTCAAAATGCCAGTCAGTCGATCAATAGGCGCAGCTTGGTTATTTTTATCGAGATACATCATAATGTCATTTATAAATTGCTTCCCATAATGCTGAAGGACATCGAAGCAAAGGTCTCCTTTATCCGCATATCTGCGATAGAGGGTTGCTTGTCCAATGCCCGCTGTTTTGGCAATTTGATGCATGCTGACCGATTGAACGCCATAATCATGAAAGAGTTGTTTGGCGGTTTGAAGTATTAATTGGCGATTTTCCATGGCGTCCTTGCGTTCATGACGAATGGACATCTGCAACCACCTCTTTAGATGTGAATTTATTGTGTTCGTATTGACAAGGAAACGAAAGTTCTGTTAGCATCAGAAATGTAAACGGACATTTGTCCGTTTACAACGAGAGTTATTGATGTTCGTGTATGTCTGCCACTATTGTATTGTACAGGGTATACTATATACGGTCAACGATAGACAAAAGAGAGAAATTAATCGGATGGAGGGATTACATGTCTTCACAAGCAACATCGAAAGAAGCAGAAGCTCCGTTCTCAATGCGCAGCATTTTGGGGCCGCTGATAGCGATTGTCGTAGGTATTTTCATGGTTATTTTGGACGGAACAGCGGTCAACGTTGCGCTTCCTAAGCTGCAAGAAGAATTCAATTTGCTCAATTTATCACTCGTTCAATGGACGGTCATTGGTTATGCCTTAGCACAAGCCGCGGTTATTCCATTGGCAGGTTGGTTATCGGATCGTTTCGGTGCCAAGAAGATTTTCCTGATTTCCGTAGGTCTCTTCACAATAGGCTCTGGTCTATGTGCGCTAGCGAATTCGGTTGAAATGTTGATTACTTATCGTATCATTCAAGGCTTAGGCGGCGGTGTCGTCGTGCCGATTGCGATGGCATTCATTTATCGTCTATCTCCTCCGGGTAAAGTAGGGGCTGTTATGGGGATGATGGGGATTCCGATCCTACTGGGTCCTGCTCTTGGTCCTGTCGTTGCAGGTTGGTTAGTTGAGTATCACAGCTGGCAGTGGATTTTCCTTATTAATTTGCCTATTGGTGTTATTGGTATTATTTTAGGTATTCGTACATTGCCAAATATGCAGCGTCAAAGCGTTGCTTCTCTAGATTTGTTGGGTATGTTGTTAGGGCCTTTAGCTTTCGCGGCACTGGTTTATGGTGTTTCCAATGGTGGTATTGATCCAATTACGGGGAAATCCACATGGACAGATGCAGATACGCTGATCGGTTCTGGCGTTGGTGTCATTGCACTTATCCTCTTCATTATTGTTGAATTGAAACAGAAAAATCCACTTTTGGAGCTTCGCGTATTCCGTTCAGGGAACTTCACGAAAGGGATTATCGTGCAATGGATTTCTCAGATTGCTATGTTCGGTACAATGTTCCTTGTACCACTTTTCTTACAACAAGCACATGGGTACAGCCCATTGAAAACAGGATTGATCATGCTTCCTCAAGCTTTGGCTTCCGGATTGTTCATGCCAATCGGTGGTAAGCTGTCCGACCGTTTCGGCGCTCGTCCGCTCGTTATTGCGGGGATGGTTCTTACAACGATTTCGGCCTTGTTGCTTTCCAATATTTCTGGTGATTCCGGTGTAGGCACGGTTATGCTGCCGCTTACGCTTCTGGGAGCGGGTATGGGACTCTTTATGATGCCGCTGAACAATCACTTGATTCAATCGGCACCTCAGAATTTGGTTGGTCGTGTGACGTCCTTGACGAACGCGGCGCAGCAAGTCATGATGTCCTTCGCTATTGCCATCTTGATGACGATTTTCAGTACAAAATTCAAGGATCTAATGGTTGAGTCAGGCGCACAAAAGCCAGATGTAGGCTTATATGCCTCCGCGTTTGGATATACGTTCCTCATTTTGCTTGGTATCGCCATTCTTGGCGGTCTGCTTGGTTTGATGTTGCAGAAGCCTAAGAAAATTGAAGGCGAGTCAGGGAATGCGGCTGAAATTCCAATGATGGTCGGTCATTAATCACTTCAGGTTGGACGTATAAATGAGCCGCTCCTCAAGGTCAATTGACTTCGAGGGGCGGCTTTTGTTGTTAAAGCTTGCTGCCTACGATATTTGCGTACAGAACGCACCACATATGTTACAATACATGTTAAAACTTAATGGAAGCTTCAACAAAGAAAGGGTGTTCGAGAAGATGGTTGTATCTGGTAAAGTGGGTTTGGAAGATATTATTAGAGCCAATCATGTGCTCAGCAAAGTGATCGAACCATCGCCGCTGCAACGCAATGAGCTGCTCTCTAGCCAGTATGAATGTAACGTTTATCTCAAACGTGAAGATATGCAAATTGTCCGTTCGTTCAAGATTCGCGGAGCTTACAATGTGATCCAGAGCTTAACGGAAGCGGAACGCGCAGCAGGGGTTGTGTGTGCGAGTGCAGGCAACCATGCACAGGGTGTAGCTTATTCTTGTAAGCAGCTAGGCATTGAGGGCAAGATCTTCATGCCGACTACGACACCGCGTCAGAAGATTTCGCAAGTGAAGCTGTTCGGAGGCTCGTTCGTGGAAGTCATCCTTGTTGGCGATTCCTTCGATGATTCTTCGGCTCAAGCCAAGGCTTACTGCCTGAAGGAGAATAAAGTGTTCATCCACCCGTTCGATGATGTGCGTACGATTGCGGGACAAGGGACTGTTGGCTTGGAAATCATGAATCAGATGCCAGAAACACCGGATTTCATCTTCGCGACGATTGGCGGAGGTGGACTAGCTGCCGGAGTTGCCACCTATGTGGCGAGCGTTTCACCGCGGACGCGCATTATTGGCGCGGAACCAGAAGGTGCGGCCAGCATGACGGAAGCACTGAAACAAGGCGCGGTCGTTAAATTGCCTTCTATTGAGAAGTTTGTTGACGGTGCAGCCGTAGCGCAAGTGGGTGAGATGACTTTTGACATTTGCAAAGAGAAGCTAGAGGATATCGTCATCATACCTTCCGGTAAAGAGTGTACAACCATTCTGGAGCTCTACAATAGCAACGCAATTGTTATTGAGCCTGCAGGGGCGCTTCCAGTGGCAGCGCTGGATGCGTACCGCGAACAAATTCGTGGCAAGAACGTTGTCTGTATCATCAGCGGTGGAAATAATGATATTGATCGGATGCAGCAAATCAAAGAGAGATCCCTTGTATATGAGGGCTTGAAGCATTACTTCATCCTGAACTTCCCGCAACGTGCAGGGGCTTTGCGTGAATTTTTGGAGGAAGTGCTAGGACCGTCCGATGACATCACGCGTTTTGAGTATACGAAGAAGAATAATCGTGACGATGCACCGGCGCTGGTAGGGATTGAGCTCAAAAACAAAGATGATTATGAAGGTTTGATTGAACGCCTTTCCCGTAAAGATTATGGTTATATCGAAATTAATAAGGATCCTAAGTTATTTAACCTTCTCATCTAGAGGAGGCTTTTTTTTTTCGGAAGATGTTCAAAAAATTAACATAGAGCTATCTAGATTTTATTGACCGCTGGTTGTATAATCTTTAATTGGGGCTTTGCACCTATATTGTCGGGAAAAACAAAATGGACATGTTAACTTGTGTGACATGACGAATTACGTGAATCGTTGATAGATTTGCTTCTCTGTTTGGAATCAAAATGATACACTTAATTTGAAGTCAACTTACATAATTTAACTGAATTTGGTCAACCTACAGTGTGGGCTTCATGGTTTCAATTAAAAGATGATACGATGGGGGTAAAATCGATGAAGAAGATTTTTTCAACAGTTCTGATGACTGTAACCGTTTCTGCATTAGTGATTTCCGGTTGTGCCAAAAAAGAAGAAACAAACACGGGTTCATCCGCATCACCAGCTGCAAGTGCTGTAGCTAGCGACAATACAGGCAAAGACTTCAAAATCGGTATGGTTACAGATATCGGCGGCGTAAACGACAAGTCCTTTAACCAAAGTGCTTGGGAAGGCTTGACGCTTCTGAAAAAACAAACAAGTGCTAACGTAAAAAACCTTGAGAGCAAGAGCGACGCTGACTACACGCCGAACTTGAATCAATTCGTTAAAGACGGCTACAACCTGACTTGGGGTATTGGTTTCTTAATGGGTGATGCACTTAAAACAGTAGCAACTCAAAACCCGAACGCGAAACTTGCGATCATTGATAACGTTGTAGAAGCTCCTAACGTAGAATCCGTTACTTTCTCCGAACAAGAAGGTGCTTACCTTGTTGGTGTGGTAGCAGGTCTTACAACAAAAACAAATAAAATCGGTTTCGTTGGTGGGATCGACATCCCGGTTATCAAACGTTTCGAAGCTGGCTTCGTAGCTGGCGTTAAAGCAGTAAAACCAGATGCTAAGATTCAAATCAACTATACTGGTGCTTTCGACAAGCCTGATCTCGGTAAAGCAGCAGCAGCAACGATCTATAACGATGGCGCTGATATTATTTTCCACGCAGCTGGATCCACAGGTAACGGTGTATTCAACGAAGCGAAAGATCGCGCGAAAAACGGTAAAAAAGTATGGGTTATCGGTGTAGATAAAGACCAATCCCTTGAGTTTGGCGACGAAGTTACATTGACGTCCATGTTGAAACGTGTTGACTCTGCGGTACTTCGTGTATCCAAAGATGTTATTTCAGGTAAATTCCAAGGTGGTAAAGTTGTTACGTTGGGTCTGAAAGACGATGGTGTAGGCCTTCCGGAAACATCCAAGAAAAACGTTTCTGCTGACATCTTGAAAAAAGTTGACGAGTACAAAGCCAAAATTATTAGCGGCGAAATCAAAGTTCCTGAAAAACCATAAGCGTCCAACTGACGTTTACTTGGTAAGAACGATAGGTTTGCTTCTGTACAAACAAGGCTAGTTATACTAACTAGCCTTGTTCTTTAGTTTTAATGGGAAACAAAGAACAAAAAATTGATCATTAGGGTGATCTTATGAGTGAAGCAGTCCCAGTTGTTGAACTTCGCAACATTACGAAACGTTTTCCAGGCATTGTTGCTAATGATGCCATCAGCCTGAAGTTGAGAAAAGGCGAAATTCATGCCTTGCTTGGTGAGAATGGTGCAGGAAAATCAACACTGATGAACATTGTGTTCGGTTTATATCAGCCGGACGAAGGTAGTATTCATGTACAAGGCAACGAGGTTTTTATCGACAGTCCGAATCGAGCGATTGAGCTTGGCATCGGGATGGTGCATCAACATTTCAAGTTGGTACAACCGTTTACAGTAACTGAAAATATCATTTTGGGGATGGAACCCAAACGTGGTATGAATGTGGATATTCGAACAGCGCAAGATAAAGTGCGCAAGCTATCTGAGCAATATGGTTTACGTGTGGATCCAAAAGCCAAAATTGAAGATATTTCAGTCGGTATGCAGCAGCGTGTCGAAATATTGAAAACGCTGTATCGTGGCGCCGATATTTTAATTTTTGATGAGCCTACAGCTGTACTAACGCCGCAAGAGATTAGTGAATTGATGGTCATTATGCGTAACCTTGTAAAAGAGGGCAAGTCCATTATTCTCATTACACATAAGTTGAAAGAAATTATGGAGATCGCCGATACAGTGACGATTATTCGTCGTGGTAAAGTGATTGATACCTTGGCATGCGCACAAGCGAATCCGCAAATACTGGCCGAGAAAATGGTTGGACGCGATGTCTCTTTTAAAGTGAACAAAGAAGCCGTAAAACTTGGGGAGCCTGTTCTCCAGGTGCAAGATCTAATGGTGCGTAATCAACAAGGATTAGCCTCGCTTAAAGGGCTTAATTTTGAAGTGAAGGCTGGGGAAATTCTTGGTATCGCGGGTGTAGATGGCAACGGTCAGAGTGAATTGATCGAAGCATTGACGGGCTTGCGTACCGTAGATGGCGGGAAAGTGCTGCTCATGGGCAGCGATATTACGAACCAGACGCCGAGAGAAATTTCGGAGGCCGGATTGTCACATATCCCTGAAGATCGGCATAAACACGGGTTGGTGCTTGATTTTACAATGAGTGAAAATATGGTGCTCGAAACATATTTCCACCCTGCGTATAACAAAGGCGGCTTCTTGAATTATGACGTCATCGATAAGCATGCGGAGGCGTTGATTAAGCAGTTCGATGTGCGCACACCGAGTATTTACAACAAGGCACGCTCCTTATCTGGGGGTAATCAGCAAAAGGCGATTATTGCAAGGGAAATACATAAGAATCCCAATTTGTTGATTGCGGCGCAGCCGACGCGTGGTTTGGATGTTGGTGCGATTGAATTCGTTCATCGGATGCTGATTGAGCAGCGGAACAAAGGGAAAGCCGTTCTGTTGATTTCTTTTGAGCTGGATGAAATTATGAATGTTTCCGATCGGATTGCCGTTATCTACGAAGGACAGATTGTGGGCGAAGTGATGCCGCAGGATACGAACGATCAGGAGATCGGTCTGCTGATGGCGGGCAGTAAGCGTACGGAGAAAGGAGCCCTTCATGAATAAAATTGTTCGCGTTTTTACAAGTGAATCAGCGGTCAATCCCCTTGTAGCGATCGTGCTGGGGCTGCTATTCGGAGCGCTTGTCATGCTGGCTGGCGGTTACAATCCGATTGCTGCGTATGGGTCACTGTTCTCTCGGATTTTGGGAAGTCCGTACGATATCGGGGAGTCGATTCGGGCGATTACGCCACTTATTTTAACCGGATTATCCGTTGCCTTCGCTTTCCGTACAGGGTTGTTCAATATTGGTGCGGAAGGGCAGTTCGTGATGGGGATGACGGGGGCTACCTTTATTGGTGTCAAAATCCATGGTCTGCCATGGATCATCCATGCTCCCCTTGCGGTAATTGTCGGCGCGTTGATCGGTGGACTATGGGGAGCTATTGCAGGTTATTTAAAAGCAAAGCGCGGTGTGAACGAGGTCATTACCACGATCATGTTGAACTGGATTTCCTTGTTCCTGTCCAACTATATCGTGAACACGTTCTTACTTGAGCCAAAGCAGCAGCGTTCTTATATGATTCAAGATTCAGCATCACTAAGTATTGGTTGGTTGTCAGATGCGATGAATCATGCGAGGCTTCACTGGGGAACCTTAATTGCCATTCTGGCCGCGGTCGTCTTCTACTTGATTCTTTGGAAAACGAAGCAAGGCTACGAACTGCGTGCCGTAGGACATAATATCGATGCCGCTAAGTATGCGGGCATGAACGTGAATAAGAACATCATCAAGGCAATGTTCATCTCTGGTGTGTTTGCTGGACTTGCTGGCGTATTCGAGGTTCTCGGTGTATTCCATTATCAGGTAGTTGCGGCAGGCACGCCAGGATATGGATTCGACGGTATCGCGGTATCCTTGCTCGGGGCTAACAATCCGATAGGCGTTGTGCTGGGCGCTGTCCTTTTCGGCGGCTTATCTTATGGTTCTGCGGGGATGAGCTTTGGTGCAGATGTACCACCAGAAATTATCCGTATTGTCATCGGATCGGTGATTTTCTTCGTTGCTACCCAAGGTATTGTCAAATGGGTACTGATCCCGTTCTACGGCAAGCGCAAGAAAGAGAGGGCTTCGTAATATGGACCTGCTCAGTATGCTTAATGCGTTCTTCACGAAATTCAGTGAACTTATTAATACAACGCTGGTGTATTCCACAGCGCTAATCTTCGGGGCTTTAGGCGGTATTTACTCGGAGCGTTCCGGTATCGTCAATATCGGTATCGAGGGTCTAATGGTATCCGGCGCATTCGCTTCCGCGGTTGGCGCTTACTATGCGGAAGAGGCGAACATGGGCGTCTGGTCCCCGTGGATTGGACTCTTGTGCGCGCTGCTATTCGCACTGATCTTCGCCTTGATTCATGCGGTTGCGACGATTTCGTTCAAAGCGAATCAAGTCATCAGTGGTGTTGTGATCAACTTCTTGGCAGCAGGCGTAACGTTGTACTTGGTGAAAGTATTGTTCAACGGTGCGGGTCAAACCGAAACCCTGAATGATGTATTCTCCAAATGGGAAATTCCGCTTCTCTCCAAGATTCCTTATATCGGGTATGCACTCTTTACAGCTTATCCGACAACGTATATTGCATTAATCCTAGTCTTCGTGACGTGGTATGTGCTGTTCAAAACACCGTTCGGCCTACGCCTGCGTGCCGTTGGTGAACATCCGAGCGCTGCGGATACGGTTGGGATTAAAGTAAAACGTATCCGTTATCTCGCTGTACTGATCAGCGGTCTGCTCGGCGGTCTCGGCGGGGCAACGATCACGCTAACGACAACGAGTGCGTTCTCGCATAACACGATCTCGGGTCAAGGCTTTATTGCGATGGCCGCGATGATTTTCGGCAAATGGCATCCATTTGGCGCATTGGGCGCCGCGGTATTCTTCGGAATGGCGCAAGCGCTCAACAATTTCATGCGGTTGTTCGATTTCTCCAAAAACATTCCGCAGGAATTCCTCTACATGCTGCCTTATGTACTGACAATCCTGGTATTGGCAGGAGCCGTGGGCCGCGCGAAAGCACCGTCCGCACTGGGTGAGCCGTACGATCCAGGCAAGCGATAGATTGATGAAGAAGCACCATCATGGGAGTAATCCTGCGATGGTGCTTTTTTTTACCAATTAAGTATGTCGAGGAACCCGAACCCGAACCCGAATAGAATAACTGGATTTCATACAGCTAATTTAGCGCTAATGCTCCATTTATTTCGATTAGCTGTAAATAATACAGCTATTTCGGAGCTGAATTGTCCATCGGGGCGTTTCTGTAAGAATTAACTACATATTTTCCACTTAAATTGAATATGGGGCGAAAAAAAGGAAATATAGATGGAGTTTTTCCAGTTATTTGGTAGGTGGAGCCTTAAGACTGTAGTGATAGCTGAATACGAAAAGTTAGGGGGAAGCAGTCAACCTGTTAATGTCGTATTTTGAAGGAAAATGTCGAAGTGAGTCTGAATTTCTTAAATACCAGTTTTTGGTGGGGACAAATTTGGTGTGACCAAATAAAGAGAAGCAATTAGCATATAGGAGGAGTAAGAGAAAATGAATACGCAACGAGGAATGAATGTACAAGGGTGGGTGAAGGCAATCTCCTTTACTTCGTTCAGAGCAAGAATGACGATTATGTTTCTAGTTATCGCGTTGGTACCGATGTTATTTAGTACCGTTTTTTCATCCTACTATTTAAAAAATGTGGTGAATGATGAAGTTCACTCCAAAGAAGAGAGTATTCTGAAAGCGAATGTTACGGCCATTGATTACTCCATTCAGCGTCAAATCTCCATTCTGAAAGAAATGCTGAAGTATGAGGAGATCAAGAGTGGAAATGAGAAGGAAATCATCAAAACACTCCTCAAATTCGAACAAGCCAATAAAGACGTCGAACAGTACGTTTATGTGAATAAAGATGAAATGGCGCTAACTTCAGCAGGACAGAAAATTTCTGTATCCGATCGTGATTACATCAAGCAAGCCAAACAAACGAAGCAGCCGGTGAGTACGGATCTCCTCGTCAGTAAGACAAGTGGGAATAACATCATTGTTTTATTTGTCCCGATGCTCGATGATAAGCAGAATTTTATTGGCGGGATTTTCACTCCTCTGACGACTAGTAACCTCAATGTATACACCGATACGATTCAGTTAGGCGAAACTGGCTATGGATATTTAATGTCCCCTAGTGGTGGACTGTTAACGTATCCGAGCAAAGAACTAGCTGGAAAAAATATAGCGGATGTGCTTCCGAAGTCGGAAGCAGCGAAATTACAAGAAACAGTTTTAAAAGAAAAAAGCGGGACGATCAATTTTACAGGTGATGATGGTGTGGCGAGGGAAATCAGCTTCGATACGATTCCATCAACTGGCTGGCGATTAATTACAAATGTGGTGGATGATGAAGTGTTTGGCTCTGTAACAACGGCAACTCATGTATCCATATGGCTGGCTGTGATCACGACGATTGTTGTAGCTGCTATTGCGCTGCTGGTATCCACGGCGACAACGAAACCAGTGCTGGCGATTACAGAAGCTGTGAAGAAGATGGCGGCGGGGGACTTGACCCCACGACTTACGATCAATCGCAGTGATGAACTTGGACAACTAGCTGTGAATATGAATCTGATGTTAGATTCCTTCTCGGATATCGTCAGTAAAGCCAGTTTTACCGCAGAGCAGCTAGGTGCATCATCGGAGGAGCTAACGGCTGCGGCGACGGAATCTGTTGGCATTTCCAATCGCATCGTCGAGTCTATGCAAGAGGTATTCAATGCGAGTGAGGGTCAACTGATGGGGGCCGAGCAAACGTCGATTGCGATGGGTGAAATGGCGGTAGGCGTTCAGCGGATTGCCGAATCTTCCTCTGTTGTGACGGAAGCCTCCCATACGTCGATGATGGAAGTGCAGCAAGGCCGTGTTGCTATCACGCAAGCCGTTGAACAGATGAAGTTCATTAATGAGTCGGTTGGCAAATCGGCCGAAGATATGAGAGCACTCGAAGCCTACTCGCAAAAGATTGGGGAAATCGTTTCGGTCATTACCGAAATTACGAACCAAACCCAACTGCTATCGCTGAATGCTTCGATCGAGGCGGCACGTGCTGGCGAGCAAGGTCGCGGCTTCGCTGTGGTAGCGAATGAAGTGAAGAAGCTTGCAGAGCAGTCGTCCTCGTCAGCAAAGGATATCTCCCAATTGATCCGTGAAGTCCAATCATCGACAGCGAGAGCGGTACAAGCGATGAACAATGGTGTCAAGGACGTGGAGAAAGGTTCCGATCTGATTGATGCAGCGGGTCAAGTCTTTAATCGTGTGACGGTTGCGTTCGAAGAAATCTCAGATCAAATCCAAGAGGTATCCGCAGCATCGCAAGAAATGTCGGCAGGAACAGAGGAAGTATCAGCGTCCATGAGCGAGATTGTCTACATGACGAAGGCGTCTCATGAGCATGGTCAAGGTATCTCAAAAGGTTCGGAGAAGCAGCTCGAGGCAATGGAAGAAATATCTGCCTCTGCAGAGGATTTAAGTCATATGGCGCAAGAGTTACAAGAATCGCTTTCTCGCTTTAAAACTCGCTAGTTGTAGGTCTAATCAGCTATATTTACATAAATAGCTAGGTATTTAGGAGGTCAATTAGGAAATTCTGATTGGCCTTTTTCACTAGAAACATAGACCTTATGTTATAATCGGCTAAGAGGGGTGAGTCACAATGAAAGCGATTACTTTGATGAGGTCAATGTGGACTTTTATCATCATCATAGCTTTACTAATAGTAGTTATTGGAACAAACTTCTACCAAATGTTCGCTCTGAAGGGGACCCTTGACCATGTCAAGACGAATTGGATGCCGAGTATTGCTAGAATTGTAGAGATGCAAGAGCTCATTACACAGGAAAGAGTTCTTCTGCATAAAATGTTACTTGAAACGGATAAGAATACCCTTCTTAACGTGATTACCTCATATCAGAATGTCAGCCGACAGTTTGATGAGAAGTATCGAGGTTATGAGTCTTTCATCAACTCTGAAAGTGAAAGACAGATTTATATAGAAGTGTCGGATAATGCGATAGATTACTTGCAGAAAGGTCAGCTTATCATCGATGCCGTCCAATCTGGTGATTATATCAGAGGGAAGAGCTTGCTGGACATGCTCACACCGAGTCGAGCGCAAGCTGACGCAAGCTTACAGAAGTGGATTGATTACAATTTGATGGGGACCCAAAGAGATGTAGATCGCACATCCAATCAGCGTGAGTTAGTACTTTGGATGGCGAGCATTTTCACGATCGTGGCGATTGCGATTGGGGTTGCTCTTGCCTTGCAGACTCGATCCGTGCGGAGGAAAGGCGAACAGAAGTTGATGAAGGAGAAAGAGAAGGCCCAGAGCTATCTCGATCTCATTGATGTCATGATTGTCGTTTTGGACCGAGATGGTAAAATTGACATGTTGAACCGTAAGGGTTACTCGGTGCTAGGTTATGAGGAAAAGCATGCCTTAGGTAAGGATTGGTTTGAAGTTTGTGGGCCTGAGCATCTTTTTGAAATACGGACAGAGCGCTACCAAGAATTCATGGATGGCGAAGCTTTGTCGGACTATTTTGAATCGCTCATCGTAGATAAATTAGGTGAAGAGCGCCTTTACGGGTGGAGCAACAACTTGATTTGGACAGAAACCGGAGAAGTGGGCGGCGTTATCTTTGCAGGTGTCGATATTACCGAACGTAAGCAGGCCGAAGAGACGCTGAATCAGTACAAAGACCATCTTGAAGTGTTGGTGGAGGAACGTACATCTGAGCTGGAAAACAAGAATCTGCTTCTTGCTGACGCTAAAGAGTCCGCTGAATCTGCTAACCGGGCGAAGAGTGAATTCTTGGCGAATATGAGCCATGAAATCCGCACACCGATGAACGCTATCCTCGGATTGAATTATTTGCTGCAGCAAACGGATCTCACGGAGCGGCAGAAGGATTACGTCGGGAAGACGGTTCTTTCGGCCAAAAGCTTGCTGACGATCATCAGTGATATTCTCGATTTCTCGAAAATTGAAGCAAAGAAGATTGTGCTGGAGCGCATCGATTTTGATTTGTATGAAATTATGAGCAATATATCGAATATCATTGGATTTTCACTGTATGAGAAGGGGTTAAAGCTGCATTTCTCCATCCACCATGAAGTTCCTCAAGTCTTGAATGGTGATCCGTTCCGATTGAATCAAGTTTTACTTAATTTGGTGAATAACGCTTTGAAATTTACGGATGAAGGTGAAATTACGATTGCGGTAAGTGTTTCTTCACAAGATGACAGTGGGGTTTCACTTCGCTTCGAAGTAAGAGATACAGGCATTGGGATGACACCTGAGCAGCAAGCATTATTGTTCCACGGATTCACACAAGCCGATATGTCAACGACCCGCAAATATGGGGGAACAGGTCTTGGTCTAGTGATCAGCAAGAGTATTGTAGAGTTGATGCAAGGGGAGATTCATGTCGAGAGCGAGCTGGGGAGGGGGAGTTCCTTCATCTTTACAGTAAGGTTCGAAGTAGGTTCTGAGCACTTGTTCAGTGCGCCAGTAGCTTCCTATTTAAAATTTCTGCGTGTGCTTCTCATTTGCGATGACGAAGAAATGCGCCTTGTTTTGAAGAGTCAACTGGAACAGTTCCAATTCATTGTTAATGACGTAGATTCTGCTCAAAGCGCATTGGAACAAATTAGTTCCAGCGGCCGATATGATCTGGTTATGATCGATTGGAAGCTTCAGGATGAGAAGGCGCACGCCTTGGCGGAGAAAATAAAGCTGGAATATGCGACACCTGTGCAAGTGATCGTACTGATCAGTTCGTATCATGAATCGGAGCTTCAGCTGAAATCTCAGTCGGCGTCCGTGAAAAAAGTGCTCTACTATCCAATGAGCCAGTCTCAATTATATAACCAAATAACGAACTTGTTCCAAGAGCAGCTACAGATGAAGATCGCATCACCACAGGGTGAGAGTGAAACCAAGAAACTGCACATGCTCCGTAACACGGAGGTCTTGCTGGTGGAAGACAATGAAATTAACCAACAGGTGGCGCAAGCCATTCTTCAAGAGATGGACATTCATGTAGACGTAGCAGAGAATGGCATCGAAGCGTTGAAACGTGTAGCGACTAAGCGGTATGATGCCATTTTGATGGATTTACAGATGCCGCTCATGGACGGCTTTGAGGCGACGAGAAATATTAGGGATTTCGATCAGGAGACGCCGATTATCGCGATGACTGCTGATGCTATGCAGGGAGTCAAGGAGCAGGTCCTGGAAGCGGGCATGGATGCGTATATTTCCAAGCCGTTTGAACCTATTCAGCTATTTAGCGTCTTACAGCGAACGATTCAGAGCTCGCGTGGGAGAGGGTATGCTGAAGTCGCAGCAGCGAAGCAAATCGAGGCGCTGCCTGCCTTGAACGCGGCGGAGGCACTAGGGCGCTTGGGACAAAATGCGAACCTCTACGAGCGGATTTTGCACAAGTTTGCAGCGAATCACGCGAACGCCATAGATGAGATACGAGAAGCGATCACGAACATAGACTATCCCGAAGCGCTGATGCTTGCTCATACGCTGAAAGGCGTGGCTTCCAACATCGGAGCAACGCCGCTCAGTCATACGGCTGATGAGCTTCAAACAGCGATCCATCAAGGTTCACTCGGGTTGCTGGAGGCGCTTTTGGAAACTGCCGAGAGCAGGTTGGCGCAGGTTAATCAAGCTATTATCGCGTATTTGGCAGCAAATGCTCAAGAGAAATAAAGGATTATCTTAGTGCTTAGACGAAGATAAGGCTCTTTTTAAAACACAAATGACCCGTAGGAGTGACATTTATAAAAATGCCACTCTTGCGGGTCATTATTGCGAGTTGAGGTTATTGGGGCTTGCTTGTTATTTCTTCAATGGTGTTTCCGTTTTGTGTTCAATCACTTGTGATACCTTTGGTTCAATAGCTTTTGACATTTGTTCAATGGAAGCATTGTTTTTAGGAACATTACCATTGTTTTCACCTTGCATTTGTAAACCGGCTTGCGTTTGTGCAATGACATCAATCACTTGTTGTTTAGAG
This sequence comes from Paenibacillus sp. LjRoot56, assembly GCF_964253335.1. Classification (NCBI taxonomy): domain Bacteria; kingdom Bacillati; phylum Bacillota; class Bacilli; order Caryophanales; family Paenibacillaceae; genus Paenibacillus; species Paenibacillus sp. LjRoot56. Next base: position 627,780 of record NZ_CAXURV020000001.1, read on the forward strand.
ATGTGTTTAGATGCTGCAATGTCCACAACAGATTTACCTTTTGCTAATTCTTCTTTTAATTCTGTAGGGCTAATTTGTAGTAAAGAAAGCAGCTTTTCATCATTTAAGTAGGCATCAGCAAAATGATCAGGCTTACCATCTTTAGAGAAAAAACCTTCTACTTTCGTATTTGAAGCTGTAGTTTCACCACCTACCAGAGACAGGCTGATGGTATTGCCTTGAACAAATACCTGATAGAAAGGTGTATTTGATCCCTTTTTAGTGTAATTCAACATCAACGTTTTTTGATCCGGATTCTCCATTTGCTCGATAGCAAACTCGTACTCTTCGATGTGACCATACAGGTTACTAATGAGATAATCTACCTTGCCCTTAATTTCTTGATCGGTCAAAGCAATGAGTGGCTTGTCCTTAGGCTCCCAATTCTCTTGATTCACGTGTTCAATCTTACCTGTACTACTGTTTGTATGTAGGATGAACTTTTTGCCAGTTCCTCCTTTTTCCTGGAGTATGATGCTTGTTTGAACACCTTGAACGTGGCTTGCCTCGATAATCTCAAACGATTTTGTTTCGGGAAAGGCGCTATACAGCTTCTCGAGTGTTGCATGGCCAACCTTATCTACTTTAACTTGTTCAGCAGTCATTGGTGTTCTAGTAAGCATTTCAATTAGGGTAGGGGCCGCGAATGCTGCGGTCGGAATCAAAAGTGCAGCAGCAACAAGTCCGCCAATTAGTCGTTTTTTCATGTTTTTTTTGCTCCTTTTTGATTGGAAATAGTCAGAATAGGATTGTTCGATTCGTTTGGAAATGGCCGGGGGACACGCCATCTTGTCTGCCTCATTGTGCAGATGCTCACGGATTTTGCGTTCAATAGTCATTGATTTGTTCCATCCTTTCCGGGGGGAGATTCCATATGTTTTTTCGAAGCGCCTGGAGCGCAGCATGATATCTGGACTTGACTGTACCCAGCGGAATATCGAGCAGAGTTGCAATTTCCTCAAGCGTATAGTCGTGATAAAAGCGAAAGATAATCACTTCCCGCTGTTTATCGGTCAGTTTTCGCATGGACTGCGATATCATGTGGTTCGACTCATCCATTAAAGTAGTATGTTGATCCCAATGAGGCTCTTCTCGCGAGAAGGCACGGATGCGTTCGAAAATTCGGAATCTCCGCCAGCTCTTGACCCGAAATCTCTGCACCTGACGAATGACCAAGCCGTGCAGCCAGAAGTGGAAAGGACGGTTTGTATCGTAGTTAGCAAGTGAGGTCCACATTTGCATATAGATCTCATTCATGACATCTTCCCGATCCTGCTGATGGTCCACAAGAAAGGAAAGTGTTCGGTAGATGTCTTGATAGGTGGCATCGTACATCGCGTGAAACGCCTGTTGATCACCATCTTTCATTTTTATAAGTAATTGGTACATGAATTCATTTTGCATTCGGAGGGCCCTCCTGAGTTAGCGTACACCCTATATTGTCTCTCAATCGGAAAAAGGTTCGGTTTTATTTTTATTTTTTTTATTTTTTATTCTGGGTCATTGTTTGGTTAATTATTTCATTTTCCGAGATAAGAAATAGCGGCAGCCATGGACGAGAAACTGAAGTCCGAGGCTGCCGCTGTTTTATTTTCAAAATTCATGGATGATTTACACGTTACCGCTAGTAAAGTTCATTGAAAATAAAGTAATCGCATCGATTCAATTTTTTGACGGATGTATGCCGTGGCCGCAGTGGGGGTCACCACTTTAACCTCATCCCCGAATTGCCAAATCAAATCCATGTAGAAATGAATGTCCTCTACCGCTATTTCCATCGTTAGGGATGCGCTTCCATCTTTATTGTGCTGTATGAATGGATTAAACCGCGGGTTCGATTCCAACAGCCACACCCCTTTATTGGTCATCTCAATTTCGAGTGTAATTTGTTCTCGATCATCCTTAGTAGGCTTATCCAGTAAAGTCTTCTGGTTGATGTCCTCCCGGCAAGCAATTCGTTCGTTCAGCGTAGCGGAAAGGATTCGATCAGCTCTGAACTGCCTTATGTCCTCCTTAGTAAAGCAATAAGCGGGACAATACCAATAACCCGAACTAGTATACAGACCAATCGGTTGAATATTCCTCTCTGATACACCGCTGCTGGATTTGTACTCGATATGGACTACACTACCGATCATGATAGCTTTTAGGAGAGTTTGAAGAATCTCTGCTGACATCAATCGATAAGGGTTCCAGAACATGATCCTGTTCTTTAGTCGGTCAATTTGTTCCTTTATATCTCCAGGTAAATAATGATAAAACTTATGAAGTGCGGAGTTTGCCCCCTCCCCAAAAGGTAAAGAGCTAAAATAATCCATCGTTTGACATGCAAAAAATAGGGAGAGCGCTTCACCCTCTGTAAAGCTGATTGGTGGCAAAAGTCTTTCTTGGAGTAGCCTAAAGCCTCCTCCTCTTCCTTGAATGGAGTATACGGGAACACCGAGTTCGCTTAACTCTAGCAGATCCCTTGTAATCGTTCGAGTGGATAGACCGAATTCATCGGCCAATTCCCTGACGGTGAAATAGGGTTTGGCGTTAATCCTCATAATCATTTGGATGAGACGCTGTGACTTCTGCAAAGACCCACCTCATTTGTAATCGTTTATTTCATAATACGCTATAAATAAGACATAAATTGTCTTGTTTACTTGATATTATTATCCTATAAGTAATCTAAAGCTACAACCAATGGGGGCTTGATCAATGTGGATAAGAATTCACGAGAAAAAATAGGTTTTGTATTTGTCAATGGGGCAGGCTTGGAAGGGCAGGTTTGGAGTAAAGTTGCGGATAATTTAGAACATCCTTACTTATTTGCCCAGTTTCCTCTGAGGAAAAGTTCCTTTGATTCTAGAAGCCATCTTTCTTTGGAGGATTATGTGACACATATGAAAAGACAAGTGGATGAATGGGGGACTCACAACATTGTAATTGTTGCACATTCACTTGGAGGCGTTCTTGCTCTTAGACTGGCATCCTTAATCACTGATCGATTGGTGGGGATTGTCGCTGTAGGAGCAGCAATTCCGAAGCGGGGTGGTTCTTTTTTATCCGTTTTGCCGTTTCCTCAGAGGATTCTGATGTCAATTATCCTGCGTACCCTAGGTACGAGACCACCAGAGTCTTCCATCCGCTCGGGATTGTGCAACGACCTCTCACCCTATCAAGCTATGGAGATCGTAAAAGGATTCATTCCCGAGGCCATACGCGTATATACCGATCGAGTCAACGTGCCCTTTCTCGATGTACCAAAGCTGTTTGTGAAACTAACTAAGGATAAAGAGTTCAGTCCTTCATTACAAGATAAGATGATCTCAAACCTTTCCCCGCAATCTATACGAAGTTTGGATACCGGACATTTACCGATGATTAGCAATCCAGAAGGCTTGCAATCGATACTGGTAGACTTTGTAACGAAAGAACTAAGTTAGCTTTACTAATTGTAGAGAAAACTTGCTGTTATTTTATTTATGATAAGGTAATTTTGCCTAAAAGTTGGCTGAATTCATATTCCAATTACTACGTAAGGAGAATCAGAGAGATTTGATTTGATTCCGATACTCACTCGGCGAGACGCCATACCAACGCCTGAACTGCTTAGAGAAGTACAGCGGGTCATAGAAGCCTACTGATGCTGCGATCTGCTCAATGGTGAGCTCTAGTCGCTCCCGCAGCAGCAGGCGCGCTTTGTCCACGCGCAGCTTGAGCAGGAACGTTACCGGCGTCAGCTTGGTGTGCCGCTTGAATATGCGCGATAAATAGGCGCGATTATAGCCCAGGCTCTCAGCCATCATTTCAATCGTAATGGGCTCCGCATATTGCGTGGACAAGTAGTGAATCGCTTGCTGCACGATGCGGTCGCTTTCGTCTTCCGCGACCAGTCCTGTTACCACAGGGGTAGACATGGCTTCACAGTACTCGCCGAGCAACAAGTTAAGGTAGCCCGCCGCTTTGAGTTGCGCATTGGATTTCTTGGATTTGAGCGCTAGCTGGATCTGGCGAAAAAGCACAGGCATATGCCGGTTGCGCGCGATATGGATGATGGGGTTCGCGGGCGTGAGGCCCGCCTCACCAACGAGCTTTGCCGCTTGCACGCCTGTAAAGGCAATCCAACAATAATGCCACGGATCTAACTCATCAGAGACGTAGCTGATGAGTTGTTCCGGCTCAATGACGAAGCTGTCGCCAGCGCCAATGGCATACTCTTCTCCATGTGTAGAGAATACGCCGCGACCCGATATGACATAATGAATTAAGTAGTAGTCATATACTTTTGGTCCCAGTCGATGTTCAGGCTTGGTCTGGCTTTCCCCTGCGAATAATACCGTGAAATCGCTCTCCCCAGCAGGAAGGGGGTTCGATACGACATAATAGCTCTCTGGCTTATCCATGGCGTTTTCTCATCTCCGTTCGAGTCCATTCGTTCCTTCCACTGTATCATACATCTAACATAAAACGGAATCTGTAAATCACATTTTTCCATGTTGAAATAACATGCCTCCATAGCCAATCCATGGCATATCTCTTATACTTAAGCTACAAACTTACACAAACATCATTTCTAACAACAACCAAGCAAACATACCAATACCACTAAAGGCGGTGCCACACATGGCAGATTTGCAAGCACTTAAAGACACGTTTATTGAAATTTACGGAGAAACAGCTGCGAAAATATCAGCATTTCACGCTCCTGGTCGAGTGAATTTGATCGGCGAGCATACGGATTACAACGGCGGTTATGTATTCCCGGCAGCTTTGACGTTCGGAACGACCTTGATCATTCGTCCAAGACAAGATCGCGTGATCGGCTTCGCATCTACGAATTTGGCACTTCGCAAACAAATTTCCATAGACGACTTGTCCTACCAAGAAGAGGATGATTGGATCAATTATCCGAAAGGCATCTTCGTTCACTTAGCGAAAGCAGGATTCCCAGTGACGCAAGGTTATGATCTTTTGTTCCACGGTGAAATTCCAAATGGTGCAGGGCTTTCTTCCTCAGCTTCGATCGAGGTTGTTACAGCTTTTAGCTTACTGACACTAGAAAAATACCCAATCGATACCGTCAAAATCGCGCTGCTCGCACAAGAAACAGAAAACCAATTCGTTGGCGTAAATTGCGGCATCATGGACCAATTCGCTGTAGCGAATGGCAAGAAAGACAACGCGATCTTGTTGATGTGCGATACGCTCGAGTATCGTCATGTTCCTTTTCAAAGCGGCAGCTATAAGCTTGTGATCGGCAACACGAACAAACGCAGAGGTCTCGTCGACTCCGCTTACAACGAGAGAAGAAGCCAATGCGAGCAGGCAGTTACTTACTTGCAAAAGCAATTCCCAGACATCACGCTGCTTGGTCAACTGAACCTTGAGCAGTTTAACGAATATAAACATCTGATCCCTGATGAAACGGTTCGCCGTAGAGCGGAGCATGTTGTTGAAGAGATTGATCGTGTTTTGAAATCCATCGAAGTACTTGAGAAGAATGACCTGGAGTCCTTCGGTAAGCTGATGATCGGTTCCCACGATTCCCTTCGTGACCTGTATGAAGTAACAGGCTTGGAGCTCGATACCATGGTTGCAGCGGCGTTAAAGGTGCCGGGTGTACTCGGTGCTCGGATGACGGGCGCAGGCTTCGGTGGTTGTACGGTTTCCTTAGTGCATGAAGACAGCGTTCAGACGTTCATCGACCAAGTAGGCGCAGAGTATACGGGCATTACAGGGCTTACACCGAGCTTCTATGTTTGCGATATTGGCAATGGTGTAGAGCAACTTGAGGAGGCGTTGTAAAATGGCAATTCTAGTTACAGGTGGAGCGGGGTATATTGGATCACATGCGGTAGCAGAGCTTCTAGCCAAAGGTGAAGAAGTCGTTATCGTTGATAATCTGCAGCAAGGACACAAGGACGCGGTGCTTGGCGGTAAGCTTTACGTTGGCGATCTGCGCGACGGCGAGTTCATGGATACAGTTTTTACAGAAAATAATATCGATGCCATTATTCATTTTGCAGCAAATTCCCTTGTTGGTGAGAGCATGACCAATCCGGCGAAATATTATCATAATAACGTGTACGGAACCCTTTGTTTACTTGAAAAAATGACGCAATACGGCGTGAAACGCATCGTATTCTCCTCAACAGCTGCCACGTATGGCGAGCCTGAGAACATCCCGATCCTCGAAAGCGATCGTACCTTGCCAACGAATACGTACGGCGAGACGAAGCTGGCGATGGAAAAAATGATGAAATGGTTCGATACCGCTCATGGTATCAAATACGTGTCGCTGCGCTACTTCAATGCAGCTGGCGCTCATGCGGGCGGCAAAATCGGTGAAGACCATAGCCCAGAAACGCATTTGATTCCGATTATTTTGCAAGTAGCGCTAGGTCAAAGAGCGCACATCTCGATTTTTGGCGAGGATTATGCGACAGAAGACGGCACTTGTGTTCGTGACTACATTCACGTTAGCGATCTAGCCAGCGCACACGTGCTTGCGGTAGAGAAGCTGCGCGGTGGTGCGGACAGCAACATTTATAACCTTGGCAATGGCACAGGCTTCTCCGTGAAGCAAGTGATCGATATCGCGCGCAAAGTTACAGGCCATGCGATCCCTGCTGTAGTTGAGCCTCGTAGAGCAGGAGACCCAGCAACGTTAATCGCCTCCTCGGAGCGCGCAAGAGCGGAACTAGGCTGGAAGCCAGCTTTGGATTCCTTGGAAGCGATCATTGAGAGCGCGTGGAACTGGCACCAGAAGCACCCGAAGGGGTACGCGGCGGAAGTGAACGTTTAACCTGAGGTTGAGGTTCTCATAAGAAAGGGAAGTGGCAATATGGAACGCACATTACAAACGCCGCAATCTGCAGCGTTAACGATAGAAAGACTTCTGCAATTCGCTACCCAGAATGGGTTGATCGAACAGCTGGACGTCTATACTTCACGCAATGCTTTGCTGGATTTGTTCGAACTGGCGGAGCCTTTCCAAGGGGAAGTACCTGCGGAGAAATTGAACAGTCCGGTTGGTCTGCTGGAAGAGCTGCTGGATGCGGCTTGGGAAGCGGGACTACTGGAAGAGAACACGATGACGTACCGCGATTTGTTGGACGCGCGCATCATGGGACTCATGATGCCTCGTCCTTCCGAGGTGGTAAGTGAATTTTGGAAGATCGCGAAAACGCAGAGTGTGGAAGCGGCGACGGCTTATTTCTACAAGCAATCCATTGATTCTAACTATATTCGTATGGATCGTATTGCGAAGAATGCTTACTGGCTGGCGGAAACAGCTTACGGGGATTTGGAAATTACAATCAACCTCTCTAAGCCGGAGAAGGATCCGAAGGAAATTGCGCTGCTCAAAACGCTGCCACAAAGCAGCTACCCCCTATGTCTACTCTGTGTAGACAATCTGGGCTATGCAGGCCGTGTGAATCACCCGGCTAGACAGAATCTGCGCGTTATCCCGCTTGAGTTGGATAATGAGAAGTGGTACCTACAGTACTCACCTTACGTGTATTATAACGAGCACAGCATCATCTTCCATGAGAAACATATCCCGATGAAAACTACAGCAAATACGTTCTATCGTCTGCTGGACTTCATCGAGCAGTTCCCACATTACTTCATCGGGTCGAATGCCGATCTGCCGATCGTTGGGGGTTCGATCCTGAATCACGATCATTTCCAAGGGGGACGCCACAAGTTCCCGATGGAAAAAGCGCCAAGTGAGAAAGCATTCTCACATGCGGATTTTGCTGGCGTGAAGGCCGCGATTGTGAAGTGGCCGATGTCAGTGTTGCGCCTAAGCGGGCACAACAAGCAACAGCTGTACAAGCTGGCTAGCAAGCTGCTCGACGACTGGCGTGCATACAGTGATGCGGAAGCGGAGGTCCTCGCGTTTAGCGAGAAGGACGGACAGCGGATCCCGCATAACACGATTACGCCTATCGCTCGCAACAATGCGCGCGGTGAGTACGAGCTTGACCTGGTGCTGCGGAACAACCGCACCAGCGCAGAGCATCCGGATGGGATTTTCCATCCGCATCAGCACTTGCACCACATCAAGAAGGAGAACATCGGCTTGATTGAGGTTATGGGGCTGGCGGTGCTGCCAGGCCGCCTGCAAGAGGAGCTAGCGGCTATCGCCAAGCTGCTCACCGGCAAAGCCGAGCTCAGCCGCGAGCTGAGCGACACGAGCCATCCGCTGCATAAGCATGCGGATTGGATCGCGGCGCTGCTCGCGAAGCATGGCGCGTCGCTGACGGCTGACGCGGCGAATACGGTGCTGCAGACCGAGGTCGGCAGCAAGTTCATGGACGTCCTGCTCGACGCAGGCGTCTTCAAGAGAGACGACGCCGGGCAAGCGGCGTTCGGACGGTTTTTGGCTGCGGTGGGCTTCGCGCAGCTCTAGGTTAGAGCGGAATCCCTGGTCGGTTGACTAGGGATTTTTTGTTGCGCGCGCCCGAAGTGGTCGCGCGGGTCTTGGGGTTGGCGATGGTTCCAGTAGCGTTAGCTAGAATAACTGGATAAACTACAGCTAATTTCAAGGGAAACCCATGAAATTGGAGGATAGATGGAAAAAGTACAGCTAATTTCCCCGGTTTCTCTCGTTAGGAGCTAAATGGTGAAAATTAGATGTAGAAAATCCAGCTAATCCGAAATTTGAGGGGGAAATGATGAGTTTAGATGGAGATTTTCCATCTAAGTGATAACTGGGCTACTTTAAGTTCTGGACCCAACCCAGCCTCTGCAATAAACTCACCAACCCCAGCAACCATCGCACTAAAAACAAGCTAATCACTCCCCGACCCACTCCCACCATCAGACGCACCATTCCCCAACAAGCCTCTCGCATCCGAAACAATCCAATCACTCCCTAACTCGCTAGCATCAACAGAAGTGCCATCACCACAAAGCTTTCCGCACCCGAAACAAACTAATTACTCCCTAACTCACCCCCACAACAGACGCGGAACGCCCACCAATCCGTCCTCACCAAAAAAATAAATACTCCAATCCACCCCACCAGCAACATCAGGCCCCTCCATACACATTTCTTCCCCAGCCCCTGATCATCCGGTCCTTCCTATCACGATCCCCTCACACGTGCAAATGGAAAAAAACGTATTGACAGAACAAGCATCGCTACCTAGAATATTGATTAGCCGACTAACTAAAAAGGAGCTGCTCCATTGTCCCGTCACCATAATCCTGATTCTCTGACACATATGATGTCTCATTTGCTAAAAATGCACCGCCGCAACATCGATCAAATCATTCATAAGTATGATGTTTATCCTGGACAGCCACCGCTGCTGCTAGCTTTGTTTGTCGAAGATGGTCTCAGCCAAAGCGAGCTTGCTGACCGCATCCACAACAAACGGGCGACCCTGTCCGTCATGGTGGACCGTATGGAAAAGACAGGACTCGTCGAACGTCGTCCTGACGAGAACGATCAACGGGTTACGCGTGTCTACCTGACCGATAAGGGCAGAGAAGTCACCGTTCATGTAAAAGAAGCGATTAAGGAGACCGATGAGCTGACATTTTCGCATTTTTTGCCTGAAGAATTGCTCTTGTTTCGACGTCTGCTACTCCAAATGAAAGATAATCTCCGCTCTACTGATATCGAAAATTAGTTAGCTGACAAACAAAAGGAAGGACATCATGCCATGTGGAAACTACGATCGTTTGTTAAACCGTATTGGTTCATAACGCTACTCGCACCTTTGCTGATGGTGATGGAGGTATGCATGGATTTATCCCAGCCTCGCCTCATGGCGACCATTGTAAATCACGGGGTTGCTGAGGGAAATCTCGCATTGATCTGGTCGACAGGCATACATATGTTAGGCGTCGCCATCATTGGTCTCATAGGCGGGGTGGGCTGTACATTTTTCACAGTGAAAGCGGCCCAAAGCTTCGGTGCTGACCTGCGATTAAGCGTATTCGAGAAGGTCCAGTCCTTGTCGTTCCGACAATTGGATACATTCTCGACCGGATCGCTGATCACACGTTTGACCAGTGATGTGATGCAAATGCTGAACATCCTTCAAATTTTACTGCGTCAATTTACACGTGAAGCGTCACTGCTTATCGGCAGTTTGATCATGGCTGTGGTCATTTCACCACGTCTTTCCTTGATCCTGCTAGCCGTTGTACCGTTTCAATTCGTCATTCTGTATCTATTGATGAAACGCTCTACACCACTTTTTCGCCAGATGCAGACGAAGATCGATCGCGTAAACACCGTTATGCAAGAGAGCACGACGGGCATTCGTGTGATCAAAGCTTTTGTTCGCGCCGCCTTCGAGCGGACGCGCTTTGGTAAGGCGAACACAGACCTGCTGAACGCCAGTCTTAGCTCCGCGCGTGCCTTGGCTACAAGCGGGCCGTTGATGACGTTGATTTTGAACATAAGTATCGTTGCCGTCCTCTGGTTCGGAGGTGCTCAAACGTGGAGCGGCTCGATGGCGATTGGTGATTTGGCCGCATTCATCATCTATATCAGCCAAGTGTTGTTTTCGCTTGTTTCCATTACGAATACGCTGATGAATATTTCCCGTGCGCAGGTTTCCGCTGAACGGATTCGAGAAGTGCTCGATACGAAGGTGGATCCGAATGAGCCTGCGCAGGATCAGAATAAACCAGAGCTACTTGAACCAGACCAATCTTCATCGACATCATCCCCTGTAGTAGGTTGCGAATTGGAATTTGAGCGGGTTTCATTCGTGTATGAAACAGCTCCCGATCAGCCAGTTCTCAAGGATATTTCGTTTAATGCACTGCCAGGTCAAACCATTGGCATACTTGGGGCAACAGGTTCAGGTAAATCTACACTGGTTAGCTTGATCCCGCGACTCTATGATGCCTCCAGCGGACATATTCGTCTAAATGGCGTTGATGTGAAAGAACTGCCAGTTGAGCACTTGCGTAGCCAGATTGGTATCGTGCTGCAGCAGTCTATTCTGTTTAGCGGGACGATTCGCGACAATATTCTTTTCGGCAAGCCAGGGGCATCGGATGCAGAGATGATGGCAGTCGCCAAAGCCGCAGAGGCGGATAGTTTCATCTCCAAACTGCCTGAGGGCTATGAAGCCAAGTTGGGGCAACGAGGCGTGAACCTATCCGGCGGTCAAAAGCAGCGAATAGCGATAGCTCGGGCATTGCTTCTGCGATCTCCTTTACTTGTGCTGGATGACAGCACGAGCGCAATTGATTTAGGTACGGAGAAACGCATCCAGCGTTCTCTGCAAGCGTTGATGGCAGGCAGCACGCGCATTATTATCGCTCAGCGCGTATCCTCCGTCCTGCATGCCGACCAGATTCTTGTCCTCGATGAGGGACGCATCGCTGCACGAGGAACACATGAGGATCTGCTGGCGACAAGCGCGCTGTACCAAGATATTTACAACTCCCAGCAAGGGAAGGAGGCTGCTCTGCATGGCTAACAAGCAAACACGCAAACCACGCGCGAAAAACATCGGCGCAACCCTCCTTCGCATGTGGGGGTATCTGAGGCTTCAACGTACCGGGCTGCTCACCGTTGCCGTCTTGACGGTCCTGGGCAGCGGTCTCGCCTTGCTCGGACCTTATTTAATTGGGAGAGCTATTGATGATTACATCATACCGCGAGATCGGAGTGGACTGCTCGGACTCTGCCTCCTTCTACTCGGTTGTTACGTAGTCAGCGGAGCTGCATCTTGGATCCAATCTTATCTGATTGCTGGGGTATCCCAGCGGACCGTCTGGCAAATGAGACAAGATCTGTTCCGCCACCTGCACAAGCTGCCTATCAGCTATTTTGACAAGACCTCACATGGGGAACTCATGAGCCGCACGACCAATGATGTCGATAACGTCGCAACCACGCTCAGTCAAAATTTAACGCAGATCATGACCAGTATCATTATGATTGTCGGGTCGTTGATTATGATGATTACTTTGAATATTTGGCTTACGCTCATCGCCTTAATCACGGTGCCGATCGTGCTCTTCACAACCAAGCAAATCACGAAACATACACAACGCTTGTTCAAAGAGCAGCAGCAGCGGCTCGGTGAACTGAATGGCTTAATTGAAGAGACGATTTCTGGGCAAAAGGTTGTGAAAACATTCCAACGCGAAGCTGCTGCCGTCGATCAACTCGCTGCAATTAATAAGCAGCTTCGAGTTGCTGGTACAGGTGCGCAGCAGCTATCGGGTATGATGGGGCCGAGCATGAATATGATCAATCATTTTAGCTTCATTCTGCTGGCTGCTATCGGGGGTTGGATGGTGCTGAGGGGATGGACGATGGTTGGCGTGATTATCAGCTTTTTGAACTATTCGAAGCAATTCAGCCGTCCGATTAACGATCTCGCTAACCAGTATAATATGATTCAGTCGGGTATTGCGGGTGCGGAGCGCGTTTTTGAAGTGATGGATAATGAGACGGAGTACGAATCGAACAAAGAGGGTATCCAGCTAACGGATGTCAAAGGGGAAGTCGTATTTCAAAATGTTTCCTTCAGCTACACGGACGAAGTGCCCACGCTGCATGAGGTTTCGTTTACTGCGGAGCCTGGTGATTTAATTGCCTTAGTAGGTCCCACGGGTGCAGGCAAGACCACAATCATCAATCTGCTAACTCGCTTCTATGATGTAAATGAGGGCTCTATTACGATAGATGGGCTCGACATTCGTAAGATGGAAAAAGACAGCCTTCGCAGCCAACTCGGCCTTGTACTGCAAGATGTTTACCTGTTCTCGGGGACGATCCGAGAAAATATCCGCTTCGGCCGCTTGGACGCGACGGACGAAGAAGTGGAGGCCGCCGCGCAGCTTGCCAACGCGGACGGGTTCATTTGCAAGCTGCCGAGCGGCTATGACGCCAAGTTGACCGCCGGAGGCGGCAACTTGAGTCAGGGCCAGCGGCAGCTGCTCACGATCGCGCGGGCGATTCTCGCCGACCCCGCGATTCTTGTGCTCGACGAGGCGACGAGCTCCGTCGACACGCGCACTGAACAGCACATCCAGCAGGCGATGGGCGTGCTCATGAAGGGGCGAACGAGCTTCGTGATCGCCCATCGGCTCAGCACGATCCGCGAAGCGAGTGCGATTCTGGTCATCCACGGCGGCGAGATCGTGGAGCGCGGCACGCACGAAGAGCTGCTGGCTCTTCGCGGCCATTACTATGACTTGTACGCGAGCCAATTCAGCGAAGCAAGTTCGTTTTGACGGACGGACGTGTAGGTCCGGCTACAAATAAAAAGGGAGTTCCCGTAGAGGGGAACTCCCTTTTGCTATTTGGTACAGTACGTATCCGTCCGTCGCCAACTTCGTCACATCTGTCACCAGCCACCAGTGCTCCGCCATTCCCCACCGCCACCAGCCACCAGTGCTCCCCCAACCCCGCGACCAGCCAATTAACTGGATTTCCTCCATCTATTTGGGTGCTTTTTCCCCGCGCGCGCTGAATAACTGGATTTCCTCCAGCTAATTCAGGCCATTTTCGCCGAAATGCTCGCATATGACAGAATTAGCTGTAGTTTTTCCATCTAAACTCAGGAATCGCCGAGTTAAGCTAATTTTAGCTGTAGTTTCTACAGTTAATGCTCACCGCGAGGTGCCGAACGTTACTTCCACAGGTCCGTCATAGACTTGGATCTGATTCCGTCCTGCCCGTTTGGCCTGATACAAGGCCATATCAGCATGCTTCAAAAGCATCTCCAAAGACTCCCCACGATGGTTTGCCTGCGTTAATCCGAAGCTTGCAGTTATGGCAATTGTTCCATAGCTGCCTCTCATCGGCTCAGCTGCGAGCCGTGCACGAATCTTTTCGGCGAGCAAGGCCGCCTCATCCAGCGAGCAGGCAGGCAATGCGATGACAAACTCCTCGCCCCCATACCTGGCAATCAGTACACTAGGTACATCTACCTCAATTTGCCTCGCCACTCTCACTACATGCTGAATAGCGAGATCGCCAACATCGTGACCGTAGGTATCATTGATACTCTTGAAATGATCAATATCGAAGAGCAGGATGCACGTCGATTTCTCGCCAATCAGATCTTCTTCCAGAATCATCTTGCCCCGACGCAGAAACTCCGTTCGATTCAGCAGCTTCGTCAAACCATCATAATAGGCTAGCCGTTCCAATTGATCTTGAAGCAGTTTCTGCTCTGTGACGTCGATCAGCATCAGTAGACTCCCCATCGGCTCCCCATTGCGTCCTCGTACAACGGAGGAACGGATCTGGTAATAGAATTCCTTGCCATCGGCGGCATGCCAACTAAATTCTTCCTGTGCACCGTCCTCTGACCGGACGACGGGAAACGGTGTACCCGATAACCGAATCCAAGCTTCATCGAGCGTTAGTCCTAGCATATCGGTTGTTAATCCTGGAAACATCGAGCTAATCACACCGTTAAAGTCCACCAGTCGGTCTGCGAAGTCCAGCACAATAGCACCTTCACGCATACTTTCAAAAATACGATCCTTCGCTATCGGAATCACCGTCAGCATTCTTGTAGATACAATCGCCCAGATGTACATGGCAGAAGTAATACAAAGAAGCATGGGGACGGGGTCAATGCCATACGGTGTTAGGCCCATGAGATAGACAAATGCGCCGGTCATTGGCATGAATTGCCCCATGATTAGGGTTACGAGCTGTAAACGGTAGGCTTTTTTGGTTTGACGCCATCTGCGTAGAAGCAAGACGACCGCTGCCAGCATACATCCGAATATATAAGCGCCGTGAACGATGTAATATTGTCCGATGACGATATCCGTAGTAGGGAAGGGTACATTTTCGCGAAAATACATGTCTTTATAAAATAAATGATGATATTCATTCGTACTCACCATAAAGAAGGTAATGGCTGGAATGACGAAGAGTGCTGCGATCTTACTACGAGTCAAGTTCAAGCCAACGTACTGCATGACAATCAGTAGACCAATGGCAGGCGCCGCCCCGATGCCGATATATTCGAGAATCGTCCATCGTTTTACTTCGGCTAACGTACTGCTGGCCATTTCAAAAGCATGGGCAAAAATGTAAATAGCTTCTGTAACCGTATAGATGACGAATGTATATGCACCGGGGATTTCTTTGCGTTTGATATAGGCATACATGCACAGAAAGACGGTGAAAACTCCCGAGGTCGAGATAAGTGAAATGAACATGGTTAGTTTAGGATCCATGGGTCGCACTCCAGTGTTTGTAAAATGATAAGTTATCTTGTCGATTTAATCGTATCACATCCTTACGTGCGGTCATAGGGAATGGTTGGAAAATGTGATTGGAGGTATAGGGATTCAAGAATGGAAAGGAGATACAAAATTTAGTAAACTATTAGAATCAACTGAAATGATGAGCAATAGCTTGGAGGCGCGAATATGGATAGCTTTAACGCAATAGTCGTGGAGCGAATACAGGATCAGTTTTCTTGCAAAATAAAAGAACTACGCATGGAGGATTTACCTGCTGGGGAAGTGACGATCCGCGTCGCTTACTCCGGCATTAATTATAAAGATGCGATGGCTTGCAGCCCATCGGGGCGAGTCGTGCGCCAGTACCCCATGGTACCTGGCATCGATTTGGCGGGTACGGTCGTGGCCTCGTCAGATCCCCGCTATCGCGAGGGCGATGAAGTGCTCGTGACCAGCTACGAGCTGGGCACAGGGCATTTCGGCGGATTCAGCGCGTATGCGCGAGTGCCCGCCGATTGGGTCGTGCCACTCCCGCAGGGACTGACCCATCGCGAAGCGATGATCCTTGGCACGGCGGGATTTACAGCAGCACTGTCCATTCACCGAATGGAACAGAATGGGCTGCGCAAGGAGCAGGGACCCGTGCTCGTGCGCGGGGCAACGGGTGGTGTGGGCAGCAGCAGCGTCTCGATGCTCGCCGCCCTCGGTTATGAAGTGGAGGCAAGCACAGGGAAGTCCGCTGACCACGCGTATTTGCTTGAGCTTGGTGCGACGCGGGTGCTATCTCGGGAGGAGCTTTCGCCTACCGAAAGTAAGCCGATCAGCAAGGAGTACTGGGCTGGGGCAGTTGATCCTGTGGGAGGCTCGGCGCTCGCGCATGTACTCAGTCGGATGAAATACGGCGCCTCCGTGGCGCTGAGTGGATTGACGGGCGGCGCGGATTTTACGGCGACGGTGTATCCTTTTATCCTGCGAGGCGTGAATGTACTCGGGATTGATTCTGTCTATTGTCCGTCAGCAGTGAGGAGGACGCTCTGGGAGCGGATGGCCACGGAGCTGAAGCCACGTCTGCTCGAGCAGACGGTGTATAAGGAAGCCCGGCTGGATGAGGTTGCTGAGGCTGCGCAGTTAGTGTTAGAAGGTAAGGTCAGAGGCAGGGTGTTGGTTCGGTTGTAACGGGATCGTTAGAATAATGAGGTGGGGGAGTGTTGGAATCATGAAGATGCGGGTATCCGCTGTTCAATATCATTTACATACGATAAGCAGCTTTGAAGAGTTTGCTGCACAGGTGGAGCATTATGTGAAGGTGGCGCAGGAGTTTGAGGCGGATTTCGTCCTGTTTCCGGAGTTGTTCACCACACAGCTGATGTCCATTGGCGATGAGAACGGCAAGGCATTGCCGATAGAAGCCCTCCCTTCTTTTACGGAGAAATATCACGACTTATTTCAAGGACTTGCTCAGCAAACGGGCATGCATTTGATTGGCGGCACGCACATTACGGCTGAGGGAGACAAGCTGTTCAACACAGCGTTCCTGTTCTATCCAGATGGTCGTATTGGCGAGCAGAAAAAGCTTCATATTACCCCAACGGAAGTGAAGGAATGGGGGATGGGCGCTGGGGATTCGCTGCAGGTTTTTGATACGGACAAAGGGCGAATTGCCATTCTCGTCTGTTACGATGTGGAGTTTCCCGAAATCGTGCGGATGGCTAGGGCTCGTGGGGCAGATGTGCTATTCGCTCCTTCATGTACAGATGATAGACATGGGTTCCATCGGGTTCGATATACGTGTCATGCCCGGACGATTGAGAATCAGATCTATGTGGTAACGACGGGGACTGTTGGCGCTTTACCAACGGTTGATTTCATGAGAGCGAACTTTGGGCAAGCCGCTGTCATTACGCCCAATGATGTGCCGTTCCCGCCCAAAGGTATTCTCGTCGAAGGTGAGATTAATGGCGATATGGTTGTGACCGCTGATCTTGACCTCTCGCTGTTGGCAGTCGTTCGGGAGCGGGGCTCCGTCACTACCTGGCGAGACCGCCGAACCGACTTGTACACCGATTGGTCATGATGGTATGAGAAAACATCTCTATGTTTTCGATGGTGATACCCCCGTGGAGGCCATCATTCGCACTTATGACGTGGCAGATTTTGAGGCGTTGATTGCTGTTCAGCAGGCAAGTTTTCCACCTCCCTTTCCATCTGAGCTTTGGTGGACGAAGGAGCAACTGACGGAACATGTGACTCGGTTTCCCGAGGGCGCGTTGTGTGTGGAAGTCGCGGGTCAGGTTGTAGGTTCAATTACGGGACTGCGTGTGGACAGTGAGGATATGGCGGCTAGCGCTGATCATAGTTGGTCAACAGTAACGGATAGTGGATCCATCCGCACGCATCGTCCAGACGGGGACACACTCTACATTGTGGATGTCTGCATCATGCCAGCGTATCGCAAGCTTGGGTTAGGCAAGTGGCTTATGCAGTCCATGTATGAAGTCGTCGTTCAGTTAGGGTTGGTACGGTTGCTTGGAGGCGGGCGGATGCCAGGCTACCACAAGGTTGCGGAAGCGATGAGTGCAGATAGCTATGTGTCAGCCGTGATGGCGGGGACGATGAAGGACCCGGTGATCACTTTTTTGCTAAGATGTGGCCGGACGCCAGTGGGCGTGGTTGCGGGGTATTTGGAAGATGAGGAATCGCTGAATCATGCGCTGTTGATGGAGTGGCGGAATCCTTTTACATATTACAAATAGGAGTGAGTTGAGCTTATGGAATTCAAACGTATAACAAGCATTGAGGATCCGTTGTTCCGATCGATGCACGATTTAATGAAAGAGGTATTTCCGCCGGAGGAAGTGCTGGATTATCCCTTGTGGAAAGAGCCGTTAGAAGACCCGGGCATTCGCGTTTTTGTTGCGGTGCATGAAGGCAAAGTGGTCGGTACAACGGAGTACCGCTATTACGAGGATTGGCAAGTGGCGATGACGGATTTCACCATTATTGGTGGGGCGGGGCTTGGGATCGGTCGGTTTCTCGCGAGAAAACGCTGGCAGGACCTTGAGCGACTTGCTGCAGAATCGGGTAAGCCAATGCTAGGGATGTTTGCCGAGATTTACGATCCGTATCGGATCGAGGGACATGCTTTTGGCGGCGTGAAGCCGATGGATCCTTACGTTCGACGTGAGGTGTTGTCGCATCTTGGCTATAAGCGGATTGATTTCTCCTACGTACACCCATCCTGGGAGAACAATGGGGAAGCTGTCGAGGAGCTGGATCTTTGTTTCCTGCCAACGGATGAAGATCAGGTGGAGATTAGTGCGGCGTTGGTGGCGAAATTCTTGCGGCGGTATTATGCGGTGCTTGCGAATAAGCCACATGCTTGGGAAGCAATGGTTGATGGTTTGGAAGGTAAAGAGAAGCTGGCACTGATGCCATTGTAATAGGTGTTGAGCTATGCAAAAAGGAGTCCAGATGGACTCCTGTATTTCTTTCTAGGTTAAAAGTCTACCAACCGAAATCTAGCGTTTTACCCGTCTCGGCTAGCGTCTTGATATTGCTGAGAATCATCCACCAGCTGGCCTTAGTAGACTCAAAGCTCGGGTGGTCTGGTGTCCATTGATCGTTCACAAGCGTCAATTTCGTACAGTTCCCAACCGTGTCTAGGGTAATTGTCATACGTGATTCAAACTCTGCATGGTTCTCCCGATAGGAAGGACCTGCATGCTCGGTACAGCTAAGTAACTTCTCAGGCTCATAGGCCAAAATTTTGCCATACACATGAACCGTCTCATCGCCATCTTGACCAGGGCCAATATAGGAATAGTCCGAGCCAATTTCAAAGGTAGAATGCAGCACGCTGCCAAATAAAATTTGCCGAGTACCCTCTGGTGTGATGAGAATATCCCAAACTTGCTTCGTACTTGCACCAATATAAAATTCATACTTTAGCTCCATAACCGCTCGCACTCCTTCGCTTCTGTGATCCTACCTATCATACGGCAACTGTTGTTCCCATGTATTGTAAAAACGCGACAAGGAGTGTTCGATATGTCTACGAATCCGAATCCTAATCCAAATCCGAGTACGAGTCTAGGGACGAAAGCGACTCCAACTTCAAGCCCCCCGTTACCTAGCCTGGGTATCATCAATTTTCAGCAAGGTGGGCACAAATTTCAACTATGTCGGTATGCGCCGGCTGAGGATATAGCCTTTTTCGTTCGGCATTACTGGGTTGTCAGATGGGACCTAGTCGGAAAAGAACCCTATACACAGCATGTTATCCCCAATCCTTGCGTGAACCTTGTTGTGGAACCAGATCGCACGGCCATTTACGGCCCTGGCAAAGAGAAATACGGACATCACCTGGAAGGTCAGGGGAGTGTGTTCGGCGTGAAATTTAAACCGGGTGGTTTCTACCCTTTTGTCAAAGAAAACGTATCTAGTATGCTAGACAATCCGTTAAGTATTAGGGATGTTTTTGACACCGACCCTCGTTCTTTGGAAGCTCAGGTGTTTAGCCATAGTGATGATGGGCGGAACATTCGTCTGGTTGAAAGCATGATTCGTTCTAAGCTTCCAGCGCAGGATGAACAGGTCCTACTAGTTAACCAAATCGTGGATTATGTGTACGGGCAACCCGATATTACCAAGGTTGATGCGATATGCGAACATTTTCAGATGAATATCCGCACGCTGCAGCGCCTCTTCGACCAGTATGTCGGTGTCAGCCCGAAGTGGGTAATCAAGATCGCCCGCATCCAAAACGCAGCGGAAACAACTGATGGAAACGACACGCACAACTGGGCTAAGCTTTCGATGGACCTTGGCTATCACGATCAGTCGCATTTTATTAAGGATTTCAAGTCGATCCTAGGGCAAACTCCGGAGGAGTATGTGCTAGGGAAGCGGGTAAAGTGATGGGAGGAGTGGTGGCGGGCGAGTGCAAGGAATGGGCAGACTCTTCGCAGGCACTTTACCGCCTATGCGATTGCGCAACTGCGGGATTGGATACTAGGCAGCTGCGCGTCAACCCTCATCTCTGGCACTCCGCACCTCCGCCGTCAAAAATAGCTGGAAAACCTCCAGTTATTTTTCAAGTATTTCACTAATATCAATGATTAGCTGGAAAAGCTCCATCTATTTTTCCGATTATCCGCATGAAGTCCCTGAACGGGACGAATTAGCTGGAGAAAATCCAGTTATTTTAAGAAATGAGCTCTTTTCGAGGAATTTAGCTGGAGAAAATCCATCTAATCGCTTTGGAGCAGATTTAACGCAGATGTAGAAAGTAACGGCAACCCATTTAATACACCACCAAAGCTACTCTACCTAAAACAACCACTTACTCACCCGATCGCCAACTAGCAATCCAGCAACAATGAGCTCCCCCATACAACCAGTCTCCCACATTTGCTGTGCATTAGTGGCACCCACCACAGTCACACCTGGCGAAACGGATGCCGCCGACACTTCCTACATTGCCTGTTGCTTGGAACTTGCTTGCTTTTTCTTAAGAAGCGGGCCAAGCAGCACGACCCCCGCGAACAGTAAACATCCACTCAAAGCATAGACGGTAAACAACGATGTCGAATCCTTCAAATAACCGGATAAAGCCATGCCTATTAGCATCATTCCCAGAAAAATCGGCGTAATCGCTCCGCCAACTCGCCCCATGAACGGCCCCTCAGTGTTCCGCATAATCAGGGTTTGAATACCAACATGGATACAAGGATAGAACAAGCCACTTACGATCTGTAGGATCAATGTCACGGATACGAGGGTGGAAGATCCGACGCCAACCGTGCAGAGGGCGCTGACTAATAAACCAGTGGCAAGCAAAAACTGCGGTTTAACCTTCTTCGCAATCCCCATAATAACAATCCCGCCGATGAGCATAGCGGCCCCATTGGCCATCATGAACCATTGGAGAGACTCTTTGCTTAATCCTAATTTCTCAATAGCAATGAATATCGCGAGTGGTTGAACTAGACCTGCGGCTAAACCCGTGACACCGAAGGTGAGGCTCAGCGTTCGTAGCGCACGGTTGGTTTGCACATACCGCAGGCCGGCTGTTAGCTCTTTTAAGAACTTAGTGCTCCCAGCGGAGACTTCTTCTCTGTCGTCTTTAGGGAGGGAAGTAAGCACAAGTGATGAGCCTAAGAACAGCACACCCGTGAGGATCAGCGAAGCCTCAATGCCATATTTCAGATAGATAAATGTACCGATGGCGGGTCCCAAGACCATGAAAATAGCTACAAGGGATTGCGACATGGCCATGACACCTTGGAGCCCATCCGCGGGTACATTCTTTTTGTAGAGCTTCATGGCAGACGGTTGAGAGAACTGCGATAAACTCGCGGAAATAAACGTCCCCACCAGCAAGGCGTACCAAGAGCCGGAGAGTACGGCAAGCAGCACGATGAATACGGTAATGGCGGATATGAAATCACACCAAACCATGGTTAGCTTCGGGCGCCAACGATCCGCGAATGTACCGCCAATGAAGGCGAAGATGAAAATAGGCGCTGTCTCTACAACGGAAATCAAGGATACATACTGCGGATTATTATGGGTAATATCCGAGATATAGAGGAGGATGGCGAAATTTCGGATCCAAATACCGAGCTGTAGGAGCACACGGGACAGGAGAATGGTACGTACATAACGATTGGTTAACAATGTTTTCAGTCCTTTCGATTGATATTTACTAAATTACTAATTTACTAAGTTAGTAAAATAACAACCAAATCATAGCTCACTGGACCGAAGGAAGTCAATATAGATTTTGAATTGGAAATAAAAAAAGGCTGCCCTGGAAGGCAACCGTAACGGTAGTACGTCATTCATTTCCGGTGAATCTTACGCACCGCGAACAGATAAACAATCGTGGGAACCGGGGCTTGAACAATGCCCCAAATGCCCCAAAACCAAGGGTGGCGAGCGCCACGCCTGCGGGAGTCAATGTACAGCCATGTGCTTTGTACGAGTAAAATCAATGCAATACCGATCCATGCCCAAAGGGGCAGTTGATCGAATTTAGATTCAGTTGGTGTCATGAGAGTCCACCTGCTTTCTTAGGATTAGCCAAGCTAACGGAACCAATATGGCCGCGGCTTGGATGGAGAGGAAGGCAACCGGCTGAGCTGTTACCGTAAGATATAATACATAAAACGAAAGCATCGCGCTGATCCATAGGATCACTAGATCGCGCATCAGTTTGGATTTCCGTTGGAGCTTCGCGGCGGCAATTTGCTGATCAAACCATGCGGCGCTCGGCGTTGGCACGTGGACTGCAGCCTCAATCAGATCCAGCCCTTCACGCAGCTTGCGAGAGGTTATTTCATCGGCCAGCTCCTCGCTCGTCTGCTCTCCGTCGTCCTGCTTCGCCGCCTCTCCTCCAAGCATCTCTGCTTGTCGCCGCTTGTGCAACTCATCAGCCATCTACTTCAGCTCCTTCCGTAATTGTTTTAATGCATGGTGCACCCGAGATTTTACGGTGCCCTCCGCGATGGCGAGCATGCCGCCAATTTCTTCATAGGTGTATCCGTAGTAATGCTTGAGAATGAGCGGAATACGACTCTCACGCGGCATGTCGGCCAAGGCATCTAACACTTCTGGCCAAGCGTCATCGGTGTGATGTGCTGTCTGCCATTGCAGTTGGCGTAAGGATTGCTGCTGCTCTTTCTCCTGCCACTTGCGCTCCCAGAGTCGACGTCTGCCCTGATCGATCATCAATCGTGTGGCGATGGTGATTAACCAGGATGAGAACTTGGAAGTCCCGTTGTAGAGCTTTATTTTTTCGATACATCGGACCATCGTTTCTTGCGTAAGATCCTCAGCTTGAGAGGGATTCAGCGTGATTTTGACTAAATATTTATAGACAAATGCATAATGCTTCTGCAGAAGCTGAGACAGAGCTGAGGTGTCGCCTAACATGGCTCGACGAATGAATTCATTCTCATCCAAGTGATTGAACACCCTCTCTGTCTGATATCATAGATAGTACGAATAGCTACTGCATACCGTTCACAGCTGCACGAAAAAATATGTAGAATGATTTATTAGCTTACCACGGCAGCGCTCAGACATGTATAATGACAGCAGGTAAGTCCATATGAATGAGATGACTAATGGAGGACAACATATGAAACAAGGCATATATGCAAGAGCAGGACTATCTCCTGAAGAGTTAGAGGAAGTTCGAGCGCTATGGGAGATATGTAACAAGCATGAAGGCATTGACATTAAATTAAACTGGAGCACCTTATCCAGCCGCCCTGCTGGCGTGACGAACGATTTCGTTTATTATGAAAATGACCGGATAGTTGGTTTCCTAGCTATTTACAGCTTTTTATCTACGGAGGTGGAAATCAGCGGCATGGTGCATCCAGAGGCGCGGCGCCGAGGGATTTTCAGGCAACTTGTTCAAAGGGCTAGGGAAGTGTGCAGCCAGAGAGAGGTTCCTAAGCTTATTTTCATCAATGAGCGTGGCTCGGAAAGCGGGAAGGCTTTTCTGACCAAGCTGGGCGCGGAGTATTCATTTTCGGAGTATGTGATGGAGCTGAAAGAGCAGGTTATCCCACCTGCCTCCACGCCAACAGAGTTGAGCATTCGCTTAGCAGATAGTTCCGATACGGAGCTGTTAGTTAAGTTGAATATGTCAGGCTTCGACATGTCGGAAGCTGACACACGTGAGTATGTTATGCAGACCATTACGGGTGACAAGGAACGGACGTGGATTGCGGAGCTAGGTGAGAACAAAGAGCCGATTGGAAAGCTTGGTGCCATGGTGGAGCCGGGTGTTAGTGGATTTATTTATGGTTTCTGCGTGTTGCCTGGAACCAGGGGTAAGGGGTATGGTCGTCAGATTTTGAGTCAAACGATTACAGCATTGAGAGAAAAAGATCAAACAGACCATATCAAACTGGAAGTGTCGGTAGAGAATGAGAAAGCGCTCGGCCTCTATGAATCCTGTGGATTCGCAACGAAAAATGCGAATGACTATTACGTGCTTCTACGCGCTTAAAAACAAAAGGATAGAACAGCGATCTTTCTGCTGCCTATCCTTTTTTGCTATTTGCAGGTTCACACTCGTCGCCACCGCTCTGCCCTGCCGAGCATAACTGGAAAACCTCCATCTATTTTCGCCGATTTAGCCCGAATTGGACGATTAGCTGGAAAATGTACAGTTAAAATCCCCCGAATCCGCCGTTTTAGCGAAAAGGATCAAATTAACTGGAGGAAATCCAGTTGTTTTATCCGATGCGAGAAAAGTAGCAGACTTAGCTGTAGTTTATACAGTTAAAGCCGCGAAAGTGAGGTGGTATGAGGGTGTTATGGCGTCATGGTGTGAGTTGAATTAAATCTATCAATGATAAATGAGTTCAGATGACGCGCTAATAATCGTCCCCGTATTCAGCCCCGCACAGATGTCCTTCATCGAGCCAGGCTTGTCGAAATTGAACACATGAATCGGTACATGGTAGTCCCGCGCTAGAATAAAAGCAGATTGATCCATCACCTTCAAATTGTGCTGAATCACATCGTTGTAATGGAGAGATTTGTACTGGAGCGCCTCCTGATGGTGCTTCGGGTCTTTGTCGAAAACACCGTCCACGCCTTGTTTGGCCACGAGAATAGCATCGCAATTGACTTCGATCGCACGCTGCACGGACGGATAATCCGTCGTAACGAAAGGCTGCCCATTTCCGCCGGCGAAAATGACGATGTACCCTTTTTCCAAGTGATGAATGGCTCGTAAACGGATGAAGGGCTCCGCCACAGATGCGATAGGAATGGCCGTCATAACACGTACCTCGGCCTCCGTCTTCGCTTTCAACACACCGCGCAGCATCAAACTGTTGATGACTGTTGCAAGTGTGCCGATATTATCAGCTTCCGCTTTCTCGATACCCCAGCTTTCGCCCATATTGCCGCGGAAAATATTACCTCCACCAATCACAAGACACACTTCCACGCCTAAATTCACGACGGTCATAATTTCATTGGCGATATGATCTAGCTGTGTGGGGTCAAATCCGAAGGAGCTGTCACCTGCTACAGCACCGCCACTAAGTTTAATGAGGACTCGTTTGTACCGTAAAGCCATTACCATATCCCCTCTCTCTGATGAGAATGCCTGTACGATAGATTGTGTCTGACTAGGAAGTGTAGTGTGGCAACCAATGGATGTTTACAAAAAAACACTAAAGCCTTTAATGCTCTAGTGTTTGCTGTGTCTGATCCCTCATGTTAGAAGTAATTGTACATGAATTAAGCGGGATTTTGCAATTTTTGCGGAACTCGCATGTGGACGATGAGCCCGATGATGACTAGGACCAGTAAGGAGCCAAGTGCCACTCGACTCGCTAAGTTGCCAGTAGAGGCCATTGCCCATGTGATGGAGCCATAAAGTAGGGGTCCAACAATGGAAGAGACCTTCCCAGAGAAGGCGAATAGGCCGAAGAATTGACCGCGTTTTTCTTCCGGTGTTAACTGCACGATCAATGTACGAGAGGTCACCCACATCGCACCCATAGAGACACCGTACAAGCTGCCTGCTACCCAAAAGATGCTTTGGCTTGTTGCTAAGGAAGCGAGGGAGATGGCCACAATGAGGATTATAGCGACAATGGTTACTGCTTTCTTAGGTCCAATACTGCGCGTCACATAACCGAATAGGTAGGACCCGATCACGCTAGACACCGTAGATACAAGATAAAGTAGAATGAATTGCCCCGTCGAGAAGCCCATGACGGTATTCGCATATATGGCCATAACCGCAATCGCTGTGGCAATGGCATCGTTGAAGAAGAAATAAGCGATCATGAACGTGAAAGCTGCTTGGTACTTCCGAGCATCTTTGAATGTCGTCCAGATCTCGCGATAGCCGCTAAGTAACGATTTATGGCTAGCCACTGGCCTTTGCCGCTTCTCTTTATACAAGAACATGATCGGCAGTGAAAAGATGAGGAACATGACCGCACTTGGGATGAATGTACTTTCGAAGTGATTATCATGCACGAATAAGAAAGCAACAAGTCCCACGAGCGTACCTACATAACCGACGGCTACACCAAATCCGGAGATCAAAGGAATCTCGCGTTCATTGCCCAGATCAGAAATCATGGAGTCATAGAACACTAAGCTGGAGTTATAGAAAAATTTGGCGACCATGAAAAATAAAATAACACCGAGAATCGATGTATTGAGGCCGAGCCACTCTTTATTGGTATCCCATACGGCCGATGCCCCCATTAGAAATGTTGCGATGATCGCGACCAGTGTGAAGGGGACGAGATAGGCTTTCTTTTTGCCCGTACGATCAATCCAAACACCGAATAAGGGAGATAGGAGCACTAAGAAGAAGCTGGATAACGCATTGGAGTATGTGATAAACGTACTTGCAATCTGGTTCATTTCCTCGCTGCTCCCTAAGGTTTCTTTTAAGTAAAAAGGATAGAACACAGTTACGATATTAGAAGAAAAAATGGTATTTGCAAAATCGTACATCGCCCATGCGAAAATAGGCAGGGAGAAAAATAACGCCCAAACACTACGTCCACGCACTGGATTGGAAGCGGATTCAAGTTTTGCCATAAGAGCACGCCCTTTCTCTTCACTTATCTCTATTTTTCTATTATATTGGCGATTCTGTAGGGAAATCCCTCTTCTTTACAATAATATTAAAAATCTCCCCCACCTAAAATAGGTAGGAGAGATCAATAAACGGTTACTTGTCCGACGGAGGCCGAATGAGATCAACCTCAATCATGTCCTGATTCTCTTGCATTTTGAGCACGTTAATGCCGTTGCGTTCTAGGGTGGTGGAGAGGGTTTCTTTGTTTTGAGCTGGGAAAACGTAAGCTAGGCTGCTTTTATTGTCGAGCAGGCGTTTCGCTACCTGCACGAGTCGTTCCATCGTGAATGGCTTCTTCAGATATTTCTCAATCTCTTTCTCATGATAATCATGAGGCGGATCGAGCGCTGTTGAAACAATGACTGGCGTTTGCGCATGCACGGGATGCTTGTACAAGTCTGCGATGAAATCCCAGCCTGTTTTCTCGCCTTCTAGATGGATGTCTACGATAAACAGAACAGGACCTTCACCCTTACAGCGACGCAATGCGATCATGCCTTCCTCAGCGGAACGCAGTTGGATGGAAGGTAGACTCAGCTTATTTAGAGCGACTTGAATTAATTTGGCCAAGTTATCATCGTCTTCGAAAATAACAATTTTTCCGTCTAGGCCGGAAATTTCATACTGGTCCAGTTCAATACGGAACGTGGTGCCATGCCCCATTTCAGACGAATAGGAGATGTTCCCGCCATGGCCCTCGATGATTTCTTTCACAATGGCGAGTCCGAGGCCTGTGCCGCCAATCTGACGACGGTCGGAGTTGTCGACACGGAAAAATTTCGAGAACATATGCTCATTTGCTTCCAAAGGTATACCGAGACCATAATCTTGAATGGCAATGGTAACTTTACCGTCATGTGTCAACAAGTGAATGTCGATGTGATCAGCTGCCGGCGAGTATTTAATAGCATTGCTAATGAGGTTATCAAAGACTTGGCGAATACGATCAACATCTGCCCGTACCCAAAGCTCGGGCTCTTGCTGGTGAATGACGATCTGATGCAGCTGTTTATCTTGCCATTGCTCTGCAATCTCGGTGACGAGAGACTGCAAATGAATCGGGGCGAAGTTGTACGATTGACGACCGGACTCCATCCGCTGTAGATCTAAGAAGTCATTGATTAAATTCGACAGGCGCTGGGCTTCGTTATAAATGGTTTCCATGTAACGTTTCTGCTTCTCTTGCGGCAGGTCGCGATGCAGTAAAATTTCGATAAATCCAAGCACACTGGCCAGCGGAGTCCGCAGCTCATGTGAAACAATGGAGATGAATTCATTCTTCATTTCATCCACGCGTTCTTCTTCCGTACGGTCACGGAAAACGAAGAGGTAGCCTTGTTGCTCAGTGCCTTCGCTAACAACGGTAGCGTAGAGCTCCGCATGTTGGAGCTGCTCGTCCTGCTGGAAGCTGAAGCGCTGCGTCAAATGAGACAGCGAGCGATCAATCAAAGCTTCAATGGAAGCTGCTACCCCATGGAAACTAGCCGATTTGGCCCCAATCTCATAGCTGCAGCTAACAAGGTTCTGGCCGATCCGTTCATTTAGCCCGAAATATTGACTCATCCGATGATTGGAAAAGAGAATCGTACCCTCTGAATCACACATCATCATACCCTCGTGGGCGGACTCTAGAATATTTTGAATAAGGTCATGCTGACCTTCTAAAAGCAATTTCTCTGCCGTGAGTTGATCGTTCAACAAGGCTAGGCTTTCTGCCTGTTGCAGCTTCTCATCATTCACGACCTGCGCATAGAACGCGAGTCCGAATTGACGAACTAAACCTTTGGTTAGACGTTGATTATCTTCTTGATAGAGCGAGCTTTGGTAACTCGTCAATAATAGAAAACCAATGACTTCTTGCTTGTCATCCGTGAGCGGAATGTAATGATCGATGGCTCGTGTCATACCATTATGGACACCTTGCTCATTGCCTGTCACGTCACGAGTATGTGTGATCGAAACACCCTCATCGAATACACGTCTGGCTGGGCCGAAGAGCTCGCTGCGAGAAGTTTGAATATGTCCCTTGGGATACCCAATGGAATGAATAACTTCGTAGGAACTATCACCATTCTCTGAGCGATCCTCGAGGACAACTAAGGCGGCATCCTGCGCAAGCGAATTTAATAACGCAGGGAGCGTATGTTTCAAGAAATCGGTTAATTTCACATAGCCAGTGAGCTTCTCTTGGTACGAGGAGATGAGTTCCAAATCCCGTTCGCGCTCAGACAGCTTAGCCAGCGTAATCTGTTGTTCCTCTTGTTGGGCAATAATTTCCTCGTTCTGTGATTCCAGACTCTCGGCCATATAGCGGTAAGTTTCCTCGCTCTTGCGCAGTTCTTTCTCCGCTTGGTAGGAGCGTAAGGAGATGATAATGGACATAGCTCCTGCAAGAAGAGCGATTATGAAGCCGACAATGGTGATCAAACGGGAGGTTTGACCCGCTCGCTGAGAAGCCTCATAGGCTGTAGACGTGATCTGCCCAATATTTTTTTCAATACTCGTATGAATGACACGATAGCGATCCATTAGCGTTTTGCCGCCAGTGACACGGGCTTTCGCTTCTTCAATTTTACCTGCACGGAATAATTCTAAAGTCGTATCATAGTACTTTTGCAAATTGGTAATGGCTGGTATTGCCTGGGTATCAATAATAAGTTGTAGGGTTGGATATTTCTTGTCGTAGGTCGAAAGCGTGTTTAAATCCATGGTGACCTGCTCTCTTCCGGTGGTATAAGGTTCAAGAAATTGTTCATTTCCACCACCTAGTTGGTAACCGCGGAGCCCCGTCTCCTGATTGATTAAGCTGGTCAATAAACTATTGGCCGTCGTTAGAATCGGAATCGCCTGATTGACAATCGCATTGTTTTCTCTCTCCATATTTCGAGAAGCCATGTAGTTGGATACACTGACGAATGCTAGTAAAAGGACTATTAAAATAACATATAGCATGGAGATCCGCGATCTCGTGAAGGTTTTCATTCCAATCGGTCACCTAACTTCTAATAGAATAAAAGATCACTTAGAAATTCGACAAACATCAACAAATTCCTCTAAAATCTGATAATGTTATGTTTTCTTCCATGGGAGATTGCGGAAAAGGGCGATGTCGTTTAAAATATGAGTCAACAACGATATAGGATGTCAAGTCATATGACATGGAAAATTTTCTAAGAAGGAGGCGCACTGTGCAGGTGAAAAACATCAAGATTCCGCCGCGTCACGAAGTACGTCCCTATTTTCAACCGATTATCTCTTTGCAGAGTCAACGAATAATAGGGTATGAAACACTAGGTAGATGGGTTCGTGAGAGTGGTGTGGAGAGCTTAGGCCCCTTTTTCAAGGACCCTGATATGTCTGAGGACATGCAGCTTATGATCGATCGCCATTTAAGAGAGCAGGCCATAGAACGAATAGCTGCTGCATCGGACGAGAGCGAACTGTTTATCAACCTAAAGCCCTCTTGGATTTATAGAACCTACAAACGAACAGGAATCTTACCAACGATTGAATTGTTAAAAAAATACAAGATTAATCCCTCGCGGATCGTCATTGAAATCACCGAGGAGGAATTTACGGGCAAGCTCCAGGAACTGACGTGGATTGTTGAATTATATCGTGAATTCGGATGTACGATCGCTATTGATGATGTGGGAAGCGGGTTTAGTAATTTCGATCGCATTGCGAGCTTGCAGCCGAAGATCTTGAAGGTTGACCTGAATATTTTGAAAAAGAGTATCGTCCACGACGGCTACAAGGCAGTTATGCAGTCATTCTCCATCGTTTCTGCTCAGATTGGTGCTTCCCTACTCGTTGAAGGCGTCGAAACGAAGCAGGAGTTGCGCAGCGCTTTACAGGTTGGGGCTAGATATGTGCAAGGCTTTTTATTCTCAAAAGCAGAGCCAGACCTGCAGCGTCCAGATGCCTACAAAGCCATGCTGGAAGAGGAAATTAAATCGTTCGGACAGGATGAATTTAGGCGATACCATCACCTGCTGAGTGTACATCAAAGGCTGGATGCGTTAATCAACGCCTCCGTTCACATCTCGAATGCAGAGGAGGCTGATGCGGTAATCGAGCAAACCATCGGTAACGTTACGGACAATTGCATCCGTATGTACATCTGTCAGGGGGATGGCTACCAGATTTCCTCTAACTACACGCGTTCCGAAGATGGGTGGGGCAAAGACGAGAGCTATCGTCAAGCGAACTGGACGTGGCGGCCCTATTTCATCTCTAACATTCTGATGATGAATTTGCAAAAGCAAGGCATTCTCTCCCAAGCCTATACCGACTTGGATACCTCGCGTCAGATTCAGACGTACTCATGTGCGATGGGTGAGGGGTATTATTTGTTCTTGGATTTGTTGATCTGAGCAACACCCCTTTACATTCGCGATAGCTGGCGTGTATAGAGTTAACTCCGTGGATAAGCTTGTTGGCTGAAGAGGTAGTGTGGATGGTAGAAGGTTAATAGTGAAAAGTGACTCGTACTGGGAGGACGTGTAAGAAGAGTAGCTGAGATCGTGTAGTAGGTTGCTAGAGAGATAGAGCGGGACGGAACGACGGATACGCATGGAGCACAAAAGAGGTTATCCCAGGTGAAGCTTGGGATAACCTCTTTTGTGTTTAAATCTAGTATCTTGTAGTAACTATACTATGGAAGAGCCAGATTTCATCCCAACTTCAAATAGCGCTGTGCCATAACGTTATTCGGATATATTCCGAATTTACTTAAGGTATAGGATGATAGCATAACGTTATCTATAACTCGAAATGAGGATGGTTCTAAACTAAAAAAAGAGGCAGCCAAAGACTTTACTACGTCTCAGGCTGCCTCTTTTAGCTGTTACGCCTCCACCCACTCGCGGCGGAGCGAGAACAAATCGCGCAGCTCGTCGGTAGACAGCTCGGTGATCCAGTTCTCACCGGAGCCCACAATTTGCTGGCTAAGGCCGAGCTTGCGCTCGATCATCTCGTCGATGCGCTCCTCCAGCGTGCCGAGCGTCACGAACTTGTGCACCTGCACATGTCGCGTCTGGCCGATCCGGAAGGCGCGGTCCGTCGCCTGATTCTCGACGGCGGGGTTCCACCAGCGATCGTAGTGGAACACATGATTCGCCGCCGTCAGGTTGAGCCCAATACCGCCGGCCTTCAGCGAAAGAATGAACACATTTCGCTGCTCGTCGACCGGCTGGTCATCATTGTCTTGAAAGTGCGCGATCATTTCATCGCGCCCATTCTTGGATGTTCCGCCGTGCAGGAACAGCACTTTTTCGCCGAGCTCCTGCTGAAGCACATGCTGCAGCAGGTTGCCGGTCTCGACAAATTGCGTGAAGATCAAGCATTTGTCGCCCTCTTGACGCAACTCCTGCACCATCTCGAGCAAGCGCTCCAGCTTGTTGGAGCGTCCGCTCCACGGGGTGCCAAGCCCTTCCTTAAGCAGCAAAGCCGGGTGGTTACACACTTGCTTGAGCTTCGTCAACGCAGCGAGGATGAGGCCACGCCGCTCCATCGCAGAAAGCTTATCCAGGCGATCGAACATATCCTGGATGTAGTTCTCGTACAACGAGCCTTGCTCCGCTGTGAGCGAGATGAACGTTTTGGACTCGTTCTTCTCTGGCAGGTCCAGCTGGATCGCCGGATCCTTCTTCTCGCGCCGCAGGAGGAATGGGCGGATCAGCTTCTGAACTTTGCCGATCGTCGCTTCATCGCGCGTCTTCTCGATGGCATTCACATAGCGAGTCGTGAACTCGCGAACGGTGCCGAGGTAGCCAGGATTCGCGAAGTCGAAGATCGACCATAGCTCGGTCAGACGATTCTCGATCGGCGTTCCCGTTAAAGCGATGCGATGGAACCCATTCAAGCGGCGAATCGCCGTAGCTTGCTTGGTATAAGCGTTCTTGATATTTTGAGCTTCGTCCAAACAGATCGAGTTCCAAGCAATAGCGCCAAGCTCACTCTCATCCAAATGGGAAAGCGTGTAAGACGTTAAGACGAGATCGTATTTGCCAACGATTTTCTCACCAAAGGCAGGACCTTTTAACCGCTGTGGTCCATAGTGAAGATGGACGCGCAAGGAAGGCGCGAATCGTTTCAACTCCATCTGCCAGTTGCCCAGCACCGAGGTCGGACAAACGAGTAACGATGGTGTATCTGGCTGCTCGGTCTCTTTGACTGTGAGCAAGTACGTAATCCATTGGATCGTTTTCCCGAGACCCATGTCATCGGCTAAGCAGCCGCCAAGGCCGAATCTACGTAAGAACAACAGCCAAGAGATGCCGTCCACTTGATAGTGGCGAAGTGAGCCATGAAAGCTAGGCGGCGGCTCAATTGTCGGAATCGCCGAGGTTTGGGTCAGCTGGTCAATCATGTGGCGCAGCTGTTCATTCAGCTCAACCTCCATGTCGAGATAGCGCATCGCGTCAGGATCATCCTCAGCCGGCAGCAAGCCGCCTGCGTCACCGGCAAAATGCAGCTCCAGCACATCGCGGAACGAAAGTCCTTGCTTCTTGTGCACCTGCTTCATAATCTGCTCGACCTGTGCCATGAATTTGGGGTCGAGCTGAATCCAGTTGCCCCGAATCTGGATCAGCTTGCGCTTCTCCTCTAACAACAGACGGAATTCCTCCTCCGTCAGCTCCAAATCCCCAACAGCCAGCTTCCAGTCGAACTGCATCAGCTGGGTCAGCCCGAACATCGTCTCCCGTCCAGAACCGACGGAAGACTTGATCTTCGCGCGCAGCTTCGGTCGCATCTTGCGGATGCGATCCCACCATGCTGGCAGGAACACGCTTGTTCCTGACTCAACAAGCCTTACGCTTCCCTCTGCGAGGAAGCGCCAAGCTTCCTCCTCCGTCACCGTCTGACGGAGGACGCCCTCGCCCGCATCCAGCCACGGCAGGATGCGCACCCACTTCGCCGTGTCGCGCTCGACACGGCCCAGTTCAGGCAGCCACGCCTCCGGCAGTGGCTGTTCCCCTGCGACCGGCTCGCCGATGGTCGTTACGGTGCGCAGCACCTCCGGCGCCAGCCGGTCCTGCAGCAGCACGCGCAGCTGCCAGCCAGCGGCGTGCGCCAGGTCTGGCTCCACGAGCTGCAGGCACGTGCGCATCGGCGTCCGGTCCTGACGCCAACCAATGCTGACGAGCCAGTCTTCCTCGTCCAGCCAAACCTCGGCGCTGACATCGCCGCGCCGCATTAACGGATACGCAGCTTCCAGCTTGCGTAAATTGTCTTTCATGATCCCGTCGGCATCGACCCATTCCGGGATCAGCGCATGAATCCAGCGTGAGATCGCTGGTGTTTCTAACAACTGCAGCTCCTCTGGCAGCTGCAGCTTCCAACCGATCTCGCCGGACTTCCATTTCTCATAGTCTGGCATGAAGCGGCCTGTCGCAAGCGACTCGCGAATAGCAGGAGCCAGCGCAATCACATCAGCGGAAGAAGCATGCCACTTCAATTGTAAGTGCTGAACAGGCTGCGGTTCGCTGAAATAATCAAGCGCTTCAAGCGGCTGCAATTCGATGCCTTCCCGGTTCTGCCATTCACTCGGTTCCATGAAGGTGCCGAAGAAGGAGGCGCGATGCCAGGCGAATAGCATATGTTTTAAATCAAGAGCATCCCAAATACCACCGTTTTCACGGGAACCCCATAGAAATAATGACCCGTTAGGTAAGGAACTAACGTGAACGGTCAGCGCGCTGGTTTCGATCATCGAATCCATTTTCCTTTCTTGAGCTCTTCTTGGAAAGCACGCAAACGCGAGAACTTATCCGCTAAGCGGTAAATATAGTGCTCCCAGCGGTCATCCTGGCCGATGTGTTTATAAATGCTATGCAGCTTCTTCAACAGGCGGACTGCCGTCTTGTAAGAAGCCCTATTTTTCTCCAGAACAGCCCGTTCGGCTGCTTGATGATAGAGCGGAAGGAGCAGCGCCGAGTCGTGCTCTTCGATCGCTTTAAGCTCCATCCCATATAAATTCAAGGGGGAAATCCGATTCGCCAGTTGCAAATCGACCCACTGACGGTACCGTTTCGTTTGCAGCAAATACGCGGTGTAATAGTAGTAGGAACGTGGGAGTAAGGACTCCATCACCTGTACCCACTCGCTATCGTTAGCCAGATGCTTCGTCGTATCCAGCCAATATTGGCAGAACGTGCGGAAATCATCATGATTCGCATTCGTTATCGAAGGGAACAGCCAGCGCAGCCAGACCAACATGTGATCCCACTGTCCATCGCTCGCAAATTTATTTAAATAAAGGAAGAAATCCTTCGCATGCGGTTGAGCGAGCTGCCCAAGCCGTTCGAAGGCTTGCTCGGTATGCCCCTGCATAATATCAAAATGCGCTCTAGCCGCAAGTAACGTATCCTTTTTCTTCGGAAGCAGTTCCTTCTTGGCCAAAAGACCGTCGAGACGTGCGATTTCCTCTTTCTGTGCACTAGGTTGATCGGTCAGTTTCCACCAGATGAAACGATACACGAACAGCCAATCAACGGGACTGTCTTTGCCTTGCAGGGCGGATTCTCCGACCATTTTCATCGTGGATAACCAAATCTTAGGCTCCGCAAGGAAAGAGCGATTCACATCGATTCGATCGACGAATTCGACAAGCTTATCTTCACAGTTTTTGGCGGAAATTTTGCATCCATTTTCATGATAGTAGCTGAGGTAAGAACTCTTCGTTTCTTGATAAAATTGTTCGATCTTCCGCATCATGAACAGCACGATGTGGAACATGTAGAGTTCGCGCGTCGTATCGCGCCAATTGGCAGCATAAGGCGGCAACGACTCCAAGGCGGACTCATAGAAGGTTTCTATGGAATGTTGATGCGAGATGGAGAAGCCATGAAACTTACCCTCAAAAAAACGATGCCAATCACTAGGCATACTCTCTTCCAAAGGCACATTCGCCTGTGCGGCCGCTTTGCGTTCTTGTATAACGGAAGCTGCAGCACTTCGGGCTGGCTTCTTCCGTGTATGGATTTGCTGCTTTAGCTGCTGTAGGACAAGCTCTGCACGACCATAGGCGGCGTATAGGCTAAAAAACGTAGCACCGATATGCTGACAGAAGCCCTCAAAAGAACAAGTGCAGGTACTCGCAGCGAAATTTTCTAAATGAACTTCTACCTTATGGACTTGTTTGCTTGTGACGGTGGCCAGAACACTAAGCCCTTTGAGATCAACCTCGGTCACGCGACCTTTATGATAATACTCCCAGCCTTGCTCCAGACGGATGGCGTCAAAGTGAAGCGGGATTTGCTTGATGAGGTAGTTCATTCGATTTTTGGGAATTTGAAGTTTCAACATGTGATCGTTCCTACCCTCCGAGCGGCGCATTCCTTCTTCCATAGTAACAGATTTTTTCCGAAATTGCCCATTTCCACAGTTTATGCCAAAGGTGATATTTTTAATCCGTGCCGAAAGGGGTTAACCCTGCATTCTTACCTAGAATATGATAAAGTGAAGCTAGATGAAATGCTTCTTGAAGGGAGACTGCGCGAGTGGGTATTAAATTTGGTCGTGAATATAAGGATATTGTTACTGATTTTGTACGTGGGATCGAAATGGTGAATGGTTTTTATGAGCTGCTGGAGATGAATGCAGAAGACTGGCAGGAGCTAGACGCACATGAACAGGAAGAGTGCCTGCGTACGCTGGCTGACGATATATTCTACGGACTAGGCAGTACACCTGTGATGCAGGTTGGAGCAGGCTCAGTTAGGCATGATGCGGGTAATCACGTGCTCAAGGTGCATGATGGTGAGAAGTTGGTATCCGTTATTTATTTGGTGTAAAACAGGCAGAACTGTACGATAGAAAGGTGTAAACAAGCTATGTTGGATGGCGCAAGAAAGGTTCTACAACAGGTTTACGGGTATCCGGAGTTCCGGGAAGGCCAGAAAAATATAATTACGAACCTTCTCGAAGGGAAAGATACGCTGGGCATCATGCCGACAGGTGGCGGGAAATCGATCTGCTATCAAGTGCCAGCCTTGCTGATGGAGGGAGTGACGTTAGTCATTTCCCCTCTTATCTCTTTGATGAAGGATCAGGTGGATGCGCTTGGCGCTCTTGGAGTTCCTGCCACGTTCATTAATAGTACGTTGGAAGCTAGAGAAGTGGAACAGCGCATGCAGGGGGCTATGCAGGGCAAATATAAGTTGCTTTATATTGCACCTGAGCGTCTAGAGTCGGAACGGTTTCGTGCCCGGATGGCGGCGTTGAACCTGCCTTTGGTTGCGATTGACGAGGCGCACTGTGTCTCGCAGTGGGGGCATGATTTCCGTCCGAGCTACGTCTCGATTGCACCGTTCATTCGGGGGCTGCCGAATCGACCTATCGTGGCGGCGTTTACTGCAACGGCTACCGCGGAAGTGACAGCGGATATTGCCCGATTGTTGGAGCTGGATACCGCAGGGATTTTCATCAACGGATTCTCGCGTGACAATTTGGAGCTAACCATTCTTCGTGGTGAGAAAAAGCGGGATTACATACAGAACTATGTGAAGGAACATACGCATCAGCCTGGCATTATCTACGCTGCGACGCGTAAGGATGTTGAGGATTTGTACGAGACGTTGCGCAAAAAAGGCTTCGCCGCAGGCAAGTATCATGCTGGCATGTCTGATGATGAGCGCTCCTATATGCAGGAGGCGTTTCTCTACGATGATATTCGCGTGATGATCGCGACGAATGCTTTCGGGATGGGGATTGATAAATCCAACGTCCGTTACGTGATTCACTACAATATGCCGAAAAATATGGAAGCTTATTACCAGGAAGCCGGCCGTGCGGGTCGTGATGGTGAGCCGAGCGAGTGTATTCTGCTGTTCAGTGCGCAGGATATTATGACACAGAAGTTCCTGATCGAGCAGAACCAGCTCTCGCCTGAGCGCAAAGCGAACGAATACAAGAAGCTCCAAACGATGATCGACTACTGTTATTCGCCGCGCTGTTTGCGGAATGCTATTTTACATTATTTTGATGAGCAAAATATTAAGGACACCTGCGGGAACTGCAGCTCCTGCAAGGACGATCGAGACACCGTCGACATTACGGTCGAGGCGCAAAAGATCTTCTCCTGTATCCGCCGCATGAACGAGCGCTTCGGGATTTCGATGGTTGCTTCGGTGCTTAAAGGCTCTAAGGCGAAGAAGATCATGGACTATCGATTTGATCGCTTGCCGACACACGGAATTATGAGCAATTTGCCCGAAAAAGAGATCGCTGAATTGATCAATGTGCTTATTTCGGAAGGTTTCTTGCAATTGTCCGAGGGTCAATATCCGGTTGTTCGTTTGATGCAGCCTGCTGCGGAAGTGCTTCAGGGCAAGCTGCCCGTGAATCAAAAGGTGCGGAGGGAACCCGTTCGCGCTGTCGCCGCGATGGACAATACATTGTTCGAGCAGCTGCGATTGCTGCGTCGTGAAATGGCTGCGCGTGAGAAGGTGCCGCCTTATATTATTTTCGCCGACAGTACGCTGCGTGAGATGAGTGAGAGTTGTCCGACTACGGAAGCCGCGATGCTGCGCATCAAAGGGGTCGGTGAGGTGAAATACCGCAACTACGGGAAGCCATTCCTAGAGCTTCTTCGGACGTATGCGGGTGAGAGTGATATGGGCGTGGTTGCCTATGATTACGAGTAAGGGGCAGGTACCCAATTATCCCCACAATTACATGCGGTGATCCAATCACAATCCCAGAATACGCATCCCCAGTAGGCGTCGTTGAACGAGAGCAGGCAATGAGAATGCGGAGGGTGTTGCTGAGAGTGAAGCTAGAGAGAGTAACTGTGGATGAGCGGTTGTCCACGTTGGGAACGTGGAGCCTTGAAGCTGAGGAAAGCAAGTGGATCGTGCGGAAGTATCGGTTTACTTCTTTTCTACAGGGAATCACTTTCGTAAATGAAGTTGCCAGAATTTCCGAGGCTGTTAACCACCATCCCATGATCGCCATTGATTATAAAATGGTGACGTTACGCCTGACCTCGTGGAGTGCTGGTGGTTTGACCGAGCTGGATTTCTCGACTGCTGCGAAGTTTGATCAGGCGTTTGTGGAGTTAACGCGCTAAGAGGATAGTCGGACCTGTATAGACCATACAGTGGAACTCAGCTGTTCCGGTTGGCGTCCACTTCTCGTATGTATCCGTAATCGTGAAACCAGCACGCTGGTAGGTGCGAATAGCTCGCTCGTTCCAGACGAGTACCTCGAGGTCGATTTCTTGCTCGGGGGTTCTTTGTTGGGCTTCTGCCACAAGGAGTTGAACGAATTGCGTGCCAAGTCCGCCACATTGATCCGGTTTAAGTCCTAGGCCTAGCCGGGTAACGCCAACGATTGGGAAATACTGAACAAACCCTTGTAATGCATCCGATTCATCGACAACACCGCGATATTGTTCATCCCTTATTTGTGGATCAGCGAATTCAGCTTGGTTGTCGAGCATCGTGGCCCAGGACGGCCAGTTGTAAATGTCGTAGGGAGCCGGATAGCTCCACGTGCACAGCTCCTGACAAGCCGATTCCGTTAGCGGAACCACGCGCCAAGGTAAAGTTATGGTAATAGGTTGAGGCATATATGGGGCAACCTTTCTATAGGTAAGAATTTGATGTTTCATTTGGTAAACTATGAATGCCTATATGCGGAACCCTGTTTGGGTGCCATTATGCAGTGCAAGATGACGGATAAGACATCTGAGAGGGCTTATTTCTTCAAATAGCCCTTGTTATGCGTGCTTAAGCAAGCTATCTTGTCTTATTTTTGGTTAATGCACGCTGAAAGTAAAGTTATGCAGCGAGTAAGCATGTTTCGTGGTCTTATTTGAGGAGATGCCTCGATTTTAGATGGGATAAGACATTTGTGAGTGCTTATGTTAATTTTGAAGTACCACTAAAGTGATGCACGATTATCATTTTTTCGATATTTATTGTCCATTGTTCTAATGACTAAAATGACATTACTTTTATTTATACCATACCATATGAAGATTAAGGAGGGCACCCGTGATGACACAAGTGACCATTCGTGAAGCCGTTATGTCCGATATCCCCCAGCTCAAAACTTTAATGCTCGCTTATATTGTGGATTTCTATCAGTACCGACAACCGGAGGATGAGAAGCTGAACGCTTTGATTCATGAATTGCTCGAACAGAAAATTGGCATTCAATTTGTTGCTGAAACGGAGGAGGGGACATTAGTCGGCTTTGCGACGTTATATTTCACCTTTAGCACGCTGCGTGCCTCCAAAATTGCGGTGATGAACGATTTGTACGTTGTTGAAGCTGAGCGTGGACAGGGTGCGGCGGCAAAGCTTTTCGCTGCTTGCAAAGGGTACTCAGCCAGACACGGTTATGCAAATTTAACCTGGACAACTGCGCCAGATAACTTACGCGCGCAAGCTTTTTACGATAAAATGGGTGGAGATCGAAGTAATTGGCAATCGTACTCCGCTAATCCCACAAGTGGGATGGGAGATTAACTGTAGGTAGGGGAAGGTGGCAGAAACCGTGGAAAATATCGTAAGTCAGTCATGGTTGCTTGGGCAATTGGGGGATGCGAATATCGTCATCGCGGATTGTCGTTTTGCACTTGGTAAGCCTGAATCAGGCCGTGAACAGTATGAGCAGGATCATATTGAGGGAGCGGTGTATGTCGACTTGGAGAAGGACCTATCCGGTGCCCTTATGGCGCACGGCGGACGTCATCCGCTTCCGGATCTCGGTGCATTCTCGATCCTCGTCGGCAGTCTCGGCATTGACGGCACGAAGACCGTCGTTGCTTACGACGATCAAGGCGGAGCTATGGCATCCCGTTTGTGGTGGATGCTGAAATTCCTCGGCCACTCCGAGGTATACGTATTGGATCAAGGGTACACCGCGTGGAAATCCGCGGGGTACCCGGTCACGGCTGAAGTGCCTGCTATATTCCCGCGCACCTTCTCACCGAAGGTGCACCGCTCCATGCTGGCGAGCATGGATGAAGTGAAGGACAAGCTCGGTCGCCCAGGCACCGTGCTGGTTGATTCGCGCGAGGAGCGCCGCTACCTCGGCTTGGAAGAGCCGATCGATGCGGTGGCTGGCCACATCCCAGGCGCGCGCAACTTCTTCTGGAAAGGCGTTCTCGGCGAGAACGGCGCTTGGTTGTCTGCTGCGGAGCAGGAGCAGCACTTTGCCGCACTGCGTGACGCTGATGAAATCATCGTCTATTGCGGCTCGGGCGTTACGGCGTGCCCGAACGTGCTGGGGCTTAGTGAAGCGGGCTTCGACAACGTGAAGCTCTACAGCGGAAGCTGGAGCGACTGGATTTCGTGGGCAGATAACCCGATAGCGACGGGTGAAGAGGAATAGCGCGAAAAGACCGCGCGGGACGGGAGATTGGCGTACAGTGTGATATCACTGTACGCCTTTTTGCGATGCTTCGGAGCAGCGGTTACGGGTCAACAGATTGTAAACAAGAATTCCTAGGGTAGATAATCATTCACAGAGGTATGTTCCTATGAGACAATACGATTGAAACAAACTTCTTGCATATTTTTTGTGATGGGGGTACATACTGTGAAGCTGGAAAGGCTCTTATCCATAATTATTCTGCTTCTGAACCGCCGATTGGTGCAAGCCAAGGAACTCGCGGAGCGGTTCGAGGTATCCGTACGAACGATATATCGAGATATTGAAGTCATTAATGGGGCTGGTATCCCCATCGTCACCTATCAGGGAACGAATGGTGGCATTGGACTGATGGAAGGTTACCGCTTGGATCATAATGTACTTACCAACGATGAGCTTGCAGACATCGTTACCGCCCTACGCAGCATCTCAACCTCATACGGCAACGAGCATCAACTGCGGTTATTGGAGAAGATCCATAGCGTTGTCCCGCCCGCATACTCCGAAGATTTCCAACATAAGACGAACAGTGTGTTGATTGACTACTCGCCTTGGGACGGCAATGAAAGGCTGCGACCTAAACTTCAGCTACTAAAGGAAGCCGTAGATAAGTGTCTAATAGCTAGATTTATCTATTCCAATGCCGAAGGTGAAATAACATACCGTACTGTAGAGCCGTACATGCTCATCTTAAAAGGGAGACAGTGGTACCTGCAAGCCTACTGCCTGGAGAAAGAGCAGTTTCGGCTATTCAAGCTAAAGAGAATGAAGGAGCTGGAGATAGCGACGGGAAGAGTATTCATTCGCCGTGAGCTTCCGATGCAAGAACGTGACACGGGCCAGAACCCATGCGAGCCGTCCCTGGTGACAGAGATCGTTTTGCGTTTCCATGCTGACTCTCGTCATTTGGCGGAGGAATGGTTTGGCATCGAAGGTCTTTTGCCGGATGAAGACGGCAATTGGCAAGTAAGGAAGGCATACCCGGAAGATGATTGGTTGTATAGATTCATTCTCGGTTTGGGTCACCATGCAGAGGTGATTGAGCCACCCCATCTGCGGGATATTATCGCTAGTCGTGCAGAGCAAGTTGCGAAAATATATAGCAGAGCTAAATCAACTTGACAGAAAGATGTCAGGTTTGTTGTTTTATACTAAACTCATTCCAATAAAAGGAGAATGATTAGTGATGAAACAAGACCAATCCATAACAAACGAACAAAACGGTCGGACTGAATTGAAACACTCGCTGTCGATAGATCCAGCTACCCGCAATCCAATTGAGCCTGCACGTATAGAGGAACTTCCCTCTTTCACGCTAGCTGGAATTAGCACTGTCACAACAAATGAAGCCGAGTTCAGCGATAAAGGCAAAATCGGCAAGCTGTTTGAACAATACTACTTACACAATATTAGCGGACAACTGGCCGCCTATGTACAACAGGATGGTCATTATAGCTGTTACTTCAACTATGAACAAGGCGATGCTGGGCGGTATGAAGTAATGGTTGGCGTACACGTTCGGGAAGACTTGCAGGGGCAATATCCCGAGTCCGTTAAGACGTTCACAGTTCCTGCTGCGAAATACGCCGTATTCGTCACAGAGCGGGGGCCGATTATAGAGGTGGTGCAGCGGGCCTGGGGCGATATTTGGGAATGGTCGCATCAGTCCGGCAATGATCGAGCTTTCACAGGCGATTTTGAGTATTATGGCCAGAATATCGATCCGAACGATGGGCAAGCTGAAATTTATATCGCTATACGCCGATAGCTTGTTGCGCCGTCACCCAAAGAAGAACATGATGTGAGCGATTTTCTAGTTTGCAACGACAAAGCCTCCAAACCAACATAAGCTTGGATTCGGAGGCTTTACAAATAAGGAAAGGAGTGATCAATATGGGTGCGATTGAAAACACGAAGGTAGCAGCTGTATTCGAACATTACCCCGAACATATTCAGCAACAAATGTGGTTTCTTCGCGAATTAATTCTGGATACTGCAACGGAAACAGAAGGCGTTGATACCGTGGAAGAGACACTAAAATGGGGTGAACCTAGTTACCTAACAAAAAATGGAAGCACAATCAGAATAGACTGGAAAAAATCTAGCCCGCAACAGTATGCCATGTATTTTAACTGTAATACCATGTTGGTTGACACATTCAAGGAACTTTTTAGAGATAAGTTCAAATTTGAAGGTAATCGGGCGATTGTGTTTGATGAAAACGATGAAATACCTGTCAACGAGTTAAAACAATGCATTTCATCGTCTCTCACTTA
Organism: Paenibacillus sp. LjRoot56; assembly: GCF_964253335.1. Taxonomy (NCBI): domain Bacteria; kingdom Bacillati; phylum Bacillota; class Bacilli; order Caryophanales; family Paenibacillaceae; genus Paenibacillus; species Paenibacillus sp. LjRoot56. The sequence continues at coordinate 671,313 of NZ_CAXURV020000001.1, forward strand.
CCATACTAGAAAGCATCTTCCAATGCTGGGCATATGATAATGACACACATTACGGCACAGGGATATGGTAAGGATTTTGTGCCGATCGTGGATCATGTGGCCCAGATGGTGGCGGACCAATTCGTGAGAAAGCAGTTTGCGGACTTTGATTATTTGCAAATTGAAGTTAGTGATACGTCGATTTATATCATTTGGGGACTTGAGATGTCTCTGTTGGCATTTTACATGTACAGGTGCATCAAATCCTTCCTCCATCGTCGACGGAAGATGACATTATATTCATAAGTGAAAAGCGTTCTCCCGCCGGATGGTGAGAGAGCGCTTTTTATCATACCTAGCCAACTTCGTTAAATTAACAAAACAAAAATAATTGCCTGTTATACCCCTTACAATTAAGTAATACAATGTGTGGTGCTGGCTCCTGAGTATCCGGGGAGTGAAGCATTCGATGACGAACAGTCCTTTCGTACAGTGCGAGGATCATTTATGCGTGGAGAACGTGCACACTTTTTAAGTTGGGGACGACTGTTCAGCCACGTGAAAAAAATGATGACGGTTGAAGAACCAGATGTCACAGTATATGGCTATGTGCTAAATCGGTTTCATTGGATTGCTGTTTAAAGTATTTGGTGGGCGCCGCTATGTCATTTCGACACATGGCATGGATATGCTAATGTTTCGCCGTTTTTTCGGCTTAAATTATTTAGTTAAACAAATATTGATACATGCTGATGGCGTGTTGACGAATAGTTTATTTACTAAAAGGTTCGTGGAGGATTATGGGGTTAATCCTTCTCGAATTAGTCTTGTGCATCCTGGCGTAGAGGCCGTTTTTGAGCGGAAACCTGTAAATGAGGAGCTACTTAGACGGCATGGGCTTGAAGGTAAATATATTATTTTATCCGTAGGGAGATTAGTGACGCGAAAAGGGCAAGATCGGGTCATAGAGTCGATGCCCCAAATTATCCAACACATTCCCAATGCTGTGTATGTCATTGTTGGTGACGGACCAGAACGAGCCCGCCTCGAGCAACTTGCCCGCACTACAGGCGTTACGAATGCTGTCATGTTCATTGGAAGCGTAAACGGCGGTGAGGAATTGAATGACTATTATAATTTGGCTGATCAGTTCATTATGGTATGCAGGGAAATGGAGAAGGGGGATGCGGAAGGGTTTGGTATTGTATATCTGGAAGCAGCGTCGACGGGTATTCCGGTCATTGCCGGAAGGTCTGGTGGTGCTCTAGAAGCGGTGCTTGATGGAGTGACAGGAGTTCTTGTGGATCCGAATTCACATGCCGAAATTGTAGAAAGCGTTCTCCAGTTGGCAAGGGATGAGGCGTTTAGAGAAAGGCTTGTACAGGGTGGTTATAGACGTGCGAAGTCCAGTTTCCAATATGATGTGTTGGCAGTAAAGTTCGATCAGTATGTGGAAAGCCTTTGTGCGACCCATCCTTCACGTAAAAAGTTTATTAGAAGTCGATTCGATATAAAATCATGATGGTTGATAAGACCTTAGGTACTTGTTATATTTCAAATAGAGGAATGCTCCTAGTAGACTCGTGGAGGTGAGACTTATGGAAATGACGTACTTGAGGACATTTCGCGAAGTGGCGAAGTGGGGAAGTTTCACGAGGGCCGCGGAAACGCTAGGCTATGCCCAATCAAGCATTACAGCCCAAATTCAGAAGCTCGAGGAATCCTACGGGGCTGTTCTCTTGGAACGTTTTGGACGGAGTATGAAATTAACGATGGCTGGAGAAGCACTCCTGCAATATGCGAATGAGATTAATAGGTTGCATGAAGAATCCAAGGAAGTCGTATCCCAGCAATCCAAGGGGACGCTCACGATTGGGACGATCGAGACGTTAGCGGCTTTCTATCTGCCCCCGTATCTACAGGCGTATCGCCGCGATTTCCCTGAGGTCAACATTGTCATTCAACCAGGGAATGAACCCTTCATTATTGAATCGGTGAAAGAAGGCGCTCTGGACATCGGGATCATTCTGGACCCGCCATTTACGGATCCAGAGCTGGAGAGCCTTATTTTGAGAGAAGAACCACTTGTCATCATTGCAAGTCCCGATCATAAATTAGCTGGGCAAAGTGAAGTTCACGTGGAAGATCTGCAGAATGAATCTCTGATTCTGACCGAGGATGGCTGTACGTACAGAGCGATGTTGCTTAAGGTGTTAAAAGGAAATCAAGTGAGCTACAAGTTATCTTACGAGTTCGGTAATCTGGAGGCGATCAAGCAGTGTGTAACCTACGGACTTGGCATTGCCCTATTGCCACGAATTACGGTTGCTGAGGAAATCCGCAAAGGCCAGATCGTCGCGATCCCCTTCGTTGATCCAGCGTGTAAGTTCTACACACAATTGATTATCGCAAAGAAAAAATGGAAATCGAAAGCCTATCTAGGTTTTCTAGAGCTGCTCGGCGGCGCCAACTATCGAAATGATTGAAGTATAGGTTCAATAACTATCGATAACTCCAGTGTTTGGGGCTGTGTTACAGTAACAGTAAGAAATCAACAACCACACTGGAGGTAACCCAAATGACCATTCAAACAACCAAATCGCTCGTTCTTGAGACGCCTGCTGCATCACCGGAGCATACGCACCAGCATTTTATGAATAAGCTTTCGGTAGAAACAGACGTTGCGGATGTACGTTACGACATGCAGCATGGCTGCAATGACTTCCTGCTCATCGATGTTCGCAGCGCAAAAGCCTACGGAGAATGCCATATTCCCGGTGCGATTAACCTGGCTTCCAACCAGATCAGCGTCGAAACGACGGCTTCCTTTTCCAAAGAGCAAACGATCGTCGTCTATTGCTGGGGACCAGCTTGCAATGGTGGTACCAAAGGGGCCGCTCGTCTCTCAGGTCTAGGATTCAAGGTGAAAGAAATGCTAGGTGGTATTGAGTACTGGCGGAAGGAAGGGAATGCGGTAGAGGGAACACTTGGTCAAGAAGCGCCTTTAATCGGGTAAATATAGGTAAACGGGAAAGCATCCAAGGTGTTGGATGCTTTTTATGTGCGCAGATCAGCGTTCTTAGGTGTCGGCATCTTCCTATGTTTATTGATGAAATGATCAAAGTAATTTGACATAGCCAATAACGCCAGACACAGGTATGATAGTGGCAAAAGGCGTTTCGTAGCAGGGGAGGAGGATTAGGAATGGCTGAAGGAAGCGAATGGATTCAAACATATAAGCATTCTCCAGAAAAACAACAGCAGCTTTACCGCAAGACGTTGATGACCGTCATCATCGCTCAACTATTCGGCGGAGCAGGGCTCGCTGCAGGTGTGACGGTTGGAGCGCTGCTCGCACAAGATATGCTAGGGACGGATAGCTTGGCTGGTGTCCCCTCCGCATTGTTGACGCTAGGTGCTGCTTCGTCCGCCTGGATAGTTGGACGATTGTCGGGGCGTTATGGTCGGAGGGTAGGCTTAACAGCCGGCTTTCTCGCCGGCGGAGTAGGGGCCATTGGCGTCGTATTCGCAGCTGTTGCGAATAGCCTGCCACTTCTGTTTCTATCGATGCTGATTTACGGCGCAGGTACATCAACGAATCTTCAAACACGGTATGCGGGAACGGACCTAGCTGGGCCCAAGCAGCGGGCAAGAGCGATCAGCTTAGCTATGGTCTTCACGACGTTCGGTGCCGTTGCAGGACCGAATTTGGTTGGAGTGATGGGGCGATTCGCGACATCCATCGGTACACCAGCGCTAGCGGGGCCATTTATGCTAGCCGCTACGGCTTTTATACTGGCGGGCTTGGTGTTATGGACATGGCTTCGGCCAGACCCTTATATCGTGGCTAAAGCGATAGCTGAAGCGCAGGCAACGAATCCAACGCAAGAGGGAGTTGCCGCGAAACCTTCAGCACCAGCTGGACGTGACCGAGGAGTTCTCATCGGGACCACGGTGATGGTGTTGACGCAGATTGTCATGGTCGCGATCATGACGATGACGCCGATCCATATGAAGCATCATGGACATGGCTTAGATGCAGTCGGTATGGTAATTGGCATTCACGTCGCGGCGATGTTTTTGCCTTCTCTGGTAACAGGGATACTTGTGGATAAACTCGGGCGCATCTTCATGTCCTGTGTATCGGGGGTTACGCTGTTATTGGCCGGTTTGCTTGCCGCGTGGGCGCCAGCGGATTCGATGTTCTGGCTCATTATTGCGCTGGCCTTGCTCGGACTTGGCTGGAACTTCGGTCTTATCAGCGGTACTGCGCAGATTATTGATGCGACAACACCTGCAACACGTGCGAGGACGCAAGGAACTGTTGATGTCTTAGTTTCGTTGGCGGGAGCTTCTGGCGGAGCTTTGTCAGGCATGGTTGTTGCGCATTCAAGCTTTGCTTGGTTGTCTTTGGCGGGGGGATTCCTGTCCTTGTTGCTGATCCCTGTTGTTATTTGGTCGCGTAGAGGGAGTGCGAGTGGCCGCGAGGGTGTATTTAAATCCTTAAAGTAGTCATTTTCAAAAAAAACACAAATCACCGATTCATTCAAGAGATGGTTCATTGCCAAGAAGTTGGCGGAGAGCCGTCTTTTTTTTGTAATAATTAGGTAATTAGTTGTATGGATGTATTTTCCAATTAGTAGTATATTCCAATATATCATTTAAATGGGAGTATCATCCATATAAATAGATGAAATTACCAATTTAGCTGAAACTTTTTATTAACTAGCACCGTCTACTTTATCATACGGATGATTTGGAAATGAAAGGAAAAATAACCATATGACAAGCTGGTTTCGCAAAAGGAGCACATTGGAGGCTTTTTCTGTCGAAGAAGAACCGATTTCTAACAGCGCTTCCTCCCGCATTATTGGGCCCCAATCACCTTTGTTGACGGTACGTGATGTACATCGCTCCTTCCAAGTTGGAGGTCAGCAGTTAGATGTCCTGAAAGGGATTGAAATGGAGCTGAGGCCGCTGCAACTTGTCATGCTCAAAGGTCGATCAGGTTCGGGGAAAACAACCCTGCTTAATTTAATCGGAGGACTGGATCTGCCAACGAAGGGGGAGATTTTGTTTCAAGAGTATGCTTTTCACCACAGCAGTGATGATGAGAGGACGTTGATCCGTCGTAAAGAGATTGGTTTTATATTTCAATCCTATGCTTTAATGCCGTTGTTATCTGCTTGGGAAAATGTTGAGTTGGCGCTGCGCATGGCAGGGATGCCACGCTCTCAGTGGAAAGAGCGGGTCAATCATTGCCTAGACCTTGTCGGTTTAAGCAAACGTATGCATCATCGTCCCTACGAGCTCTCCGGCGGTGAACAGCAGCGTGTCGCGATCGCCAAAGCTATTGCACATCGACCATCGCTCATATTGGCGGATGAACCAACGGCTGAACTGGATTCACAGATGGGCGCCCAGATTATGTCTGTTTTTCGCAGCATTATCGCCACAGAGCAAGTCACGATTTGTATGACAACACATGACCCTACAATTTTGGAGGTTGCCGATCATGTTTATGAAATGGTGGACGGACGATTCGTCACGTAAATGGACGATGAGACCACTAGCAGCACTATTATTAAGTTCCACACTCCTTCTTGCTTCGGGATGCTCCCTATTGCCCAAGGAACAGGATGAAGAATCGCTTCCGACGATTAATCCACCTAAGCTTTCGAAAAAACCTGAATATACGGTAAAAACGGAAACCCTTGAGACGAAAGTGAGAGGGAGCGGGCGATTAATGGCCTTACAAGAAGAGAAATTGTTCTTCTCCGAAGATATGTCTGCCAAACGGATAAGTGCCATACTTGTGAAAAATGGAGATTCCGTTGAACAGGGACAGCCGATTGCAGAACTCGACGTGTCGGATATAGAGAGCGATTTAAAACGGAAGAAGCTTCAAACACGTAAGGACGAACTGACGATGATCGAAACGCTTCGTAAGGCTGATGAAATGACGCCTGAACAAGTTGAGCAGGCGAAGATTGATTTCGAACTGAAACGCGAGGAGCTGACGAAACTTGAATCACAAGTGAGTAAAGCGAAACTGCTCGCGCCGTTCAGTGGAACAATTGTCACCGTATCTGTTAAGAAAGGTGATACCGTGAAGTCTGGAGAATCCGTAGCAACACTCGCTGATTTGAAAGAACTAACTGTCGCTGCAAGCATTAGTGCTGATGATGCGAAGAAAGTGGCTATCGGCATGGAGGTTCAGGTGGATATCAACTCAGCTGGTCAGCACAAAGGGAAAGTAAAGCAGCTTCCTAACCCGCAAGCTGCGAACAACACGAATAATGGTGGGTTCCCTGGTCAGGGGCAACAAGGGGAGCAGGATACGATTGATAACTACTTGGTTGTTCAGTTGAATGAGTTTCCCAAAGGGTTGAATCGCGGTACGCCGCTAAGCGTGACGATTATTACCCAGAGGAAAGAAAACGCCACGACGATCCCGCTTGCAGCGCTACGTTCCTATTCGGGCCGAAATTATGTGCAAGTCGTTGATACCCAAGGAAATAAGAAAGAAGTGGATGTAGAAATTGGTCAGCAGACATCAACCGATGTGGAAATCATAAAGGGTCTCACAGCCGGACAGAAAGTAGTAGGTCGCTAATGTCCATGCCGATGCTGCGGTTTTTATTTCGGAAAATGTGGAATACCCGCTGGCTAACGCTCAGCACCCTGCTTGGTCTTGTCATGGCTGTAGCTTTCACCACAAGCATTCCCATGTATGCCGATGGGTCTCTGAAGCGAGTCGTCGCCAAATCTTTAGAAGAAAAGAGCGAGGGACTTCCCGCAGGCTCACTACTTATGCGGTATCAAGCAGTAGGGACAGAACGTGCAGATTTGAATGATCTGGCGAGTATCAATACATATATACAACAGGATGTTCCCAAAGATATTGCTTTTCCTATACATACATATGCAAGTAGTTATGCAATCAAAGGGGCTCCGTTATCTCCCGCTGAGGGGACAAAAGCCGATCCAAGTAAACGTCGTCAAATGACGTTAACGTCACTAAGCGGGTTAAAGGATGAAGTCGATTGGTCCAATGGACACATGCCTTCGGGGCAACTACAAAATGGCCAAGTGGAAGCTGTCGTTCTAGAAGAAGCTTTGTTTCGTAATGATTTACACGTAGGTGACGTGTTCAACTATTCCGTTGCAAGTGCAAGCGGCAGTCAATTGCTCAAGGTGAAGATCGTAGGTTCCTTCAAACCGAAGAATGAAACGAGTGCGTATTGGTTCCAAGGGTTAGAAGGGTTAGTTAATGCACTTATTATTAGCGATGATGTATTTATGAAGACGTTGCTAACGGAGAAGAAAATTCCGCTGCAGCTTGCCAATTGGTATTATGCTTTCGATCTGCGAGACATTCAAACAAGTCAATTGTCACCGCTTGAGAGTCGTTTGGAACGATTAGATATTAACTTGTTCCAGAAACTTAAGAATACCAAGGTAGATGTATCCTTTAAGCCGATTCTAACTGAATTTAAAGCCCAAAGCCTACAGATGCAGATTTTATTATTCACATTGGCGGCGCCCATGATTGCTATGGTCTTCTATTACATAATGATGAATGCCAGACAATCGCTGGATCGGCAGCGCGGCGTGATTGCGATTTTGCGAAGCCGTGGGGGCAGTACGAATCAAATTGTTGGAATTTACTTCCTAGAAGGATTGTTACTAGGCGTGATTGCGCTATTGATAGGACCGTTAATTGGCTGGTTCATGGCGAAGAGCATTGGTTCTACCAGCGGGTTTCTAACATTCGTGGATCGCAAATCAATCCCGATTAGCTTTACACCAGAAGCGATGCTTTACGGTGGGCTCGCTGTTCTCATTGCGATTCTTGCTAGCGTTGTTCCAGCGGTGCTTTTCGCTAGATCTTCCATCGTCAATTATAAGCAGCAGCTCGCAAGATCAGACCGTTCGCCACTCTGGCAGCGGTGGTTCCTCGATATTGTCCTGCTGGGGATTGTTGGTTATGGTTTCTACTTATTTGACCAACGTCAAGTATTATCCGTGCAAACAGGAATGACAACCGATCAACTTCAGGTACACCCGCTGCTGTTTTTCGTCCCAGCACTTTCGATTTTCGCACTGGGACTGTTTTTTCTTCGCATCTTTCCGTGGTTGCTGCGGTTGTTCGGTTGGTTTGGCCGAAAGTTCCTGCCTGTGCCGCTTTATTTAACGCTTGTTCAGCTGTCTCGTTCAGCGAAAGCGTATTATCCGCTAATGCTGCTGCTCATTCTTACACTGGGTCTTGGCGTGTACAATTCCTCGGCTGCACGAACGATAGATTTGAATTCTTCGGAGCGAATCTTATACCAGTATGGTACCGACGTCGTGATACAAACCGTGTGGGAAGGTTTCTCCGATGATTTGCCGCAGGATCCAAAGGCCGGAGGAAGCGGTGGCGAAGCGCAAGGAGGAAATGGGGCAAACGGTGGATCTGGTTCAGGCGGTGGCCAAAACCAGGGTCAGGGTCAAGGTGCCCCGAAGCCTGGTGAGGAAACCCCCACCAAGATACGTTATGTAGAGCCGCCATTTCAAGTGTTTCGCGATTTGGAAGGTGTTCAGGCTGCTGCTAGAGTGATGCAAACCAAAGGAAATGTCGTCGTTTCCGGTAAATCTACCGGGCAGGGAACGATCATGGGGATCGATAATACGGATTTCGCTAAAGTAGCGTGGTTCCGACCTGATTTATTCCCAGCCCATCCGAATCAATATTTGAATTTGCTAGGCAGCTATGAGCAAGCCGTTATCATTCCATCCAGTTATGCCAGCAAATATGCGCTTAAGGAGGGTGATTTACTATCCATTACAATCGGACAGCAGCCCTTGGAATTCGTGATTGTTGGGATATTACCGTATTGGCCGGCTCAATATCCGGATCAAACACCATTTTTCGTAGCAAATCTGGATTACATCTACGATCAAGCACCAATTATACCCTATGAAGTATGGCTCAAAATGAAACCAGACGCTAAAGTGACTCCAATCGTTACAGCTTTACAGGCCAAAGGGATTGAAATTGCTTCCATCAAGGATGTTCGCAACGAGCTTATCGTCCAGAAGAAGCTGCCAGCAAGAGGCGGTGTGTTCGGTATTCTTAGCTTAGGTTTCCTTGTTTCTGTCGTTGTGTCTTTGATCGGTTACATGCTGTATTGGTTCTTTAACTTATCTAGCAGGGTCGTACAATTTGGTGTCCTGCGTGCTATGGGGCTCTCCCGCAAGCAATTGACGGGGATGTTGTTGCTCGAGCAGGGTTTTACCGCTGGACTATCCATCGTGTTAGGTATCGTAATTGGCAAGCTAACGAGCTATTTCTTCTTACCCTTTCTACAAACTTCCCAGAATGTAAAGACGCAGGTGCCGCCATTCCGAGTCATATTCGATTCCAAAGACACCTATCAGTTATATTTCGTGGTTGTTTTCATGATGTTAACTGGTGCACTGTTGCTGTTTTTACACATTAGAAGGCTGCGTGTTCATCAGGCAGTGAAGCTAGGGGAGGAGAAATAGCATGATTACTTGCGAGGGCTTAGTAAAAATTTATAAAACCGACGAAATCGAAGTTGTCGCTTTGCAAGGACTTAATATTCAGATTGACGATGGCGAATTAATGGCGATTATTGGGAATAGTGGAAGCGGGAAATCTACCTTGCTGAACATTTTAGGAGGCCTTGATCGCCCTTCCGCAGGTCAAGTGAAAGTTGGAGATTGGGATTTACTTAAGATTACAGATAAGCAGCTCGTTGATTACAAACGACATACGGTAGGCTTCATTTGGCAAAATAATGCGCGAAATCTCGTTTCTTACTTGACTGCACTTGAAAATGTGGAAATGCCCATGATGCTTAGCGGGAACTATGATCCTGCCTACGCGAAGCAATTGCTGGACTGGGTTGGCCTTAGCCACCGCTTGAATAATAAACTGCAAGAGCTTTCCGGTGGTGAGCAACAGCGCGTAGCGATTGCGATTTCACTGGCAAATCGTCCGCGTTTGCTGCTTGCGGATGAACCGACGGGGTCGGTAGATACGAAGACGGCGGATATGATTCTTTCTATTTTCCAACGATTGAATAAGGAACTAGGTGTTACGATTGTGATTGTTACCCACGATATGTCTATGGCGGGTAAAGTAGGGCGCGTCGTTGCTATTCGAGATGGGATGACAAGTTCGGAGTTTATTGCTCGAAACCCTTCGATATCAACCGTAGAGGGAGTATCGACAGGACTCACAGGTGAAGCTCATGAGGAATATGTCGTGTTGGATCGTGCGGGCCGTCTACAGGTTCCCAAAGCTTATTTGACCGCTCTGAATATTAACGGCAAAGCAACGATGGAATTTGATGGTGATACGATCATGATTAAAGCACCGAGAGCACTACCGGCAAATGAGGAACAAGATTCATCTAATTCACGAACGGTCGGAGGAAAATTAAAATGATAAACATGACACGTAAAGTGATTGTTACAACCTTAACCTTAGCTTTGATGGCTCCACTTGCTGTTGCTTGTACAAAAGGGGAGAAAGCCGACGATAACCAAGAGCGTGTGTTGAAAATCGCGACTAATATGGGGTATGGTGGTAATTATGAATATTTCACACAGCAATTCACTGAAATATTTGAATTTGCTAACCCGAATATCAAGCTAGAAATAATTTCAACGATGGATGAAAAGTTTATGAACGGAAACATTCAGCCGGGTGAGAAGATGCCGGATCCGATGGAGAAGCTAAAAGAAGTAATGCAGGGCGATAATCCGCCGGATGTGGTTATGCTTGGTTATGAACAGCTGCCTGAAATCATCGAAAGTAACCTGCTATTACAGTTGGATTCTCGCATAACGAAAGATAAATTTGATACCACCGGAATTGTTCCAGCCGTGATAGAGGGAATGAAGAATGCAGGCGGTGGCAAGCTTTATGCCCTTGCTCCGACATTCAGCTCCTCAGCACTTATTTATAATAAGAAAATGTTCCAAGATGCGGGAGTCGATTATCCGAAAGACGGTATGACATGGGATGAGACATTTGATCTTTCCAAACGATTGGCGAAAGGTGAAGGGGATAAGCGTATCAATGGGTTCTCTTTTACAACACAAGCCCAGGGTGGCGATTTGTTCTACGGCATGCAAATGTATACAGCTCCTCTGCAATTAAAAATGTTTGATGATGCTGGGGAGAAGATGACAGTAGATACGGACCAGTGGGAGAAAGTATGGGCCAAAATGGCACAGTTGCAAAAAGATAATGTTTTCCCAGCGGTAGCAGATCCGCAGAAGCAAATGAATCAAAGGTTTGATCAGAATAATCCTTTTGCGTACGATGATTTTATGTCGGGTAGGTTAGCTATGGGGATTCTCAATTATGGCCAAATTCAACAGCTCACGAACGCAAATAAAAATGCAGCCAATTATAAAGGCTTCACACCGATTGATTGGGATGTTGTAACAATCCCTTCTCACCCCGAAGCCAAAGGCGTTGGCGGCTCTATTTATATGAATGGCATTATGGGCATTAACGCCAAATCGCAAAATCCAGATGATGCCTGGAAGTTCATCAAGTTCATTAACGGAGATGAGTGGGCCAAACTGAAATCGCGCAGTCAAAACATGTTGGTGGCACGCTCCAAATATTTGAAACCTACAGAAGGACTGGATTTTCACATGGAAGCTTTTTATAATGTAACACCGGCTCCAATTGAAGATAATTCGAAAATTTATCGTAATAATCCTAATATTTATCAAGTGCAGGAGATTGGTCGTAAGCTGTTTGCCGATGTCCTACAAGGGAAAATAACGGCTCGAGAAGCGCTTAAGAAATGGCAAACGGATGGCGATGCCATGCTCAAACAAATGAAAGAAAACCCAGGTGCACCCTTGCAACCGATGATGAATCAAGCTCAAGCAGTTCCCGCAGGATAAGATGGATATGGAAGGAGGAATAGCCCATCATGATTATCAAAATTCACCACAAACGTGTAGCAACTATTGCCTTGTCAGCACTGCTTACGCTAGGAGCCATTACACCTGTCTGGGCCGATAGCAGCCCCTCCACACTTGTTCTAGATGTGGGAAAGGTCAACATGACTGGAAGCAGTTACTTTGCGTTGAAACAGATTCATCTTCTACAGGATCAAAGTGGGAGGTTAGCGACATTTACCATTACCATCCATAATGAGGGCAGCAGTGAACTGCAATTTATCGATTATTGGGTGCGTCTGAAAAGCAAATCGGGTAATCAATTCTCAGTTCGATTACTTCCGGCAGATAAGGATAAGAACCGGGTAGCTCCCGGTTCTACGACAGATATAACGTTTTATGCAAATGTGAATACGAGCACGAACTTACAAGACCTCGTTGTGCAATTTATTAAGTGGGATTTCAACCAATCTAATTTTGAACGAGTTTTGGGTGAGGTTGCCATTCCCGATGACTATACAGATGTAACACCTGCTGATCTTGCATCTGTGATTTCTGTCGGTGGAACCAACGTGAAGGCTTCGATTAAAAAGTTCGTCAGTAACAAGAATGAGAAATATCATGTTCCAACGGTGTATGTGAGTTTGGAGAATGTTGGGAGTCATACCGTAACCATTCCTGCGTACCTCTTCTCTATTCGTACTTCAGAAGGGCTGCTGTATCCGATGGAAGCTAAAGGATTGAAGGATTTGCAAATTAATCCGAAGGAGACGAAGGAAATTCAGCTCTCCGGCTCGATTCCGGTTGCAGTTCCGGCAGATGCTTGGCAATTAGCGGTTGCGGAGACGATTCCAGACTTGAAATTGAATATCGCCGTTGCGAACTTCCAACTTCCAGCTGTTTCTCAGCAGGAAGGCGGCTCCGTAGGGAAGGCATATACCTTCACAAGTAAATCTGGTGTGTATACGACTCAGCTGAACGGTTTGCACAGATTGCCGTGGGAAGATCAGGATCTGCTTACAGCCGATTTAACACTGAGCAATAATGGGGAAGAAGCACTGCCTATACCGAAATTATCCGGGTATTTCTTATTGGATGACGCAGTGAAAATTGATGCAAAGCTTATCCAGACGGCTAAAGTGATTGGGTTGGGAGCGGGTGCAAGCGTCAATCTGCAAATTGCAGGCAAGGTGCCCTATACGTACGAGTTTTCTCAAATTAAATTAGTTCTCCAAGAGAATGAGGGGGAAACGGCAGGGACAGGAACGGGTACAAGTACAGGCAGTACTACAGCAACAGATGTGCTGGAGTTCTCGACACAAGCCGAACTGCAAGCCATTCCATTTATCGGTATGGGGCAATTTTATACATCGAATGATATCGGGCGAAAGGCTAAGTACGGGGTTCGGAGCGTGTCGACCTATGAGGATAAAACGAATATCATGTACTCCGCGATGGTGGAAGCCACTAATTTGGAGAAGCGGTTCACGAATGTGTCCAAGCTTGTTGCCAATTTCCGTTCGTCAGACGGGACGGTATTCCCGGCAAACGTTGTTGAAGTGAAGAACAAGATTAGTCCTACTGGCAAAGCGCTGCTCAATGTTTGGGCAACGGTTCCCAAGGGATTCTCCACGACAAATATGAATTTACTTCTAGGAGAAGCAGTTACGGAAGGCAAGCTGTCAGAAGGTGAGAAATCCGTTCCAGATTCCTATGTGAATCCAATAGCTTACTGGCTGCCAGACGAGAAGGCGAATGTAGCAACAACACTTAAAAATGTGGATTTATTCCCGTATATGATCTCGATTGATAAAATAGGAACATCCATCTCGGACGGTGTATTTACGTTGCAATTCAACTACGAGTTAACCAAAGAGAAAATGACTGAGATTAATACCGAAGGTCATAACTTGCTGCTTGTTTTTGAAGATGGCGGCGGAATTAAGCGATTTGAGAGGGCATTTGATTTCAAAGATTTTGATATCATTAATGGAGATTCAACGGCGGATGAAGATTCTAAGATTCGTCTTGGTCAGAGAGACAATTTCAAAATTACCATCCCAGATCCTGGCCTCATTTATAATACTAAGTTTCTACAAAAATATACATTCAGCATTTATGACGAATTCCAAGGTCAAAGAAAACTGCTAGCCACACAAAAGGCTGATTGGTTTATTACTACGGACTAAAAGCCGTAAACGTTGGCGAGGCTAAGGGTAACAATCTTTTGAACAGGGGATTAGCCAATGAAATTTGAACTGGGTCGTTGTTTACTACAAGAACGTTTGGATGAGCACGGAATGGCAAGGGAGGAACTAGCTCGAGCCCTTTTTTATAAGCCAGAGCGGATCGTTGACTACCTGGAAAATAAGAGGATTATGCCTTTACAAGTAGCTATTTCCGTTGCCGATACCATCGGTTGTCAGGTGCAGGACTTGTATGAGTTGATTGAGGTTGGCTCTGGCCCTAGTTAGAATAAATATTAGGAGTAATTATAACAACACAAAAAGGGCTAAGAATCACCCAAATGGGGATTCCTAGCCCTTTCCTTATTTATACTGTAACAGGCATCAACTGCTCATGTTCATCGTCAGTACTTTCCGTCTTTTTACGAGAAAGAAAGTAAACACTTGTTAAGATCAAGGAAGCTACCAAGTAGATACTCAAGTAGCCCACTTGGTGCCACATCTCAGCGTACTGACCACTGGAGATCACATACCGGAATCCTTGAATCGCATAGGTCATTGGCAGCCAAGGATGAAGGGCTTGAGCCCAATTGGGCAGCAACTCTAGCGGATAGGTCCCAGCGCTTGAAGCCAATTGAAGGATCATTAGCAGCAGAACAACGAATCGACCTGGTTGATCCAGCCATGTGACAAACATTTGGATAATCAGCATGAAGGTTAAGCCGACGACAAAGGTAAAGAGATAGAACAAGGGAATGCTCTGCACCTTCAAATCTAGCACATAGGTGAGAACGGTCGTTGCAATTCCAGCTTGGAAAATACTCATTAGGCTAAAAGTAAGCAGCTTGCTTACGAGTAATCGAAGCCCCCGCGCCCCTGGCGTGAATGTGCTTCTGGCTGCATAGATGGTCGTGAACACCAGCGAACCTGCAAACAACGCCATGGATATGAAGTAAGGAGCAATGCCGTTCGCATAGATCGCAACCTTGCGGTCATCATTGGCTGTAATCTTCACGGGCTCTGCCAGCATTTTGATCGTATTGTCATCCGCTTTGACGGCTGCGGTTTGCTTCGCGGCATCGTTCAATTTCGCAGCCAGTTGTCCGCTGCCATCGACCAACTTCGGTGCACCCGTGTCAAGCGCAGTCGCTCCTTCATTTAGTTGCGCCGCGCCGCTGGCTACTTTGTGGATACCCGCGGTCATTTGCGTCATGCCGCTGGCCAGATCTCCAGCTCCGGTGCTGACTTGCGCCGCGCCGCTTTGTAGCTTGGTGCCACCAGCGGATAGCTGTGGCAAGTTCGAATTGAAGGTGTGCAAGCCATCAGCCAATTGCTGCCCGCCTGTTTGCAGTTGCGTTGCACCGGCAACGAGTTGCTTGTTGCCGTCACGGAGCTTCTCGGCACCAGTGACAAGCTTTTCCGTGCCAGAAGCGACAGCCTGCCCTCCTGTGAGGAGTTTCTTCTCCGCGTCATGCAGCTTCTTGTTTCCTTCTGCGACATCCTTGCTGGCTGCAAGGAGCTTGGTTACTGTTGCATTCGAGGCGAGGTCAGGATGCGCCGCGACGAATGCTTCAAGACCTGAGGCGAGCTGTGCGGAGCCGTCTTCCAATTTATCAGATGCGCTTAGGGCTGACGTAAGGCCTTCTACTAATTGTGTGCTTCCTTTGGAAGATGAGGCTAAGCCGGAGGCCAATTGATCGGCTCCCGTTTGGGAAGCTTGCAATCCCGAGACTAGGGAAGATGCGCCTGCTGCTGATTTTTGAGCACCTTGTTCCAGCTGAGCGCCTGCGTTTTGCAATTGGCTCACCCCGCCAGCAAGAGTAGCGGCACCTTTGCTTACTTCCAATGCGCCTGCGCTTAGGCTGCCGGCCCCTTTTTGCAACAAGCCAGCACTGTCGTCCAATTGCTTGGTGCCATCTGCAAGAATAACCAAATTGGTTTTCACCTCATGAATCCCGTCACTTAAGGTCTGTGCGCCAGCCTGAAGATCGGAGGCACCTTTTCCTGCTTCGCTGAGCCCGTTCGAAATGGTTTCGAATTCGGAGAGAATACTCGTTGAATAGGCTTCTGTCAGCGTTTTGGATAATTTATTTTTTAACTCCTTCGTTGCGCTTTCTCCGATTTGACCGGCAACAAAGTTGTAATAACTGTTGGATTCGAAAATGATTTCCGCCTGTTTCGGTGTCGTGCTTGTAATCGATGCGGCATCTGTTGAAAAGGTTGGGGGAACCGTGATAGTCGCGTAATAATGGTTATTTCTCATTCCCTGTGCAGCTTCTTCTGCACTCATAAATCCCCACGAAAAGCTGTTGTTTTCCTTCAGCTCATCGATAAACTCATTGCCTACATTTCGTGACTCGCCTTCAAAATCAGCACCCTGATCCAAATTGACGACGGCGATAGGCAGTTTCTCCAATTGGCCGTAGGGATCCCAAGTTCCTTTTAGCAAGAATCCACTATATAAAATAGGAACTAAGGCGACAGCTACGAAAGTAATGATCATCATAGGGTTCCTAATAAAGCGGCGAAATTCAGATGCAAATACGTTTAAAATGTTTTTTTTCAATTGCAATGCTCCTTTACGTGTGACAATCGTCGTTAATGATGTTCCCTTTTTCCAATCAATTATTCGAAAGATGTAAGATTCCATCTAGGGTGACTCGGCAATGTGAATAGGATTACTGTATAATACCACTAACAAATGATAAAATATATTTAAGTTTAATTTATTTAACTAAACAAATAGTTAAGGATGGATGACATTGAATATTATACAGCTCCAATATTTCGTTGATTCGGCGGAGTCGGGCTCGTTTACAGAAACGTCCAAAAAGCACGGAATTACCGTACCAGCCGTTAGTCAATCCATCAGTCAGCTAGAGAATGAATTAGAAGCTACGCTTTTTACTCGTTCCAAAAAAGGGATTGCTCTTACACAGGATGGGTTTAAAGCTATGAAATATGCACGTACCATACTAACTAACGTCCGAAATATGAGAAATGAGCTCTCCAAGTCCAATCGAATCAACACAGGGAATATCGTAATCGCCACCATTCCTGGCATGGTTTCGTTGGTGACGGACACCACGATTACCTTTATGGGGATCTATCCTCATATTAATGTTCAACTTTTGGAGGGCGATAATACAGCGGTTATGAATCAGGTGATGAAGGGGGAAGCGGATATGGGGTTCGTCTCCTTGTCGCGCGAGAGTCAAGACGACTCCTTCATGTGGGAGCCTGTGATTCGCGGGGAAGCGGTCATTGTGGTGAATAAGCAATCCCCTTTGCGGTTTTTAACAGCGATAACAAGCTCTGAATTACAAAATGAAGTATTGGTTATTTATAAAGATGCTTATATTGAGAGGATTGCAGCGGAATTGATTGCAGGAGATTCTGGCAACCGAATTGCATTGACGACCAATAACACCCAAGCCATCATGCAAATGGTTAGCCGCGGTAATGCCATCACCATCGCGACGGATTACATCGTGAATACGATGCCGGAGAAATTCAAAAACGGAGTCGTCTCGATACCGATTGGAAAATATAAAAAATACCCGAACTATCTATGGCGAATTACAAAGAAGGATGTTGAAGTGTCTGCGATCATTAAGGAGTATACGCAGCATTTGTATGCGAATTTGGAGTGAATGGATGCCCCCCAAACGTAATAACCACATTCCCCTTCTTACGCCCTGTTTCCACATAACTATGAGCCTCAGCTAGCTGTTCCAACGGGTAACGCCTGTCAATCACGGCTTTCATCTGACCCGCCTCAAAAAGCTCCGCGAGAAACGCGAGATTTTCTTTCTTCTGCTGTAAACCCGAAGCTGTGAATTTGGCTTTTTTACTGCCGATCTTAGATGTCCATAGCATCTGAAGCATAATGCCCAGCGATGGAACGGTCGTGAGATAGACTCCATTTGCAGAGAGCGAGCCTCTACATTGTGTGAATGAACGTTTGCCTACCGCATCGAAAATAACATCGTAAGTTCGGCCGTTTTTTGTGAAATCTTCCTGCGTATAATCAATAACCCGATCTGCCCCCAGCGACTTCACAAATGAGGCATTCGTGGAACTGCACACACCCGTCACTTCTGCTCCGAAGTACTTCGCCAGTTGTACCGCGTAAGCCCCTACGGATCCGGAGGCACCGTTGATCAAGATTGTGTGTCCCCGTTGAAGTCGTGCCGTATCTCGGAGAAATATCAATGCTGTTAAGCCGCCATCACAGAGACCAGCAGCCTCTTCATAGCTCGCGTGAACTGGAAGCTTAGCCAGTGTGCCAGCTTCAGGCAGACAGACGTACTCCGCATAGGCCCCGAAAGTAGTCGGACTTATTCCAGAAACGCGATCGCCAACTTGGAAGGCCGTGACGCTTTTACCCACTGCATCAATTTCACCTGCGAACTCCACGCCGAGTATCGTATGTTTGGGTCTGTGCAGACCATACATCAATCGGATGATGAAAGGGTCAGCCTTGCGAAAAGCACAATCCGAAGGGGTGACAATGGCCGCGTGCAGTTTAATCCTTACTTCACTGTCCTTGGGTTCAGGTTTATCTACCTCTTTCAGTTGAAGCACATCAGGTGACCCGTAGGTGGTACATACAATCGCTCTCATGGGAACCCCTCCTGGATAGAAATTGATCTTTCTCACACCTGCTCATCCTCGATAAAGAAAACATCCTCCAACGGTAACTTAAAGACTCGTGAAATACGAAATGCCAATTCCAAAGAAGGGGAGTATTTGCCCTGTTCGAGGGCGACGATGGTTTGTCTGGTTACTCCAACTTTATCTGCCAACTGCTGTTGCGTCATTTCATCCTGATTAAATCGTAATTTCCTTATGTGATTGCTGATCAAACTTTTGCCCATCTTAAACTCCTTTCCGATAATGATAGAGCGTTGTGAACACACTGGCCATTTCTGACAAAAAACCTGAGAAGATCAGAATGATGAACATCGTGGTAGGCGTCATATCCAACACCAGTGATCCCATGGCCAGAAGAAAGCCAAGCGTAAACACATAGTGCGAATTTCTTGTCGCTTTCAAATCAATGAGTTTGTCGAGTTCATCGGAGAAAGAAGGCTCCACTTCTTTGGTCGTAATGCGATAAATGATATTGAAAATGATAGCAATAATGATTTTAGCTACAATGGATACCGGGATTAAGATTAAGATAGCTGCGGCCCAAAAGCGGAGAGTTTCCGTCGTATCCATATTCGTATCCTGAACCTTTTGAAAGATATACCAACAATAAAAACCAAAAATGAACACCGTGCTTATAAATGAGACGATATGCTTTTTCTCTTGATAGGACATTTCTTCCATGCCTCCTGTATGTTCATTTTTACCTTTAGTATAATATTATATACACAATGTAACTTATACTATACATTAAGTCAACTGTACAATACACCATTTAATTAAAAATGTCGTGAACGCAAACATGATATAATCAGCCTAGAAATGAATGATGCAGGTCAAAGGGGATAGCCATGAGTGTAATTCGTTTGGAGAACGTTACGAAGAAATATGAGGACGCGATGATTTTTCGCGATATTTATTTTAAGGTGGGTCAAGGTGAGCGAATTGGCTTAATTGGACGGAATGGTGCGGGGAAATCGACGGTTTTTAGACTGATCATGGGGAAAGAAGAGCCCACATCAGGCAAAGTAGAAGTTGATCCTCTGGTTAAAATAGGGTATTTCTCGCAATTCTCGGAAATGACCGGAAGCTTGTCCGTTCAGCAAGAGTTGGAAATGTGCTTTGAGCAGGTTGCGTTGATCGAACGCGAGTTGCAGGAAGTTGGTGAGAAGCTCGGTATGGTCACGGATGACGGAGAGATGGATAAGCTGCTGACGAGGCAAGCTGAGCTATTTGAGCAAATGGAACATTTGGACGGATGGAACGTTTCTGTAGAGATCAACACCGTTCTAACGAAGCTTGGGTTTAATGAGCGGTCGCGGCATCAGCCTGTCGATGAATTGTCCGGGGGCTGGAGAAATCGTGCGGCGCTTGCCAAAATGCTCATAGAGCAACCTGACGTTGTCCTGCTGGACGAGCCGACCAATTACTTAGATATCGAAGGGATCGCTTGGTTGGAGCAGTGGCTGTATCGGTTTAAAGGCGCGATGATTCTGATTTCTCATGACCGGGAATTTATTGACAAGGTCGTCACGCAAGTGATCGAGATCGAGAACTATCGCTTTCAGGATTATGAGGGGAATTATACCGACTATATCCGCAAAAAGAAGATGCGCAAAAAAGAGCTCGACCGCCAATTTGAGTGGGAAGAAGAGCTGCTCCTCATGGAGTCAGAGGCTATCGAAAGCCGCGCCAGCAAGAAAATGTCCAAGGACCGTCTCTCGCGTCAGCTCGCAGATAACAAGAAACGGATCGAACCCCACCCCGTCAATGTACTGATCACAGATATTTATGAGCGCCTGCGGTTTCCGGACAAGCTGTGCGAGGTGAAAGGAATCGGTCAGACCTACGAGGATCGGACCATCTTTCAGAATGTCAGCTTCGATATTCAAAAGGAAGACCGCCTAGTCATCGTAGGCCCGAACGGAAGCGGGAAATCCACGCTCATCAAGGTGCTTACGGGACAGGAGAAGCCGGAGTCCGGCGAGGTGATCTGGGAGAAAGGCGTCAGCTACGCGTATTTTAACCGAATGTGGGAAGAGCTTAATCCGAAGGATACCGTTAGCCATGCGGTGAATACGTACGGCCTCGGACTGGATGCGCCGCGGAAAAAGGTGAACAAATTCCTCGCCATGCTGCAATTTTCGGAGATGGACCTTAGCAAGTTTATTGGTAACTTGTCCGGTGGTCAGAAGGCACGGGTCGCGCTAGCGAAGTGTCTCCTCTCCGGCGCCGCGGTCATCATCTTGGATGAGCCGACGAACCATCTCGATCTCATGAGCATTCAAGTCATGGAGCAGGCGTTGATTCATTTCCCTGGTGCGGTGATTACAGTAAGTCACGATCGGTTCTTTATTGATAAAATCGGCACGAAAATGCTGACGTTTGACCCTGCGACGGGGGTCACTGAGCAGAATTTATAGGTAGGAGAGGTTGGTATGGAACAGTTTACAGTCGTCCAAAGTATTTGGATTCAGGCTTCGTTGCAACGCGCATGGCAAGCGGTGACGGAAGGCGAGCAGCTTACGGAGTGGTACTCACCAGGCTCGCCATGGGACGTCTTGGAGCTTGCGCCGGGGGCTGAGGTTTACTTTCACCATTCACCGAATGAGTACCACGCGGGGACGGAGGTTGTTAGCTTGCGAGCCATCATCGAGAAAGTTGAACCTCAGCAACGCTTCGCGTTGCGTTGGGAGTTTAGTGTACCAGATTCGGAGATGATCACGACATTTCTCACGGTGGAGGAAGGTGACGGCACACGTGTGACGATCACGGAGACGGGCTATGAGACCCAAGAGCAGGCGAAGCCGACCGAAGAGGGGTATGCGATGTCGTTGGACAATTTGAAGGCTTACTTGGAGGGACGCGAGCTGCCTTATTAGAAAGCGTGAGCCACAGCATCGTGAGCTTGGAGCCACTAACTGGATAACATACAGTTAATTTCGCCCGAATAAGCACTTTTGTTCAATTAGCTGTAAAAAGCACAGTTAATTTCAAGGCCAGATGTCATAAACGGAAGAATGCGAAGAATTAACTGTTCGTTCCATCTATTGCGGATAATTAGCAGTTTGACGTCAAAATAGATGGAGCTTTTCCAGTTAATGAGGTGGCAGAATTAGGTGGCCGCAGCCGCATTTACAGGGGGGATTTGTCAATTCCGATAAAACCTATAGGAATTATTTAAAAAATCATTGACAGATATCTCCATGCCATTTAAGATAGGTTTACATTGAGATTCACACATGTCGTATGCATCTCAACAGATATCGAACATGATCTACTGGACAGCCAGAGATTCAACAGGAGCAGATGTAATTGCTCTTCGTTGTGTCTCTTTTTTTTTATCTTCTAAACAACCACAAGGAGGGTGACAGCGAAGAAGCAAGTCGGCATGATGGCAATTGCAAGGAATTAAACCTCAAATGGAAAGGGATGTTCAAACATGGCTAACATTGGACTATCAAAATTTAAATTATTGGCAATACTCGCAGCGATTGCTGTACTTATTGTCATCTATGCGGTCACCGTATCCGCTTCGAAGAGCACAGATAATAATGGAACGACGGCTGTTGTGACAACAACGCAAGCTCCATCAGCAACACCGAAAGTGGAGACTCCACCTCAAGCTGCGGTAGCCGCAGTTGCTGAAACTAAGCCGCAAGCAGCTGCAACACCAGCTGTGGAAGTTACACAGACGCAAACTGCTGCTGCAACACCAGCAGCCACAACTGCTCCTACAACGAACACTGCGGCAACCACTGCCGTGAATACGAAAGCACCTGAAGTTAAGACAGCGGCAGTAACTACTGCGACTGAAACGAAAAAATCAGAAGTCGTCACAAAAGCGGAAGAGCCTAAACCAACAGCTGAACCAGTGAAGAAAGAAGAGCCCAAAGCTGCCGTGGCTGAGAATCCACAGCCTGCTCAAGTGAAGCCAGCAGCTACACCGGTGCCTGCCAAAGCAGCTGCAACTCCTGCGCCTGCTGCTCAAGATGAAGAGAACTGCGACATCGAAGAAGAGGGTTGCTAATTAGAGCAATAAGCTAACGAAACTAACACAGAGGAGAATACCATGACTAAATCATCGACAACTAATAAAGCATTAACGCTGCTCCTGGCTGCTACGCTCGTTTTACCTTTTTTACATACGAACCAAGCAAGCGCCGCAGCGTCATCAGCCCCAATCAACAGCACTTATACCAGTTATTTCAACCAAAAATATGATAATCTTGTTGACGATAAGAACGTTTTTAAAACAACAACCTATCATGAACTTGATTATTTGCTAGACTCCGAAGGAACCTATGTTTTCCTCTTCGGCGGTGCTTGGAGTAAAGATACACAAGCCGTTGTAGGATACATTAATGAGGTAGCACAAGCGAAGGGAATCAAGTCCGTCTATAACTTTGATACGCGATTAGATGGTGCAAACCCTGCTACGGATATCGCAGACTCCGCCAACAATCCAATCTCGAGACGTTATGTCGATCTGGTTAATAAGTATTTAACCAATCTCAGCACACAAATCAAGGGTTCGGAAAGTGTCACGTACAGCAATGATGTAACGTCAGGCAAAGCGCCTAATCTCGTTACCAAAACCTTAACAGGGACAGCTCAAAAGATTCAAACTCCATTCCTGTTTGTGTACAACAAAAATAACAAAAATGGCGCTGCCAATGCACCGATTATTTCTTCGGTAGAGGGAATCGACGCACTTTTAACCAATGGTGTTGTGGATAAGGCCAAAGTGGATGCGTATAAAGCCAAAGTCAGCGCGGCATTTGATGCGGTTCCAGCTAACCTGAAAGCAGGCTTACAAGCCGATCAAAACAACAACAACTATATTGCATCCTCCTATAACGAATTCGCGGGAGAAACGATTTTTGGCGAAGCGGATAAAGACATCGTGCTTGATCCAGTAACCTATGACGAGCTTAATGGTGTGTTGAAAAGCGAAGGGAACTATGTTTTCCTATTCGGATGCTCTTGGTGCCCTAATACACGGGCAGTTGCGAAGTATGTCAACGAATATGCCAAGAAATACAATGTAACCAAAGTGTACAACTGGGATACGAAGCTGGATGGAGGTATTGGCGGGACACCAGATGTGCCTGTAGGAACGGATAGCAGCAATTTCCTTCAAATCCGTGCAACTGGTGCTCTATTTTCCGATCGTTACGTAGATCTGGTTAATACATATTTAACGAATATCGAAACTCTTTATGCGAAAGCAAGCAATAATGTCAGCTACAAGGATGCAAACGGGGTTGAACATGTAGCAAACAAGCTGCAAGTCCCTTACTTCTTTATTTACAATAAAGATCATAAAGATGCACAAGGCAAACCGGCCCCAATTCTTGATCATGTTGAGTTAATGTACACGTGGAAAGATATTCAACCTGACTATGAATTAAACGGGAAAAAAGGTGTCAATTACAATAACTACATCGAGGCGCTAGATCGTGCCTTCTCAGAACTGCAAGGTGCGGCTGAACAAGCGGCTCCAACAGGACTGACAGGGAAAGCTCCGAAGTCAGACACGAGCAAAGATGGTCAAATCAGCGGTACGTCTACAGCTCTTGAGTACAAACGGGCAGAAGACAAAGCTTATGCACCAGTAACAGGCACTTCCCTTACAGGACTTACGCAAGGTACTTATTACGTGCGAGTTGCAGCTAAAGCTGGCTTCAAGCCAAGTCCATCCACGATCATTGACTTGAATTTGGAGCAACCGGCAGCACCATCTGGGCTAGGCACTGCAGCAGCAACAACTTCGTTGAGTCTTGATGGCAAAATCACAGGCACAACTGCACAGTTGGAATATAAACTTTCCGGAACAACCAAATACACGGCAGCCAAAGCCACAGAAACGACAGGACTATCGGCAGGCACTTATCAAGTTAGATATGCAGCCAAGTATGGCTATAACCCAAGTCCAGCAACGGATGTTGTGATCACGTACACGAAATCTGCCTTTGTAGATGTGCCAGAGTCAGCATGGCACAATCAAGCGATTAACTTCTTAGCAGCTAATAAGATTGCTGGCGGCACGGACGAGACTCATTTCAGTCCGAATGACAAGCTAACAAGAGGACAGTTCATTACGCTACTATTAAAAGCATACGGTATAGCGCCGGAAGAGAACGCGAAAGACAATTTCGCGGATGCAGGCAATACGTATTACACGCCTTATTTGGCGGCTGCTAAACGTCTAAACATTGCCGGTGGTGTTGGCGACAACCAATTCGCGCCGAATCAAAGCATCTCTCGTGAGGAGCTGTTCACACTATTACATCGCTCGTTAGGTGTACTGAATAAGCTCCCAAAAGGGAATGGGGCAGCTACATTGTCTAGTTTCACGGATGCTAACCAAATCGCAGGATTTGCACAAGAAGCATTCAGGTCCCTTGTTGAGAGTGGAATCCTTACAGGGGATAACGCTAAGCTCAACCCGCAAAACCTATCCACAAGAGCTGAAGCTGCTCAAGTGTTATACAACTTACTTAAATAAGAGGTGAAATGGGTAGCCGCAAGGCTGCCCATTTTGCCCATTTGGGTTAAAACGATCATTGGAGGAGAACCGATTTGGATTTCATCTTGGCATTTTCAGCGGGACTGCTTTCATTCATATCCCCTTGCGTTCTTCCGCTCATTCCTGTGTATTTCAGCTATATTGTAGGCTCGTCCTTAACCGATCTGGTTACAAATAAAGGGAAGAGTCAAGTCATCTATAAATCCTTATTCTTTATATTGGGGTTCTCCCTTGTGTTTATAGGCTTAGGCATTTCCGTAAGCTCGATCAGCAAATTATTTACGTCCAATTTATCCATTTTCAGACAGATTGGCGGTGTAGTCATCATCCTATTTGGGCTTCATATGACAGGGATATTTAAGATTAAACTGTTGTATTCCGAAAAAAGGTTCTTAACCGGCGGTCCATCTGTGAAAAAAACAGGTCCCTTCCTGGTAGGCATGGCCTTCGCGGTGGGCTGGACACCTTGTATCGGTCCGATGCTCTCAACGATTCTTATCTATGCGGGCAGCATGGAAACGATTCAGAAGGGAGTCCTTCTCCTCACGGTCTACTCGCTTGGGATGGCGGTGCCATTTGTGCTTTCAGCCTTTTTAGTTGAACATTTATCCCGATTGTTAAAAAAGGTTTCCAAATACCTGCCCATTTTTTCTGTCATCAGCGGCGTCATCATGATCTTTATGGGTCTTCTAGTTTTTACGAATCGGATGGAGATGATAAATCAGTCTTTTTCCTTTTTAACAAGCTCGTATAGCATTAGTGAAAAAACAGCAGTGGAAACCTCCAGCTTGCAGCCAGCGGCTCCAAATACGGAGAGCATAGAGGGGGCTACAACGCCCGAGAAGCTATTACTTAACGCTCAGGAGCGGGAGAATGCGATTGATTTCACAGTAACGGACTTACATGGTCAGCGGGTAACCTTGAGCGATCTGAAAGGCAAGAACGTGTATATCAACTTTTGGGCGACTTGGTGCAAGTGGTGTATCAAAGAAATGCCGGATATGGAGAAGGTCTATCACGATTACAAAGATGACAATATCGTTATATTGGCTATTGATGTCGGTGAAAGTCAGGATAAGGTAAACGAATATTTGAAAGAACATCCCTATTCCTTCCGTGTGATGCTTGATCCTGATAAAAAGGTCACGCAAGCGTACAAACTCCGGTCGATTCCGGTTTCGATTTTTGTAGATAAGCAGGGGAGGGTTGCCTACAACCGAGTAGGCACGTTAACGGAAGATCAGATGAGGACCGTTATTAAGGGACTGTTGGCTGAGTAGGAGATTCACAAAATAAGAACACTTGATCCCACTTGGTTTTGCGTGTTACAATTTTAGGAAATAGACCAGAAACGGTGGGATTGCACGATGAGAATTCAATTAGAAGGCATCACAATATTATCAAAGGATGTTGTACGACTAGCTCGTTTTTATCGGGAAGTGTTAGGTTTTCGAATTGTGGTTGAAGAAGCGGATTATGTTGAATTCGACAATAGCGGCGTTCGTCTAGCCATTTTCACGACTCCCCTAATGGCGGATAATACGAATGGTCATCCTTCGTTTTTGGAAGAGCGCAAAGGGCAAGCCTTTGAGTTTAATTTTCAATGTGACTCACCAGAAGACGTGCACGCTCTTTATGAGGAGTACGTCTCCAAAGGGGCTACGGCGATTATGGAGCCAAAGGTGAAGTCATGGGGACACGTAACGGCCTTCTTCGCTGATCCGGATGGGAATATTCATTCGCTTTTTGCGGCAGTTAACTAACCCAGAATCAACGTAATATTACAAACGCATCAGGATAGTTTCGGATGTAGGTCGCTATACCTTGATGAGTGATCTCTGCAGCATCTAGCAAATCTGCGTATAGCGGTCTGACCTCCGACATCAGCTCAGGATCATGGTCGAGATC
Organism: Paenibacillus sp. LjRoot56; assembly: GCF_964253335.1. Taxonomy (NCBI): domain Bacteria; kingdom Bacillati; phylum Bacillota; class Bacilli; order Caryophanales; family Paenibacillaceae; genus Paenibacillus; species Paenibacillus sp. LjRoot56. The sequence goes on from NZ_CAXURV020000001.1 coordinate 698,508, forward strand.
ACTTGCAGAAATATCAAAATTCGTGATATTTCTCGGGTGATTTCGTTGCCTAAGGAGCGACTCCATGCGTTCGACAAGAGGCAACGTGGAGCTGTCTTTGAAAAAGCGCAGCGCGCTTTGAATGCCCGCCCATTTTGCTGGCTGCGCGAGGAAATAGGCACTCCACCAATAGCAATCAGCCTGTGATTTGATGGCATGGGTATGATAGACGTGGAAGGCGAACAAGGCCTGTTGGCCTGGTGAAAGCTCTTGAAATAGCCCTGAGATGAAATCATCACCTCGCGATTGAATCTCTTTATAAGCTTGGATGATTGGCTGGAAGCAGGCCGCTATAAGTGCTTCGTCGCCTAAAGTATGGAACATGTCTTGCCTCATTATCACTAGCATGGACGTATCACTCCTTCTTTTATAGTATACAAGAGGATTACAAGGAAATAACCCCTCTCTAAATCGAAGGGGTTCATGTACCGCATGCTTATTTAAGCGTTTATAGGTTTTGAAATTCTGCCAATCCCAGCACGAATGATCATTTCAGCAAGAAGTAAATTCGGTAACCAACAGATCCAAGCAATGACACCGAACGTATCATTCGTATCCGTGAGGCCCCAGAACACACCTGCTAATGGCGTCATAACACGGAGAGAGATTGCTGCGCAGGACAGCGCGTAATTTCGTAACATCCATTGACCGTGTGTGCGTGGGTTGCGATCAGCAATGATGCTTTTTAGGCTTTGGTAAAGCGTGTACAACCACATGAGAGATAAAGCTCCAAAGCCGAGCTGAGCACTCAAGCCACCGCTAGTGTAATAAGCCATATAAAGACCGGTTACACCTGCTACTGTAATCATCGTTGCATACATATAGCCAATTGCGCGATGGACATTCGGTGTTCGGAGGCGAATCCTCTTGATAAATTGCAACCAACCAATGCCAAGCGCAATGCCGCCAGAAACCGCGTGGAACCATAGCACGGTATACCAGAGATCAGGCATGGCACCTTTCTCGGTAACAAAGCCTTGATCTTTGATATCATCTGGGTTGCCATACAGTAACAAGGCATAAGCCGCGATCCCAACGGCTAGGAAGGCTAGAATACCAAAAATCCAATTCCGTCGTCTTCTTCGGTTTCTCTTCACGTTACATCCCTCACAGCTCATCGAATTCTTGTTGATTCGATCTTACCACTTAGGAAGTTATTTCCAGAAGCGACCAAGGTCGGAGCGGATGCTCCTCCTTAAGTCGGGGATTGGAATCAGCCAAGCTCGCTAGGCTAAATCCAACTCCAAAACCACCGGACAATGATCGCTCCCTAGAATGTCACACGCAATAGATGCTTCAGTGATCTTCGGTGCTAATCGTGCTGATGCGAGGAAATAGTCAATTCGCCAGCCTACATTCCGAGCACGAACGCCAGGCATATTAGACCACCATGAGTACACATCTGTTCTCTCCGGGTATAGGTGCCGGAACGTATCGAGAAAGCCTGCTGCTAATAAATCCGTCATTTTGCCGCGCTCTTCGAGGGTGAATCCGGAGTTGTTATGATTGCCTTTGGCATTTTTTATATCGATCTCGTGATGGGCGACATTCAAATCACCGCAAACCAAGACAGGCTTCACAGCATCTAATCCGACCAAATAGTCACGAAAGCGATCTTCCCACTCTAGCCGATAGGGTAGTCTAGATAAATCACGCTTCGCGTTCGGTGTATACACCGTTACGAGATAGAAATTCTCGAACTCTAAGGTCAGGATGCGACCTTCAGGCTCGGAATCTTCTTCGATACCGTATCGGACAGAAAGGGGCTCTGCTTTCGAGAAAACAGCCGTGCCGGAATATCCTTTTTTCTCCGCATAGTTCCAATATTGCTTGTATCCCTCACCTAGATCGAGGTCGATTTGCCCCTCTTGCAGCTTTGTTTCCTGCAAGCAGAAGAGATCCGCATCCACCTCTTTAAAATAGTCCGTAAATCCTTTATTCACACAGGCTCTCAAGCCATTTACATTCCAAGATACCAGTTTCATTGTGGATTCCCCTTGCTTTCTAGTTATGATAGTTATCATTAAAAATAAGTGTACCATATGTTCGCTTCAGGGTCGTCCTAATCCAATAAATCCCCAATATAAGAAAATATCATACTTCTTCATCAGGATTATTGATTTAATTTCCCGCGAAACAGGTGCTATACTTAAATATATCCCACTAAACGTATCGGTTTAATATTACACCTGCGAAAGCGAGGGTCTCCCCATGACCAAAATATATAATAATTTAACAGAACTCATCGGAAATACACCGTTGCTGGAGCTCTGGAATTTCAATAAAAGGCAAGGGCTTGAAGCTCGCATTGTCGCGAAGCTGGAGTATTTCAATCCGGCGGGCAGCGTAAAGGATCGCATTGGCTATGCCATGCTGAAGGATGCAGAACGCAAGGGGAAAATCAATCAGGATACCGTCATTATCGAGCCGACGAGTGGGAATACGGGCATAGGTCTGGCTTTTGCTGCAGCAGCTTTAGGCTATCGGTTGATCATTATTTTACCGGATTCGTTCAGTGAGGAGCGCCGCAAAATTGTAAGAGCCCTAGGCGCAGAGCTTGTCCTCACACCAGCTGCGGAAGGTATGCAGGGTGCCATTCGTAAGGCCAAGGAATTAGCTGCTGGGCTGCCCAATTCTTATATCCCGCAGCAGTTCAGCAATCCAGCTAATCCTGAGGTTCATCGTACGACCACCGCAGAAGAGATTTGGCGAGATACAGGCGGGAAAGTTGATATTTTTGTAGCAGGCGTAGGTTCAGGTGGTACGATTACGGGTGTAGGAGAGATTCTGAAACAGCGACATTCCGATGTTCAAATTGTTGCCGTTGAACCTGCAGGTTCCCCCGTGCTGTCCGGCGGCACACGTGGTGTGCACCAGATCCAAGGGATCGGCGCAGGTTTTGTACCGGATAACTTCAACCGGGCCATCGTGGACGAAATTCTCACTGTTAGCAATGAAGAGGCGATGGAGACGGCGCGTCAATTAGCCAAAAGCGAGGGACTTCTCGTTGGGATATCGTCTGGAGCCGCAACCTTTGCAGCTGTTCAACTGGCGAAGCGACCTGAGAATAAAGGGAAGACGATCGTCGTCATCCTACCGGACACTGGAGAGCGATATTTGTCATCGGCGCTTTTTGCAGAGCTTGAATAAGGAGAAAAAGGTAATCCAAAACACCGTGTAAGGTAGCGAAATCGCACCATTCACGGTGTTTTGCATGCCGGAATCTAGCGAAATTGATTCCACGAAATACGATAAAATATGTGTAAAAAGAGACTATGGGGACCTTCCCATAGTCTCTTTCAATTCGGGCAGAAGCCCGGCGTCTTGGCGCAGAGGAGCTTCGCATATTTCGGATCGAGCTTAGCCAGCTCTGTGAAATAACTGCTAACGGCATGATTACCAGCGAATGACCCGGTCGGAAAGTCGAGCTCAACGGCTTTTTTAACATGGATATAGTGATAGAGGTCACCCGTACGAGGCGATTTGTAAACGAGAGGCGGCAGCGAAGGAACCATATCATTGCGATTATACACGCGATAATGGGGACCTGTTTTACGGTTAAATTGACCCGCGAATGTCGTATTGCCGACACGGGGCGAACCGAAAGTGTAGACCGACGGGTCTCTAAACTTTGTGTTGGTTGCCAAATCTGCTGCACATAAAGTAGCCAACGAGCCGCCGAGACTATGCCCTGTGAGGTAGAGTTGTTTGTGAGGGGATAGCTTACTCATTGCAGTTACAATTTGTTTGCGGGCGGATTCGTAAATGTCCAGAAACCCCTGGTGCACAAGACCGCCATCTTTGGCATAGGGGAAATTAGTTTGTCTAGCAATGGCATCTGAGATCCAGTCCGATGTAGTGGATGTGCCCCGAAATACAATTACAATTTGACTATCGGATTCGGCAATAAAGCCAAATAACTCACGCCCGCCAAAAGCGGAATTCGCCGTGATTGAAGTCACAATACGATAGGCAGCGGGTAAGATAACGCCTTCTGTACCTTGTTCTAGTTGTGTATAACTTTGACCGCACATCGCTGCGAGGCGAAGAGCAGTTCGCGTATCCATAGAGTTGTTGAACATGATGACATGCCTCCACAGCCAGGATAAGATATACCTATTCATATGAAAATATTGGATACATGTCCTCCGACAACTGCCTATTTGTGGAGGTTTTCAGGTATAATAGGCAATGTTGCAGCCATTACGTGAGCGAGACCACGGAGGTTGTCAACGATACGAAAGGTGGAATAGACACATGTTGAGAAGGTTTTTTTCATACTATCGACCCTATAAGCACTTATTTATTTTGGATTTCACTTGTGCGGTGGTAGCTGGGTTACTGGAACTAGGGTTCCCGCTGGCCGTCAATCAGGTTATCGATAAATTGCTTCCTGCAGGGAATTGGGCTTGGATTATTTGGGCGTGTGTGGGGTTGTTGGCCGTCTATGTGCTGAATACACTTCTGAACTTCGTCGTTACTTATTGGGGTCACATGCTGGGGATTAACATTGAAACGGATATGCGGAAAAAGCTATTCACTCATCTGCAGAAGCTGAGCTTCCGATTCTATGATAACAATAAAACAGGGCAGCTCATGTCGCGGATGTCGAATGATTTGCTTGAAATCGGCGAGGTCGCGCATCATGGTCCGGAGGATCTATTTATCGCTGTAATGACACTGATTGGCGCGCTGATACTTATGCTGCAAATTAATGTGAAGTTGGCGTTGCTAACGTTCGTCATTGTTCCGTTTCTTCTATGGATTGCCGTGTATTTTAATCAGAAAATGACCAAAACCTTCCGTCGCATGATGGGCGATCTCGCGGATATTAATGCAAGAGTTGAAGATAACATCGGCGGTATTCGTGTCGTACAAGCGTTCGCGAACGAAGCTCATGAGAAGAAATTGTTCGAGGTGAATAATGGCCGATTCCGATTGACGAAGCTGGCTTCTTATAAAATCATGGCGTGGAACATTTCCTTGAGCTACATTTTAATGCGTTCTGTGACGGTATTCGTACTGATCTGTGGCACATGGTTTGTTATCGATAAGCAAATTAGCTATGGCGAGTTCATTGCCTTTGTTCTATTGACGAATGTATTCTTAGGTCCAATTCAGAAAATTAATAACGTCATTGAAAGCTATCCGAAGGGGATCGCTGGCTTCAAGCGCTATGTAGAGGTCATCGACACCGAGCCGGAGGTTGCCAATCATCAGAATGCTCGGAAGGTGGATCATCTCGATGGCCAAATCAAATTTAACAATGTGTCCTTCGGGTATGGGGACGAGGCTCGTGTTTTGAATAACATCTCCCTGTCCATTCGTGCAGGGGAGACCGTTGCATTCGTCGGTCCTTCAGGCGCAGGCAAAACGACGATCTGCTCCCTGCTGCCTCGTTTCTACGATGTCAGCGAGGGCAGCATTGCCATTGACGGTCTCGATATTCGCCATATCGAGCTGGAATCGCTGCGCCGTCAAATCGGCATCGTGCAGCAGGATGTATTCCTGTTCTCCGGCACGATGCGGGAGAACATTGCGTACGGCAAGCTAGGCGCGACGGATGAGGAGATCTGGGACGCTGCGCGGCGCGCGCAGCTGCAAGGTTATATCCAGTCCCAGCCGAAGGGACTGGATACGGTGATCGGAGAGCGCGGTGTCAAGCTCTCCGGCGGGCAGAAGCAGCGCCTCGCGATCGCGCGCATGTTCTTGAAGAATCCGCCGATTCTCATCTTAGATGAGGCGACATCGGCGCTGGATACCGAGACCGAAGCGGCGATCCAGCAGTCTTTGGCGGAGCTGTCGAAGGGCCGCACGACGCTTGTCATTGCGCATCGACTCGCGACGATCAAGAACGCGGACCGCATTGTCGTTGTGACGGAAGAGGGCATCACCGAGCAAGGCGCGCATGAGGAACTCATCGCTGTCGGAGGTGTGTACAGCCGCCTGCATCAGGCGCAGTTCAGTTCTTAAGAAGCTTTCACCTCCCTGTTAGTTAGGGGAAGTGGAGGCTTTTTCTTTTTTTGACAGAATAGACTAGTCCTGCCCAAAACCTTCGTGATAAACTATGACCATACAATGATTATTTTACCTAAGGTGAATTATAAAAGAGGTGGCACGGAGTGAAGTCAATAGGACGATGGCTATTGCTGGGTGCGATCACGCTGATCGGTATTTTTTTGCTGAGTAATATTAGGCAAATGTTCTTATCCGTCCAGCCCGATCAGATCAAAGTGACCGTTAATTCGAGCATTAGCATGCAGAAGCTAAGTGAGATGCTGCCTGGCAGTAAGATTTTGAATGAGAAAAATGGTCTGCTAGAAGTCCCTTACGGCAAGTTCTGGGAGTACCAAGGCACAGCCATGACAATCAAAGGTGTCCTGCGATCCTCGGTCATACCGCTAGAGAAGCCAATTATTTCGTGGCGCTACTATGGCTACACCGTCAAAGATCAGCTTAAGGGCTTCTTGCATGGCGATTTTGGGAAATATCGTGATCCTTATACGCGTAAGGAAGTTGCGATGACGACAGCGATTCCTATGATGCTGCTCAAAACCTGCACCTATTTCATACCTGGCTTGCTGCTCGCTATCCTGCTCAGTATGCTAGTTGCTCTGTGGGCGTCCATATCAAGGCGAATTGGCATTGTGCTGGATGGTATTCATGCGCTGCTTGTTGGATTACCAGACTTTTTTCTGATTGTGCTGATTCAATTGGCGGCGATTTACACGACTAAGCTCCTTGGTCACTATGTGCTGCTGATCGTTCAAGTGGGTGACAGAACGCCATTCCTTATTCCATTTCTGACGATTGCGTTGATTCCGTCGGTGACGATCTATGGGACACTGCGTGTCGCCATTGCACGTGAGCTGGGACAGGATTACGTTGTCACTGCACTAGCCAAAGGATTGACGCGGCGTGAGGTGCTCTTCTCGCATGTGCTGAGGAATGTGATGGAGGATGTGTTGGCTATTTTGCCAAGAGCTACGACATTGGCCCTTGCTAGTATGGCAGTTGCAGAGGCGATTTGTGGCATTGGAGGTTTAGGTGGCTTCATCATTCTGCCGATCTACCAGGGGATTACTTCAATGTCTGCGATCTGTGTGGTGCTTGGAGTAGTTGCCATGGCTTTTCATATCCTGTATGCGCTGCTGCGGAAGCGGTTCGTGGTCCGTGCGGAGGAGGTGGCTAGACCATGAGAAAGCGTCCATCTACCGCCTTTTATATATCCATCGCAATCTTGGCGCTATTTCTGCTGGTGATGGTGTTCGGGACCTGGTTGAAGCCGCATGGGATTTCGCCAGAGGACAAAATCAACATGATCCAATATCAAGAAGATGGGAAAACCAGGTACGCAATCCCGCCGTACGCACCCAATAGCACTTTCCTGCTTGGAACCGATCACCGTGGGTTCGACATGCTCAGCTTATTATTGAATGGATTAAAATACACACTAGGCACGGCGCTCGGTCTGACTTTGCTTCGTTTTGCGGTGGCGTTGCCTTGGGGATTAGGGAGCGGAATGACGGGCAGGGGAAGAGGGCTGCTCCGCTCTTTACAGTGGGCGGTTGCCGCAGTGCCGGCATTTATTTTCCTCTATCCGCCGCTCGCGGGGATGTATTACGGGCTAAGGCTCGATCTCGGGGCCAAAGCGGATCCACACAACAAGCTGTTGTACAGCATCACCTTTATCATCTTAATTACACTGATTGGCATATTCCCGTTGGCACATCAGATCGCAGATCGGACACGCTATTATAGTGGCAAAATGTTTATTGAAGCATCCCGGCTCATGGGCGGTTCGTTCTGGCATCGGACGCTTCGGCACATTTTCCCTTCGATGCGTAATGAAATGATGTTCATCTTCTTAAGCGAGTTTATGCAGGTGCTATTCCTGCTGGGGCAACTAGCCGTATTCAATATCGTGCTCGGTGGTACAGAGACGATTGGCGACGAGGAAGCCGGCTTCCAGATCACGATCAGTACCTCTGGGGAATGGCTTTCGCTGATCGCTTACGGCGCACGCTATATCCGTCTGCACCCGTGGATCATACTCAGCGCCGGGACAAGCTTTGCGTTGTTATTCCTTTCATTGCAATTTTTCTTGAATCAGCTCAAGCGCCGCTATGGCGAGGAACGTCAGCTGATGTAACAGAGTCGAGCGTCCATCCGAAGGGTGGGGCTCGGCTTTTTTGTTGGTTTTGTAAGAGCTTCAGCAACAATGTAATAACGCATTCACTGAGAATCTCCTTCACAACTTTTAAGTTATGTCGTTCCCACCCGAACCCGCCTCGAACTGCCCCAAACCCGCACCCGCACCCGCACCCGCACCCGCACCCGCACCCGCACCATAGCGAAATTCAAAATAAATGGATTTTATGCATCTAATTTTGCTGTATTTCCCATTTCGGGTCAGTTAACTGTAAAAAGTACAGCTAAATTCACGCATTTAATCCGAACGTGGGGAATATGGCGGAATTAGATGGAGTTTTTCCATCTAGATTAGATAAATGGTCATAAATGAGAAAATTAGCTGTAGGAAATCATCTAAAGTTGTGTAGGCATGCCAATGTGCTCCTGAGTGGAAGCTGAGGACAGGCTGAGGATACCCAAAGAAGGGCGATGTTACTTAAAACACATAAGAAATATGAATTCGAAATCCAAAATTACATCATAATTAATGTTAACATGGTACATATTATGTGTTATAATTCATTAAAAAGGAGGCGACTAACCATGGAGGACAAGCAAGACAAAACGAAACGACTCTCGGTTTATTTGCCTGAGAAAGTGAAATCCGAGCTAGAAGAGATGGCGGATGCCACGGGACTATCGATGACACAGCTAATTGTCATGGCGACGCAGGGGCTGCTCGCGAATTATGCCGCGCAGGGTGGCGCGATTTTTGCGGATTTGCTGTCGGCGAGACATCGTATCCTGCACGAAGTGAAGGAGAAGCAGACGCTCCTGGACCAGGAAAAGATGAGCATGCAAGCCTACTATGGCGCTCGGGCAGAGGAGTATGAACGGATTTATCACCGCGAGGATGCGGAGTATCAACAAGAATTGGCGCTACTGTCTGAGATCCTGAAGAAGCAGGTGGAGGGACGTCGTGTGCTGGAAATCGCCTGCGGCACAGGCTATTGGACACACATTGCCGCAGAAACGGCGACGCAGCTTATTGGTGTAGACATCCGCCCAGAAGTGCTGCGCATCGCGGAGTCGAAGTCATGGCCGAAGGGGAATGCGACCTTCAAAGAAGGAGATGCATATGAGCTCTCCGAGATAAGTGGTGAGTTCGATTACGGGCTAGCGAACTTCTGGTTCTCGCATATTCCGCGGAATCGGATCGAGAGCTTTTTACAAGGTTTCCATGAACGATTGGGCAGCGGAGCGCAGGTTTTTATCGCAGATAATGTGTATGTGCCTGGCAGAGGCGGCGAGCTCATCGCTCATGAGGATAGCGAAGACACCTACAAAAGACGCGAGCTAGCCGACGGCTCCAAGCATGAAATACTTAAGAACTATTTTACCTACGAAGAGTTGAATGACATTTTTCGACCCTTGTCACAGCATTTGCGCATATTTGTGGGGGGCAGCTTCTGGTATGTGAGCTACACAATTAAATAGTTAATCAAAGGTACAATCTTTCAAGACGGAAATAGAGGAGGCCATAACCATGAGTGTGACGTTTCATACGACTGTGATGAAAGCCCAGAATAAGAATGCCACCGGGATTTCTATTCCCGAAGAGGTCATGACGACGTTAGCGGGAGGCAAAAAGCCCAGCGTGTCCGTAACCCTAAACGGTTATACATATCGGACAACTATCGCAGTCATGAGTGGCGAATACCTCATCCCGCTCAGTGAAGCCCATAGACAAGCCTCCGGCTTGAAGGCGGATGACCCCGTAGAGGTGACGTTAGCGTTGGATCTTGCCCCTCGAACGGTGGAAGTCCCGGCGGATCTTCAATCCGCATTGTCGGAAGTGGAGGGCGCCGTAGAACGGTTTGAAGCCCTCGCTTTCTCCAAGCGCAAAGAATTCGTCCGCCAAGTCGAGGACGCGAAGACACAAGAGACACGCTTGCGCCGGATTGCCAACGTTGTCACGCAGATAAGTGGCGTGTAAGCGAATAATGCCCCCTAGTGCCCTGAAGTAAATTTTAGTCCGAGCACACCGACCAGAATCAAGACCATAAACAAGATGCGAACTAGGCTGATTGGTTCATCTAGAAAAAGAGTGCCAATGATAATCGCGCCAACAGCGCCGATGCCGGTCCAAGCCGCATAGGCCGTTCCGATCGGAAGAGTTTTCGTTGCTGCAGCTAAGAAATAGAAACTAACGATCATACCTAGAATCGTCACAATTGACGGGACAAGTCGCGTAAAGCCATTGGAAAATTTCAATGAGATGGCCCATACGACCTCAAATACACCTGCAATAGCTAGAAATAACCATGCCATAATGAACACTCCTTCATGTGGGAATTTGCGATGTCAGTGCCACAAAATAAACAGAGAAAAGCCCGGGAATATCGCACTGTTGCGATAGACTCCCGGGCTTTTCTCCCTCCGTGACCACAGCATATTTGCTGTGTGTTTTCCCTTGGACCAGCCGGCGGTGAAACGCCGCGGAACCCTAGAAAACGACATGCCGTAATTATAGGCTCGCTAACATGCCATGTCAAGTTACACTTTTTGGCTGCTGCCTAGTTAGCTTATCCTTATTCCTCTAGCGCAATGTTGTTCAATGCCAGATGTGCACGGAACATAGCCATAGTATCCGGCTGTTCCTGTTCGGGTACCCACGTTGTGGTGTCCCAAATTTTGGATAGTTTAAGGGCGCGACTGCAGTGCACGAAGCATTCCTGCACCTCGACGCCAACAGCGGCGATCGGTGATTTCCCGTTAAGCTGCATAGTCGCAAGGAGCTCTTCATCATTTGTCAGCCAAGCGCGTCCGTTGACGCGGAGCACCGTCTCGACCCCAGGGATGATGAAGATAAGGCCCACCTGCGGGTTGGCGAGTAAATTATACATAGAATCTATGCGACGATTTCCGAGTCTTTCCGGATAAATCAAGCGGTGATTATCGAGAACGCGAACGAAGCCTGGGCTATCGCCGCGGGGGGAAACATCACACAATCCATTCGCACCCGATGTAGATAAGAAGAATAAAGATGATTTGGCGATGAACGCTTGGGCGTGTTCGTCAATTTGATTGATTACTTTATTTTGTACCGCAGGATGCGGCTCTCCAATCATATCTCTAATTTCATCAATGGATCGAACGATGCCGGGAAATGGGGGTGAAGTACGGGCTTGTATGTTGTCCATGCGTTCTTTTCCTTCCTCGAGGCCAAGGGGCCATTATTCAAAATACCAGAATTTATATGCGGAACATAATAATTTGGCTGTATTTCTTCATAAACACTGTGAGAAGTCCTTGAATGACGGCGTAGCCGTTTATTTTGTACGTTGTAGTATACGCCGATAGCCTCGTTCAAATGAATGAAGCCCTACAAACCGCTCTTACGAGCAAAGCTTGCAGGGCTTCATTCTGTGCCGAGAATATTACTTGGATTCAGCAGTTAGTTGATTGTAGATATCATCCCATAGAACACGTCTGGCTGATACGTACCGCTTCGCATAATAGGATTCGCTCAACTTATTCTTAACAACACCTTGATTAGTAGCGGAGTGAACGAATTCACCATTACCGAGGTACATCCCTACGTGAGAGATGCCGCTGCCATCTGTGTTGAAAAATACAAGATCGCCCTTACGAAGATCACTTTTGTCAACCCAGTAGCCTTCACCGTTTTGTGATTTAGAGCTGTGTGGAAGGTCGATGCCGAACTCGTCGAACAAGTAGGACGTGAAACCAGAGCAATCGAATCCTTTGGTTGTCGTTCCTGCCCATCTGTAAGGAGTTCCAACAAGCTCGTCTACCGCTTTATCCATATCGGATGCTGCGAAAACGCTTCCTACACTTACGCTCAAAAACAAAACAAGACTAAAAATAAGACCAACAACTTTCTTCAACTGCTTGTCTCCTTCCGGTGCCTACGAGGTTAGCTGGAGGGTTCGGTTGAAGGTTCCCTATGATCCCTGTCTTGCAAGATCAATTCACCCGGAGTGGTTCCCCCGTTTCCCCATAAACTGAGGAATTCGGCATGAAATATTTGGTTTTCTGATGCTAATTCTTTTATTTCGTCATAAAGTTTGAATTTCCTCTTTTATGGTTACATAATAGGCAAAAAATTAAGTGTAATTATTCAAAAAATAGACAAAAAAAACCCCTTTCTCAAAGAGAAGGGGAGAACGCTTAAGCTATTCGCTGTTTTGCTGGATATTAATTGGATATTTTGGCAGAAAGAAGCTGATATTGGGAAGAAATGCCCCAAATTTGGATGAAAATGTGGAAGAGAGGATACAGTTGGTAAATGATTAGGGCTACCAGTCCTGCCCATAGGTAAGTGGCAGTGATGGTGACCCCTGCCAAAAGTCCTGTGAACAGTAATAGGATAATGGCAAGTCCGATAATCGGGAGCGAATGTCGAAAGAAAGAGAAAATGGTAGATAGGATACCCAGCTTGGCCGCGATGGCGAATTGCACATGCATAAACAGAAGCTGCAGGAGAAAACCGTAGAGCATTAAACTGAGTATCCAAGGAAGAAGCTTGATAATGATCTGCTCGTAGGAGCTGCTATGCCCTAGAATATAAGTGGCTTTGGGAATAAGCCAGATGAGTGGGAAAAGCGTAAGTGCGATACGAATCAGATACACGAGCAGGAAGGGGAGCATGAGCTGCTTCATCCCGCGAAAGAAACGATATCCCGCATTCTGGTGAGCGTGAGTGAGTGAATAGTAGACGCCGCCATTTAAGAGAGGCGTCAGCAGCATGCGAGCACATAGTAGTATTGCAAGCCACCATAGATAGGAATAGCTGAGATCTGTTTTAATTAACTGAAACTGGCCCTCAGCTAGGAAAATCTGCAATGCCTGCTTGGGTTGCTCAGCGCCAGGGAACCGATGCATGAGGGGGACTAGAATACCTTGTACGAGCTTATACAGGAGAATACCCCAGCCCATCTGATATAGGAATAAAATGATCGTGGCAAAGGGCTGCGCCATGGCTGCCCGGAAGCCTGCTTTGATATAGGTGGCCAACGAGGGTTCCTCCTTAAAGTTTTCTTTAGAAAACTAGCATCGTAAGGATACGCTCAGAGTTTGTCATGAGACGTAAGCCAAGTCCTTACCAGGCGACTGAGCCAAATATGGCTTGCAGGAATTGAATAATACCGAGATTCCACCGAATTTGCCACTTCGTATTTAATTGCGTTTGATAGAAGTTGTTGATGTGCTTATTTTCGAGTATAAGTGTGTACTTAGGATCGACTCGCACCCAGTCGACAGGGGAGGCATGTGTTAATTTGAAGTCAATGCTTCCTTCCTTGCCATCCCATGTTTTATCTAGCGTCGTGCCGTCTGCGAAGTGGAACTGAATCGGCACTTCGGGTGAGTTGCCGCCAAGCTTAATGATGCGGACCGTGCTCTCATAAGTCTCGGATCCCTTGGTACCCTGAGGTTTTACATGGACACTTTCGACCGCGTAATCCATCATCAGATTGCCATAGACATACTGATTGAAGAAGTCATCCCAATCTGATTTACTAATCTCCTCCACGACCTGTTGGAAATCATTCGTAGACGGATGTTTAAACTGCCACTTTTGGAAATAGGATTTCATGATACGATCCATCGTCTTAGTGCCGACTTGCTGCTCAATTGCTTTGAGTACGAGCTTGCCACGCGTGTACACATTTTCAGCATATTGATCATGTCCTGTGTAAGCCCATGCATCTTTCTGAAGTCCATTTGGTGAGGTGATATAACTAGATTCGACAGGCAAATTAGGTGCATCACCGTATTCGGCTTCCATCACTTTATCCTCTGCATAAGAGGTGAAGCCTTCGTCGAGCCATGCTTCCTCGAATTCATTGCTGGCAACGAGCCCATAGAAAAATTGGTGACCGATCTCATGGACGACGACGCGTTCCAGTTCTAAGTCTGGATCTTTGTCGCTAGCTCCCCATGCGGTGACTAAGGTTGGATATTCCATGCCGCCGGCGCCATTCCCACCAGGAGGGGGGACGACGATGGAGAGGGTAGAGTACGGATACGTTCCGTACCACTGACTGTAACGGGATAGTGCTTTTTTGGCTGCATACATGTAACGATCTTTTAAATCTTGATGATTAGGATCCAGATACAGTTTAATTTTTACCCCTGGAACTTGTGGTGCAGAGAAGGGCTCTTCCACATAGACGAAATGAGGAGAGGCTGACCAGGCGAAGTCATGCACATCCTCGGCATAGAATTGGTATGTCTTCGTACCTTTGTCCGTCACAGCAGGTTTAACAGGAAATCCAGTCGCTGCCACAATGTAATTCGCAGGCACCTGGATTTTCACATCGTACATGCCGAAATCCGCATAGAACTCGGAATTTCCGTGGTATTGGTGGAGATCCCAGCCAGGCTCAGCCCGTCCCCTAGTTCCCTTGCGCTCATAGGCAGCAACCTTCGGAAACCATTGACCAGCCATAACGAAGTCACCGACATACCCCATTCTGGCAAAAGCTGCAGGCAGCTTAACAAGGAATTCGGTTGTGATGGTTACACTTTCCCCAGGTCCAACAGGCTTGGATAACGGTATTTTGAGCAGCGTGTGGTCATCCTTATTGCCGTCATCCGGTTGTACGAATGACATCCGCTTGGTGAGGTCATCACCCGTATCTGACTTCACGGAAAGCAGTTCCATACTGCCGCTACTCTCATCTTTGGCTTCGTCGTCCCGCAGCTTCCCACCAGATTCGCGCATAAATGTCGTTTTCTTCGAAGCGAACGCATTCGGATAGAGGTGAAGATACATGTCTTGTACAGGAACTGAGCCAGGATTTTCCCATGTGAGTGTTTGTTGTCCTTGGAGCTGTTGGGTTTCTGGTGTGTAAGCAACATTCATGTGATATTCAGCAATACGATAACTAAGTGGTGTTGAGGTTTCTAACGGTTTGCCATTATCTGCAGGCTGCATGTCCGGTGTCTGAACATGGGGAACATATTTAGAGACGACAGGAACAGTCCCTCTTGGTGTGGAGGGGAGCAAGGTGTTCGTTATTAACACTGCGCCGGCAGCAAGGAGCATGACAGCAAACCACTGTACCTTGCGGCTATTGAATAGAGCATTCATATCCATGAGATTCACCCCGCCTAAACAAGCATCTACAGCATGTATATGTAGACAACCTAGGGAATATTTCTGCGAGGTGAAAGAAATGTTTAGAAAACCCCTATCGAGGCAACTCAAGGATGAGCGACCGCGTTCAAAGAGGAAGGTTTTAGCGCCAATTAGAAAGACGTTTTCGGCAGCCGAAAACTTATACTTTCTAATGTGGAGAGAAATATCCATGGGAGCCTGCCGCCACTTGTTCTACCGGGAGACTTTCGCTACAATGAAAGCATGTCGTCATTTTAACCTAATGTAGAGTGGAAGGTGCCCTTATGGAAGCGGATAAGAAGAAGCTGGCCTTAAATATAGTAAGCTCGAAAGTGAATCACAAAGGCTTCGGTGCAGGAGCCATTGATCTTAGTAACGTCTCCGGTATCATTATTGATGGGGATGAAGCGTATTTGGATGAAGGCACACTTCATGCCAAGAGTAAGATCGAGAAAGGGATTAAGTTCTCCACCAACAAGGAGGATGTCCCGAATGGTCGTAAAGCATGGATCGTGTGGGTAGCAGTTGATCGGACAGAAGATGGCGCCTATTATGCTGGGATGTCTGCTTGCGAAATGCTAGTCGACACAGAAGCACGCCGCGGATGGAAGATTCTAGCCGAACACGTGAACAAAATGGACGGCGCGATGAAACGTAAATTCATCCTAGAGGGCTTGTCTGACAGTGAGCGAACAACCCTTCGAAACTGCCTGATTTCGCACAACGAAGACTGGTGGAACCGCTCAGATCAAAGCCTCAAGGACGCACTCTCCTAAGCTTTACGCGACGAATATGGAGAATATGAACATTATGTGTCATCCATTGTTCCGCAATGTCGAAGCGGGTATACTATACCCTAGTGTATGTTACCTCATATACTAGGACAGCAAAAAGGCAGGACTAAGACGCGCTTAGTACTGCCTTTTTGTGTTTTTATTTAGAGGAATGTTAGTCGTTCCACCAGCGTTTTAGATCGTTCCACCAAGAGCCGTTATCGCCTTTGGAACCGGCTTTTTGACCGCCTGCCGCATCTGGATTAGCAGGTTTGCCTGTACAATATGTCGTGGGTTCAGTGCCCGTAAGGAAAGCCTCCATTTTGGAATTCGGACAGTCCTCATTAGACAATTTGCCGCTTAGCGGATCAATGTAAACCGTCGTCACACCTTCAGGGATCGGGAACAGCTTCGGCGGAATCGCATCCAAAGTCTGTTCGGTGAAATCCGCGAAGATCGGTGAGGCGAGATGGGATTCCACCGTTGTGATATTGCGGCTCTTGTCATAGCCCACCCAGACTGCAGTGGAAAGCTCCGGCGTGAAGCCGACGAGCCAGGCATCCGTATCAGTTGTACCCGTTTTGCCGGCAATTGGCCGCTTAATCGTACTGGCCACACGGTTCCCAGTTCCGCCCTCTTCGAATACGCTCTCCATGAGATTCGTCATCACATAGGCAACCGCAGGTGGTATTACTTGCTCCTCCTTAGGTGTCGCTTCATATAAGACACGCCCATTGGCATCCTCGATTCGCAAAATCGCGGTCGTTTCATGGTGCACACCTTGATTCGCAATAGAGGCAAAGGCCGAAGCCATTTCCAACGGACTCACGGGGAATGAACCTAGCGCTAAGGACGGCAGCGGCTTCATTGGCGAAGCAACCCCGAGTTTACGCGCGAAGTCTATGACCTTCTGTGGACCCACCTCGAGAATCGTGTGCACCGCATAGATATTATCCGACTTCGAAATCGCCTGCCGCATATCAATATTCCCATTTGTATACTGGTCATTGAAATTTCTCGGCGTATATTGCTGACGCCCCTCATCGTAAGTAAATACTGTAGGCTCACTCTTGACCATGGAGACAGGGGTGAAGCCATTCATGAGTGCGACCATATACACGAATGGTTTAAAAGAAGACCCTGGTTGTCGCGTATTCGACAACACACGGTTGAACTGATTTTCCGCATAGTCGCGTCCGCCAACCATGGCTTTGATCTCACCCGTACGCGGGTCTACCGCGACCAAAGCAGCCTGCAGCTCGGGCTTGCCTTCAAGCTGCTTCGTGATAACATTCTCCGCAATTTCCTGAGCATTTTTATCCAGTGTGGTATAGATGCGAATGCCGCCTTCATCGAATTGTTCTTCTGTGATGCCGAGCTTTTCCGTAGCTAGGTTACGTACATAATCCCTGAAATAAGGCGCAGCGGAAGGCTTCTTTTTCGTTAACGGCAGAATTGTTAGCTTTTCCTTGCCTGCAGCATCAGCGGCGCTTTGGGTAATAAAGCCGCTGTTCACCATCGTCTGGAGAACGACCTTTTGCCGATCCATCGCATTTTGCAAATCATAATAGGGGGAATAGTAACGCGGTCCTTTCGGCACCCCAGCGATCATTGCGCTCTCTGCTAAGGTTAACTCACTAGCATGCTTGCCGAAGAAAAGCTCAGACGCAGTCTCAATTCCATAGGTCGAATGCCCATAGTAGATTTGATTCAAATAATCAGTGAGAATATCGTCTTTGCTGAGCTGCATTTCCATTTGAATGGCATACACGGTTTCCTTGATTTTGCGCGTCCACGTACGATCATGAGTTAAGTAAAGATTCCGAGCTAGCTGTTGCGTGATCGTACCGGCTCCTTGCACCTTCGCCATCGCTTGAACATTCACAATGGCTGCGCGTGCTACCGCTTTAACGTCCACGCCGAAATGATCGTAGAAATGCTGATCCTCCACGGCGAGCGTTGCATGTATTAAGTAAGGTGAGATGTCATTTAATGAAACCACCTGCCGATTTTGCCCTGAATAAAAGGTATCAATCACCTCGCCATGTACATCATACATCTGGGAGGTTTGCATCGTTTTGGTGACGGGAAGTGTTTGGGAGCGCAAATAAACTAGAAAGGCAGCGGCCCCGATGAGCATCAATAGGCTGCAGGTAAAGAAGAACGAAAAGGTCTTCTTGATTCGTCTCATCCACCGCATGGAAGCAGGAATCTCATCTTTCCGTCTGGCCGATTGTGTTTCTGGTGTTTGTTGGCGCGGCTTCTCATTCGTATTCTCATTGTCGGACATGCTTCGCTTGCCTCCTTTCTCCTTGCCCAAAGGCGCTATTAACCAGTATGGAAAAGCATGGCAGTCCGTATTCAACGAATTGTAAATATTTTTTGTTAATTGGCCAAAAGATTGAGGAAAATATTGCATTTTGGGGGTAATGAACTATAATACAATTTGTGCGTGTGAGAGGACTGGGAAATACAGCTCAAACTCGTATGACTTTTCCAACTGGTGGAACACTGTTAGTGATAACGAATGTCTGGAATTATTCATCCAAATAGAGAAGCGAAAGAAGGGTTACATATGGAATTATGGTACACAGAGAAACAAACCGATAGCTTCGGTATTACAGCGAAAGTCACGGAGACTTACGTCAGAGAGCAAACGGATTTCCAAGATCTTTCCATGATTGAAACCGAAGAGTGGGGCACAATGCTTACACTAGACGGCATGGTTATGACAACAGTGAGAGACGAGTTCGTTTATCACGAAATGGTTGCTCACCCAGCGCTCGTTACTCACCCGAACCCAGAATACGTACTCGTAGTAGGCGGCGGCGATGGCGGTGTAATTCGCGAAATCATGAAGCACCCGAAAGTGAAGAAAGCTGTTCTTGTTGATATCGATGGCAAAGTTATCGAGTACTCCAAGAAATACCTGCCAACGATCGCTGGCGAATTGGACAACCCACGCGTTGAAGTTATCGTTAACGATGGTTACATGCACATCCACGATCACAAAAACACCTACGATGTCATCATGGTTGATTCCACAGAGCCTGTAGGCCCAGCTGTTGAGCTGTTCTCCAAAGGCTTCTACCAAGGCATCTTCGATGCGTTAAAAGAAGACGGAATCTTCGTTGCTCAAACCGATAATCCATGGTTCAAAGCTGATTTGATCCAAACCGTAAATCGCGACGTGAAAGAAATTTTCCCGATCGTTCGTGTGTACAGTGCGAATATCCCTACGTACCCAAGTGGTTTGTGGACATTCACAATGGGCAGCAAAAAGCACGATCCGCTTCAAGTAGAAGAATCAGCAATCCCTGAATTCCCGACGAAATACTACACACCACGCTTGCACAAAGCAGCGTTCGTGTTGCCTAGATTCGTTGAAGATTTGATTAAATAAGCTGCGGTATCGCGGATAAATAGGATTTGAACAGAAGAGGGAGCCAATTTGTTGGCTTCCTTTTTGGCGTGTTGGTTAAGGGCCCGACCACCCAGCGAAAACCGCAACCTCAACATACTTCTGCTCTTGAGCCAAATGGCGTACTGACGTTCCCCTCCATACCCTCTGCGCTCCGCCAACTCAACTTAACTCTCTTACGTTCCTTCAAGTAACAATTTCTACCTTAAACAAAGTTCAATCACTGCCATACAGCTGTCAGTGGCACCTAGTTATACTGTAAACATAAGGACAGGACATGAATCGCACCAAGCGCGAGCTTCGAGCACCTGCGCGAGCACCAAGTTCAAGCGAGCCTGTACCAACACCCCTAGGAGGTTTTATATATGTTTACAACGATTGAGAGTTTCATCCAAGAATACCAAATGGAATCAGCTACAACGCAGCAACTGCTGGATACATTAACAGATGCGTCCCTAAACCAAACCCAAGCTGAAGGTTACCGTTCACTTGGTTATATTGCCTGGCATCTGGTTCACGCGGAGCGCGGTATGCTGTACGGAACAGGGCTGGAGTTCGAATCGCCGCAAGCTGTAAGTACACCTCCTACAGAGGCAGCAGTCATTGCAGAAGCATATCGGACAACGACGCAGAACATACTTAACGCGATTCGCACACAATGGACGGACGAGAATCTGCAAGATGTGGTTACCATGTTCGGAATGCCGTGGACGATTAGCACAACGCTATACAGCTTCTTGAAGCATGAAATTCATCATCGGGGTCAACTGACGATTCTAATGCGTCAAGCAGGCCTTCCCGTTATCGGTGCCTACGGACCTGCCAAAGAGCAGTGGGCAGCTATCGGTAGACCAGTTCCAACTTTATAACACATGAGCCTCCAAGTCCGTTTTCTAACGGATCAGGAGGCTTTTTTCATCTTGTCACAATCACGAACTCGTCTTCTAGCCGTTCAATCCCCCTCATGCATTGAATTTACTTATCCTTTCATATAAACTATTAGCTAACATGCCTACGTTGTGACACGAGTTGTCATTCGTAGCAACAGAAGAAGAGGGGATTATCGAATCATGACGGACAAGCAGCGGGTGCGGATTCGAATCGAGAGTCGAAGCGGGAGTGAGACCACGGTGCAGAAGGCGCGCGGGGATCTTTATCGCAAAGGCGATCATACCTATATCCGCTATGAAGAAGAGCCGAATGAGCTTGGACGGACCGTGACGATCATTAAGCTCGAAGACAATCAGATCCGTATTATTCGCCAAGGGGATGTACAGGCGGAGCAAACCTTCGTTCCCGGAGAGAAGCGGACCGGCTTTTATCACACACCACAGCTCCGAATGGAACTGGAAATTGAGACGCACAAGCTGACTTCGGAAGCCATCCATGGGATTGGTATTACGAGGTGGAGCTATGATCTATATGCATCAGGCACACATACAGGAGCCTATCGAATCAAGTTGTTAATTCAGGAGGAGTAAGACAAATGGATGTTCTTAACGAAGTGAAAGCGAAAGTGAAGCAAGCAATTAAAGAGGCTGTTCTAGCGGCGGATATCGTCTCCGAAGAGCAGTTACCAGAAATCATTCTTGAAGTGCCGAAAGAGAAGACACATGGCGATTTCGCGACGAATGTAGCGATGCAGCTGACGCGTATTGCGAAGGTAAACCCAAGACAGATCGCGGAGAAAATCATTGCGAACTTGAACAAAGAAGCAGCTAATATCTCTGAAGCGGAAATTGCGGGTCCAGGCTTTATTAATTTTAAAATGGATAATGTCTACCTCTACCCGGTGATTGCTGATGTTGCAAAGCTCGGTAACCGCTATGGAGAATCGAACGTGGGTCAAGGGCTTAAAGTGCAAGTGGAGTTCGTTAGTGCGAACCCAACGGGCTCCTTACATCTTGGACATGCCCGTGGCGCAGCCGTAGGCGACGTGCTATGTAACGTACTGGATCTTGCTGGCTACAACGTATCTCGTGAATACTACATCAATGATGCGGGTAATCAAGTCGTCAATTTGGCAAAATCCATTGAAGCACGTTATCTACAAGCGCTTGGTCAAGAGGCGGAAATGCCAGAGGATGGCTATTTTGGTGAAGATATCAAAGGTTTTGCAACGGAACTTGCAGCTACAGAAGGCGACCGTCTACTGAGCTTGTCGGATGAAGAGCGTCGTGCTTATTTCCGTACGTATGGACTTGAGAAAGAGCTCGATAAAATCAAACGCGACTTAGGCCGCTTTGGTGTTCATTTTGACCATTGGTTCTCCGAGACGTCCATCTATGAAGACAACCTTATCCCGCCAGTGCTTCAAGAATTACGGGATAATGGACATATCTATGAAGAAGAGGGCGCAACGTGGTTGAATACGACGCCGCTTGGGGATGACAAGAACCGTGTTCTGATTAAGAACGACGGATCCTTTACCTACCTTACGCCAGATATCGCTTATCACCGTAATAAATTCGGACGTGGCTACGACCGCTTAATTAATATTTGGGGCGCTGATCACCATGGCTACATTCCGCGGATGAAGGCGGCTATGACAGCTCTTGGCTTTGAAGCAGACCGTCTTGTCGTGCTGATCGCCCAAATGGTGAGCCTGTTCCAGAATGGTGAAAAGGTCAAAATGTCCAAACGTACCGGCAAAGCCGTTACGATGGAAGACTTGATGGACGAAGTAGGCGTGGACCCGATACGTTATTTCTTCGCTATGCGGAGTATGGACTCGCATTTGGATTTTGACATGGACTTGGCCGTTTCCCAGTCCAATGAAAACCCCGTGTTCTATGTGCAATATGCCCACGCACGGATTTGCAGCATCTTCCGCCAAGCGGAAGAGCAGAATATCGCGGTGCTCCCGCTGGAACAGGTGGACCTGTCCCAGCTTACATCGGAAGCCGAGTTCGACTTGCTTCGCAAGATCGGCGAGCTTCCGGAAGAGATCGCCATTGCGGCTGAGCAGTATGCGCCGCACCGCTTGATCCGCTATGTGTATGAACTGGCAAGCCAGTTCCATAGCTACTATAGAGGCCACTACGTCATCACAGATGACGCAGCCTTGACCCAAGCACGCCTCGCCTTGCTCGGCGCGCTGCGCACGACCCTAGCCAACACGCTTCGCATGGTTGGCGTATCGGCCCCTGAGCGGATGTAACACCCGCTCAGCCAGAAGAAGCTCCCCTTGACCGCCGGTCAATAGGGGAGCTTCTTCTTTTTCTAAGCGCAGGAGGTACGCTCTGCGCTTGAACTGGCTAGGCGCTGCGGCAGCGCCAGCTACTCTTGCCCTGCCGCGCGGATCGCCCGCTGGGCGTTCAATTGCCCGGGCTGCCACCGGGCGTTCGGGCGCTTGCTCAGCGGGAATGCGCAGCGGCGCAGCGCGTTTTTGATTTGCTGCGGCGACATGGCGCGCATGGCAAGCATTAAGGCGATAACGCCGCTTACATGCGCCGTCGCCATCGACGTGCCGCTGAGCTCGTTATATTTGCCGCCGATCCAAGCCGAATACACGCGCTCACCAGGCGCATAGATGTCGATTTGTGCTCCGCGATTGCTGAAGGGAGCAATCCGCCCTGTTCGTGTTGTGGCGCCTACGGAGACAACGTGGGGAAACCGAGCAGGGTAATCAATGGTTTTCTTCCGGCCATCATTACCAGAGGAGGCTACAATAACCTTCCCTCGGTAGTAAGCGTTCAAAACCGCTTGCTCCAGAGCAGGATTGTACGTCTTCATACCGAAACTCATATTAATAATATCAAGGTCGTTTTGGACGCACCAATCTATACCGGCGATAATATCAGATACATAGGCGCTTCCATTTTGATCAAAAGCTTTAACGGGATGAATAATCGCTCGTGGAGCTACACCAATAATACCGGAATTACGGCCTGTTGCCGCGATGGTGCCCGCGATGTGCGTGCCATGCCCGTTATCATCATGGGGCATGAGCCTGCGATTTAATAAGTTGATGCCATGGGAGATCGAGTTTTGCAAATCAGGGTGCTTATAGTCGATACCAGTATCGATGACGCCGATGTGAATATTTTTTCCGACAGATTTGCTCCAGATCTCAGGAGCACCGATTTGATCAACTCCCCAAGGAATGGTGCGTGTACGTGAGTTGGATAGAATAGTAGCTCGTTTCGGTACAGTCTTTCTACCTTTAAGTTTATTTATAATTAATTTCGTATCCGCTTCGATACGTGTGGTGCTTGAAAAGCTTCTGAGTTTTGTATCCGGACACAATGTACAAGAAAAGGCGTAGATAATGTCTAGAGGCAGAACCAGGGATAGTCTGGGGAGTTCAGACGTCAAGCGTAGGAGCTCTGATTTGCAGGCAAAGTAATCTGTCTTTGAGGTGAAATGGATAAGGTGCTTTCTAGCTGGTTGTTTAGTAAGACCTAGATCTTCATGAAGCAGATGAAGAAAGGTGGCTGTATCCATCGTGCCATCCCCCCGTTACAGCATATAATCATTATCTCCCCTATCCTATGTACAGGTCATCGTACTTGACCGTGTCATCGCCTTTATAGAGGTTGTCAAAAAGTCCAATTTTGATCACGAAGTAGTCCAAGATGCGTATTCGACATCGAAGATTGAATTCAGCCGGGAATTCCAGTGCTCACGTAGCTTTCACTACGCTCCGCTCCTCATTTCCTAGCTTCTTTCAATCTTCTCGGTGTTGAAAACCAGACTTTTCAACACGCACTTATAGAAATAAATGGGTGCAGGGCCGTGTCAGATGCGTAGGTTCAACATAGGATACATAGAGAGGCGCGGGCAGGAGTGTCTCTTTCTCAGGTAGTGGAAACGACTGCTGTTCATCAGCAAGCGGTTCCTTTGGGTACAGTCGCAGGCGGAGGGGGACCTTCGCCTGTATTCCTTTTTATGGGGTGTTTTTAGATACTCGGCAGCCGTTTATTGTGGGGTAGTTGCAATTTTAGAAAAAATAGGTTTTACTTAATGAAGATATTGGTTATGGTAGATAACGTAGTCAAGAAATGATCGAAAAGGATGTGCCTTAGATGAGCAGCGAATACACACTCAAAATCACCACAGAGCAAGCACGCGAAATGCCCATGGTGGATTTGGCGTTCGAATTGCTGAAGTCGGCGAATACGCCGTTTTACTACCGAGAACTTATGGCTGAAATTGCTAAAATAAAAGGGCTTTCTGAAGATAATGTCATGAATGTGATTGCCCAACTATATACGGAAATCAACATCGATGGTCGTTTTGCTTGTGTAGGCACGAACCTATGGGGCTTGAAGCGTTGGTATCCAGTTGAGAAGTCCGACGATGCGGTTGGGAACGCGAAGCGTCCTAGAATTATCAACGATGAAGATGATGATCTGGATGAAGACGTCTATGCGGAAGAAGAAGATACATACGCAGAAGAAGACGAGTACGATGCATTTGGTACCGAAACCGAAGAGGAAGAAGAAGCGGAAGAGGATACTGAATTCTTCGAAGATGAAGAAATCGAAGAGGATCTCGGCGAAGCGGGTATTGAAGAGAGCGATGATACTGAGGATGACGTAGATGATTTGGATTCCGATGAGGATGAAGAAGATTTGGATGAAGACGAAGAAGACGACGACAAATAACTTGTCTTGACAGTCCCTATACGTTCAGAGTAAACTATTGCATGGGCTTTAAAAGAATCTTAACAATTCGCGCATGCGTTCAAAAAGTGCCCCGTCACTACGGGTGTCACTTTTTTTGTTTTTTTGCGCTTTTTTTTTGTGATTTGTTCATGAAAACACTTATTTAGCAGAAGCTAATGCTATTACACCTTTGTTCTGGCGACACCCAAGAGCTTATGCTGATGAAGCCAGTTTTCTAGCACCTTTTTACACTTATCTTCATGTTATAACGATGCCAGTAGCCTGGCGAAAATCTAAAGCGGATGCTTACAACTATAAGGAGGCGTACATAGTGACAAAATACATTTTCGTTACGGGAGGCGTAGTTTCATCCCTTGGCAAAGGAATTACCGCAGCTTCCTTAGGAAGACTGCTCAAGAACAGAGGTTTGAAAGTTACGATCCAGAAGTTCGATCCTTACATTAACGTGGACCCAGGAACCATGAGTCCTTACCAGCATGGGGAAGTTTTCGTAACCGATGATGGTGCAGAAACGGATTTGGATTTAGGTCATTATGAGCGTTTTATCGACATTAACTTGTCCAAAAGCTCGAACGTGACATCAGGGAAAGTGTATTCCTCTGTTATTACCAAAGAGCGCAGAGGCGAATACCTAGGCGGAACTGTACAGGTTATCCCTCACATTACGAATGAAATTAAAGAACGTGTTATTCGCGCAGGTCGTGAAGCGGGGTCCGATGTGGTTATCACTGAAATCGGTGGTACTGTCGGGGATATCGAGAGCTTGCCATTCCTAGAAGCGATTCGTCAAATGAAAAATGATATCGGCCGCGAGAATGTTATGTACATTCACGTTACGTTGATTCCTTATATTAAAGCTGCGGGTGAAGTCAAAACAAAACCAACGCAGCATAGCGTTAAAGAACTACGCGGCCTTGGTATTCAACCGCATGTGATTGTTTGTCGTACGGAACATTCTTTGACAGAAGATATGAAGCGTAAGCTCGCTTTGTTCTGTGATATCGATCCAGCTGCTGTTATTGAATGTAAAGATGCGGAGACGTTGTATGAAGTGCCGATGATGCTTCGTGAGCAAGGTCTTGATGATTATGTCGTGAATCACTTGAAGCTTTCAACGAATCAACCCGATATGACAGAATGGGAAAGTCTTGTTCGCAAGGTGAAATCCTTAACGAAGAAGACCGAGATTGCCATCGTAGGGAAGTACGTGGCGCTTCATGATGCTTATCTTAGTATTGTTGAAGCACTTGGACATGCAGGTATCGACAATGACTCTGAGATTGATATCCGTTGGGTCAATGCAGAAGACATCTACGATCATAATGTGCATTCACTGCTTTCTGGTGTACAAGGTATCCTTGTACCAGGTGGATTTGGTGATCGCGGGATTGAAGGGAAAGTAGCTGCAATTCGTTATGCGCGTGAGAAAGAAATTCCGTTCTTCGGTATTTGTTTGGGGATGCAGGTCGCTGTTATCGAATACGCACGTTCTGTTTGTGGGTTGGACGGCGCGAATAGTTCCGAGATTAATCCAACAACAGCATATCCAGTAATTGATCTATTGCCAGAGCAGAAGGATATTGAGAATCTAGGCGGAACGATGCGTTTAGGTCTATACCCTTGTAAATTGACGCCTGGTTCACTTGCTGCGACTACGTATAATGATGAGTTAGTTTACGAAAGACATCGTCACCGGTACGAATTTAATAATGAATACCGCGAATTGGTTGAATCTGCTGGTCTGCGTATTTCTGGTACATCACCAGATGGGCGTCTGGTCGAAATGGTGGAGCTTCCTGGACACCCTTGGTTCTTGGCTGTACAATTCCACCCGGAATTTACGTCCCGTCCGAACCGTCCACAGCCACTTTTCCGTGAATTCGTGAAAGCTGCACAATTGATCGCTCGTTAAAATTTCACGTTGCGAAGGCAGGAATCTCTCTCCTGATAATCAACTTTTATGTAAAACTTTTCAAAATAAATGCTCTCCTCGGAAGGAATACGAAAATGAATAGCGAATATCTTGACTTATAGGTTTGGAACTTGTTATTCGTTTTCGGGAGGGGACTTGGCTGATGAAGAAAAAAGTGTTGGTAGTGGATGATCAAAATGGAATTCGTGTACTCCTCATGGAAGTGTTCAGTAACGAAGGGTATGATACCTATCAAGCCTCCAATGGCAAGTTGGCCTTGGAAATCGTGAGAAATGTTTCGCCTGATCTCATACTACTGGACATGAAGATACCTGGTATGGACGGACTTGATATTTTGAAGCATGTAAAAGAAATTGATGTTTCAATCAAAGTTATCATGATGACGGCTTATGGTGAGCTAGATATGATCAAAGAAGCGACGGATTTAGGTGCGATCATGCATTTTACGAAGCCATTTGATATTGATGAGCTGCGCTTGGCTGTGAATATGCAATTAAATAATGAATCCAGCAGTGGTTTCGCAGTAGGATCCTAGTCATAGGGTCTTTTTTTGTTTTGGAAAAATGAAGGCTTGGTTATCATTTGAAAAGTTATGTGCTATAATAACTCAGGTATGAACAGAGAGCGGTATGCGCATCTACTAAAGAGGTTCTAGGAGGAAGAGAAACATGGCATTGGTTTCAATGAATGAATTTTTACCTAAGGCAAAAGCAGGGAAATACGCGGTTGGTCAATTTAACATGAACAATCTTGAGTTTGCTCAAGCGATTGTGGAAGCAGCAATCGAACTGAACTCCCCGTTCATTTATGGTGTTAGCGAAGGCGCACTGAAATATATGGGCATCGAGTTTACAGTAGCTATTGCAGAAGCAGCAGCTAAGAAATCCGGTCTTCCGATCGCATTGCACTTAGACCATGGTAGTTCGTTTGAAGTAGCAATGAAATGTATCCGTGCAGGATTCAGCTCCGTTATGTTCGATGGTTCCCACTATTCTTTCGAAGAAAACATTCGTTTGACGAAAGAAGTTGTTAAAGCTGCTCGTGCTATGGGCGTATCCGTTGAGGGTGAGCTTGGAACAATCGGTGGCGTTGAGGATGACATTTCCGTTGATGAAGAGCACGCTAACCTTGCAAAACCAGAAGAAGCGATTCGTTTCTACGAAGAAACAGGCGTGGATTGTTTGGCAATCGCAGTAGGTACTGCACATGGTATGTACGCAGGCGAGCCTAACATTCACTTTGATATTATTGAAGCAGTTTCCAAAGCGATCCCAGTTCCAGTTGTATTGCACGGCGGATCCGGCGTTCCAGACGAAATGATCCGTAAATCAATTGCAGCAGGCGTTGGCAAAATCAACGTGAATACAGAGAACCAAGTGGCATGCACAGAAAGCATCCGCGCAGCTCTGAATAAAGATGCTAAAATTTATGATCCTCGTAAATATCTAACCCCAGCTCGTAGCGCTATGATCGAAGTAGTAAAATCCAAAATTCAATTGTTCGGAAGCAGCAACCAAGCTTAATTCCAAATTGTATAGACAGGATAGGAAATGCAGTAATACACAGATGGATGGTCGACAATCGTTGCCGTCTGTCTGTGTCATTGCGGGCGTTTCCTTCTTCTGTTTGTTGTATTTTACCTCGCACTCATCATTTACTTCCTTATTTTGTGGATTTTCGTCGAATAGTTGTGTGATTTAGTCGGATTTGTTGATTAACGTTAGTGAGAAGGCACCTGGTTTAGGGGGAGAAGTATGTTGGAGAAATTAATGGTGGTTGGTGGACGCCCACTACGGGGAACGGTTCAGATTAGTGGAGCAAAGAATAGTGCCATTGCACTTATTCCAGCCGCAGTACTTGCAGAAACACCAGTAACGTTGGATAATCTTCCACATTTAAGTGATGTGGCTATATATACAGAAATTTTGACTGATTTAGGAGCAACAATTGATTGGAATGAAGATCGGATGACGATTGATCCGACTCATATGAAGCCAATGGCTATGCCGAA
Source organism: Paenibacillus sp. LjRoot56 (assembly GCF_964253335.1). NCBI lineage: Bacteria > Bacillati > Bacillota > Bacilli > Caryophanales > Paenibacillaceae > Paenibacillus > Paenibacillus sp. LjRoot56. The sequence goes on from NZ_CAXURV020000001.1 coordinate 727,595, forward strand.
TGGCAAAGTGAAGAAGCTCCGCGCTTCCTATTATTTGATGGGTGCTCTTCTGGGTAGATTTGGTGAGGCGACGATTGGTCTTCCAGGTGGTTGTAATTTCGAACCGCGTCCGATTGATCTTCACATTAAAGGATTTGAAGCACTAGGCGCTGTGGTAAGTAACGAAAACGGAGCCCTTCATATTCGTGCTAAGGAACTTCGTGGCGCTAAGATTTACTTAGATATGGCGAGTGTAGGCGCTACGATTAATATTATGCTGGCTGCTTCACGTGCTAAGGGATTAACTACAATTGAAAATGCGGCGAAAGAGCCTGAAATTATAGATGTGGCAACACTTTTGAATTCGATGGGTGCGAAAATCAAGGGAGCTGGTACGGATACGATCCGTATAGAAGGGGTTTCTGAGCTTCATGGCTGCCGCCACTCCATTATCCCTGACCGTATTCAAGCGGGAACCTACATGATTGCTGCAGCGGCGACGCGCGGCGATGTTACGGTAGATAATGTGATTCCGAAGCACTTGGAAGCATTGACAGCAAAGTTGCAAGAAATGGGCGTTCATGTTTATGAAATGGATGAATCCATTCGCATTGTCGGTCAGCCTATCTATGAAAGTGTTGATGTGAAAGCATTAATTTACCCTGGGTTTGCAACGGATCTGCAGTCTCCAATGGCTAGTTTATTGTGCCAAGCCAAAGGTGTTAGTATTCTAACTGACCATGTATATAGCAATCGTTTTAAGCATATTCCAGAGCTTGTACGCATGGGTGCGAAAATGAAGGTTGAAGGACGTTCGGCAATCATTGAAGGCTCGCAGTTGAGCTCGGCAAAAGTAAGAGCAACGGATCTTCGCGCAGGAGCTTCTCTGGTAATTGCAGGTTTGAGTGTTATGACAGGCGGAATTACGGAAGTGTCGGGTGTAGAGTTCATTGATCGCGGATACGAGAATTTAGTATTCAATCTATCTTCCCTAGGAGCCGAAGTTTGGCGTGAGAACGAGGAATAAAGTACCAGACAACAGGCAATGCTAGAATCCAATTGAAAATTTAATAGTTTGGTGGTTGAAACATGAGCATGCAGCTTGCTGAGCTTGAAGTACTCAAGCTTACTGAATTATATAAACTAGCCAAGAAACATCAGATTCCCTATTACGGTACGTTGAAGAAAAGAGAACTCATTTTTGCCATTTTACGTGCACAAGCAGCAGAGAGTGGATTCTTGTTCATGCAAGGTGTTCTGGAAATTTTGCAGGAAGGATTTGGATTCTTACGTCCAATTAATTACCTTCCTAGCTCAGAGGATATCTATATTTCTGCCTCTCAAATTCGCAAATTTGATTTGCGCTCAGGTGATATTGTATCTGGGAAATGTCGACCGCCTAAGGAGAATGAGCGTTACTATGGACTTCTCCAAGTCGAAGCAGTCAATGGCGAGAAGCCTGAAACGGCTGCAGAACGCTTGCATTTCCCCGCATTAACGCCGCTATATCCGGATACTCGGATTACTCTTGAAACCGAGCCTACCAAGATTTCAATGCGGATTATGGATTTGCTTGCTCCTGTTGGATTGGGTCAGCGTGGACTTGTTGTGGCACCTCCTAAAGCGGGTAAAACATTGTTGCTCAAAGAAATCGCAAACAGTATTTCTACGAATTATCCCGAGATTGAGCTATTTGTTCTGTTGATTGACGAGCGTCCTGAGGAAGTTACGGATATGCAGCGTTCGGTCAAAGGTGAAGTCGTGGCGTCAACTTTCGATGAGCTTCCAGAGAATCATATTAAAGTCGCCGAGCTTGTCCTAGAACGGGCTATGCGTTTAGTTGAACATAAGAAAGATGTCGTTATCCTACTTGATAGTATTACGCGCTTAGCAAGAGCGTATAACCTCGTAGTACCGCCTTCAGGCCGGACGTTGTCCGGTGGTGTTGATCCCGCTGCTTTCCACCGTCCTAAGCGTTTTTTCGGAGCTGCTCGTAACATTGAAGAAGGCGGCAGCTTAACTATTCTTGCTACAGCACTTGTCGAGACCGGTTCACGTATGGATGACGTCATTTATGAAGAATTTAAAGGGACAGGCAATCTGGAACTTCATCTTGATCGCAAAATGGCAGAGCGCCGTATCTTCCCTGCTATTGACATTCGTCGTTCAGGGACTCGCCGCGAGGAAGCATTGCTCAGCAAAGATGAGCTCGAGAAAGTATGGGCACTTCGCAAAGGCATGAATGATTCACATGAATATACCGAAGCCTTTATTAAGAAGCTTGCGGATACGAAGACGAATCAAGAGTTTTTGGACTCACTGGCCTCTCCAGGTGCGGGAGCGTCATCTCAGCAGCATAAAGGCAAAGTCAAAAACTCAGCATCTTAAGCTTTAGTTAAACGACACTTAGTAAGAAAGTTTGCGTGTTCGTTTACTTTAACGTACAAAGAGGAGTACCGTTATGAACTTGGTTTATTCAGATTCACAAGGAAATGTATTCGATCATCCTGATTATTTCGCGCTTGGTCGAAATGCAGAAATGATCACCGAGATATTAGATGAAGAACTGATCCCTCTGCCTGAGGGCTCAACACTCGTGAGTCTACCCTTCACGCGTCCTGTTGGCATTGATGCGGCAACAGGTGAAATGAAGCTGGTAGAGGGTAATTATCACGCGGTGGGAGCGTTGCTTCCACAAGGCTTCACACGACTGCTTCTCCCAGGGTATGTGAAATCCGATAAGACGAAGGCATTGCCTTTGTTCGGTTATACCGCTGTCGTGTGGAAAGAAGATGGCTTCTACGTAGCCGCGCGTCTGACCGACAACCCGTACTTCTGGAATCCGATTCATTGCGATCCGGATGAGCTCGAGGTTGAAGTCAAACGGTTAGTCGCCAAGTACCCGGAGAATCGCTTGTATGCCCATTTGTCGAATTGTGCACTAGGCTACGAGTGCTTGACCGCTTCGAACACGTTTCTACAACGCTGGGAAGGGGCTGTCCCTGTTTCCTACTCCTGTAATGCAGGATGCTTCGGATGTATCTCGGAGCAGCCAGACGAGAGCGGCTTTGTTGCTCCGCAGACGCGGATGAACTTTAAGCCGAAGGTCGAAGAAATTACGGAGATCATGTTGGAACATCTGCGTACACCGGAGAGCATTATTTCCTTCGGGCAAGGTTGTGAAGGGGAACCAAGCACGCAGGCCGTCATTATTATTGATGCCATCAAGCGGGTGCGTGAGCAAACGAAGATGGGTTACATCAATATCAATACGAATGCGGGCCTTACAGACCATATTCGCGGCATTGTTGATGCAGGTCTTGATCTGATGCGTGTAAGTACGATCAGCGCTTTGGATGACCACTATAACGCCTATTACAAGCCAAGAGCTTATACACTTAAAAATGTCGAAAAATCCCTTCGCTATGCAACCGATAAAGGGGTTATAACATCGATCAACTATCTCGTATTCCCTGGTGTTACTGATCGGGAAGAAGAGATCGAAGCGATGATCGAATTTGTACGCAGAACGGGATTGAAATTGATTCAATTGCGCAACCTGAATATTGACCCCGAGAGCTATCTAAGCATTATTCCTAAGGCTCAGGGAGAGCTGCTAGGTATGAAGCAAATGATCGAGATTTTTGAGCAAGAATTGCCGGATGTTGTCATTGGTTCGTACTCCCACACGCCGAAGTTTTACACGAGTGATCGCACCCTCACAACGGTGTTATAAACCATCTCGGTGGAAGTATTACCCGATCGATTTTCCATTGCATCTAGACTTGCGAATATGCTACAATGCAATAGTACGTCCATTAACTCTGTTTCAGCAAATGATTCAGGGCGGAAAGAGGTGAACCAAATGAAAGCAGGAATTCATCCTACTTATCATGCAACCACAGTGACTTGCGCTTGTGGTAACGTGTTCGAAACGGGTTCAATCAAGCCAAATCTTCGTGTTGAGATTTGCTCCAATTGCCATCCTTTCTACACAGGTAAACAAAAGTTTATCGATGTAGGCGGCCGTGTCGACAAGTTCAAAAAGAAATACGGAATCTAATTGGCATCATTTGCTTGATTGCCAATCAGCATAAGACAACCTCCCTTGGTCATCCTAAGCTTAGGCTTAGAGTCCAATGGGAGGTGTTTTTATGTTCAAGGGTCTAGTTAAGCTTACAGGAGCAGCTATCCTTATAGCGAGTTTAGTAGGTTGTGGCATGTGGTCGGGGAACAATAAGAAAACGAATGATGACTCTACGTATAAAGTTCAGAATTATAAGCAAGACGGTATGTTGGGTATCACAAGTGTTAACCCGAACGATCCGCTGAATCCGACCTACCATCATTACGAAGATGATGCTAATCTCATGAAGGCGGTACTGGCTCAACTGCCGGGTATAGAGAAGACCAATATCGCGATCAACGGCCCTTCGGCCAACGTGAAAATTAAACCTCAAGCAGCTTTGACGGCGGCCCAAGTTGAAGAACTACGGTCGCAGGCTCAAATGGCATTAGAGACGAATATGCCGCGGTATAAAATACAAGTAAGAATGGTGCATTAAGCAGAGAGACTTTAGCTAACGCTAAAGATCCCAAAGTAGAGAGACTTTAGCTAACGCTAAAGATCCCTATATATGGTAGTTTTTCCCCTCAGGTTGCTATTTGGCAATGAATCAGCTATACTATTTTTACTGTGCTAGACGGGGAGGTAGCGGTGCCCTGTAACTCGCAATCCGCTGTAGCGAGGTTGAATTCCTGTTAGCGGTACTGTGATGTGAGGTCTGGCTCTTACACGTGGTGTTGAGAGTTGGGTCCTTCGCAATGGATGCTCATGAACCCGGTCAGGTCTGGAAGGAAGCAGCCGTAAGTGAGATGTTTCATGTGCCGAGGGGCTGCCTGATTTGAGCCAACGATAAGAGTTCGCTTGTATCACTTTATCAATAACAGGTGCACGGTGTAATCATACCGTATATGTAAGAACACATAACCGAAACGCCAGTAATTAGGGCGTTTTTTCTTTTGCATTAGCAGGAAAAATATGACTTTATAGAGAATCTTTATACAATACCTACATAGACTGATGCCGCTCGAAGATGTTCGATGAGAAAACCTCTATCGAGGCTATTCAAAGATGTGCGACCGCTATTCTACCCCACAAAGTGACGATAATCTTCGAAGCTAAATCCGATTACTTTGTGGGGACCCCGAGAGATGAAGGTTTTATGGCCAAATAGGAAGAGTTTCCGGGATACGAAAACTTATGCTTTCTATTGTGGTAAGAGAAAGTGAAGGAGCTGTTGACATGCCCATTCATTCGCCTCAGATGTACTCGGTATCGATGAACGAACTGCGCAAACTGTTCAATCACAGCATACAAATTGGTATGGTCATGGTTGATGAAGATGAGAAGTTGTTGCTCGTCACGGATCAGCTCTTGAAAGTTTCAGGATATTCAGCAGATGAAATTACCGGTGTTCCCTGCCCTCAATTTTTTAAGATGAGGGCTACTTTACGTGAGCTATACGAATTTCATTTTAGGGACGAAGCGGATGTTGGGGAGTGGCCCCATGGTTTTCTACTAGGGAAGAATGGAGAAATGATCTATTTTCAGTTCTCCATGCTCAAGCTCCAATGTGAGGATAGAAGTATATACCTATTATCATTGAAAAATAATGAAGAAAGAACAGTGTTAAACTTGCTGCAGCGCTTTTCGGATGCCTTTTTGAAAGACATCAATTTAGGCGTGTTATTAATAGATATGGATTACCGACTTGCTGACATTAGTGATCGCGCCTGCCAAATGCTGGCTATGGAGAAAGAGCATATTCGCAACAAGTCGCTGGATGAAATTTTTGCCACAGTTCCGAGTCAGCACCAGCTCGTGCAGCGAACGATTCTGAATGGAGCGATAGTCCGCAATCACGCCGTTTCCTGGACGAACAATCAAGAACGCTTTGATTTGCTGCTTGATTCTAATGTTTTGAAGGATAGTCAGGGGAACATTGTTGGGGCTTACATTATTTTTAAAGATGTGACCAATATGCGCTCACTGGAACAAATGGTACAGCGAAGCGATCGCCTAGCGATGATCGGGCAAATTGCTGCAGGAACAGCGCATGAAATCCGTAACCCACTAACGTCAATCAAAGGCTTCTTACAGATGCTGCGTCGTACATTCGGTGACCGTGGCATGGACAAAGAACAGAACTTTACAGATGTCATGCTGGGAGAGATTGATCGGATTAATGCACTAGTGAATGAATTTCTTATGTTGAGCAAGCCCAAGCATGTGGCCTATGAGCGTATTGGTGTGACGGAAGTCCTGCGTGGCATCGTGCCGGTTATTCAGAATGAGGCGATCCTCTATAATGTTCAACTTCACTATGAGGCTTCCACCCACCTCCCTGAGGTAACGGCAGATATTGAGTTATTGAAGCAAGTTTTCTTGAATGTTTGCAAAAATGGAATCGAAGCTATGCCCGATGGTGGGATATTGACGATTTCGGAGCGTGTAGACACGACAGAGCGAAATGTGTGTGTGGATATTCATGACACAGGTACGGGGATTCCGATGTTCGTCGTTGATAAAATCTTTGATCCATTCTTCACAACGAAGGATACGGGCACGGGGCTAGGGCTCTCTGTATGCCAACGTATCATTCATGATATGGGCGGGACGATTCGCGTAGCTTCCAAAGGTTTTGGAACGACATTTACCATCACGATCCCCTATATGTGATCCTCTATTTCATCCCTTGGAGCGTTATAGTATAATGGATACAGTCAATCCACGCAGGGATTATTGGAGAGGAACACTATGGCACACATTGCTTTGTATCGTACATGGAGGTCGCAGACGTTTCGTGATGTTGTCGGACAGCGGCATATCACACAAACACTGCAGAATTCTTTGCGGGAAAATCGCCTTACCCATGCTTATTTGTTTAACGGTCCCCGTGGAACGGGTAAAACAAGTACAGCCAAAATTTTAGCCAAAGCCATCAACTGTTTAAACGGCCCCTCGGAAGAGCCATGCAACCAATGTTCTGCCTGTGAGCGTATTACAGACGGCGCAGTTATGGACGTTGTAGAGATCGATGCGGCATCCAACCGCGGTGTAGAAGAAATTCGTGATATCCGAGATAAAGTTAAATACGCACCGACCGAAGTTAGGCAGAAAGTGTACATTATTGATGAAGTGCATATGCTGACGACGGAAGCATTTAATGCCTTATTGAAGACATTGGAAGAGCCGCCGGCGCATGTTATGTTTATTTTAGCGACAACAGAGCCTCATAAGATTCCCGCAACCATTATTTCTCGGTGTCAGCGCTTCGATTTCCGTCGCGTTTCCATGGAGGATGAGGTAGGGCGTCTACAGTATGTTTGTGATCAAGAGCGCATTTCGATTGATAAAGAAGCTCTTCACTATATAGCAAGATTGTCCGACGGCGGGATGCGGGATGCGTTAAGTCTGTTGGATCAGGCGGCATCGTTTGCAACAGGAGAAATACAGCTAGCTGATATTTTGTCGATCACAGGCGGTATTGCTTCCGATCAATTTAAGAGACTAGTCACGTATATCAAGGAACAGAATTTGGGGGCTGCCCTAGAGTTAATTGATACCTTCATGCAAGAGGGCAAGAGCGCAGACAAATGTATCGAGAATTTGATTCACTATTTCCGCGATTTGCTGATGGTGCGCATGGTGCCGAATTCACCTGTGATCGCTGAACGCGTATTTGATATGGCAGAGCTCAGGGAGATTGCGAGTCACTTCACGCCAAGTGAGATGATGAGTATGATTGAAACGCTGAACCATTATCAGAGTGAGATGAAATATTCGGTACAACCGCAAACCTTATTAGAAATCGCTATTATGAAAATAAGTGGTGGCCATCGAGGATCGGACGGCTCAGTGGAAGTAGGGGCGCGTCAGCCGCAGGGTGATCTTTTTGCTCAGATGACCCAAAGAATGAAACAACTTGAAGATCAACTAGCAGTACTGGTAAAATCGGGAGTGAGTGTTGCTTCGGGTGAAAGTGCTAAGCAAGCGCCTGCGGCGAAAGTTGCCGTGGCCTCAGCACCTTCTAAGAAGTCAGGTCTTAAGCTTGATCCATACTTGAAGGCTTCTGAGAGTCCAGATACGAAGACGGCACTGATGAAGTGGAGTCAAGTGTTAGGTGATGTCAAAGAGAAGAAAATAACCGTCCATGCCTGGTTTGTTAATGGTGATTTGGTGGCTATGCTAGATGATGTTGTTCTTGTCGCATTTAAGAATGATATGCATCGTAATACAACGGAGAAGCCAGAGAATAAAGTCATTATTGAACAAGTGCTTTCTTCTGTATTTGGTAAGCCAATGCGTTTGCTGACCTTAATGCGTAAGGAATGGGATGATGCGAAGAATGATGCGACGCACGCCCCGCCTGAAGAGATGGAATTAGTCGCAGAGGATGGTCGCGGAAACGCGGTCAAAGAAGAATGGATATCCGAAGCCATCCAATTGTTTGGTGAAGATCTAGTGACGATTAAAGAAGACTAACGATAAGGGAGCGATCTATAATGAATAACATGAACCAAATGATGAAGCAAGTGAAGAAAATGCAAGAGCAAATGATGAAGGCACAAGAAGAACTAGGCACGAAAATGATTGAAGGAACAGCAGGCGGCGGTGTAGTAACGTGTATCATCAACGGACACAAGAAGGTACAAAGCATCACGATCAAACCAGAAGCAGTAGATCCAGACGATGTTGAAATGCTGCAAGATCTTGTGTTGACTGCAGTTAACGACGCAATGTCCAAAGCCGAAGAGATCGCTAACAAAGATATGGGCAAATTCACAGGCGGTATGAATATCCCTGGCTTGTTCTAAGACAACCAAGAATCAACGACTCTGTACCATGAAGGAGTACTTCCTTTGTATTACCCCGAACCGATAGCGAAGTTAATCGATGCCTTCTCCCGCTTGCCGGGAGTAGGTCCCAAGACAGCGGGGCGCTTAGCCTTTCACGTCCTTCGAATGAAAGAGGAAGATGTGATTGATTTTGCTAAATCGCTTGTTAATGTAAAACGGAACCTGCATTATTGCTCTGTGTGTTGCAATATTACCGATGTGGATCCTTGTCGTATTTGTCAGGATAAAAGCCGTGATAATTCCGTCATCTGCGTTGTGCAGGAACCGAAGGATTTGGTTGCGTTGGAGCGTACCAAAGAATTTGAAGGTTATTATCATGTGCTTCATGGTGCGATATCTCCTATGGAGGGGATTGGACCCGATCAAATTCATATCGCGGAATTACTTAAGCGTTTGGGTGACGAGACGGTGCAAGAATTGATTCTCGCCACCAATCCGAACATTGAGGGCGAAGCCACAGCGATGTACTTATCTAGATTGATCAAACCGTTTGGTTTGCGTGTAACTCGTATTGCCCATGGCTTGCCGGTAGGCGGCGATCTGGAGTATGCGGATGAGGTAACCTTATCCAAAGCGATGGAAGGCCGCAGGGAATTATAGAAGCATACATCTTAAGGAGAGCTGAGAAGCTCTCTTTTTTCTGTCTAAAAAGTGTCGTACTGGTTCTGAAAATGCCATGATCCCCATATGTATAGATCAACCCAATTGTGGGAGGAATGGAGGTTTGCCTATGAAACCGGCTCTATTAGGCATGCGTGGATTTAAGAATCCGCGAGCGAAGACTCTTAAGGAAGAACTGAAACGGGACAAGATCATGTTGATTCAAGAGATACGTGCTGCGCATCAGACGTGGGTGGCGGCGCAAGCTCACTTTGACTTCGCTTTGGACAAGGATCAGATCGACTATACAATCTACGCGATGGAAGCTGCAGAGAAGAGATTTGAAATGCTTATCAAACAAGCGAAGCGATTAGGGGTAAGCCTGATTGACAGCGATCATTTAAT
>NZ_CAXURV020000001.1:740000-802500 GCF_964253335.1 Paenibacillus sp. LjRoot56
AGGGCCCACCATTTAACTTCATATTGAAGTATCCAGAATCGGGGTCCCCGGAAAGTAATCGGAATTCACCTCGAAGCTTCACTTCACTTTTTGGGGTAAAGTTTGGGGCCATAGCTCAGCTGGGAGAGCGCCTGCCTTGCAAGCAGGAGGTCAGCGGTTCGATCCCGCTTGGCTCCACCAAAACAACATTTTAAGACAGGAATTTCCAAGAAATTTCGACTTGAAATGCAGCAATGAGATGTGATAAGATAACTTTCGCCGCTGAAATAGGGCAAAGGATATTGAATCAACAAGTTGTTCCTTGAAAACTAGATAACGAAACAAAAACGTAAAGTAAGAACTTAGGTTGTGTGACCTTAGGGTTTACACAAAAATCTTTAAAGTTTTTTCTAGGTTAAGCTAGAAAGAGCACACGGAGGATGCCTAGGCACTAGGAGCCGAAGAAGGACGTGGCGAACGACGAAATGCCTCGGGGAGCCGTAAGCAGGCTTTGATCCGGGGATGTCCGAATGGGGGAACCCAGCTGTGGTAATGCGCAGTTACTCTAAAGTGAATACATAGCTTTAGTAGAGGCAGACCCAGGGAACTGAAACATCTAAGTACCTGGAGGAAAAGAAAACAAAAGTGATTCCGTCAGTAGCGGCGAGCGAAAGCGGAATAGCCCAAACCAAGGAGCTTGCTCCTTGGGGTTGTAGGACCTCGATATGGGGTTAGTTTGGTAGGCGAAGTGATCTGGAAAGGTCCGGCATAGAAGGTAAAAGCCCTGTAGCCCAAACCGAACGAAACTCCTAGAGGTATCCTGAGTACGGCGGGTCACGTGAAACCCCGTCGGAATCCGGCAGGACCATCTGCCAAGGCTAAATACTCCCTAGTGACCGATAGTGAAGCAGTACCGTGAGGGAAAGGTGAAAAGCACCGCGGAAGCGGAGTGAAAAAGAACCTGAAACCGTGTGCTTACAAAAAGTCAGAGCCCTCTATATGGGTGATGGCGTGCCTTTTGTAGAATGAACCGGCGAGTTACGTTCCCGTGCGAGGTTAAGTTGAAAAGACGGAGCCGCAGCGAAAGCGAGTCTGAATAGGGCGCTTTAGTACGTGGACGTAGACCCGAAACCGTGTGATCTACCCCTGTCCAGGGTGAAGGTGAGGTAACACTCACTGGAGGCCCGAACCCACGAATGTTGAAAAATTCGGGGATGAGGTGGGGGTAGCGGAGAAATTCCAATCGAACTCGGAGATAGCTGGTTCTCCCCGAAATAGCTTTAGGGCTAGCCTCGGATGTTGAGTTGTGGAGGTAAAGCACTGATTGGGTGCGGGGCCCGCCAAGGGTTACCAAGTCCAGTCAAACTCTGAATGCCACAAACTTAAATCCGGGAGTCAGACAGTGAGTGCTAAGATCCATTGTCAAAAGGGAAACAGCCCAGACCATCAGCTAAGGTCCCCAAGTGTGTGTTAAGTGGGAAAGGATGTGGAGTTGCACAGACAACCAGGATGTTGGCTTAGAAGCAGCCACCATTGAAAGAGTGCGTAATAGCTCACTGGTCGAGTGACTCTGCGCCGAAAATGTAACGGGGCTAAACACGCCACCGAAGCTATGGCTTGCACGTATGTGCATGGGTAGGGGAGCGTTGTATGTACGTTGAATTCTGACCGTAAGGACAGGTGGAGCGCATACAAGTGAGAATGCCGGTATAAGTAACGAAAAGATCAGTGAGAATCTGATCCGCCGAAAACCTAAGGGTTCCTGAGGAAGGCTCGTCCGCTCAGGGTAAGTCGGGACCTAAGGCGAGGCCGAAAGGCGTAGTCGATGGACAACAGGTGGAAATTCCTGTACCACCGTAGCCGTTATGAGCAATGGAGTGACGCAGAAGGATAGTGACGCGAGCTGATGGATGCTCGTCCAAGCAGTGAGGCTGGTGTGTAGGCAAATCCGCACATCGTAAGGCTGGGCTGTGATGGGGAGGGAAATTTAAGTACCGAAGGTCATGAGTTCACACTGCCAAGAAAAGCTTCTAGCCAGGCGAAGGTGCCCGTACCGCAAACCGACACAGGTGGGTGAGAAGAGAATTCTAAGGCGCGCGGAAGAACTCTCGTTAAGGAACTCGGCAAAATGACCCCGTAACTTCGGGAGAAGGGGTGCCTCGGTAGGGTGAATAGCCCGAGGGGGCCGCAGTGAAAAGGCCCAAGCGACTGTTTAGCAAAAACACAGGTCTGTGCGAAGCCGCAAGGCGAAGTATACGGGCTGACGCCTGCCCGGTGCTGGAAGGTTAAGAGGAGTGGTTAGGGGGCAACCCCGAAGCTATGAATTGAAGCCCCAGTAAACGGCGGCCGTAACTATAACGGTCCTAAGGTAGCGAAATTCCTTGTCAGGTAAATTCTGACCCGCACGAATGGCGTAACGACTTGGGCGCTGTCTCAACGAGAGATCCGGTGAAATTTTAATACCTGTGAAGATGCAGGTTACCCGCGACAAGACGGAAAGACCCCATGGAGCTTTACTGCAGCTTGATATTGGACTTTGGTACGATCTGTACAGGATAGGTGGGAGCCTTTGAAGCCTGAGCGCCAGCTTGGGTGGAGGCATCGTTGGGATACCACCCTGATCGTATCGGAGTTCTAACCTAGTACCGTGATCCGGTATGGGGACAGTGTCAGGTGGGCAGTTTGACTGGGGCGGTCGCCTCCTAAAATGTAACGGAGGCGTTTAAAGGTTCCCTCAGAATGGTTGGAAATCATTCGCAGAGTGCAAAGGCATAAGGGAGCTTGACTGCGAGACCTACAAGTCGAGCAGGGACGAAAGTCGGACTTAGTGATCCGGTGGTACCGAATGGAAGGGCCATCGCTCAACGGATAAAAGCTACCCTGGGGATAACAGGCTTATCTCCCCCAAGAGTCCACATCGACGGGGAGGTTTGGCACCTCGATGTCGGCTCATCGCATCCTGGGGCTGAAGTAGGTCCCAAGGGTTGGGCTGTTCGCCCATTAAAGCGGTACGCGAGCTGGGTTCAGAACGTCGTGAGACAGTTCGGTCCCTATCTGTCGCGGGCGTAGGAAATTTGAGAGGAGCTGTCCTTAGTACGAGAGGACCGGGATGGACGTACCGCTGGTGTACCAGTTGTCTCGCCAGAGGCATCGCTGGGTAGCTATGTACGGAGGGGATAAGCGCTGAAAGCATCTAAGCGCGAAGCCCCCCTCAAGATGAGATTTCCCAGTATGTAAGACCCCTTGTAGACGACGAGGTTGATAGGTTCGAGGTGGAAGTGCGGCAACGTATGCAGCTGACGAATACTAATCGGTCGAGGGCTTAACCAAAATTCCTAAGTAAGTACTTTACGTTGAAGTTTCGTATCTAGTTTTCAAGGCGCAAACAAACGCTTTGACTGTTTGGTGATGATGGCGGAAGGGATCCACGCGTTCCCATCTCGAACACGACCGTTAAGCCTTCCAGCGTCGATGGTACTTGAACCGCAGGGTTCTGGGAGAGTAGAACGTTGCCAAGCAGAAGATGAAACCTTTTTGAGAGAAATCTCAGGAAGGTTTTTTTGTGTTTATATGTGCTCCTAATTCTGTTAAAAGAAAGGAAATAGCCGCTTTTCTTATTTATACATCGAATAAATCCCTAGGTAAGGTCAACAATAGTAAGGTTCACATATGGCTATCGGATTTGTAGGGAGAGACTTTTTAGAGCAGTACTTGTCAAAAAGAAAGGAAATGATTATAATTTAGTTAAGGTCAAAGAAAGTCAAAGTCAATTTACTTCTAGAAATCTGGGAGGCCGAATTGATGCGCAATGTATCAGAAATTATTGAACAGTATTTGAAGCATGTCTTGCAACAAAGTACGGAAGGGGCTATCGAGATTCAACGGAACGATTTGGCGGACCAGTTTCAATGCGTGCCCTCTCAAATCAATTATGTCATTAGTACAAGGTTCACCTTGGAAAAAGGCTATGTGGTGGAGAGCAAACGCGGTGGTGGCGGTTATATTCGGATTCAGAAGATCGAGCTCAAGAGTCATGGATCTATTCTAGATCACATTTTCCGTACGATTCATACCCACATTGATCAAGTCACCTCAGAGGGGCTCATTTATCAATTGCAAGAGGGGCATTATATTTCCACCAGAGAAGCTAACCTGATTCGGGCAGCGATATCCAGAGATGTATTGACCTTTAAACTCCCGCTGCGCGATGAAATTCGGGCTAAGATTCTCAAAGCAATGCTGATATCCTTGCTTAGCAGATAAGGAGGCAGATGGAATGGTTTGTCAGGAATGCGGGAAACGACCGGCGACTCTTCACTTCACGAAGATTGTGAATGGAGACAAGAACGAGTTCCACATTTGTGAGAATTGTGCCCGCGAGAAGGGCGAGATGATTCCAGGAACGTCGAACGGCTTTTCGATTCACAATTTACTTTCAGGTTTACTTGATTTTGAACCATTGTCCGCGGCGAAGTCTCAGGCTATCCGCTGTGATAACTGCGGTCTTACGTACTCGCAATTCAGTAAATTAGGTCGGTTTGGTTGTGGGTCCTGTTATCAAAGCTTTTCGGTCAAACTTGATCCTCTTTTCAAGCGAGTTCATGGGAATATCGTGCATGTAGGGAAAGTTCCCAAGCGAAGTGGCGGTATTATTCAAAGCAAACGTGAAATCGATCTTTTGAAGAAAGATATGATGACCTGTATCGAGAGCGAAGAGTTCGAGCAGGCTGCCCAGATACGTGACCAAATTCGTGAGATTGAGAAGAAAATTGCGGGTATGTAAGTTTGTAAGGGAGTGTGAATCCAGTGACATTACAGCGGTTTACAGGAGATGCTTTGAGTGAATGGATGAAAGGTGAGGGACCAGAGTCGGATATTGTCATAAGCAGTCGGATCCGTATTGCTCGTAACCTGAGAGATTATCCATATCCTATGCTCGCGACCAATCAACAATCACAGGAAGTGCTGGAACAGTTATCTGGTGTTCTTGAGAATGAAGAGTTGGAGACGATAAGCAACTTCTCGCTCATTCCACTCGCGGAGCTGAATGAGCTCGAGCGAATGGTGCTAGTGGAGAAACATTTAATAAGTCCTAATCTAGCTAACGAATCCAGGAATGGGGCCGTTATTTTAAGCGATAATGAATCAATCAGTATCATGATCAATGAAGAGGATCATCTTCGCATACAATGTTTATGTCCTGGTTTCCAGATTAAAGAGGTTTGGGATCTGGCCAACCAGATTGATGATATTTTTGAAACACAGATGGATTACGGATACGATGAAAAAAGAGGCTACCTCACGAGCTGCCCGACTAATGTGGGCACAGGGATTCGTGCTTCGGTTATGATGCACCTTCCTGCGCTAGTGCTTAGTCAGCAAATTAATCGTATTTTATCCGCAGTTACACAAGTTGGGTTGACGGTTAGAGGATTATATGGGGAAGGTAGCGAAGCTTTAGGTAATCTATTCCAAATCTCTAATCAAATTACGTTAGGTCAATCGGAAGAAGAGATCATTGATAATTTATATAGTGTGGCCAGGCAAATTATAGAGCATGAACGCGCCGCCAGACATAAGCTATTACAAGAGTCTAGAATGCGGATTATTGATCGTGTGAATCGGTCCCTTGGTATTCTATCCTATGCGGGGATTATGGACTCTAAGGAAGCGGCACAGCGGTTGTCAGATGTAAGACTGGGTATTGACGTGGGTATCATCAACAATGTATCCTCTCATGTTCTCAATGAACTACTGGTCATGACGCAACCTGGTTTTCTTCAGCAATATGCGGGCGAGAAGCTAAATGCGGAAGAGCGAGATATGAGACGGGCGGAACTGATTCGCGAGAAGTTTGGCAGGGTATAAGAAAAAAGAAGTGAGATAAGATTCATCCTTTAGGAATTCCATAGATATACTACTTTTGGAGGTGTTCGCTATGATGTTTGGCAGATTTACGGAACGTGCGCAGAAGGTGCTTTCTCTTGCTCAAGAGGAGGCTGTTCGATTAGGACATAACAATATTGGAACAGAGCACATTTTACTAGGACTTATTCGTGAAGGTGAAGGCATTGCTGCTAAAGCACTCGTTGCGCTCGGCCTAGGTCTTGAGAAAATTCAAGATGAAGTCGAATCTCTAATTGGCAGAGGACAAGAACAGCCGACCAACATTGCATACACACCTAGAGCTAAGAAAGTGATCGAGCTTTCGATGGATGAAGCGAGAAAATTAGGTCACACGTATGTGGGGACTGAACATATTTTGCTCGGACTTATCCGTGAGGGTGAGGGCGTAGCAGCAAGAGTTCTTAATAATCTTGGTGTTTCCTTGAATAAGGCACGTCAACAAGTTCTTCAGCTGCTAGGCAGCAGCGAAACAGTGTCACCTAGTCATGGTACCAATCCAAATGTGAACACGCCTACATTGGATGGTCTGGCAAGAGATCTGACTGCGTATGCCAAAGAAGGACATTTGGACCCAGTTATC
Organism: Paenibacillus sp. LjRoot56; assembly: GCF_964253335.1. NCBI lineage: Bacteria > Bacillati > Bacillota > Bacilli > Caryophanales > Paenibacillaceae > Paenibacillus > Paenibacillus sp. LjRoot56. The sequence goes on from NZ_CAXURV020000001.1 coordinate 746,467, forward strand.
GGCCGTAGCAAAGAGATTGAGCGTGTAATTCAAGTATTGAGTCGCAGAACCAAAAACAACCCTGTACTCATCGGCGAACCTGGGGTTGGTAAAACAGCGATTGCGGAAGGCCTTGCACAGAAAATCATTAACAATGAAATTCCGGAAACGTTAAAAGATAAACGCGTTATGACGCTGGATATGGGTTCTGTTGTTGCAGGAACGAAGTATCGCGGTGAATTCGAAGATCGTCTCAAAAAAATCATGGACGAAATTCGTCAAGCGGGCAATATCGTCTTGTTCATTGATGAGCTTCACACCTTGATTGGCGCTGGCGGAGCAGAAGGGGCAATTGATGCTTCTAACATCCTGAAACCGGCACTTGCTAGGGGAGAGCTTCAATGTATTGGTGCTACAACGCTAGATGAGTACCGCAAATACATTGAGAAAGATGCTGCACTTGAGCGTCGTTTCCAACCGATTACGGTAGATCAACCATCACCTGAAGAAGCTGTTCAGATTCTGTATGGCTTGCGTGATCGCTATGAAGCGCATCACCGTGTGAAAATCACCGATGCTGCGATTCAAGAAGCTGTTAAGCTGTCGGATCGTTACATCACGGATCGTTTCTTACCGGATAAAGCGATCGATTTGATCGATGAAGCGAGTTCCAAAGTAAGATTGCGTTCTTACACGACACCACCTTCCTTGAAGCAGCTTGAAAGCAAGCTAGAAAACATCCGTAAAGAGAAAGATGCAGCGGTTCAGAGCCAAGAGTTCGAGAAAGCTGCAGGCCTTCGTGATACGGAGCAAAAGCTTCGCGAAGAGCTAGACTCGACGAAGAATGAGTGGAAAGAGAAACAAGGTCGTCTGGATACAGAAGTAACACCAGATGATATCGCACAAATCGTAGCGAGTTGGACGGGAATCCCGGTCAGCAAGCTTGCTGAGGAAGAAACCGACCGTTTGCTCAAAATGGAAGATATCCTTCATGAGCGCGTCATTGGACAAGAAGAAGCAGTTAAAGCTGTGAGTCGTGCGATCCGCCGCGCAAGAGCAGGTCTGAAAGATCCGAAGCGTCCGATGGGTTCCTTCATTTTCTTAGGACCAACGGGTGTTGGTAAAACCGAGCTTGCACGTGCGCTAGCAGAATCCCTCTTCGGAGATGACAACGCCGTTGTTCGTATCGATATGTCCGAGTACATGGAGAAGCATTCGACTTCCCGTTTGGTAGGGGCGCCTCCAGGTTATGTGGGTTATGAAGAAGGCGGTCAGCTAACTGAGAAAGTTCGCCGCAAACCATACTCCGTTGTCCTGCTCGATGAAATCGAGAAAGCACATCCTGAGGTGTTCAACATCCTGTTGCAAGTGTTAGAGGATGGTCGTTTAACGGATTCCAAAGGGCGTACCGTTGATTTCCGTAATACGCTAATCATTATGACTTCCAACGTCGGCGCGGACATGATTAAGAAAAACTCCTCGCTTGGCTTCACAGCTGCACTTGATGCTGGAAGAGACTATACGAATATGAAAGACAAGGTTATGGGTGAGTTGAAGAAAAGCTTCCGTCCTGAGTTCCTTAACCGGATTGATGAAATCATCGTGTTCCACTCTTTGGATGAAGCACACATTGCTCAAATCGTTAGCTTAATGGCTGATGATCTGCGCAAGCGTCTGAAAGAGCAAGAGGTTGATTTCTTGTTAACGGATAAAGCGAAGATGTTCCTGGCCAAGGAAGGATTTGATCCAACCTACGGTGCGCGTCCATTACGCAGAGCGATCCAGAAGCATATCGAAGATCGCCTATCGGAAGAATTGCTGAGAGGTAATATTTCCAAAGGTGATTCACTCACGATTGATGAGAATGAAGGGGAGCTGGTTGTCCTTAAGGGCGAAGGCGTCTCATTAACGAAATAAGAGAAAGTGAAGAAGCATTTCACTTCATCCGATGAGGGTGGGGTGAGATGCTTTTTATTTAAGCCAGCAATATTTCTAGATAAACGCTCCTGTCCTAACTGGACGGTGTAGTCGTTTATTTTGTTTCAGCACTTTCATGAGAAACATAAAAATGGTAAACTTTATTGGTAAGGATAGCCAAAAAGGATATCCCCCATGTTAAGGAGCAACTTCTTCTATGAGTAAACAAAAAACCAAATTTAGCTGTCAAGAATGCGGCTATGATTCACCGAAATGGATGGGTAAATGTCCAGGTTGTCAGTCATGGAATACGATGGTGGAAGAAATTGAAACAGTCGTTCGTACGCAGGGTATGACATCTTCGATCCCCAAAACGAAAGAAAAAGCGATCCCCATCATACATATAGAAAGCAGCTCTGAACCGAGAGTTGTCACAAGCAATAAAGAATTAAATCGGGTCCTAGGTGGAGGTATCGTCCCTGGATCACTTATCCTCGTTGGTGGAGATCCCGGTATCGGGAAATCAACCTTGCTTCTGCAAACGTCCTTCGAACTCACACAAGCCCAGCAAAAAGTCCTTTATATATCAGGAGAAGAGTCCATTAAGCAGACCAAGCTTCGCGCCGATCGTTTAAATGCGTCATCTCCGCTGCTATACGTATTATGTGAGACGAACCTCGAACTTATCGAGGAAGCTATACAAGAAACGAATCCTGACTTTCTCGTCATTGACTCGATCCAAACGGTATTTCACCCGGCGATCACTTCGGCGCCTGGAACCGTATCGCAGGTTCGAGAATGCACAGGCCATTTTATGAGAATAGCTAAGGGTAAGGGAATTGCAACGGTCCTTGTCGGGCACGTGACGAAGGAAGGGGCAATAGCGGGGCCTAGAATGCTAGAGCATATGGTCGATTGTGTTCTCTACTTTGAAGGGGAGCGGCACCATTCCTATCGTGTGTTAAGAGCGGTAAAGAACCGTTTTGGCTCAACAAATGAAATTGGTATCTTTGAAATGCAAGAGGTTGGTCTCGTAGAAGTTAACAACCCATCGGAGTTATTTCTATCGGAAAGGCCACTTGGTGTGGCTGGTTCTGCTGTTGTTGCAAGTATGGAGGGGACTCGTCCCGTTTTAGTGGAGATTCAAGCACTCGTCTCCTCGACGAATTTTCCATCTCCGAGAAGGATGGCGACGGGGGTTGATCACAATCGTCTCTCCTTAATTATCGCAGTGTTAGAGAAACGTATGGGCATGTTCTTGCAAAATCAAGATGCTTATCTCAACGTGGCAGGTGGAATCAAGCTGGATGAACCAGCCGTGGATTTGGCGATCGCCATTAGTATCGCATCCAGTTTCCGAGATCAACCGACGCAACCATTTGATGTTGTGTTCGGTGAAATCGGTTTAACAGGAGAAGTCCGCGGCGTATCTCGGATTGATCAACGTGTGAAGGAAGCAGAGAAGCTTGGTTTCCGTAGAGTGATTATGCCTGAGAAAAGTTTGAAGGGGTGGACACATCCGAAAGGCATGGAGATTATTGGGGTAAACACGGTGGCTGAGGCATTGAAAGCAGCGCTGGGTTAGCGTGAGTTCTGCAAGCTATAAGCCTTCAGGAGGAAAATGATGAGTAAAGAAGAGATGAAACGAGATGTGATGAGCCAATTGCTCCAACTGGTAGCACCTGGTACACCATTTCGTGATGGTTTGGAGAATGTCTTACGCGCCAAAACAGGTGGGCTGATCGTTGTAGGTTTCAGTTCTGAGGTAACTGAAATTGTAGATGGAGGGTTCTCCATCAATTGCGATTTCTCGCCTAACTATTTGTATGAGCTTGCCAAAATGGATGGTGCGATTATCCTCAGCGAGGACATTAAGCGCATCCTTTATGCGAACACCCAGTTGATCCCGGATTCCTCTATATCTTCGTCAGAAACGGGGATTAGACACCGGACAGCTGAGCGTGTGGCGAAGCAAACGAATAAATTAGTTGTGTCCATTTCACAGCGGCGGAATGTCATTACACTTTATCAAGGTAATTTAAGGTATGCGTTGAAGGATATCGGTGTCATCCTCACCAAAGCGAATCAAGCAATCCAAACGTTGGAGCGGTACAAGGTTGTTTTGGATCAGTCTTTAACGAATCTGAGTGCCTCGGAGTTTGAGGAACTAGTAACCCTGCATGATATTACCAATGTCATTGCCAGATTTGAGATGGTTTTACGCATTAAAGCGGAAATTAATCGATATATTAATGAACTTGGCAATGAGGGACGCTTAATTAGCATGCAATTAGAAGAACTTGTTGGCAATGCGGAACTTGAGGCGCGTTTGCTCGTAAAAGATTATGTAAGAGAATTATCCGAAGAAAGAGTCAAGGAGATGCAGGCTGGTTTGAAGCGTCTGTCATCTGATGAGCTGCTAGAGCCCCAGCAAATTATTCGCTTGCTAGGGTATTCTCATACCAATTCGATTGCTGAAGAGCCAGTTTCCCCACGTGGCTTCCGCATTTTAGGCAAAATCCCGCGGTTACCATCCATCATTATTGGTAATCTAGTGGAGAAGTTTGGCTACTTGCCACACATGATGATGGCGACGATCGAGGAATTGGATGAAGTTGACGGAATCGGAGAAGTGAGAGCCCGCGCCATTAAGGAAGGTCTCAAAAGAATTCAGGAACAAGTGTTCATTGACAGACATATTTAAAGTGGATACAATCATAAAGTATCATTGTTAAGGTTTCATGTAGTCAAGTTTAGGGTATAGTAAATCCAGAGGTGGACAAAAACATATGTTAACAAAGTCAATTCCCAGTCTCTTTACAGTAGGGAACTTATTCCTAGGCGTACTATCGATTATCCTAGCCTTCAGTGGAGAACATGGCATCGCTGCCGTTCTTGTCATTGTCGCTATGCTATTGGATGGACTCGATGGACGTGTTGCGAGAGCGTTGAACGCTCAAAGTGAGTTCGGTAAAGAATTAGACTCCTTATCCGATGTGATCTCTTTCGGTGTCGCTCCTGCTTTCATCATGTATGTAGTTGCATTTAATGATCCTACCGTCATTAGCCCAGCTTTTGCTTGGATTGTCACAGCGATCTTCCCGATCTGTGGAGCGCTGCGGTTAGCTAGATTCAATGTTGTTGCCGGTACGCCTGGCTATTTCATCGGTTTACCGATTCCAGCAGCAGGCGGTGTTCTTTGTACGTTAGCTCTTTTCGTGAACGATATTAACGTCTATGTGCTTCTTGTAAGTACAGTTCTATTGTCATACTTAATGGTCAGCACAGTGAAATATCCGAACTTCAAAAAGGCGGGTATTCCTAAAGCAGCGATTTGGATTACGCCAATTATCGTTGCAGCAGCGATTTTGATTGCAATTAAATGGCCTGAGTCCATTTCCAAAATGATTTTCGTGCCGCTTTTGATGTACGCTCTTTACGGCCTAAAAAAAAACGTTGATGGATACTTCATCCGTCTCCGTAATCTTCGCAGAAAGAACAAAAGACGTGGCGTGGATGACACGAATTCAGTGAAATCTGACGTGTAAGCGCATTGTTCGGAAATAAAAAGCATTTATTTTCTCCTGATTTTCAGGAAGAAAATAAATGCTTTTTTTTGTTTTCATCATCATGACATGTTGAATAGGCCCAGTGTTGTACATTTCTTTGATTCATTCTCAACGACTTGCTCCAAATTAATATCAAGAATGTTACTTAGCGCAGACATGTAGAAGAGATTCCTACCTAGTTCGCTACTAACGACCTCAATGCATTGTTCACATAAGTGACCAGATACATGGGTGCCGAGAACATCCTTAGCCTCATCCAGGGTCATCTCTGGATGATACTCTTGCTTAGCTGCATGAACCTGAATACATCCACATTCAGTAATGGATTTCACCACGGAACGGTTGGCAGCTGCGCCTGACTGTTGAAATTTGGATAAGACATCAAGCAGACTACGGTGACGGAGTAACAATTCAGACACTTGATCTTGAAACTGCTTTAAAGTCAAGGAGCTCATTCCATCCACCTCGGGTAGGTTGGTAACTTCCATTTCATTATAATGGATGCCCTCTAATATTTCAATTTTCCCACTAAAGAAGTGATTAACGTTGCATAAATTGGAACATAATTGTAATAAGGCTCAAAAAAAGTTGATGCAGGAGGTGAATCTGTGATGAAGAAATGGGTACAAATCATTTTAGCTATCATGGGTGGCAGTTTAGGTTATAGGTGGAGCGATTCGTTCCTACAAACGACGGATGTGACAAGTCAAGCAGGACAAGTATTTTGGATTAATAGCTTATGTGCAGTAGGGATGTTTTTGATTTCAGCGTGGGTAGCTAACATTGGCATGAACTTGCTGATGAGAGGCGAGCGCAATGTCACGGATATTCCCGTGTCGGATTTGCTATCTGGTACATTAGGACTCGTGATTGGGCTATTGGTTTCAGTCATGTTATTTCCTGTGCTTGAGCAAGCTAAATGGGCAGGGCCATTCTTGCCTTTCCTTGTATCGGCTGTATTGGGCGTTATGGGCTTCCGTATCGGTTACAGCAAGCGGGAAGAACTTGTGCAGGTCATTGCGAAGAGCAGATCTGGAGGTCCTGAGAAGCAGACCCATCGTCCGTACGAGGAACATAAGATTTTGGATACGAGTGTCATCATCGATGGCCGGATCGCAGATATTTGCAAAACTGGATTTATCGAAGGAACCTTGGTTATTCCAGAGTTCGTATTGGAAGAGCTGCAGCATATTGCAGACTCATCAGATTTACTGAAGCGAAACCGTGGGCGTCGCGGACTGGACATTTTGAACAAAATCCAAAAAGAACTTGAAGTCAAGGTCCTCATTTACGAAGGGGATTTCGAAGAAATCGCCGAAGTGGACAGCAAGCTGGTGCGCTTAGCCAAGGTGCTTCAAGGGAAAGTAATTACGAACGATTTTAACCTGAACAAAGTATGTGAACTTCAAGGTGTATCGGTGCTCAATATCAACGATCTTGCGAATGCGGTGAAGCCAGTTGTCCTACCGGGAGAAGAAATTATTGTTCAAGTCATTAAAGACGGCAAGGAACATGGACAAGGTGTAGCTTATCTCGATGATGGTACGATGATCGTTGTTGAAGGCGGACGTGATTTCATCGGTATGACGCTGGAAGTGATGGTAACGAGTGTGCTTCAGACTTCGGCGGGTCGAATGATTTTTGCGAAACCAAAACTATTGGAAAAAGCACAGTAAAACCAGTATGATAAGGAGATGTAACATAGCTCTTTCAAGTTGACTTGGGCTTATGATTACGAAGAAAGCTTTCGTTTGGAAGCGCCAAGTTGGAGGACTAATGGGGAAGCTAGGAGTTATCATCGTAGCAGCGGGCAAAGGTTCGCGCATGGGTACAGCAGAAAGCAAACAATACCTGCAACTGGGAAAGAAGCCAATTCTGGTACATACCTTGCAATTATTTCAAAACATACATGAAGTGGATGAAATTATTCTCGTTGTGGGTGCAGATGATGTGGCTCGCTGTAGCGGCTATGTCACGAGTTATGCACTTACGAAGGTAACATGTGTGCTGGCGGGTGGCGCAGAGCGGCAAGATTCCGTTAGACAAGGTCTCCATGCCTTGCAAGAGGGTACGCAATGGGTGCTTGTGCATGACGGTGTTCGCCCTTTCGTAAAAAAAGAACATATGTTCGATTGCCTGAAAAAGGCACAAGAAATAGGGGCAGCTGTCTTAGCCGTTCCCGTCAAGGATACAATTAAAGTTGTGGATGCAGCAGATAAGCGCATTCAATCAACACCGGATAGACGAAGCTTGTGGGCCATCCAAACGCCGCAGGCTTTTCGTCTTTCTCTCCTACAGGAGGCGCACGAGAAGGCCCAACAGGATAAGTTCATGGGGACAGATGACGCGAGTTTAGTGGAGCGTTTGGGCGCAGCGGTGCATGTAGTAGAAGGGGACTATTATAATATCAAAATAACGACCCCAGAAGATTTACCTTGGGCAGAATGGATTTTACATAACGTAAGGGGAGAGGAACGCACATGATTCGTGTAGGAAATGGATTCGATGTTCATCAACTGGTAGAAGGACGTAAGTGCATCATTGGAGGTGTAACGATTCCTTATGAGAAAGGGTTGCTGGGACACTCCGATGCGGACGTGCTGTTGCACGCGATTAGTGATGCGATCTTAGGCGCACTCGGTCTTGGCGATATCGGAAAGCATTTCCCGGATACAGCTGCCGAGTACAAAGATGCGGATAGTTTAGTCTTGTTGAAGCGGGTATGGCAACTGGCAAAAGAGAAGGGCTATAAGCTGGGGAACGCGGATTCCACCATCATTGCACAGAAGCCTAAGATGCTGCCTTACATCCCGCAAATGGCTGAAATTATCGCAGCGGCGCTAGAAGCCGAGATCGACCAAGTCAATGTCAAAGCGACGACGACAGAATGGCTTGGATTTACGGGCCGTGGTGAGGGAATTGCCGCACAATCGGTTGTTTGTTTAATTCGCGATGTGATAAAATAGCAGGTATTCATGCATGGAAGAAGAAAAGGGGATACAACGATGAGTCAGCCTTTACGCGTGCGTTATGCACCTAGTCCGACTGGACATTTACATATTGGAGGTGCCCGTACGGCACTTTTTGATTATCTATTAGCTCGTAAGAACGGCGGCGCATTTGTTGTGCGTTTTGAAGATACGGATCAAACGCGTCATAAGGAGTCAGGTATCGAAGACCAGTTGAATGGTCTGAGATGGCTTGGCCTAGAATGGGATGAAAGTGTGGATATCGGAGGCCCTTATGGTCCTTACCGTCAGATGGAGAGACTTGATATCTACAAGACCTACCTTGATAAACTGTTACAGAGCGGTCACGCCTACGGTTGCTATTGCTCAGAAGCAGATCTAGAGCAAGAGCGCGCTGAGCAAGAGGCAAGCGGAGAAATGGGCGGCTACTCCGGCAAATGCCGTAATTTGACGCCTGAGCAAATCGCGGCGTATCAAGCGGAAGGCCGTGTGCCTTCAACGCGTTTCCGTGTGCCAGCAGATCGTATCATTTCCATCGAAGACAAAGTTCGCGAACATGTGGAATTCGATTCCAATGGGATTGGCGATTTCATTATTGCGCGCCCAGATGGGATCCCGACCTACAACTTTGCCGTTATTGTGGATGATCACTTGATGAAAATCAACTTGGTTATTCGTGGGGAAGAACATCTATCCAATACGCCAAGACAAGTTCTGATGTACGAAGCGTTGGATATGCCGATTCCTGACTTCGCGCATTTAGCTTTGATTTTGAATCCGGATCGTAAAAAGATGAGCAAACGAGATGAGTCCATCATCCAGTTTATCGAGCAGTACAAAGAGCTTGGTTATTTGCCAGAAGCGGTGCTTAACTTTATCGCATTGCTAGGTTGGTCACCAGGCGGGGAAGAAGAGATGTTCACGAAGGAAGAATTAATCGAACTGTTTGATCTGGATCGTGTATCCAAGAGCCCGGCTGTGTTTGATATGGATAAATTAAATTGGATGAACAATGCGTATCTAAAAAAAGCTCCGCTATCCCGCATTGTTGACCTATGCGTACCGCATTTGCGCAAAGTCGGCTACCTGCAACAAGGTGACTTGGATGCTGCTACTGGGGCATGGGTAGAGGCACTCGTTAGCCTTAATCAAGAAAGAATGCGCTACGCGGCTGAAATCGTGGAATTGTCTGCGATCTTCTTCAAAGAGGAGCTGGTCATCGATGATGAAGCGGCTGCTGTATTGAAAGAAGAGCATGTCCCTGTTGTGCTGACTAGTTTCTTAGCTCAAGTCGAGCAAGCAGAAGCTTTCACAGTTGAAGCCATGCCGGCGTTGCTTAAAGCAGTACAGAAGGAAACAGGCTTCAAAGGGAAGCAGCTGTTCATGTCTGTTCGCTCCGCGTTGACGGGTCAAGTCCATGGACCGGATCTGAATGTGTCCCTTTTCCTACTTGGGAAAGAAAAAGTCGTTTCACGTCTTCAGAGCTTATTGTAAAGCGAGGTTCTTTTCGCTATACTTAACGTAAATAGAATACGAAATGCCATGATCAGGAGAGTATGGTTAAGTGAGGATTTGTCAGAGAGGATAATCAAGGCCGTAAGGCTTTGGCTGTGAGTTATCCAATCCTTGTAATCAGAAATGCACCTGGGAGCAGCCGCGCCGAATACTCACCGAGTAGGGTAGGCGCAGCCGGAACACCCACGTTACGGGTTTGAGTTGGGAGACTTCCGAGTCACCAAGCAGAGTGGAACCGCGATAACCACGCCTCTGCAGCCTTAGGGCTGCAGGGGCTTTTTTTATTTTATTCCAACATCATTCTAGGCAAGAAGGTGAGCATATGTGGTCAACGATCAAATCTGATATATCCGCCGTATTCGATAATGACCCCGCAGCGCGCAGTTGGTTTGAGGTTGTTTTTACGTATTCGGGACTTCATGCGATTTGGTCGCATCGGATTGGACATTGGTTTTATACAAGAAGGATGTTTACCCTGGCACGTATCGTTTCTCAAATAAGCCGATTCATGACAGGCATTGAAATCCATCCAGGAGCAACAATTGGCAGAAGGTTGTTTATTGACCATGGGATGGGTGTTGTCATCGGGGAAACCTGCGAGATCGGGGATGATGTGATCTTGTACCAAGGTGTAACTTTAGGTGGAACGGGGAAAGAGAAAGGTAAGAGACATCCAACAATTGGCAATAATGTAGTTATTGGTTCTGGTGCCAAAATTCTCGGTTCCTTCCTCGTAGGTGAAAACTCACGTATTGGCTCTAATGCAGTAGTGATTCAGGAGGTTCCATCCAATAGCACGGTCGTCACGATACCTGCTAAACTTGTGAAGCGAGACGGTGTCCGTGTGAATAGATTAGATCATGGTAATTTGCCCGATCCGATCGTCGATATTTTCCAAGAATTACAGAATCAAATTAATGAGTTGAAATTCCAATTGGAAGAAGAACGGAAGCAGAATGGAGAATTGAGGAGAACATGACACTCAAAGTATATAATACCTTAACGCGCAAGAAGGAAGAGTTTGTTCCGATTGAACCTGGCAAAGTGAAGATGTACGTATGTGGTCCAACCGTATACAACTATATTCATATTGGCAACGGACGGCCTGTAATATTTTTCGACGTGGTTCGCCGTTATTTGGAATCGCAGCAGTATGAAGTCAACTATATTACGAACTTTACCGATGTGGATGATAAAATGATTCGCAAAGCCGAAGAGATGGCAGTTTCTGTACCAGAACTTGCTGAAACGTTCATCGCGGCATTCTTAGAAGATATCCAATCTCTGGGTGTTCATGATGCCACGCAGAATCCGCGTGTAACGGAGAACATTCAAGAAATCATCGAATTCATTGCTGCGCTTGTAGAGAAGGATTTCGCTTATGAAGCTCGCGGCGATGTCTATTATCGGACTTCTAAATTCACGGATTACGGCAAGCTCTCTAAACAAAATCTGGAAGAGCTTCAGCACGGAATTCGTATTGAGGTGGATGAACGCAAAGAAAATCCACAGGACTTTGTCCTATGGAAAGCGGCGAAACCAGGTGAGATTTATTGGGATAGCCCTTGGGGCCAAGGTCGCCCAGGCTGGCATATTGAGTGCTCCGCGATGGTGCGCAAATATTTGGGTGAAACGATTGATATTCACGGAGGCGGGCAAGATTTAACGTTCCCTCACCATGAATGTGAGATTGCTCAAACCGAGGCGGTAACCGGTCATCCAATGGCCAATTATTGGTTGCACAATGCTTTTCTAAATATCGATAATGAGAAAATGTCGAAATCACTCGGAAATGGTATTTTAATTCGCGATCTAGTTAAACAGATTAAACCGCAAGTATTCCGTTTCTTCATGTTATCGGCTCATTATCGAAATCCACTTAATTTCAGTGATGAGAGTTTGAAGCAAGCGGCGAATGCGTTGGAACGGATTCAGAACGCTTATGATAATATGAAGCACCGACTAGCTACAGCATCTGCTACTGGCGAAGTTGAAGCGGGAATTACAGATAAACTGCAGGCAATTTCGAAACAATTCGTGGATAAAATGAATGATGATTTCAATACGCCGGATGCAATTACCGCGGTGTTCGATCTTGTTGCGGAAGCGAATTTGTACTTGCAACAGGAGCGGGTACATGCGAATGCAGTAAAATTGTACATGGAACAGCTAGAAGCATTCGATGCAACGCTGGGCATTCTTTCACAACAAGCAGATGAATTGCTGGATGAAGAGATCGAGCAGTTGATCGTTGAACGTACGGAGTCACGGAAATCGAAGAATTGGGCACGCGCGGATGAAATCCGTGATTTGCTGACGGAGAAAGGGATATTCCTTGAAGATACACCACAGGGTATCCGCTGGCGCCGCAAATGACCGAAATGAATCTGAATGCTAACTTATTTTCGTTCCCGCCATCGAAAAGTCCGCATTTATTAAATCCGCTAGTGCTTGCGTATATTGGGGATGCGGTATATGAAGTCTACATCCGACAATACGTTATCTCGGGGGCGAATCATCGCCCTAATCATTTGCATAAGGCTTCAACAGGTTTTGTGTCTGCCAAAGCGCAGTCCAGATTATTGACGGCCTTGATGCCCACACTGACGGAAGAAGAAGTAGACATCGTGAAGCGGGGGCGTAATGCCAAGTCAGGAACAACAGCCAAAAACGCGGATGTGCTGGAATACCGGCACAGCACCGCGTTTGAGTGCTTAATCGGATATTTATATTACAAACAATCCTTTGAGCGATTGAAAGAGATATTAGACTTCGCAATCTCGTTTAATGATAAACAGAAATAGACAAGCGTTCGCACGTACTTTTAGGAGGAATTAGGATGGATGAAGATATTATCGGCGGGAAGCACTCCGTATTGGAGGCGCTTCGTGCCGGACGGACGATTAATAAAATATGGATTGCCGAAGGTGCTCAGAAGCAATTCGCAGGACCGATTGTGGCAGAAGCCAAGAATCTAGGCATTATTGTCCAGTTTACGGACAAGCGTAAGCTGGATCAAATGGCGGAGGGGCTCCAGCATCAAGGCGTCGTTGCACAAGTTGCAGCGTATGCCTATGTAGAAGTGGAGGATATCTTAGCCAAAGCGAAAGCGCTGGGGCAAGAGCCGTTCATTTTGATACTCGATGAAATTGAAGATCCGCATAATCTAGGTTCTATTCTGCGTACAGCCGATTGTACGGGGGTTCACGGAGTGATTATACCGAAGCGCCGGTCCGTAGGGTTAACGGCAACAGTTTCCAAAACATCTGCGGGCGCAGTTGAGTATGTGCCAGTGGCACGTGTGACGAATATTTCGCAAACGATTGAGCAATTAAAGGAACAAGGTGTTTGGGTTGCAGGTACGGATGTCACGGCTGCTCAAGACGTCTATAAAGCCAACTTTTCGATTCCGATTGCCTTAGTTATTGGAAACGAAGGTAAAGGTGTGGGTCGACTCATTAAAGAAAGATGCGACTTCTTAGTCAAGCTGCCAATGGCGGGACATGTTAATTCATTGAATGCCTCTGTTGCCGCGGGTGTATTGATGTATGAAGTGGTAAGACAGCGCAATAAGAGCTAAATGGGATGGAACAGATCCTAATTGTAGATGGCTACAACATTATCGGTGCTTGGCCTGAGTTGAGTAAATTAAAGGATACCGATCTTGAAGGTGCACGTGACGGTTTGATCCATATGCTTGCAGAATTTCAATCCTTTTCAGGTATGAAGGTCTATTTAGTTTTTGATGCCTACATGGTACCTGGACTGGGCAAGAAATACGTGCAGAATAAACTAGCTGTGCTCTATACCAAAGAGAAGGAAACCGCAGATGAGCGAATCGAGCGATTGGTTACAAATCTGATGGGAAGGCGCAAGGAAATATTCGTGGCGACATCAGATATGATTGAGCAGCATGTCATATTTGGTAAGGGAGCGCTCCGCATGCCCGCGAAAGAATTGCTAGTGAAAATTAAACAGAATCGTAAAGAGGTTCGTGAACGCATAGTATCTGAGACGACAACTAAACGAAATCCATTCGGAGGCAAGCTGAGTGACGAGATGAAAGCGAAGTTAGAACGATGGCGAAGAGGGGAGTAAATCCTCCAAATGCTAGAAATGGTGGGGTTCCCCGTTGACGGTGTGAGATTTCATCATGTATACTTAACCTAACTTTTATAGTGAAATCTGGGTAGTCTTGCAGGCCGGAGGGATTGTTGGTGAGTGTCGACCTCAAAGAACTGAGAATGTATGATTATGACCTCAAGCCAGATGAAGACATTGTCGAAGCCGTCCGTGAAGGCAGTAGCGAAGCTTTGGAATATCTTATCAACAAGTATAAGAATTTTGTTCGTGCCAAAGCACGTTCTTATTTTTTGATAGGTGCAGACCGAGAAGATATTGTGCAGGAAGGTATGATAGGTTTATATAAATCTATCCGCGACTTCCGAGGAGACAAGCTTGCTTCATTCAAAGCCTTTGCTGAACTGTGTATCACGCGGCAGATCATCACGGCGATTAAGACAGCAACTCGTCAAAAGCATATACCTCTTAATTCCTACGTGTCCTTGGATAAGCCCATCTATGATGAAGATTCTGATCGTACACTGCTCGATGTTATTAGCGGCTCCCGGGTAACAGATCCCGAGGAATTGGTTATTAATCAAGAAGAGTTTACGGGACTTGAAGATAAAATGGGAGAGATTTTAAGTGACTTAGAGCGTAGAGTGCTTATGCTCTATCTCGATGGCAGATCCTATCAAGAAATTGCTGTGGATCTCGATCGCCATGTGAAGTCAATTGACAATGCTCTCCAACGTGTTAAGCGTAAGCTTGAGCGGTATTTGGAAGTCAGAGATTTATAGAAATGCCCGTGCCGCATGAGCTGTACGGGTGTTTTTCTTTCTTAGTATGTTTAGTAACCCTCGGGAGAGCCTATACTGGTGATACTCTTGCATTTGTGAGACTTCTACCTTGACACTCGGGGGGCAGTTGTGATAAAGTGTTTCAGGTAGCCCTAAAAGTCGCTTTCTTTTTGATGCGCTTAGAAGGGCTTTAATTAGAAAGTGTCTGTAGGAGGTGTACATCATGCGGGTCATCATCACATTAGCGTGCACAAATTGCAAACAAAGAAACTATGCATCCACTAAAAATAAGCGCAACAATCCCGACCGTATTGAGTTGAAGAAATATTGCAAATTTTGCAATGAACATACTGCTCATCGCGAGACTAGGTAGTTCTTTGGAGGTGTAGTTTGTGGCGTTCTTGGCTAGAATGAGACAAAGCTTCGGATCCACTTTTTCCTTCTTCACCGACAGTTGGTCAGAACTCAAAAAGGTCAAGTGGCCAAGTCGCAAAGAGATGACTACTTATACGCTTGTCGTTATAGGTACAGTAACTTTTGTTGCTATTTATTTTTTTGTGCTGGATCTAGGAATTTCTGAGTTGCTGCGCCTTGTTTTTAAATAAACAGGACTATAGGTGAATTTATTCATGGAAAAAAGATGGTACGTCGTACATACCTATTCAGGGTATGAGAACAAAGTGAAAGCCAACTTAGAGAAGCGCGTTGAGTCTATGGAAATGACGGACAAGATCTTCCGTGTGCTTGTGCCTATGGAAGAAGAACTGGTAAACAAAGACGGCAAGAAAAAAGTCGTTATGCGTAAAGTTTATCCAGGGTATGTTCTCGTGGAAATGATTCAAACCGACGACTCATGGTACGTAGTACGTAATACGCCAGGAGTAACTGGATTCGTAGGTTCTACAGGATCTGGCTCTAAACCAACTGCATTATTACCTGAGGAAGTTGAATCGATTCTGAAGCATATGGGAATGGAAGAACCGAAGGAAGTAATTGACTTCGAACTGAAAGAAACCGTACGCGTCAAGGTGGGTCCATTTGCAAACTTTGTTGGCTCTGTCGAAGAGATTATTGCCGATAAGGGTAAACTGAAGGTACATGTCAACATGTTCGGAAGAGAAACACCGCTTGAGCTCGATTTCGACCAAGTGGAAAAACTCTAAGGGCATGACAACCAAAAGGGTCTACCAGGTCTATTCCTTGGGATAGACCTACGTTAGTGGGATCGCATTAGTTTCCTGAATAGCGAGGCTTTGATTCGTCGAAGACTCCTATATTACTGCAAGGAGGTGTCTATCATGGCAAAAAAGGTTATTAAAATCGTGAAGCTACAAGTTCAAGCTGCGAAAGCAAATCCAGCACCACCGATCGGTCCAGCATTGGGTCAAGCAGGTGTGAACATCATGGCTTTCTGTAAAGAGTTTAACGCTCGTACTGCTGATCAAGTTGGTCTAATCATTCCAGTTGAAATCACAGTTTTCGAAGACCGTTCCTTTACATTCATCACTAAAACGCCTCCGGCTGCAGTTCTTCTTCGCGTCGTTGCTGGTATCGAAAAAGGATCAGGTGAACCGAACAAGAAGAAAGTTGCAACTGTGAAACGCGCTAAAGTTCGCGAAATCGCTGAACAAAAAATGCCTGACCTAAATGCTGCATCCGTTGAGGCTGCAATGCGTATGGTTGAGGGTACTGCTCGCAGCATGGGAATCGTCATCGAAGATTAATTCCGCAAGGAATGCGACTGTGTAAGCTCGAAGCCTACAGAAGTGTTTTCTACGAAAACATGGAGGTCGCTCGGTGGGAGGATTATCCGCTAATACCACTAAGGAGGATAAATATTATGCCTAAACACGGTAAAAAATACCGCGAAGTAGCTCAGCTTGTAAATGCTGAAACTTTGTATGATCCGTCAGAAGCAATCGAGCTTGTTAAGAAAACAGCTCCTGCTAAATTCGATGAAACTGTAGATGTTGCAGTTCGTCTGGGTGTAGACCCAAGAAAACAAGATCAGGCTGTTCGTGGTGTTGTTGTACTTCCACACGGTACTGGTAAAACAAAACGCGTTCTCGTATTTGCAAAAGGCGAGAAAGCAAAAGAGGCTGAAGCAGCTGGTGCAGATTTTGTTGGTGATGCAGACATGATCAACAAAATTCAACAAGGTTGGTTCGAGTTCGATGTTTGCGTAGCTACTCCGGACATGATGAGCGAAGTTGGTAAACTGGGTCGTATCCTCGGGGGTAAAGGTTTAATGCCAAACCCTAAAGCAGGAACAGTTACTTTCGACGTTACTAAAGCTGTTCAAGAGATCAAAGCTGGTAAAATCGAATACCGTCTTGATAAAGCAGGTCAAATTCATGCTCCACTTGGTAAAGTATCTTTCGATGCAGACAAGTTGAACGAAAACTTCAAAGCATTGGTTGATGCACTTGTTCGTGCGAAACCAGCAGCGGCTAAAGGTGTTTACCTTAAGAACATTGCTGTATCTTCCACAATGGGTCCAAGCGTACGTGTGAACCTGTCATCCTTCAGATAAGTAAAAGCTACCAGTTGACTTCGGTTGCTGGGCGTGATACTCTATCAAAGGTCCTAAAAATGAATATGCAAACCGTAGACAGTAGGTGCTGTAAAGCTTAATTTCCTACCGAGGTGTTATGATATATATAACGATTTCTTTGTACATCAGGGAAAAAGTGAACACATCATGCCTTCGTAGCGTCTACGAAGGCATTTCTTATTCATAGATAAGAAATGCTAATGCTCCTACTGTTTGCGATCTTGAAAGATAAATGCATAAGAAGTGAGGTGTACTATGGCAAACGCGAAAATTCTTGCAGAGAAGGAACTAGCAGTAGCTGAAGTAACTGAAAAGTTCAAAGCTAGTTCTTGTACAGTCGTGGCAGATTACCGTGGTTTGAACGTAGCTCAAGTAACTCAGCTGCGCAAAAGCTTACGTGAAGCTGGTATCGAATTTACAGTTCTTAAGAACTCCCTGGCGAGACGCGCAACGGCTAACGCTGAACTGACTGAGTTGGATGAGTTCCTAACAGGACCAACAGCTATTGCTTTCAGCAAAGACGATGTAATCTCCCCAGCTAAAATCTTGACTGAATTTGCGAAAAAGAACGATAAATTGAGCGTGAAAGCTGGCGTGGTCGAAGGCCGCGTAGTTGGATCCGCTGAAATCAAAGCACTTGCAGAACTTCCATCCAGAGATGGTCTTCTCTCCATGTTGCTTAGCGTTCTTCAAGCTCCAGTTCGTAACTTTGCTCTTGCTGTTAAAGCAGTTGCAGAGAAAAAAGAAGCTGAAGGTCAAGCTTAATTTTAACGCACTCCCTGTTTTACAAACAAAAAACTAATTTATTAATGATAATGGAGGTTTAACCATGAGCACAAATGCAACGATCCTAGAAGCAATCAAAGGCATGACAATCTTGGAATTGAACGACCTGGTTAAAGCAATTGAAGAAGAGTTTGGCGTAACTGCAGCAGCTCCAGTAGCAGCAGGCGGCGGCGCAGCAGTAGCAGTTGAAGAAGCTCAAACTGAGTTTGACGTTATCTTGACAAGCGCTGGCGCATCCAAAATCAACGTAATCAAAGTAGTTCGCGAAATCACAGGTCTTGGCCTGAAAGAAGCGAAAGACCTTGTTGACGGAGCTCCAAAAGCAGTTAAAGAAAAAGTTAGCCAAGAAGAAGCAGACGCTGTTAAAGCTAAGCTTACTGAAGCTGGCGCTTCCGTAGAAGTTAAGTAATTTCTTTTTCTTAGGAAACCTCTTGAAGCTTGACTTCAAGAGGTTTTTTTCAACATTTAAGTACGGTAGTTCACAGGATATGAACGGCATTGCTGTTTATTGTGCCTAAGTTTTTACCCTTAGGAAAGCCTTAGGAACGCACGTGGTTATTGGATTTTCCTATAGGTAGAAAAGGAGGGAATTCAAACGTGTCAGAGCATTACTACACACAAAAGCCGACCGTAAAAAGCGATGTCCATACAACGCAGGAAATGCTTCGTGGTAAGACATATACGTTTTTAACAGATGCGGGTGTGTTTTCTAAAAAAGGTGTCGATTATGGAAGTAAGCATTTAATAGAAACGATGGAACTATCGGAAGATGCTAGTGTTCTCGATGTGGGCTGTGGCTACGGGCCGATGGGGCTGAGTGCAGCAGTGATGTGTCCGAAAGGACATGTGACAATGCTCGACATCAATGAAAGAGCAGTTGAACTTTCGGCAGAAAATGCGCGGCGAAATGGTATTACCAATGTCACTATTCTGCAAAGTGATCTGTTGGAAAAGGTGAAGGATAAGAAGTTTGACGCTGTTCTGACCAATCCGCCGATCCGTGCGGGGAAAGAAACGGTCCATAAGATTTTCGTGGATGCATACGATTGCTTGAAAGTTGGGGGCTCTCTATGGGTTGTAATTCAGAAGAAGCAAGGGTCGCCATCGGCAGTGAAGAAGCTGGAAACCATGTATAGTGAAGTGGTAGAGGTTTCGAAGGACAAAGGCTACCGCATTCTTAAAGCGACTAAGTAAATCTCTTGTGAATATACGTGGGAATTTGTTTGACTTGACATTTCAAATGTGATATTATTAAAAAATGTCAGTATTAAGATGGGACACATGTCTTTAGTTAGTAAAAATGTCAAGTCTTTTTTTCAGCCTTTATGCATGGAATTTGAACCCATAACGTATAATGTTTGAATTTTGGGAAATTCTAACAGGATGGGAAGAAAATCTTGAAAAAGTTATTGAATACAGAAAAAAACCTTCATCCATACAGTCGCTTAATTCGGACGGGCTCCACTAACGGAGGCGTCCTGAGTGTACGTCGGTCGAAGTTTTTCTTCTTTCTTTTTATTTATTGAGTAGAGTTGAGGGGTGAATGAAAGTTGGCGGGACATCTTGTTCAATTTGGACGACGTAAACGCAGGACTTATGCACGAATTAATGAGGTTCTGGGCATTCCAAACCTGATTGAAATCCAGCAAAAATCCTATGAGTGGTTTTTGGAAGAGGGACTTCGTGAGATGTTTCAGGATATCTCCCCGATTCAGGATTTTACAGGGAACCTAGTACTGGAGTTCATTGACTATAGCTTAGGCGATCCTAAGTATTCCGTTGATGAGTCCAAAGAACGCGACGTAACGTATGCGGCGCCGTTAAGAGTCAAAGTCCGTTTGATTAATAAGGAAACCGGTGAGGTCAAGGAACAAGAAGTGTTCATGGGGGATTTCCCTATTATGACTGATACGGGAACGTTCATTATTAACGGTGCGGAGCGTGTAATCGTCTCCCAGCTCGTTCGTTCTCCCAGTGTTTATTATAGCACGAAAGTGGATAAAAACGGCAAAAAAACTTACACAGCTACAGTGATTCCTAACCGTGGAGCATGGCTGGAACTTGAGACAGATGCGAAAGATATCATCTATGTTCGTATTGATCGCACGCGTAAAATTCCAGTTACCGTATTGCTTCGTTCATTAGGATTTGGTACGGATGCTGAGATTCTAGATTTGCTTGGCGACAACGAATATATTCGTAACACGCTAGATAAAGATAACACGGATTCTACGGAAAAAGCGTTAATCGAAATCTATGAGCGTCTTCGTCCAGGTGAGCCGCCTACGCTTGATAATGCAAGAAGCTTGATCGTTGCTCGTTTCTTTGATCCGAAGTGTTACGATTTGGCTAACGTAGGTCGCTACAAAATCAACAAAAAATTACACATCAAAAACCGCTTGTTCAATCAACGTTTGGCTGAAACATTGGTAGATTCCGAAACGGGAGAAATAATTGCTGAAGCTGGTCAATTATTGGATCGTCGTGTATTAGATGAGATCCTACCTTTTATTGAAAAAGGTGCAGGATATAAAGAGTTTACAATTCCTAAAGGTGTAACTGGCGCGGATACAATTCCTGTTCAGTGCATTAATGTTTACTCACCAACAGAAGAAGGCAAGGTAGTTAAGGTTATCTCTAACGGTGTTATTGATAAAGCTGTCAAAAACATCACGCCTGCCGATATCATCTCTTCCATTAACTACTTTATTAACTTACTTCATGGTATTGGAAATACGGATGATATTGACCATCTCGGTAACCGTCGACTTCGTTCTGTAGGTGAATTGCTTCAAAATCAATTCCGTATCGGTCTTTCCCGTATGGAACGTGTTGTTCGTGAGCGTATGTCGATTCAAGACGCTAACGTGATCACGCCGCAAGCGTTGATCAACATTCGTCCTGTTATCGCATCGATCAAAGAGTTCTTTGGTAGTTCCCAACTTTCTCAGTTTATGGACCAAACGAATCCACTTGCTGAATTGACGCATAAGAGACGTCTGTCTGCACTCGGACCCGGCGGTTTGACGAGAGAGCGTGCAGGGATGGAAGTTCGTGACGTGCATCACTCTCACTATGGCCGTATGTGTCCAATTGAGACGCCTGAGGGACCGAACATTGGTTTGATCAACTCCTTGTCTACGTTTGCCCGCATTAACGAGTATGGTTTCATTGAAGCTCCGTACCGTTGGGTAGATCCGAAGACTGGTTTGGTTACTGATCAAATCGCTTACCTGACTGCGGATGAAGAAGATAACTACGTTATCGCGCAAGCGAATGCGAAATTGACGGAAGAAAACAAGTTCGTCGAAGATGCGATTATCGTTCGTTACAAAGATGACAACTTAACACTTCCGGTTGAACGTGTCGACTACATGGACGTTTCTCCGAAACAGGTTGTTTCTGTCGCAACAGCGTTAATCCCGTTCCTTGAAAACGATGACTCCAACCGTGCGTTAATGGGTTCCAACATGCAGCGTCAAGCAGTTCCACTTCTAATCCCTAAAGCTCCGCTTGTAGGTACAGGAATGGAACACAAGGTTGCTAAGGACTCAGGAGTATGTATTGTCTCCAAATTTGATGGAATTATT
Organism: Paenibacillus sp. LjRoot56; assembly: GCF_964253335.1. NCBI lineage: Bacteria > Bacillati > Bacillota > Bacilli > Caryophanales > Paenibacillaceae > Paenibacillus > Paenibacillus sp. LjRoot56. The sequence goes on from NZ_CAXURV020000001.1 coordinate 768,208, forward strand.
GAGAAAGCTGCTGCGAATGAAATTTGGTTGCGTCGCCAAGAAATGGTTGATGGCAAGCTTGTTAGTGGCAACATCGTGAAATATAAGCTTCACAAATTTATGCGTTCTAACCAAGGTACTTGCATTAATCAACGTCCGATTGTTAAAAAAGGTCAATTGATTAAAGCCGGCGATATCCTTGCTGATGGACCATCTACTGAACAAGGTGAATTGGCGCTTGGACGTAACGTAGTCGTAGCTTTCATGACTTGGGAAGGTTACAACTATGAGGATGCGATTTTGCTTAGCCAGAAGCTTGTTAAAGAAGATGTGTATACCTCCATTCATATTGAGGAATACGAGTCTGAAGCTCGTGATACGAAGCTTGGACCTGAAGAAATTACTCGCGACATCCCGAACGTAGGGGAAGACGCACTTAAGAATCTTGATGAGCGCGGAATCATTCGTGTTGGTGCTGAAATCGGCGCTGGCGACATCCTTGTTGGTAAAGTGACACCGAAAGGTGTAACGGAGCTAACAGCGGAAGAAAGATTGCTACACGCGATCTTCGGTGAGAAGGCTCGTGAGGTTCGTGACACGTCCTTACGCGTACCGCATGGTACAGATGGTATTGTCGTTGATGTGAAAGTATTTACGCGTGAGAATGGCGATGAGCTGCCTCCAGGTGTAAACCAACTCGTTCGTGTCTATATCGCTCAAAAGCGGAAAATTTCCGAAGGCGACAAAATGGCGGGACGTCATGGTAACAAAGGGGTAGTAGCACGTATTCTCCCTGAAGAGGATATGCCTTTCCTTCCAGATGGTACTCCGGTTGAAGTCGTTCTGAATCCACTAGGGGTTCCTTCACGGATGAACATCGGTCAAGTACTTGAAGTTCACTTAGGTATGGCTTCCAAGTATTTGGGTATTCATGCTGCAACACCGGTATTCGATGGAGCGCGTGAGTATGACGTATTTGATGCTATGGAAGAAGCAGGTATGCAACGTAGCGGTAAAACGATTCTGTACGATGGTCGTACAGGGGAGTCCTTCGAACGTGAAGTAACCGTTGGCGTGATGTACATGATCAAACTGGCACACATGGTTGACGATAAAATCCATGCTCGTTCCACGGGACCTTACTCCCTTGTTACTCAGCAGCCGCTGGGTGGTAAAGCGCAGTTCGGTGGACAACGTTTCGGGGAGATGGAGGTATGGGCACTCGAGGCTTATGGAGCTGCTTATACATTGCAAGAAATTCTTACCGTTAAGTCAGATGACGTTGTGGGCCGTGTGAAAACGTACGAATCCATTGTCAAAGGCGAGAACGTTCCAGAACCAGGCGTTCCGGAATCCTTCAAAGTTTTGATCAAAGAGCTTCAAAGTTTAGGTATGGATGTTAAGATCCTGTCTGGCGACGAAGAAGAGATCGAAATGCGCGAAGCTGATGACGACGACGAAGTGACGAGCGATAAATTAAACCTAAACATTGAGGGCTCCGAGCTTGGGGTCAACGAATAGTAACACTGCATTAGAACGAGAACGATTCACTGTAAAGTGGGTTTAAATTTCTTAAAGGAGGGTTGCTCCTTGATGGACGTTAACAACTTCGAGTTTATGAAAATCGGCTTGGCATCACCCGATAAAATTCGCTCTTGGTCCCGTGGGGAAGTAAAGAAGCCGGAAACGATTAACTACAGAACCTTAAAACCTGAGAAAGAAGGTCTTTTCTGTGAAAAGATCTTCGGACCTACGAAAGATTGGGAATGTCATTGCGGTAAATACAAACGTGTTCGTTATAAAGGCGTTGTTTGTGACCGTTGTGGCGTTGAAGTAACCCGTCAAAAAGTACGTCGTGAACGCATGGGGCACATTGAACTTGCTGCTCCTGTGTCACACATTTGGTACTTCAAAGGGATTCCTAGCCGTATGGGTCTTGCACTAGATATGTCTCCAAGATCTTTGGAAGAAATCATCTACTTCGCATCCTACGTAGTGACGGATCCAGGTGATACGCCACTTGAGAAAAAGCAACTGTTGTCTGAGAAAGAATACCGTAGCTATCGTGAGAAATACGGCTATGCTTTCCAAGCAGGCATGGGTGCGGAAGCTGTCAAAAAGCTGCTTATCGATATTGATATCGAACGCGAAGTAGACACACTCAAAGAAGAACTCAAAACAGCACAAGGTCAACGTCGTAATCGTGCGATTAAGCGTCTGGAAGTTATGGAAGCATTCCGTAACTCGAAGAACTTGCCTGGTTGGATGGTACTGGATGTACTACCAGTTATCCCTCCTGAGCTTCGCCCGATGGTACAGCTTGACGGTGGTCGTTTTGCGACATCTGATTTGAATGATCTCTATCGCCGTGTTATCAACCGTAACAACCGTCTAAAGAGATTGCTCGACCTAGGCGCACCGGATATCATTGTTCAAAATGAGAAACGGATGCTTCAAGAAGCGGTTGATGCATTGATCGATAACGGCCGTCGCGGCCGTCCAGTAACAGGTCCGGGTAACCGTCCTTTGAAATCCCTCAGCCATATGCTGAAAGGTAAACAAGGTCGTTTCCGTCAAAACTTGCTCGGTAAACGTGTTGACTACTCTGGTCGTTCCGTTATCGTAGTAGGACCTAACCTGAAGATGTACCAATGTGGTCTTCCGAAGGAAATGGCGCTTGAATTGTTTAAGCCTTTCGTTATGAAAGAGCTTGTGAATAAAGGTTTGGCTCATAACATCAAGAGTGCGAAGCGTAAAGTTGAGCGCGTAAGTCCAGATGTTTGGGACGTTCTTGAAGAAGTTATTAAGGAGCATCCGGTTCTTCTGAACCGTGCACCTACGTTGCATAGATTGGGTATTCAAGCTTTTGAACCGATTCTGGTTGAAGGCCGCGCTATTAAATTGCATCCGCTCGTATGTACAGCTTACAACGCTGACTTCGACGGTGACCAAATGGCCGTTCACGTTCCATTGTCCTCAGAAGCACAAGCTGAAGCTCGCTTGCTCATGTTGGCATCGGGTAACATTTTGAATCCGAAAGACGGTAAACCGGTTGTTACACCTTCACAGGATATGGTTCTGGGAAGTTTCTACTTAACGACGGATAACAAATTTGCTAAAGGTGCTGGTTCTATCATTAGAACCGTTCATGAAGCAGTTTCTTCCTACCAATCGGGCAAAATGGCACTACACGCACGTGTAGCTATCCCTGCTAAAGCATTGAACAAAACAAGTTTCACAGAGAAGCAACAAAACGCTATGTTGATCACAACGATCGGTAAAATCATTATGAACGAAATCTATCCAGCTGATTTCCCATTCATCAATGAGCCGACCAAAACGAACCTCTTGAATGGTATTCCAGATGCACATTTCGTATTTGAAAAAGGTGCAGATCTGAAAGCAATCATGTTGGAACGTGATGAGAACAAAGCGGTAGGTAAAGAATATTTAGGATCGATTATTGCTGAGTGTTTCCGTAAGTACCACACAACGCAAACATCGATGATTCTTGATAAAATTAAAGAGCTTGGATTCACGTATTCAACAAAAGCCGGTATTACTGTAGCTGTCTCTGACGTTGTAGTTCCAACCGAAAAAGTAGCAATCCTTAAGGAATGTGAAGAGAAAGTACGTGTAGTTACGAACCAATACCGTCGTGGTTTGATTACGGATGAAGAGCGTTACGACCGCGTTATTGCGATCTGGAGTAAGGCTAAGGATGAAATCACTGAGATTTTGATGAAATCCCTAGATAAATACAACTCTATTTCCATGATGGTTGAATCCAAGGCACGGGGTAACAAATCACAGATTACACAACTTGGCGGTATGCGTGGTTTGATGGCGAATCCATCCGGTAAAATTATGGAGTTGCCGATTAAATCGAACTTCCGTGAAGGTCTGACAATCTTAGAATACTTTATTTCCACACACGGAGCACGTAAAGGTCTTGCCGATACAGCACTTCGTACAGCGGATTCAGGTTACTTGACTCGTCGTCTAGTTGACGTAGCACAAGATGTTATCGTTCGTGAAGATGATTGTGGAACTGATAAAGGCTTTATGGTTAGCAAAATTCAAGACGGTAAAGAGGTTATTGAGGATCTTTACGATCGTATTGAAGGACGCTACGCATATGAAACGCTTCGTCATCCACAAACAGGTGAAGTGATCGTACAACGTAATGAGCTTATTGAATCTGGTATTGCAGATCGTATTATTGAAGCAGGTATCGAGAAACTTCAAATTCGTTCTGTACTTAGCTGCCGCACCAATCATGGTGTTTGTAAGAAATGTTATGGTCGTAACTTGGCTACTGGTCAATTCGTTGAGGTTGGTGAGGCAGTTGGTATTATTGCCGCGCAATCCATTGGTGAGCCAGGAACACAGTTGACGATGCGTACGTTCCATACCGGTGGTGTTGCCGGAGACGATATTACACAAGGTTTGCCGCGTATTCAAGAGCTCTTCGAAGCACGTAATCCGAAAGGTCAAGCGATCATTTCCGAAATCGACGGTGTCGTTAAGGAAATTCGTGAAGCTAAGGATCGTCGTGAAATCGAAGTTCAAGGTGAAGCGGAATCCAAAGTATATGCAGTTCCTTACGGATCTCGTGTACGTGTTTCGTTGAATCAACAAGTTGAAGCTGGTGACGAGCTAACGGACGGATCTATCGATCCGAAAGAAATGCTTCGCATCAAAGGTATTCGCGGCGTTCAGAACTATATTCTTCAAGAAGTACAACGTGTATATCGTAACCAAGGGGTAGAAATTAACGATAAACATATTGAAGTTATGGTTCGTCAAATGCTACGTAAAATCCGCATCGTAGACGCGGGTGATACAACGCTTCTACCTGGTTCCTTTGTTGATATTCATGAGTATGAAGCAGCTAATAAAGTTGCTTTGTTCGCTGGCACAGAGCCTGCGGTTGCTCGTCCGATCTTGCTCGGTATCACCAAAGCTTCCCTTGAAACGGATTCCTTCTTATCAGCGGCGTCTTTCCAAGAGACTACACGTGTCTTGACAGATGCAGCGATTAAGGGGAAAGTCGACCAATTGTTAGGTTTGAAAGAGAATGTTATCATCGGTAAACTGATCCCTGCGGGAACAGGTATGCCAAGATACCGTAATATTCGAATCACGAACCCGAACGAGGTTGTCGTTTTGGATGAAGATTTGGAAAAAGAAACAGTTGCTGTTGAGTAATTAAATATAGAGAAAGAGGTAGCCACTTGATTAGGGGTGCGCTATCTCTTTTTATTTAAACGAAAAGGTCATCTTCTTACTAGAATTACTTAAAATAACCCTTGACACTACCCAATCAAAATGATAATATATCGAAGTGTGCCTAAGTCGATATTCTTTCCTTTCTTTGAAGGGGGTGCCTAATGTCTTATGAAATAGTCAAACAGGCGAAGAATAGATGTGTAGGCACGAAGAAGGTTACAAAAACAGTCGAGCAAGGTAAGGCGATAGAAGTTTTTGTTTCTAAAGATGCAGATCCGCGATTGACGATAAATCTGGTAGCTCTCTGTACGCAGATGGGTGTGCCTGTAACCTACGTAGATTCTATGAAGATGCTAGGTAAAGCATGTGGAATTGAAGTTGGAGCTGCGGTAGCAGCTGTTGTAAATGAATAAGTGCTAAAGGCGTTTTTGTTAGTGGAAGAAGTTTGTGTAAGTTTTCGTGACTTTGACAGCTCTCCATAACAAAGACTTTCTCTTTGCTCATTTATGACTCGCCTGGATCTGTGGGCTTGCAAGAAGCACATCATGTTATGAATGTAGGGAGGAGGTGGCGATATGCCAACAATTAACCAACTAGTACGTAAAGGTCGTCAAGCGAAGGTGGATAAGTCCAAATCACCAGCTTTACAAAAAGGTTTTAACGCTTTGAAAAGAGAAGCAACGGATTTGAGCGCTCCTCAAAAACGTGGTGTCTGCACGCGTGTAGGTACTATGACTCCTAAGAAGCCTAACTCCGCACTTCGTAAATACGCACGTGTTCGTTTAACGAACCGCGTAGAGGTGACAGCTTATATCCCAGGTATCGGTCACAACCTGCAAGAACACAGTGTTGTATTGATCCGTGGTGGTAGAATTAAAGATCTTCCAGGGGTACGTTATCACATCGTTCGTGGAGCTCTAGATACTTCCGGTGTTAACAACCGTAAGCAATCCCGTTCCAAATACGGTACGAAACGTCCGAAAGTTAAAAAATAAGAGATAATAATCAGGGATGATTCTTATAAGAAAGGGGGATAACTATGCCTCGTAAAGGTCCAGTTACTCGCAGAGACGTATTGCCAGATCCTATTTATAATAGCAAACTAGTTACTCGTCTTATCAACCGTATTATGGTTGATGGAAAAAGAGGGGTAGCACAAACGATTCTATACAACGCTTTTAACCTCGTGAAAGATCGTACAGGTAAAGAGCCGATGGAAGTGTTTGAAGCTGCTATCAAAAACATTATGCCAGTACTAGAAGTTAAAGCTCGCCGTGTTGGTGGAGCAAACTATCAAGTGCCTATCGAAGTTAGACCTGACCGTCGTTCCACATTAGGTTTGCGTTGGTTGGTTAACTATTCCCGTCTTCGCGGTGAGAAGACGATGGAAGAAAGATTGGCTTACGAAATTATCGATGCTAGCAATAGCACAGGTTCTTCCGTTAAGAAACGTGAAGATACACACAAAATGGCTGAAGCTAACAAAGCTTTCGCTCACTACCGTTGGTAGAATTCAAATACAATTAACAGAAAGGAGACATAACGACCTATGGCTAGAGAGTTCTCCTTAAAAAACACACGTAATATCGGGATCATGGCTCATATCGATGCTGGTAAAACGACTACAACAGAGCGTATCTTGTACTACACTGGTAAAGTTCACAAAATCGGAGAAGTGCACGAAGGTGCAGCTACGATGGACTGGATGGAGCAGGAGCAAGAGCGCGGAATCACGATTACTTCCGCCGCTACAACTGCGCAATGGGAAGGTCACCGCATCAATATTATTGATACCCCAGGGCACGTTGACTTTACCGTTGAGGTAGAGCGTTCCCTTCGTGTGTTAGATGGAGCAGTTGGTGTATTTAGCGCGAAAGAGGGCGTTGAACCTCAATCCGAAACAGTTTGGAGACAAGCTGATAAATACAACGTTCCACGTATTGCTTACGTAAACAAAATGGACATCATCGGTGCAGACTTCCTGCAAGTTGTTGAGTCCATGCGTCAAAAACTTGGTGCAAATGCTGTAGCTATTCAACTTCCAATCGGTGCTGAGAGTGATTTCAAAGGAATCATCGATTTGGTTGATGAAGTTGCGTATATGTACAAAGACGATCTTGGTAAGGACATCGAGAAAATCGAAATTCCTGCTGAGTTCAAAGATCAAGTTGCAGAACTTCGTTTGGAACTAATCGAGAAAGTTGCTGAGCTTGATGAAGAGCTTACAATGAAATATCTCGAAGGCGAAGAAATCACTGTTGACGAGATCAAAGCAGCTCTACGTAAAGGTGTCTGTGAAGTGAAAATCTTCCCAGTTATCGTAGGGTCTTCTTACAGAAACAAAGGTGTTCAATTGATGTTGGATGCGGTAATTAACTACCTGCCATCACCACTTGATGTACCTGATATCAAAGGTGTACTTGACGATGGTACTGAAGTGGTTCGTAAGTCTGCTGATGATCAACCGTTCTCAGCGCTTGCATTCAAAATCATGACAGATCCTTTCGTTGGTCGTCTTACGTTCTTCCGTGTTTACTCTGGTACCTTGAACTCCGGTTCCTATGTCTCTAACGCGACAAAAGGCAAACGTGAGCGAGTTGGTCGTATCCTGCAAATGCATGCGAACAGCCGTCAAGAGATCAGCATTGTATACGCTGGTGACATCGCCGCTGCCGTTGGATTGAAAGATACAACGACTGGTGATACACTTTGTGATGAGAAAAACCCAGTTATTCTTGAAAAAATGGTCTTCCCTGAACCGGTTATCCAGCTTGCTGTTGAACCGAAGACGAAAGCCGATCAAGATAAAATGGGTATCGCATTGCAAAAGCTTGCTGAAGAGGATCCTACTTTCCGTGCTTCCACAGACGAAGAAACAGGACAAACGATCATCGCAGGTATGGGTGAGCTTCACCTTGAGATCCTAGTTGACCGTATGCTTCGCGAGTTCAAAGTAGAAACCAATGTAGGTAAACCACAAGTTGCTTATCGTGAAACATTCCGCGCGGCAGCTAAAGTTGAAGGTAAATTCGTTCGTCAATCCGGTGGTCGTGGTCAATACGGACATTGTTGGGTTGAGTTCGAACCTCAAGAAGCTGGCACAGGTTTCATTTTCGAAAGCAAAGTAGTGGGCGGATCTATTCCAAGAGAGTACATCGCACCTATTCAAGCTGGTATCGAAGAATCCATGAAAAACGGTGTAATCGCAGGATTCCCGCTTGTGGATATCAAAGCTACAGTTGTTGATGGATCATACCATGATGTTGACTCCAATGAAATGGCGTTCAAAATCGCTGGTTCCATGGCACTTAAAGCTGCAAAAGAAAAATGTAAACCGGTTCTTCTTGAGCCAATCATGAAGGTTGAAGTTACTGTACCAGAAGAGTACATGGGCGATGTTATGGGTGACCTTAACTCCCGTCGTGGACGTATCGAAGGTATGGATAACCGTCATGGCGCGCAAATCATCCGTGCTAAGGTGCCTTTGTCCGAAATGTTTGGATATTCCACAACACTTCGTTCAAGAACACAAGGCCGTGGTGTTTACTCCATGGAACTTTCACATTATGAAGAAGTACCTAAGTCCATTGCAGAAGAAATTATTGCAAAAGGCAAAGGCGCTTAATATAAAACTAATAGTCACTCTAAGGAGGAATCGTTTAAAATGGCAAAGGCTAAATTTGAACGTAACAAACCGCATGTTAACATCGGTACTATCGGTCACGTCGACCATGGTAAAACTACTTTGACAGCTGCAATCACAACTGTACTGTCCAAAAGATACGGTGGAGCTGCAGTAGCATTCGACCAAATCGATAAAGCACCAGAAGAGCGCGAGCGCGGTATCACAATCTCCACAGCTCACGTTGAGTACGAAACTCCTAACCGTCACTACGCACACGTAGACTGCCCAGGACATGCTGACTATGTTAAAAACATGATCACTGGTGCTGCTCAAATGGACGGCGCTATCCTAGTTGTTTCCGCAGCTGATGGCCCTATGCCACAAACACGTGAGCACATTCTTCTTTCCCGTCAAGTAGGCGTACCATACATCGTGGTATTCCTTAACAAATGTGACATGGTTGAAGACGAAGAGTTGCTTGAATTGGTTGAGATGGAAGTTCGCGACCTTCTTAACGAATATGAGTTCCCAGGCGATGATACTCCAATCATCCGTGGAGCAGCTCGTGAAGCTCTTCAAAACCCAGATGGTCCTTGGGCTGACAAAATCATCGAGTTGTTCGAGCAAGTTGATACTTACATCCCAACTCCTGAGCGTCAAACAGACAAACCTTTCCTTATGCCAGTTGAGGATGTATTCTCAATCACTGGTCGTGGAACAGTTGCAACTGGTCGTGTTGAGCGTGGTACTGTTAAAGTACAAGAAGAAGTTGAAATCGTTGGTATCGCTGAAGAAACTCGTAAATGCATCGTAACTGGTGTAGAGATGTTCCGTAAATTGCTTGATTCCGCTCAAGCTGGTGACAACATTGGAGCATTGCTTCGTGGTGTTGATCGTAAAGATATCGAGCGTGGACAAGTTCTTGCGAAACCAGGTTCAGTTAAACCACACACAAACTTTACAGCACAAATCTACGTTCTAACTAAAGAAGAGGGTGGCCGTCATAAGCCTTTCTTCACTGGTTACCGTCCACAGTTCTACTTCCGTACAACTGACGTAACGGGTATCATCTCCCTTCCAGAAGGTACTGAGATGGTTATGCCAGGTGATAACATCACAGTTACTGTAGAACTAATCAACCCAATCGCAATCGAAGAAGGAACACGCTTCGCGATTCGCGAAGGCGGACGTACAGTTGGTGCGGGCGCGGTTGCTACAATTCAAAAATAATCTCTCTTTGAGAGATCGAAACATCCATCGATTTATCGGTGGATGTTTTTTCGTTTATAGGATAACCGCGGCTAAGATAATGAAGCTCTACTGCTAAGATCGATTGGAAACAAAATGCAGTGGTTTTAATAATAATCTTTTATTATAATGTAGAAACGGATTCAGAAAACGACAGCGGATTGTTACTTATATAGAAGAGAAAATCACGTGTAAATAAATATGTGTATATGCCTAAAATTTCACTTGCTTTTCGTTTTATAATTTTATATAATATTAAACGTTGGTCTGTGACGTTGCGATGATGCGAAAGGTTGCCGACACACCAGGCCCCTTTGCCATGGGGATGGCTGTTGGAGAATTTTCGCGGAGTATGTCCGATAATAAATTGGGCGATAGAAGGAGGGACTTTTAAATGGCAAAGCAAAAAATTCGTATCCGTTTGAAGGCTTATGATCACAGAATTATTGATCAATCAGCTGAGAAAATCGTGGAAACTGCCAAGCGTTCCGGTGCAGGTGTATCCGGTCCGATTCCGCTTCCGACAGAGAAGCAAATCATCACGATTCTTCGTGCGGTGCACAAGTACAAGGATTCGCGTGAGCAATTCGAAATGCGTACGCATAAGCGTCTAATCGATATTGTGAATCCAACACCACAAACAGTTGATGCTCTAATGCGTCTAGACTTGCCGTCTGGCGTTGACATCGAGATCAAACTGTAAAACAACTATAGAGTTAACAATGGAAGGAAATGAGGTGTCAACGATGAAAGGTATCTTAGGGAAAAAACTTGGGATGACACAGTTGTTTACTCCGGAGGGTAATGTTGTTCCGGTAACTGTCATTCAAGCAGGACCATGTGTGGTGCTGCAAAAGAAAGATGTGGATAACGATGGTTATGAGTCGATCCAAATCGGTTTTGATGATGTAAAAGCTAGCCGTATCATTAAACCAGAGCTTGGCCATGCGAAAAAAGCAGGGGCAACGCCTAAGCGCTACGTTAAAGAAATTCGTGGCATTCAGTTGGGTGACTATGAAGTAGGTCAAGAACTGAAGGCGGATCTGTTCGCAGAGGGCGAATTCGTTGATGTAACGGGTACTTCCAAAGGTAAAGGTTTCCAAGGTAACATTAAAAGACATAACCAATCCACTGGGCCAATGGCACACGGATCACGTTATCACCGCGGACCAGGTTCGATGGGTTCCATTCAAGCAAACCGCGTTCCTAAAGGTAAGAAATTGCCAGGACATATGGGTAACGAAACGGTAACATTGCAAAATCTTCAAATCATTAAAGTAGATGCTGAGCGTAATGTATTGCTAGTTAAAGGTTCCATTCCGGGTCCTAAAAACAGCTACGTTAGCGTGAAGTCTGCTGTGAAAAAGTAAGAAAGGAGGAAGACAGATGCCAAAAGTAGCTTTATATAATGTAACAGGTGCTCAGGTAGGAGAAATTGAACTGTCTGACGTTGTTTTCGGAATTGAGCCTCACGTTCATGCGATTCACGAAGCTGTTCTTTTACAACAAGCAGCTGTGCGTCAAGGAACTCACAAAACAAAAGGTCGTTCAGAAGTTCGCGGCGGTGGTCGTAAACCTTGGAAACAAAAAGGTACAGGTCGTGCGCGTCAAGGTAGTATTCGTGCTCCACAGTGGAAAGGCGGCGGTACCGTATTCGGACCAACTCCTCGTAGCTATGGTTTCAAATTGCCAAGAAAAGTTCGTCGCTTAGCGATCAAATCCGCTTTGTCCTCGAAACTTATCGATAACAACTTGATCGTTCTGGATCAACTTCAATTGAATGCTCCGAAAACGAAAGAATTCGTTGCTATTTTGAACAACCTGAAAGTAGATACAAAAGTACTAGTTGTAGGCGTACCTAACGACTCCAATGTAGCGTTATCTGCTCGTAATATCCCAGGTGTGAAATTTGTTGCTGCTGATGGAGTTAACGTTCTTGATGTCATGCTTTATGACAAATTGATCTTAACGCAAGAGGCTGTACAGAAAGTTGAGGAGGTGCTTGCACAATGAAAAATCCACGCGACATTATCAAGCGCCCGATCATCACTGAGCGTACAAGCGACCTAATGGCTAACAAAAAGTATGTTTTCGAAGTGGATCTTCGCGCTAACAAAACAGAAATTAAACAAGCTATCGAAGCAATCTTCAAAGTGAAAGTTACAAATGTAAACACACTCAGAATGCCAGCTAAGCCTAAACGTTATGGCAAACACTCTGGTTACACTTCCATCTGGAAGAAAGCTATCGTGTCCCTAAGCGCTGAGAGCAAAGAATTGGAATTCTTCGAAACGGTATAACCCATTTCTTGAAGTAAGGAGGAAACAGAGTGCCAATTAAAAAATACAAACCAACCTCACCAGCTCGTCGTGCGATGTCGGTTTCTACATTTGAAGAAATCACAACATCAACACCCGAGAAATCATTGCTTGCTCCTTTGTTCAAGCATGCTGGGCGTAACAACCAAGGTAAAATTACGGTTCGTCACCACGGTGGTGGACACAAGCGTAAATACCGTATTATCGATTTCAAACGTACTAAAGATGGAATACCAGGACGCGTTGCTACAGTTGAGTACGATCCTAACCGTTCCGCGAACATCGCATTGATTCATTATGCTGATGGCGAGAAAAAATACATCATCGCTCCTAAAGGTCTTAAAGTGGATGATCGTATCGTTTCTGGACCACAAGCAGATATCAAAGTAGGTAACGCTCTTCCATTGGAAAACATTCCAGTTGGTACAGTTATCCACAACATTGAGTTGAAACCTGGTAAAGGTGCACAACTTGTGCGCGCAGCTGGTACTGAAGCTCAATTGCTTGGTAAAGAAGAATCATACGTTACAATTCGCCTTTCATCCGGTGAAGTTCGTAAAGTACTAAAAGTTTGCCGCGCAACAATCGGTTCTGTTGGTAACGAAGATCACGAACTAGTGAAAATCGGTAAAGCAGGACGTAATCGTTGGAAAGGCAATCGTCCTCAAGTTCGTGGGGTTGTTATGAACCCGAATGATCACCCACACGGTGGTGGTGAAGGACGCGCACCAATCGGACGTAAATCACCTATGTCTCCATGGGGTAAACCGACGCTTGGTTTCAAAACTCGTAAAAAAGGTAAAGCATCCGATAAATACATTGTACGTCGCCGTACGAAGTAATCTAGGATATAGACATTCTCTTGAGGTTCAAGGAAGGGAGGAACACCCATGGGTCGCAGCTTAAAGAAGGGTCCATTTATCGATGGTCACTTACTGAAAAAAGTAGAAGACTTAAACACTTCTGGCAAGAAATTAGTTGTCAAAACGTGGTCCCGTCGTTCTACAATTTACCCGCAATTCGTTGGTCACACTTTCGGAGTATATGACGGAAGAAAACACGTGCCAGTATATGTAACGGAAGATATGGTTGGGCATAAGCTTGGTGAATTTGCTCCAACACGTACGTATAAAGGTCACGATGACGATAAGAAAACCGGAAAACGTTAATTCATTTTTAACCGAGAGGAGGTACTACCATGCAAGCTAAAGCAATATTGAACCACGCTCGGATTGCTCCTCGTAAAGCAAAGCTAGTTGTTGACTTGATTCGGGGAAAAGCGGTAGGTGAAGCGATCGCAATTTTGCGTCATACACCAAAAGCAGCTTCTCCAATTCTGGAGAAACTATTGAATTCCGCAATTGCCAATGCAGAGCATAACTATTCATTAGATCCAAATAAACTTGTTGTTTCCGAGACTTTCGTAAATCAAGGGCCAACAATGAAAAGATTCCAACAACGTGCAATGGGTCGCGCTAGCGCGATCAAAAAACGTACCAGCCACATTACAATCGTGGTATCTGAAAAATAAGGAGGGGTAACGTGTGGGTCAGAAAGTACACCCGATAGGTTTTAGAATTGGTGTCATTCGTGATTGGGAGTCCAAATGGTTCGCAGAAAAAGATTTCGGAACTCTGCTGCTTGAAGACGTCAAAATCCGCGAATACTTAAAGAATAAACTTAAAGATTCTGCAGTTTCCCATATCGATATCGAGCGCGCGGCTAACCGCGTTAACGTAACGATTCATACTGCTAAACCAGGAATGGTTATTGGTAAAGGCGGAGCTGAAGTTGAAGTTATTCGTAACTACATCGCAGCTATGTCGAACAAAAAAGTTCATATCAACATTTCTGAAATCAAACACCCTGATCTTGATGCTATTCTAGTAGCTGAAGCAGTTGCACTTCAATTGGAGCGTCGCGTATCTTTCCGTCGTGCTATGAAGCAAGCAATGCAAAGAACTATGAGATCCGGAGCAAAAGGTATCAAAGTTGCAACTAGCGGACGTCTTGGCGGTGCTGAGATTGCTCGTACGGAAGGATATAGCGAAGGAACTGTTCCACTTCATACACTTCGTGCGGATATCGACTATGGTACGGCTGAAGCAGCCACTACTTATGGACGTATTGGTGTAAAAGTATGGATTTATCGTGGAGAAGTGCTTCCGACAGCTAAGAAAAAGGCTCAGCCGGAAGGAGGAAATTAAATCATGTTAGTACCTAAACGTGTAAAACACCGTAAAGAACACCGCGGTAACATGAAAGGTCGCGCTAAAGGCGGTACGGAAGTTGCTTTTGGCGAATATGGTCTGCAAGCGGTAGAACCGGCTTGGGTTTCCAACCGTCAAATCGAAGCAGCACGTATTGCCATGACACGTTACATCAAACGTGGCGGTAAAGTATGGATTAAAATTTTCCCAGCTAAACCAGTTACACAAAAGCCGCTTGAAGTTCGTATGGGTAGTGGTAAAGGTAGCGTGGAAAAATGGGTTGCCGTAGTAAAACCGGGCAAAATTTTGTTTGAACTAGCTGGTGTAAGCGAAGAGGTTGCTCGCGAAGCAATGCGTCTTGCAGCTCACAAGCTTCCAATCAAAACGAAGTTCGTGAAAAGAGAAGAAGTAGGCGGTGAAGCAAATGAAGGGTAGTGAATTCCGGAACTTAACCACTGCTGAAATCGAGCAAAAAGTTAATGGTTTTAAAGAAGAACTCTTTAACCTCCGTTTTCAACTAGCTACTGGTCAATTGGACAACCCGACTCAGATTCGTGATTTGCGTAAAGAGATCGCTCGTGCCAAGACTATTTTGCGTGAAAGAGAACTGGGTATTGGGTAACCAAATCTAGAAGGGAGTGTTCCTTAGATGACTGAACGTAACGATCGTAAAGTTCTGATCGGTAAAGTTGTCAGCGATAAAATGGATAAAACCATTGTTGTTGCTGTTGAAACTTACAAAAAACATGAACTCTACCACAAAAGAATTAAATCTACAAAAAAATTCAAAGCACATGATGAAAACAACCAAGCTAAGATTGGTGACACTGTGAAAATCAGTGAAACTAGACCATTGTCCAAAGATAAAAGTTGGAGACTGGTTGAAATTCTTGAAGTGGCAGTTGTTATCTAATATTCTAGATATGAACCCCGAAAGGAGGGAATACGATGATTCAACCATTTACTCGTTTGGCTGTCGCTGACAACTCAGGTGCGAAACAATTAATGTGTATCCGCGTTTTGGGTGGTACTGGTCGTCGCGTTGGTCACATTGGTGATTTGATCGTATGTTCAGTAAAAGAAGCAACACCAGGTGGCGTTGTCAAAAAAGGTGACGTTGTTAAAGCAGTTATCGTTCGTACGAAGAGCGGTGCTCGCCGTAAAGACGGTTCATATATCTCATTTGATGAGAATGCAGCTGTTATCGTGAAAGAAGATAAGAGCCCACGTGGTACTCGTATCTTCGGACCAGTTGCTCGCGAACTTCGCGATAGAGACTTCATGAAGATCGTATCCTTGGCTCCAGAAGTTATCTAAGACGTGTTACGATGTTGTTTTCCATTGTGGAGAACCCCAGGAGGTGTAGAAGCTAATGCCAAGACTTAAAAAGAGACTAGAATCTCATAACAATAAATTGCACGTGAAAAAAGACGATACTGTTTTCGTTATCACTGGCAAAGACAAAGGTAAGAAAGGCCGCGTTATCGCTGCTTACCCTCGTCAAAATCGTGTTCTTGTTGAAGGTGTAAACATGGTTAAGAAACATGCGAAACCATCCCAACTTAACCCACAAGGCGGTATCTTGAATCAAGAAGCTGCGATCCACGTTTCTAACGTGATGCTAATTGATCCTAAGAGCGGCAAACCTACTCGCGTAGGATACAAAGTATTAGATAACGGAACGAAAGTTCGTATCGCGAAAAAATCCGGCGAAGTTATCGACTAATACACACATGTATGGAAAGGAGGAAACTAAGTTATGGCAGTAAGATTGAAAGATCGTTACTTGAACGAGATTACACCAGCATTAATTCAAAAGTTCAATTACACGACAGTTATGCAAGTGCCGAAAATTGAGAAAGTTGTAATCAACATGGGTGTTGGTGAAGCTGTTTCAAACTCCAAAGTACTTGATACTGCAGTAGAAGATCTTCAAAAGATCTCTGGTCAAAAACCAGTTGTAACAAAATCCAAAAAAGCGATCGCGGGTTTCAAACTTCGTGAAAACATGCCGATTGGTGCGAAAGTAACTCTTCGCGGTGAGCGCATGTACCACTTCTTGGACAAATTATTTAACGTATCACTTCCACGTGTACGTGACTTCCGCGGTATTTCCAACAAAGCATTTGATGGTCGCGGTAACTACACGCTAGGTTTGAAAGAACAACTCATTTTCCCTGAAATTGAGTATGATAAAATCGATAAAGTTCGTGGTATGGATATTGTTATCGTAACGACGGCTAAGTCCGACGAGGAAGCTCGCGAGCTTTTAACACAACTCGGAGCGCCTTTCGTAAAATAGGTTACCAGTTGTACCTATCAGGAGGTGTTATATTAAGTGGCAAAAACTTCGATGAAAGTCAAACAGCAACGTACCCCGAAGTTTAAAGTGCAAGCATACACACGTTGTGAGCGCTGCGGACGTCCGCATTCAGTGCTTCGCAAGTTCAAAATTTGTCGGATTTGTTTCCGCGAATTAGCACACTTGGGTCAGATTCCAGGCGTGAAAAAAGCAAGCTGGTAATCACCCTATTTTCGGGAAGGAGGTTTACACAAAATGGTCATGTCAGATCCAATTGCAGATATGCTAACACGCATTCGTAATGCGAACATCGTACGTCATGAGACAGTTGAAATCCCAGCTTCAAAAGTGAAGAGGGAAATCGCTGAAATCCTTAAAAAAGAAGGATTTATCCGTGATGCTGAGTACGTTCAAGATAGCAAACAAGGTATCATTCGTTTGTTCCTGAAATATGGTTCAAACAATGAGCGTGTTATCTCTGGTTTGAAAAGAATTTCGAAACCAGGTCTACGCGTTTATACAAAATCACAAGAAGTCCCTCGTGTTCTGGGCGGATTAGGGATTGCCATCATCTCCACGTCTCAAGGAGTTATGACGGATAAAGATGCTCGTCAATCCAAAGCTGGCGGAGAGGTTATCTGCTACGTTTGGTAATACAATTGTAATTGAATGGAGGTGCAAACATGTCTCGTATTGGTCGTAAGCCAATCACCATTCCAAGTGGTGTAAATGTAACACTAGACAATACTCAAATCACGGTTAGTGGACCTAAAGGTTCCTTGTCCCGTGTACTTCATACTGATATGAAAGTTAATGTTCTAGAAAACGAGATTTCCGTTGAGCGTCCTTCCGATAACAAACTCCACCGTTCCCTGCATGGTACAACACGTAGTGTTGTTGCCAACATGGTAAGTGGTGTTACGGAAGGTTTCACGAAATCTTTGGATCTAGTAGGCGTTGGTTACCGTGCAAACAAAAGCGGTGACAAATTGGTTCTTAACGTTGGGTACTCCCATCCAGTTGAAATCAACCCTGAAAACGGCATTGAGTTCGATGTTCCAACGAACACGAAAATCATCGTTAAAGGTATTGATAAAGAGCTAGTTGGCGCAATGGCAGCAAAAGTTCGTTCCGTACGTGAACCAGAGCCGTATAAAGGTAAAGGTATCAAGTATGAAGGCGAACGTATTCTTCGTAAAGAAGGTAAAGCTGGTAAGAAGAAATAAGATCGAAAGATCGCGGGTAATAGCTAAGAGTTTTCTGATGAAAACTTGCTACGTAAGCATAAGCCTCGCATCATAAGATGATGAAAGGAGTGTAAGTATAGATGATTACTAAAAGCGATAAAAATAAAGCTCGTCTGAAAAGACACCTTCGTGTTCGTAAGAAAATTGAAGGAACAACTCTTCGCCCACGTTTGAACATCTTCCGTTCATCCAAACATATGTATGCTCAATTAATCGATGATACAACTGGTGTAACAATCGTTGCAGCTTCGACTCAAGATAAAGAGCTTAAAAGTGAAATTGGTAACGGTGGTAACGTTGAAGCTGCTCGTAAAGTTGGCGCATTAATCGCAGCACGTGCGAAAGAAAAAGGTTTAGACAAAGTGGTTTTTGACCGCGGTGGATACCTTTATCATGGACGTGTTCAAGCATTGGCTGACGCAGCTCGTGAAGCTGGTCTTGAATTCTAGAAATACATTAATAAGGAGGTAAAAGACTTGCGTGTAGATCCTAATACTTTAGAGCTAACAGAAAAAGTCGTAAATATTAATCGCGTAGCTAAAGTAGTAAAAGGCGGACGTCGTTTCAGCTTCAGCGCACTTGTTGTCGTTGGCGATGGCAATGGCTGGGTTGGTGCAGGAATCGGTAAAGCTTCCGAAGTTCCAGATGCAATCCGTAAAGGTATTGAAGATGCGAAAAAGAACTTGATTCATGTTCCTATCGTAGGCACTTCGATTCCTCACCTTGTTACTGGTAAATTTGGCGCGGGACGCGTTCTATTGAAACCAGCATCCCAAGGTACAGGAGTTATCGCAGGCGGACCAGTTCGTGCAGTACTTGAACTTGCTGGTGTTGGCGATATCTTGACAAAATCCCTAGGTTCATCGAACTCCATGAACATGGTTAACGCTACGCTTGAAGGCTTAAGCCGCTTGAAAAAAGCGGAAGAAGTTGCAAAGCTTCGTGGTAAAACTGTTCAAGAGCTATTAGGTTAGGAGGGGTATACATGGCTAAACAATTACAAGTTACCCTAAAACGCAGCTTGATCGGCCGCCCTGAAACGCAACGCATTACAGTGAAAACTCTTGGTCTTCGTAAGATTAACCAAACTGTTCTTCACCAAGATAATGCTGCAATCAGAGGTATGGTTAACCAAGTAAGCCATTTGGTAGAAGTTAAAGAAATCGAAGCATAGAAATACGAATTTAAGATCTAGAGGAGGTGTGCAACGATGAAGTTACATGAGCTAAGTTCTGCTACTGGCGCTCGTAAATCACCTAAGCGTGTTGGACGTGGAACAAGTAGTGGTATGGGTAAAACATCAACTCGCGGACACAAAGGTCAAAACGCACGTTCCGGTGGAGGCGTTCGTCCTGGATTTGAGGGTGGACAAAACCCATTGTATCGTCGTTTACCTAAGCGTGGATTTACGAACCGTTTCCGTACGGAGTACGCGATCGTTAATCTTGAAGACTTGAACAATTTCGCAGCTGGTACTGAAGTTACTCCAGAAGTTTTAATGGAGACTGGTATTGTTAAAGCTCCTAAAGACGGCATTAAGATTTTAGGAAACGGTGAAATCACAGTAAAATTAACCGTTAAAGCGAATAAGTTCTCTCAATCAGCGATTGAGAAAATCCAAGCTGCCGGCGGTCAAACCGAGGTGATTTAATGTTCAATACCATAGCCAACATCTTCAAAGTAGAAGATTTACGCAGAAGAATTCTCTTCACGCTTATCTTGCTAATCGTCTACCGTTTGGGTGCCTTTATTCCGGTTCCAAACATTAATACAGATGTTCTGAAACTTCAAGATCAAGCGAATCAGAGCGATGTCTTTGGTTTGCTTAACACGTTCTCCGGCGGTGCGCTCTTCCAATTCTCCATCTTCGCGATGGGAATTATGCCTTATATCACGGCTTCGATCATTGTTCAGCTTTTGTCCATGGATGTTATCCCGCGCTTTGCGCAGTGGGCAAAAGAAGGAGATGTCGGAAGAAAGAAAATGACGCAGGTGACTCGTTACGGTACGATTGTTCTAGGGTTGATTCAAGCTTTCGGTCTTTCAATTGGCTTTAACCGCTTATACAGTGGTTTGGTCATTGATGCTGGGTTTACAACTTTCGCATTAATCGCTATCGTGTTGACAGCTGGTACAGCTTTCTTGATGTGGCTAGGTGAGCAAATCACGGAATACGGGATTGGTAACGGTATTTCCATTATCATCTTTGCTGGTATCGTTTCTGCGATTCCAACAAGCATTCAACAAATCTACAAATCACTCTTTGCAACCGATGGAGCCCTGTTCCTGAACATTGTGAAACTGATCATTATTGCTGTAGTTGTTATCCTGATTATTGCTGGCGTTATATTCGTACAACAAGGTGTTCGTAAGATACCTGTACAATATGCTAAGCGAGTAGTTGGTCGTAAAATGTATGGTGGGCAAACAACACACATTCCACTTAAAGTGAATGCTGCTGGTGTTATCCCTGTAATCTTCGCATTATCACTTTTGATGTTTCCTCCAACCATTGCAAGCTACTGGAGAGGGAATGTAGTCGCAGAATGGATTATTAACAACTTGAGTATTAACCAAACTGCACCATTAGCGATTGTACTGTATGTACTGCTGATTATCGGCTTCACCTACTTCTACACCTTCGTACAAATTAATCCAGTTCAAATGGCTGATCAGATGAAGAAGAACGGCGGATACATACCAGGTATCAGACCAGGTAAAACAACGTCGACTTATCTGACACGCGTAATGACTAGAATTACTCTTTCTGGAGCTTTGTTCCTTTCAGCAATTTCCATTCTTCCAATGCTATTTGGAGGACTTGCTGGATTGCCTAGTTCGGTTAAAATAGGTGGTACATCTTTGCTTATCGTAGTAGGCGTTGGTCTTGAGACAATGAAGCAAATCGAGAGCCAATTGATTAAGCGTCATTACAAAGGGTTCATCAATAAATAGCTAATAGGTACTGATGGGGCAAGTTTCTGCGACATCGGCACCTATTGTGCTGTTCGTAATGCCGAGTGCGATGGGGAGGTTTTAATTGTGAACGTAATATTTATGGGGCCTCCTGGTGCAGGCAAAGGTACGCAAGCAGAGAAAATCGTTTCTGAGTTTCAAATTCCTCATATTTCAACTGGCGATGCATTTCGCGCAGCAATGAGCCAAGGTACTCCAATGGGTATTGAAGCTAAAGGATATGTAGATAAGGGGCTTCTTGTTCCTGATGAAATAACGAACGGTATTGTGAGAGAGCGTCTTGCCCAACCGGATTGCGATAAAGGATTTTTGCTAGATGGGTTCCCTAGAACGGTAGCTCAAGCTGATGCATTGTCTGAAATCGTTGATTCACTTGGTAAGAAGATTGAGGTCGTAATCAATCTAGCTGTTGATCGCAGTTATCTGTTAGCACGACTAACTGGCCGAAGAATTTGTAAATCCTGTGGTTCTACGTATCATGTCATCTTCAACCCACCTCAGCAAGAAGGCGTATGCGATAAATGTTCCGGTGAGTTGTACCAACGATCTGATGATACGGAAGAGAAAGTCGGAACACGTTTGGATGAATACATTAACAAAACGGCTCCGCTTCTGGATTACTACCAAAAGAGGGAATTATTGCGTGAGGTTAACGGGGAACAAGACATTCATGCGGTAACCGAACAAATTAGCTCACTGCTACGAGGTCTAGCGTAATGATCATTTGTAAGTCCGAGGTTGAACTAGACCTAATGCGAGAAGCTGGTCGTATCGTAGCCGAAACGCACCGCTTATTGGCAAGGGCGATTCGTCCGAACATTACAACGAAAGAACTTGATCAGATCGCAGAGGGATTCATTCGCAGTCAGGGAGCAATTCCATCTTTCAAAGGTTACAATGGTTTTCCTGGGAGCATTTGTGCTTCAGTCAACGAAGAATTAGTTCATGGTATTCCTGGTCCAAGAAAGCTAGTTGAGGGCGACATTATCAGCATTGATATTGGTGCTCAATATAAAGGTTATCATGGAGATTCTGCTTGGACATATCCTGTCGGTGAAATTTCTGAAACAGCTCAGCGCTTGTTGACTGTGACAGAAGAGTCACTCTATCGAGGCATTGCAGAAGCTAAACCGGATGCTAGACTCTACACGTTGTCGCATGCAATCCAAACTTGTATTGAAGACGCAGGCTTCTCCGTGGTTATAGAGTATGTCGGTCATGGTATTGGAACGGATCTTCACGAAGAACCTCAAATTCCGAACTATGGTATACCTGACAAAGGTCCTCGACTCAAACCAGGCATGGTCCTAGCCATTGAACCCATGGTGGTTGTTGGCGAAAGATTTGTCCAAACACTCGAAGACGATTGGACTGTAGTCACTTCAGATCGTACCCTATGTGCTCATTTCGAACATACGGTTGCTATTACGGCAGCTGGTTATGAAATACTAACTTTGCCTAGATCGTAGGTGAACTGAGTGGATAGTAAGATTCCGCAAGTGGGTCAAATCGTAAAGGTGCTTCGCGGTAGAGATCCCGGAGAATATGCGGTCGTGATTGGGATTGAAGATCATCGTTTTGTCTGGCTTGCCGACGGCGATAATCGTAAATTCGATCAACCGAAGAAGAAGAACCTGAATCATCTTCATTTACAAGAAACGATTAGCAGTGAAGTAGCGTCAAGCATTAGGGAAACAGGTCGTGTGACTAATGGGAAATTGCGCTTTGCAATCGCCAAATTCGTTGAACTTATGCAAGTTGAAGCACAAGAGAAAGGAGAATGACTGTGGCCAAAGAAGATGTAATTGAAGTAGAAGGTACAGTGATTGAACCTCTTCCGAATGCAATGTTTAAAGTTGAATTGGAAAATGGTCATAAAATCCTAGCCCATGTTTCAGGAAAGATCAGAATGCATTTTATTCGCATTTTGCCTGGAGATAAGGTTACCGTAGAATTATCGCCTTATGATTTGACGAGAGGCCGTATAACCTACCGTTTCAAATAAATGTTCGGCTTAGAAGTAATACTCTCTCAAGGCGTATGCTTACGAAGCAAGTTTTCTAACGAAAACGCAACATGGTTGCTTACGATAAAAAGGAGGGCTTAAAATGAAAGTAAGACCGTCAGTAAAACCGATTTGTGAAAAATGTAAAGTCATTCGCCGTAAAGGCAATGTAATGGTAATTTGTGAAAATCCTAAGCACAAACAAAAACAAGGTTAAAAGGAGGTGCATTCTGTAGATGGCACGTTTAGCTGGAGTTGACTTACCTCGTGACAAACGAGTTGTAATCGCGTTGACTTACATTTTCGGTATCGGCACTACAACTGCTCAGAAAATCATTGCTTCCACAGGTATCGATGCGAGTACTCGCGTTCGTGACTTGACTGAAGATGAAGTGAGCAAAATCCGTGATGTAATTGACAAAACCCTTAAAGTAGAAGGCGATCTTCGCCGTGAAATTTCCCTAAACATCAAACGTCTAATCGAAATCGGATCCTACCGTGGTCTTCGTCACCGCCGTGGTCTTCCTGTTCGTGGTCAACGTACTAAAACTAATGCTCGTACACGTAAAGGTCCTCGTCGTACAGTAGCTAATAAGAAGAAATAATAAAGGGGGTTAGAGCTAATGGCAAAACCTAAAAAAGTCGTCCGTACGAAACGTCGTGACCGGAAAAATATTGAGAGCGGTGTAGCACACATCCGTTCAACATTTAACAACACGATCGTAACGATCACGGATCCGCATGGTAACGCAATTTCTTGGGCAAGTTCAGGAAACCTTGGATTCAAAGGTTCCCGTAAAAGCACTCCTTTCGCAGCACAAATGGCAGCTGAAAAAGCAGCTAAAGCAGCAATGGAGCACGGCTTGAAAACTGTTGAAGTTATGGTTAAAGGTCCAGGCGCTGGCCGCGAAGCAGCAATCCGCTCTTTGCAAGCAGCAGGTCTTGAAGTAAACCTGATTAAAGACGTGACGCCGGTTCCTCATAATGGCTGCCGTCCTCCAAAACGTCGTCGCGTATAATTCAGGATCACTTTGTAGTATAATTATTCCAAAATCGTGAATAATGGTTTGAAGGATAGGCATACTATGAAATTTTCAACGAAGTATCCAGAGGGAACCGACGTATTGAATGGAGGGTACATTTCATGATCGAAATTGAAAAGCCAAAAATAGAAACTGTAGCATTAAGTGAAGATGGCGCTTATGGTAGATTTATCATTGAACCGTTGGAGCGTGGCTACGGTACAACCTTAGGAAACTCACTACGTCGTATCTTACTGTCCTCCTTACCGGGGGCAGCAGTAACCTCTGTCCAAATCGATGGCGTTTTGCACGAATTTTCAACAATTCCTGGCGTGCTTGAGGATGTTACGGAAATTATCCTCAATCTCAAAGGTTTATCGTTGAAGATTCACTCCGATGAGGAGAAAGTGCTAGAAATTGATGCTGAAGGAGAAGGTAACATTACAGCGGCTGATATCCGCGGTGATAGTGATGTTGAAATCCTTAACCCGGACTTACACATCGCTACCTTGTCTCCAGATGCACGTCTTCATATGAGGATTCATGCGGGCAGAGGGCGCGGTTACGTCCAATCAGACAAAAATAAGCATGAAGAGCAACCAATTGGTGTAATTCCAATTGATTCGATCTACACGCCTATTACTCGGGTAAACTACGCTATTGAGAATACTCGCGTCGGCCAAGTGACTAACTATGATAAGTTGACCCTCGAAGTGTGGACCGATGGAAGTATTCGTCCAGAAGAAGCAGTAAGCTTGGGCGCTAAAATCTTAACTGAACATTTGCTCTTGTTCGTTGGTTTGACGGATGAAGCAAAAGACGCTGAGATCATGGTTGAAAAAGAAGAAGATAAGAAAGAAAAAGTTCTTGAGATGACGATCGAAGAACTAGACCTTTCCGTTCGCTCTTACAACTGTCTCAAACGTGCAGGGATTAATACCGTACAAGAGCTGATTACCAAAACAGAAGAAGACATGATGAAAGTTCGGAACTTAGGACGCAAATCCCTTGAAGAAGTTCAAGAGAAGCTCGAAGAGCTGGGTCTGGGTCTACGTACCGAGGAATAATCTTGTCAGAAGGAGGTTAACTCAATGAACTACAGAAAATTGAACCGCGATTCCAGTAATCGTAAAGCATTATTTCGTGATCTGGTAACGGATCTGTTCATACATGAGCGCATTCAAACAACAGAAGCAAAAGCTAAAGAAATTCGTTCAATCGCTGAGAAGTTAATTACTCTTGCGAAACGCGGAGATCTTCACGCACGCCGTCAGGTTGCTGCTTTTGTTCGTAGAGAAGCTGCAAACGAAAATCAAGATGCGATTCAAAAACTATTCTCTGAATTGGCACCACGTTATTCCGAGCGTCCAGGCGGATACACTCGTATCCTTAAACTGGGACCACGCCGCGGTGACGCAGCACCAATGGTTTACCTAGAGCTAGTAGATCGCGCATAGAAGACGGATGGGAAAGGGTGGACGGAATCACTAGATTCTGGTGAAGCCCTTTTTTTGCAGTCTTGGATCGCATTCTAGTGTATTGAGCTGCTTAAGCAACTCAAGCTAGGTAGAAAGGATGACTCATGGAGGAACAAGCCTTGAGAAATCTACGTTTTACCATAAGCTATGATGGTACATCTTATTCTGGCTTTCAGATACAGCCTAGATCTGATACGGTGCAATATCGTTTAGAGCAGGCCGTGTTCTTGCTGACAGGTGAGACAGTGAAAGTCATATCATCAGGGCGGACAGATGCCGGTGTTCATGCCAAAGCGCAAGTTATTAATTTTACAACGAGTTCTAAGATTCCAGTAGAACGTTGGTGTTTAGCTCTAAATGCTAGATTACCCAGGGACATCGTCGCACATTCTGCAGAAGAAGTCCTCCCTACATTTCACTCTCGCAAAGCCGCGAAACGTAAAACATATTGTTATACGATTCGTTCGGCGCGCTTCCCTGATGTCTTTCACCGCAACTTCGAGTATCATCACCCCACGCATTTAAATGTGGAAGCCATGAGAGAGGCGCTCCCTTGTTTGCTAGGTGAGCATGATTTTACTTCGTTTTGCACAGTGAGAACGGATAAGGAAATCAAAGTGAGAACCTTATATGAGGTACGTATGGAGACGGAATCAGATGAGTTGTTGGCAACAGGTAAAGTAGAACGTATCCGGTTAATCATAACGGGGAATGGTTTTCTTTATAACATGGTGAGGATCATCGTAGGGACGTTGATACAGATCGGTGAGGGTAAGAGACCATCTAGCGATATGCAACGTGTTCTCGAGGCCAGAGATCGCTCTCAAGCGGGTCCTACAGCTGAAGCCATGGGATTAACCTTGTGGAAAGTCGACTATTAAAAAGTTATCATCACTACTTGATTATTAAGATGTTATCGTGTAAAATATAACTTGGCGTTTCGTGATCGGCTACCCCACAGCCCCTGATCACAAATGACCGTAACTATCCATCGCTTATGAATAATTAACAACTATAACTTATGTA
Organism: Paenibacillus sp. LjRoot56; assembly: GCF_964253335.1. NCBI lineage: Bacteria > Bacillati > Bacillota > Bacilli > Caryophanales > Paenibacillaceae > Paenibacillus > Paenibacillus sp. LjRoot56. The sequence continues at coordinate 794,876 of NZ_CAXURV020000001.1, forward strand.
TTTCAGATATATTTTTAGGAGGATTAAGCATGCGCACCACATATATGGCTAAGCCAAATGAAGTAGAGCGTAAATGGTACATTGTTGACGCTGCAGGCCAAACACTTGGCCGTCTTGCAAGTGAAGTTGCTAGCATTATCCGCGGTAAGCACAAACCGGAGTTCACTCCACACGTAGATACTGGTGATTTCGTTGTTGTTATCAATGCTTCCCAAATTAAGCTTACTGGTAAGAAAATGCAAAACAAAATGTACTACCGTCACTCTTTGTACCAAGGTGGTTTGAAAGTGACTTCCGCTCAAGATTTGCTTAACAGCAAGCCTGATCGTATGATCGAATTCGCAGTTCATGGTATGCTTCCTAAGAACCGTCTAGGCGACAGCTTGAAAACTAAGCTTAAAGTCTACGGTGGAGCAGAGCATCCACACCAAGCACAACTACCAGAAGTCTGGAATCTTCGCGGTTAATATAAGGAGGAACGTTTCGTGGCACAAGTTCAATATTATGGAACGGGTCGTCGTAAACATTCGGTAGCGCGTGTTCGCTTAATACCGGGTGAAGGACGCATCATCATCAATAAACGTGATCTAGATGAGTATTTCGGTCTAGAAACATTGAAGCTAATCGTTAAACAACCACTTGCTCTTACTGAAACTATCGGTCAATACGATGTTCTAGTTCTTGCAAATGGCGGCGGAATCAGCGGACAAGCTGGCGCAATTCGTCACGGTATCTCCCGTGCATTGTTGAAAGCTGATCCGGAATACCGTGGATCCTTGAAAAAAGCTGGATTCTTAACACGTGATTCCCGTATGAAAGAGCGTAAAAAATACGGATTGAAAGCAGCACGTCGTGCTCCTCAATTCTCCAAACGTTAAGATATTGTGCCTTTGGCACACAAGAAGAACCTTTTCGGCTTATGGCTGGAGAGGTTTTTCTTTTTTATGTTCATCTTGATCCAACTTTATCCCATTAGAATAAGTTAATACCAAAATGATAAAAAGTAATTGACACCTTGTAGAAGTCAGATATAATGATATTATAAATCATACAATATCAGTCGGGATTGTCGACTATTGGAGGAATCGGAAGATGAATCTATTTGAGAAAGAAGCATTTGTAACGAAAGCTGCGGAAGAATTCGAAAATCAATCGCCTGAAGCCATATTGAAATTAGCTGTAGATACATTTCAAAGATTGACACTTGCTTGTAGTTTTGGAGCGGAAGATGTGGTGTTGGTCGACATGCTGCAAAAGATTAACCCAAACGTAGATATCTTCTACTTGGATACGAATGTGCACTTTGATGAGACTTATGAAACGAAAGATCGTCTTGAGAAGCACTATGGTACTAAATTCGTTCAAGTATTGCCTAAGTTAACTCTTGATGAGCAAGCGGAGAAATTTGGGGATGAGCTATGGAAAAGTGACGCGAACCAATGCTGCAACATACGTAAAGTTGATCCACTTACAGATATCCTTAAAAACTATGATGCGTGGATTACTGGTATTCGCCGCGATCAAGCACCTACTCGAGCAAATGCTAAAAAAGTTGAATACGATGTGAAATTTGGTCTAATTAAATTCAACCCACTAGCTGGATGGACTTCAGAAGACGTTTGGCAATACATTCGAGATAATGATGTGATATACAACCCACTGCATGATCGTAACTATCCTAGTATCGGTTGCACGCACTGCACACGTCAAGTCGCCGAAGGTGAAGATCCGCGCGCGGGACGTTGGGCAAGTATTGAGAAAACGGAATGTGGTCTCCATAAGTAAGTTTGTTTCAACACTGCAATGCACAATACAAGGCCTCGTGAAGCGATTCTACATGCGATTGTACGTAGGACTAATAGTTGTTCGGATTTCATCGTATGACGCGATTACACGGGCGTAGGTGGAAGGTTGTAGCGACCCTGAATATCGTGTATAAGTCTGGTATATTTGTCCACCCTGTCCCATATAGATGTTACAGAGTCTATAGGGGAACAGAGGTGGATTTTTTATGCGTAAAAGGAAGAAGAGGTTGGTGGTATGGCTGACCTTTCACAGTAGTCTGAAGCTAATGCTTTCAGCTATGCTGGTTGCCTTGGTTGTCTTTATTTATGCGTACGAGCTCCCTACAACGAAGACCTGGTCGGATTGGACGCTCCCTTTATCGGGTAAGACAATAGCGCTAGACGCCGGTCATGGGGGGCCAGACGGTGGGGCGGAGAGTAAGGATGGTATCATCGAGAAGGACATCAATTTAGCTATTACCTTGCGGCTACGCGACTACTTACAACAAGCTGGTGCGATTGTGGTTTTAACAAGAGAAACGGATACTGATCTAGCGGAATCGGGTACGAAAGGCTATAGCAAACGTAAGACGCAGGATCTCCACAACCGCGCGGACTTGATACAGAATAATAATGCCGATATGTTTTTGAGTATTCATTTGAACAGTATTCCATCGGATAAATGGAGAGGCGCACAAACGTTCTATTATTTGAATAATCCCGATAATCCCAATCTAGCGGCACTCATTCAGTCCGAGCTTAAACGTAATTTAGAAAATACCGATCGTGTTGCTAAGTTGGCGGATAAAACTGTGTATCTGTTAAAAACGTTGAAAATCCCAAGTGCACTTGTTGAGGTAGGCTTTCTTTCAAACCCAGAAGAGGCGAAGTTATTAGCTGATGAGAACTACCAGAAGATACTGGCAGCATCGGTTTATCAGGGAATTCTGAGATATTATGCAGGTGAAAAAGTGGGTTCTTCTTCATAATGTGTTATAATAAAAGCCGCGAATACAATGTCCCAATAAAGGTGTGATGTGGCTATGGTACATAAAGATCAAATTCTAGAAGCGTTGAATAAGCTAATAGATCCCCAGTTTAATAAAAGTGTAGTGGAATTAAATTTGATTCGTGATGTAATGGTGAAAGAAGATGCGGTATCCTTAAGTTTGCTCGTAGTAACCGAGGATGAAGGATATAAGGAGCAAGCCAAAGCATTTATTCAACAATCTTTAGCAAATATAGGGGTACCTCAAGTTCATATCCGGTTTAGATTGATGACGGACCATGAGCGGAGTCGTTTGGAAGGAACTTCACATCAGGCGGATACAAACCAGCAGAAGCCTGTTCAACCTCCGATTCAGCAGCCGATTCTTGGACAATCCTCTACGGTTGAGTTCATCGCTATTGCGAGTGGCAAAGGTGGCGTTGGTAAATCAACAGTCACAGTTAATCTAGCAGTCGCACTGGCTCGTAAAGGGAAAAAGGTAGGGATCATCGATGCGGATATTTATGGATTTAGTATTCCGGATATGATGGGGATTGAAGAACAGCCGCAGTTGGTAGAAAACGTGATTATTCCTGTTGAGAAATTTGGAGTAAAAGTGATATCGATGGGGTTCTTTGTCCAAGACAATGCACCTGTTGTATGGCGTGGGCCGATGTTAGGCAAAATGCTACGCAACTTCTTCAATGAAGTAAATTGGGGAGATGTGGAGTACATCCTCCTAGACCTTCCTCCGGGTACTGGCGATGTTGCACTTGATGTGCATCAGCTCATACCGCAAAGCAAAGAGATCATTGTTACGACACCACATGCTACAGCAGCTTTTGTAGCTGCTAGAGCCGGTGCTATGGCCATTCAAACGAATCATGAAATTTTGGGTATCGTTGAGAACATGTCCTACTATGAAAGTAAGGATGGCAGCATTGAGCATATTTTTGGTAAAGGTGGAGGTGCTAAGCTTGCTGAAGATCTTCACAGTGAGCTATTAGCGCAAATTCCATTAGGAGCGCCTGATAATCATATATCTGAAAAAGATTACTCGCCGTCTGTATATAAGGCAGAATCCAAAGCAGGTCAAATCTATTTGGAAATAGCGGATCGGATGATTACGAAGCTGGATAAATAATGCAAAAAAAGGAAGAGGAAGCAGAGGGAATCTGCCAACTCTTCCTTTTTCGTTTAAGAATCGGAACCTCCATCTTTCTTCTCTTCACCTTGTTTGTCGGAGTCCCCTGAGGAATCATCCTTCTGTTTTTCATCCCCGCCGTCTTGTTTCTTTTCTCCTTCTTTGGCTTTATCATCACTTTTTTCTGTGCTCTTTGCGGAAGGCATTTGATCAGGCTTGCTTTGTTGGGCAATAGCAGACTTAAGTAATTCGACCATTTGCGCCCTGAAAAGAGGGCTTTGGATGGATTCCTCCATGACTGTCATCATTTGCTGGCGGTATGGTGCTGTTTTCATAACATCAAGAACCATTTTCTCATAATCTGGGTTTTTCATAACATCAATCAGTGATTTTTGGTAGGTAGGGTCCTTGAGCAATTCCTTGAACATCTGTTTGGTTTCTTTTTGGATTGCCGTGGCAAAGTCACCTGCGAACTTAGGGTCCTTCATCATATCGGTCAAAAACATATTATTTTCCTTAGCGGTCAGTACATCCTTGACTGCCATTTGAAGCTGCAGGGACTCATTCGCAGATAGTAGTTTAATTTGTGATTGGCCAGCAACGCTGTTAGCACCTACATCTCCATTCATGATACTTCGATTTGCAGCACTTATTGCTTTTTTACCATCATCTGACTTCAGAATATCAAGGATCATTGTCTTTTGTTCTTTGTACGTATTGGCTTGAGATTGGCCTTGAGATGAGTTATCTGTACCACAAGAGGCGAGAAGAAAAGCCAATGATATAGCCGGTAGGACCTGAAGCTTTCTAAGTCTTGTCTTTAACATAACTACATGCTCCCTTCCCTGAACTTTAATGGTCTTAGTATGTGTGGTTAGGGTCAGAATATAAGGGGACATTATTGGCTTTTTAACGTAAAGATTGGTACAATTAACAATTAGAGTTGATGTGTGGAGGGAATTAAACGTGACTTTACGTAAATGGTTTCACTTATTTTGGACAACATTAGTATTAGGGATTGTAGTATCCACTGGGGTTGGACTTATCCTTCAATTTTCAGACAAAGAATTCTCTGTAATGGGCTTATCGGCGGTCGGGTTTAATTTGATCAATATGATTCTCGGTGGAGCTACAATAAGTGTATTGAGTCAAATGGGCTTCTTCGCATATTTAATCGTTAGGTTCATTGCTGTTGGTATTATACGATCTAAAACAGTATGGGACTTGTTACAGCTTGCCGTTGTTATTGTTGTATTATTCGATCTTGTTTACTTGAGGAAAACGAATTTCAATAGTTCAGAATCGCTGCTTGGATATTTCGTCTTGCCTGTCTGCGTATTAGTGATTTCTTTAGCAGTAAGCTATTGGAAGGTGAAAATGACGAATCGGAATGCATTCATTCCTACTTTATTTTTCATGACGGCGGTTACTGTGCTTGAGGCTGTACCAGCATTGAAATTGGATAACACGGCATCAAGTCTATTTATGTTGGCACCATTGTTCGTCTGTAATGCATGGCAAATTCTTACCCTACATAAAATATTGGATAACAAAAAGAGCTAATTTGATTAGCTCTTTTTTTAAAATTTATTTATAAATACTAATGGATTTGTTTCATAGCTTGATCCTCAACAGGGGTTGTTTCCACCTGGGTTTGCTTAATGAGCTCACTAACACTTACGAACTGATATCCCTTTTCTCTTAGTTGTTGGATGATGGCGGGCAAAGCCTCATGTGTTTGTTGGGAGGAGTCGCTCGCATGAAGAAGAACGATATCGCCAGGATGTGCCTTGCTCACAACACGGTTTACAAGGGTGTCGACGCCTTTATTCAGCCAATCCTGAGAGTCTGTATCCCATTGTATGACGGAATAGCCGAGATCATCAGCAATGCGCAACACACGCTTGTCGAAGTCGCCGTTAGGCAAGCGAATGAGGTTAGGCTCCTTACCAATTAATTCTGTTAAAATGCCATGAGCAGTAGTAATTTCGTTTCGAATTTCCTCGTCACTTAGGTCGCTGTAGTTGTCAAATTTGTTTCCGTGACTACCAATCTCGAATCCGTAGCTTTTGATATGCGAGACAATGTCGGGATGGCTCTTACTCCAGGGCGAGGATAAGAAGAATGTTGCATCCTTAACACCATTGTCCTTTAGAATTTTCAAGATCGGTTCAGCTCGAGTATCACCCCAAGAAATATCAAAGGTAAGGGCGATGACTTTCTTTTCGGTCTGCACGCTGTAGATAGCCGATGGCTCGGAGTTCATAAAGACGGATACATTACTTTGTTCGGAATATACAATGGCCGCGGAGAAGATGATGGCAAGAGCAATGAATAAATATTGTTTAAATTTGCGTGCGTTGATTACAAAAAAGTAGTTCATAAACAGCTTGTACCTCCTTTATGTCAAGCCATAGATAGCTTGTATAACCTTTAGTAAATAATGTATGCTCGTACACATGGTACTTATGCTTCCGAAATTGGAGGAATTACAAAATGAATTTTCCGGCATTGCTTAGACATTTTAAAGAAATGAAGCATTACTTTATTGTGGTTGTTCTTGTTTTTGGATTTAGTTTGTATATGGGTTGGGCAAATTCTGACCAATTTACGCATTTCTTGGAAAAGCAATTAGAGGGACTCCAGCCTATGATTAAATCGATAAGTACCAAAGAAAACCCGCAGGTTTGGCTGTTCATTTTTATCTTTTTAAATAACGCGATTAAGTCGGTGCTTATTGTTTTCTGTGGGGTTTTCCTAGGTGTATTACCGCTCTTTATGCTAATCGCTAATGGAATGATTCTAGGTTATGTTCTTTCTTTGCAGACGCATGAAAGTACATTGTCCATTGTTCTTAAAGGGATATTGCCGCATGGTATCATTGAAATCCCTGTTATATTGCTTGCGTGCGCATATGGCTTGAAGATAGGGATGTTGGTTTGGAAAATGGGTGTACAGCTACTCGTGCCTGCTGAGAAAAGAAGTGCTCGAATTGAATTGAATAGAATTTTTCAATTAACCAAACCGCTCAGTATGGGAATCGTTGTACTTCTTTTGATTGCGGCTATAATTGAGAGCACACTTACCTACTGGTTGGTGCATTTGTAAAATATTTTCAATCTCTCGTCATAAAATTGGCAAAATCTGAGCATAACAATAAGGCGTAAAAGAAGAGGGGCATAATTGGCTCAACTCTCCACGTCTAACTAAATTTGTTAGTGCCATGAATCTCTACAGTCGAGAGGGGTTTGGATGGATGTATGCTCGGATTTTTGTTCAATGAGAGAGAATGCAGAGAATTAGATTATGTACTGCGTAAAGAATTAGACGAAATGCTATTCGATCTCAATGATAAGAGAATTGATCAAGAGATAAAGGGAGCTATAGAATCCAGATACAAGGTCATCTTCAGGATGTATGCTCGCTTAGCGACACCAAAGGAAATATCAAAGTACGCTAGAAACCGTAATTACCAAGCTCAGAAAAAATAGGGGGTAAGTGCTTGACTTACCCTCTCCACCTGTGTTATTTTATAACTCGTCACTTCGTAACAAAAGCGAGTGAGTCTTATTATAGAAGAGGTTACATATAACTTTCAAAAAAAGACTTGCAATCTCTGGTGTGACTGTGATATATTTAAAAAGTCGCCGCTAAACGGATGGCGATGCAATGCGAAAGAAATTGATCTTTGAAAACTGAACAACGAGTG
>NZ_CAXURV020000001.1:805000-952500 GCF_964253335.1 Paenibacillus sp. LjRoot56
GGGAGCCGTAAGCAGGCTTTGATCCGGGGATGTCCGAATGGGGGAACCCAGCTGTGGTAATGCGCAGTTACTCTAAAGTGAATACATAGCTTTAGTAGAGGCAGACCCAGGGAACTGAAACATCTAAGTACCTGGAGGAAAAGAAAACAAAAGTGATTCCGTCAGTAGCGGCGAGCGAAAGCGGAATAGCCCAAACCAAGGAGCTTGCTCCTTGGGGTTGTAGGACCTCGTTATGGGGTTAGTTTGGTAGGCGAAGTGATCTGGAAAGATCCGGCATAGAAGGTAAAAGCCCTGTAGCCCAAACTGAACGAATCCCCTAGAGGTATCCTGAGTACGGCGGGTCACGTGAAACCCCGTCGGAATCCGGCAGGACCATCTGCCAAGGCTAAATACTCCCTAGTGACCGATAGTGAAGCAGTACCGTGAGGGAAAGGTGAAAAGCACCGCGGAAGCGGAGTGAAAAAGAACCTGAAACCGTGTGCTTACAAAAAGTCAGAGCCCTCTATATGGGTGATGGCGTGCCTTTTGTAGAATGAACCGGCGAGTTACGTTCCCGTGCGAGGTTAAGTTGAAAAGACGGAGCCGCAGCGAAAGCGAGTCTGAATAGGGCGCTTTAGTACGTGGACGTAGACCCGAAACCGTGTGATCTACCCCTGTCCAGGGTGAAGGTGAGGTAACACTCACTGGAGGCCCGAACCCACGAATGTTGAAAAATTCGGGGATGAGGTGGGGGTAGCGGAGAAATTCCAATCGAACTCGGAGATAGCTGGTTCTCCCCGAAATAGCTTTAGGGCTAGCCTCGGATGTTGAGTTGTGGAGGTAAAGCACTGATTGGGTGCGGGGCCCGCCAAGGGTTACCAAGTCCAGTCAAACTCTGAATGCCACAAACTTAAATCCGGGAGTCAGACAGTGAGTGCTAAGATCCATTGTCAAAAGGGAAACAGCCCAGACCATCAGCTAAGGTCCCCAAGTGTGTGTTAAGTGGGAAAGGATGTGGAGTTGCACAGACAACCAGGATGTTGGCTTAGAAGCAGCCACCATTGAAAGAGTGCGTAATAGCTCACTGGTCGAGTGACTCTGCGCCGAAAATGTAACGGGGCTAAACACGCCACCGAAGCTATGGCTTGCACGTATGTGCATGGGTAGGGGAGCGTTGTATGTACGTTGAATTCTGACCGTAAGGACAGGTGGAGCGCATACAAGTGAGAATGCCGGTATAAGTAACGAAAAGATCAGTGAGAATCTGATCCGCCGAAAACCTAAGGGTTCCTGAGGAAGGCTCGTCCGCTCAGGGTAAGTCGGGACCTAAGGCGAGGCCGAAAGGCGTAGTCGATGGACAACAGGTGGAAATTCCTGTACCACCGTAGCCGTTATGAGCAATGGAGTGACGCAGAAGGATAGTGACGCGAGCTGATGGATGCTCGTCCAAGCAGTGAGGCTGATGTGTAGGCAAATCCGCACATCGTAAGGCTGGGCTGTGATGGGGAGGGAAATTTAAGTACCGAAGGTCATGAGTTCACACTGCCAAGAAAAGCTTCTAGCCAGGCGAAGGTGCCCGTACCGCAAACCGACACAGGTGGGTGAGAAGAGAATTCTAAGGCGCGCGGAAGAACTCTCGTTAAGGAACTCGGCAAAATGACCCCGTAACTTCGGGAGAAGGGGTGCCTCGGTAGGGTGAATAGCCCGAGGGGGCCGCAGTGAAAAGGCCCAAGCGACTGTTTAGCAAAAACACAGGTCTGTGCGAAGCCGCAAGGCGAAGTATACGGGCTGACGCCTGCCCGGTGCTGGAAGGTTAAGAGGAGTGGTTAGGGGCAACCCGAAGCTATGAATTGAAGCCCCAGTAAACGGCGGCCGTAACTATAACGGTCCTAAGGTAGCGAAATTCCTTGTCAGGTAAATTCTGACCCGCACGAATGGCGTAACGACTTGGGCGCTGTCTCAACGAGAGATCCGGTGAAATTTTAATACCTGTGAAGATGCAGGTTACCCGCGACAAGACGGAAAGACCCCATGGAGCTTTACTGCAGCTTGATATTGGACTTTGGTACGATCTGTACAGGATAGGTGGGAGCCTTTGAAGCCTGAGCGCCAGCTTGGGTGGAGGCATCGTTGGGATACCACCCTGATCGTATCGGAGTTCTAACCTAGTACCGTGATCCGGTATGGGGACAGTGTCAGGTGGGCAGTTTGACTGGGGCGGTCGCCTCCTAAAATGTAACGGAGGCGTTTAAAGGTTCCCTCAGAATGGTTGGAAATCATTCGCAGAGTGCAAAGGCATAAGGGAGCTTGACTGCGAGACCTACAAGTCGAGCAGGGACGAAAGTCGGACTTAGTGATCCGGTGGTACCGAATGGAAGGGCCATCGCTCAACGGATAAAAGCTACCCTGGGGATAACAGGCTTATCTCCCCCAAGAGTCCACATCGACGGGGAGGTTTGGCACCTCGATGTCGGCTCATCGCATCCTGGGGCTGAAGTAGGTCCCAAGGGTTGGGCTGTTCGCCCATTAAAGCGGTACGCGAGCTGGGTTCAGAACGTCGTGAGACAGTTCGGTCCCTATCTGTCGCGGGCGTAGGAAATTTGAGAGGAGCTGTCCTTAGTACGAGAGGACCGGGATGGACGTACCGCTGGTGTACCAGTTGTCTCGCCAGAGGCATCGCTGGGTAGCTATGTACGGAGGGGATAAGCGCTGAAAGCATCTAAGCGCGAAGCCCCCCTCAAGATGAGATTTCCCAGTATGTAAGACCCCTTGTAGACGACGAGGTTGATAGGTTCGAGGTGGAAGTGCGGCAACGTATGCAGCTGACGAATACTAATCGGTCGAGGGCTTAACCAAAATTCCTAAGTAAGTACTTTACGTTGAAGTTTCGTATCTAGTTTTCAAGGCGCAAACAAACGCTTTGACTGTTTGGTGATGATGGCGGAGGGGACCCACGCGTTCCCATCTCGAACACGACCGTTAAGCCCTCCAGCGTCGATGGTACTTGAACCGCAGGGTTCTGGGAGAGTAGAACGTTGCCAAGCATTGTTCCCTGATAGCTCAGTTGGTAGAGCACTCGACTGTTAATCGAGTTGTCACAGGTTCGAGTCCTGTTCGGGGAGCCATTGCTTCCATAGCTCAGTCGGTAGAGTGCATCCATGGTAAGGATGAGGTCACCGGTTCGATTCCGGTTGGAAGCTCCAGTAATTTTTTAAGTAAGGCCCGTTGGTCAAGTGGTTAAGACACCTCCCTTTCACGGAGGTAACAGGGGTTCGAGTCCCCTACGGGTCACCATTTTCAGATCCCATGGAGGCTTAGCTCAGCTGGGAGAGCATCTGCCTTACAAGCAGAGGGTCGGCGGTTCGATCCCGTCAGCCTCCACCATTAACTTTATATGCCGTTGTAGCTCAACTGGTAGAGCAACTGACTTGTAATCAGTAGGTTGGGGGTTCAAGTCCTCTCGACGGCATGTTTATATTGGGGATTAGCCAAGCGGTAAGGCAACGGACTTTGACTCCGTCATGCCAAGGTTCAAATCCTTGATCCCCAGCCATTTTTTCACAACACATGAGTCATTAGCTCAGTTGGTAGAGCACCTGACTTTTAATCAGGGTGTCGTAGGTTCGAATCCTACATGACTCACCATTTGCCTTATTTACAACATGCGCGTATGGCGGAATTGGCAGACGCACTAGACTTAGGATCTAGCGGGTGACCGTGGGGGTTCAAGTCCCTCTACGCGCATTAAATCCTCACTTGTATTCATACAATTGAGGTACCCTGCGGAAGTGGCTCAGCGGTAGAGCATCGCCTTGCCAAGGCGAGGGTCGCGGGTTCGATCCCCGTCTTCCGCTCCAAAGTTTTATGCGCCCTTAGCTCAGCTGGATAGAGTATTTGACTACGAATCAAAAGGTCGGGAGTTCGAATCTCTCAGGGCGCGCCATTCTTCATTATAAGTTATAAACGTATCGGGACGTAGCTCAGCTTGGTAGAGCACCTGCTTTGGGAGCAGGGGGTCGCATGTTCAAATCGTGTCGTCCCGATCATTTTTTTCTAAACTACGCGGGCGTAGTTTAATGGTAGAACTTCAGCCTTCCAAGCTGATCGCGCGGGTTCGATTCCCGCCGCCCGCTTATAAGAAAAGGACCACCTTCGGGTGGTTTTTTTCTTTTATCAAGAGACAGTAACAAAAAGATCGGCACCGAGTGAATACCAATGGTATTTCGCACATTGAATGAGCGTCTAAATATACCGTCTAACTCCTTCTAATTAGGAAATAATACAAATCAAAGCATCGCAGAATCTTACCAATACATTAATTACCACCGAAAAACGTACGGTTTTTTTATTTTAATACTATGTGTAGCGGTTAGATTGTGGTAAAATATTCTGAAATGAGTTTTTATAGCGACTAGCTTTTGCAGAGAGAAGCATTAATGCATCATAGTGAATAGATGGGGTGGAGAGTCATGGTAGAGAGTGAGATCGTCCAACAAAAACAAAGTACGAATAACCTGCTGCGTAGAGATATTCGGTTTCTTGGACACATACTAGGTGAAGTTCTTGTACATCAGGGCGGAAATGATCTGCTGGATGTCGTTGAACGAATTCGCGAAATGAGCAAGTCGTTAAGAGCACACTATGTTATTGAGATCTATGATGAGTTTAAGAAAACGATATCTTCACTAGATCCGGAAATTCGCCATCAAGTGATACGCGCCTTCGCTATATACTTCCAGCTAGTTAATATTGCAGAACAAAACCATCGTATTCGCCGTAAACGTGACTACGAGCGCTCTTCAGGGGAATCTGTACAACCAGGTTCGATTGAAAGCATCGTACAAGAGCTGAAGAATACGAATATTCCTTATTCCGAGGTACAAGAAATACTTAAAGCGATCTCTCTTGAGCTCGTAATGACGGCTCATCCAACGGAGGCTATGCGTCGTGCAGTGCTCGATATTAATTTGCGCATTTCTGACGATATGATGAAGCTGGACAACCCTAATTTAACGTACCGTGAGCGTGAGCAATTGCGCGAGAAGCTTGTGGGTGAAGTGCTTAATTTGTGGCAAACCGATGAGCTGCGTGATCGTAAACCGACGGTAATCGACGAAGTGCGTAACGGATTGTACTATTTTGACGAGACATTATTTGACGTATTGCCAGAAGTTTACCACGAGCTTGAGCGTTGTTTAAATAAATACTACCCAGAAGACAAATGGCATGTGCCATCCTTCTTGAAATTTGGATCTTGGATCGGCGGAGATCGTGACGGAAATCCATCTGTAAGAGCGAATGTGACATGGGAGACGCTTGGTCTGCACCGTCAATTGGCTTTGCAAAAGTATGAGGAAATCCTGAGAGAATCTTTAGCACACATGAGCTTTAGCAAGAACATTGTGAATGTGAGCAAAGCTCTGATCGAATCGATCCAATGTGATCGTGAAGCGATGGGGAATGTTCAGGATGTTTGGCGTAATGAGAAGGAACCATACCGCATCAAGACGACTTATATGATCGAGAAGATTCATAATACGGGCAATGCAAATGTATCTTCTACGCAGAAGTACAATAGCCCTGAAGAGTTTATTCAAGATTTGCAAGTTATGGAAGCTAGTTTGCGTGCGCACTTTGCAGATTATGTCGCGGATAAATATATTAAGAAGCTAATTCGTCAAGTTGAACTCTTCGGCTTCCACTTAGCTGCTCTGGATATCAGACAGCATAGTAAAGAGCATGAGAATGCGATGACGGAAATTTTGGCGAAAATGGGTATTACGCCGGATTACAGCAAGCTTTCGGAAGATGAGAAAATTTCATTGCTCACGAATGTCTTGAACGATCCACGTCCTATCACGTCTACGTACTTGGACTACACGGAAGGTACGAAAGAATGCTTAGACGTTTATCGTACAGTTGGTAAAGCGCAGAAGGAATTCGGACGTAATTGTATTAACAGTTACTTGATTTCGATGACGCAAGGTGCAAGTGACATGCTTGAAGTTGTTGTATTTGCCAAAGAGGCGGGCCTATACCGCAGAGAGAGCGACGGAACTGTTACGAGTACTGTTCAGTCTGTTCCGCTTTTTGAAACGATTGACGACCTTCACGCGGCGCCTGGTATCATGAGCACGTTGTTAGCGATTCCTGCTTACCGATTAAGCCTTGATCCAGAAACACAAATGCACGAAATTATGCTAGGCTATTCCGACAGTAATAAAGACGGTGGTGTGATAACAGCGAACTGGGAGCTGCGCATGGCGCTTCAAGATATCACAGAAGCGGCGAAGAAATTTGGCGTGAAGTTGAAGTTCTTCCATGGTCGTGGTGGGGCATTGGGTCGTGGCGGTATGCCATTGAACCGAAGCATTCTAGCTCAACCTGTTGAAACACTTGGTGGCGGCATTAAGATTACGGAGCAAGGTGAAGTTCTTTCTTCGCGTTATTCCTTGCAAGGTATTGCTTACCGCAGCTTAGAGCAAGCGACGTTTGCGTTGATTACAGCTTCCAAGCTGTCCCGTTCACCACAAAGACACCCGCTTGAAGATAAGTGGGAAAATATTATGCGTGGTATTTCGGAGCAAGCACAGACGAAGTATCAGGATCTTATTTTCAGAGACGAAGACTTCTTAACGTTCTTCAAAGAATCTACACCGCTGCCGGAAATTGGCGAGTTGAATATCGGCTCCCGCCCATCCAAGCGTAAAAATAGCGATAAGTTCGAAGATTTGCGTGCGATTCCATGGGTATTCTCATGGACGCAAACGAGATACCTGCTACCAGCATGGTATGCTGCAGGTACAGGCTTGCAAAGCTTTGCTCAAGGTAATGAAAGCAACCTAGCAGTCCTCAAAGAGATGTATGAGGATTGGTCCTTCTTCCGCACGATGATTGATAATCTGCAAATGGCTTTGGCAAAGGCAGATCTTCTTATCGCGAAGGAGTATGGCAGCTTGGTGAAGGAATCCGCGATTGCAGAGCGTATTTTCAATCTGATCAAAGACGAGTATGAGTTGACGTCTTCGATTATTTTGCAAATTACAGGTCAGCAAGAGATTCTGGATAATGTTCCTGTCATTCAAGAATCGATCAAATTGCGTAATCCATACGTGGATCCGCTTAGCTACATGCAGGTTGAGTTGCTTACAGAGCTACGCGCACTAAGAGAAAACAATGAAGATGATGCGATTCTGCTTCGTGAAGTACTACTTACAATCAACGGGATTGCTGCGGGACTTCGGAATACGGGCTGATCCTTTCGACAACATAAGAAAACAACAGGATGACAAAGTCGAGGGCTTGCAGCAATGCAGGCAGCTCGGCTTTTTCTGTAATTACGGGAATTGCCCAAGTCAGGAGGTGCGCGGCAGCATGGGGCGATGGTTGGCAATAGTTCTTGTCCTTATTGGGGCTTCAAGCTACGGCTTGCTTTCTTCATTTATTAAAATGGCCTATGATCAAGGTTTCACAGATGGACAAATTACACCTGCTCAGATGACGATGGGGACCGTATTCGTATGGGGTTTGATTCTTTTTCACAAAAAGTCGTGGATAAATCCGTTTAGGGGTCCTTGGATTAAGCTGGGGTTGATTGGGATTTTCGGACTGTCGTTAACGACGGTCGTATATAATATTGCGCTGCAAGAGTTAGATGCTTCCTTATGTATTATTCTTCTCTTTCAATTTACGTGGATGACGATTGCCATGGATTGTATCGTGAAACGGAGATTACCGAAACGAATGGAAGGGATTGCGATTGCGCTAATTTTGGCGGGGACCATCCTTGCGGTGAATGTGTTTGATACCAACTGGGGAGAGCTCAGTATTCTGGGTATACTATATGGGCTTATCTCTGCGTTAGCGTATAGTATTTTTCTGTTTTTCACGGGACAAGTCGAAAGTTCACTGCCTCCGCTCATGAATTCTGCAATTATGCTGACGGCTGCGCTGCCGATTATGTATATCTTGTATCCACCTACGGTTTTTGTTCATGATAATGGTGGTATGCTGTTGCTATGGGGATTGCTTCTCGGGTTCCTAGGCCAAGTTGTACCGACTGTTTCATTTAATATCGGAATACCCAAGATCGGAAGCGCACTTGCAGCAATGCTAGGATCTGTGGAGCTTCCAGTGGCTATTCTTGCAGCTTATCTGCTCATCGGGGAACCGATTACCGGGTTACAATGGGGAGGCATGGCCCTAATTCTAGGTGGAATTATAATTTCTGAAAACAAATCGTAATTTGTGCGTATATAGTAGAAGTGGGAATTTTGTTATCATTAAATTGTTGTTGAATTGTCGAGAAGCCGGAGGAAAACCAATTGAACTTTGTTGAAGCACGACTGGCTAAGCTGGCCAGTAATGGGGATCGCAATGCTTTTGCAGAGCTCGTGGAGCTCTATAAAGACAAGATCTTTCATTTGGCTTACCGCATGCTGAATAACAAGCAAGAAGCCGAAGATGCCGTGCAGGAAACGTTCTTGCGCGTGTATACGAATTTACATCGATATGATGAGAATCAGAAGTTTTCGACGTGGATTTTTCGAATCGGGACAAACTTATGTATTGATAAGCTGCGACGAAGAAAGCAAACGTATTCGCTGGATGCCGAAATGACAGATGGCGAAGGCAATGATTATTATGCAATGCTACCTAGCGATGAGGATACACCTGAGAAACAGCTGATTGTTTCTGAAACGCAGGCACAGATTCACCGAGCGATTGAGACGCTGCCAGAGAAATATAAATCAGTTGTCATTCTCAGATATCTGCATGATATGTCACTTCAGGAAATTAGCGATGTGCTTGACATGCCCGTCACCACGATCAAAACGCGTGTACACAGGGGGCGGGAGTACTTACGAAAAAGACTGGAGCAGGAGGAACAAGTTGTTAGTACAAATTCTGTTCGAATCTGAAACATATTTGTAATCGAAACGTATGGTATATCACAACATGCTCTACTAATTAAAGAAAGGGGTGGCTGTAAACGTGAATTGTAAAGAAGCCCTCCCGCTCATACATGAATATCTCGACGGTGATTTACCAAAGACGGAAGCTCTACCTTTGAAAGAACATTTGATAGCCTGTCAGGCGTGTCATAACACTTTCAAGCAGCTGGAGAAAACCGACGCTTTGGTTAGAATGCTGCCCTCCATTAAAGTACCTGATACGTTAACTGCACAGATTATGAGCGGCTTACCACCGATGAAAAAGAAGAATACCTGGACGGATTGGATTCGCAGACACCCTGCTGTATCGGTTGCTGTGGTTTTTGGAACGGTCATGTTCGGAAGCTTCATATCGATGTGGGATGACGATCAGAATCTCATGGTGCAGGGAAGTAACCTTCAGGATGTCGTTATTCAAGGGGATACAGTGATTGTACCGCAAGGACATACTGTAAATGGTGATCTTGTGGTCAAACGCGGGGAACTGAAGGTTGAAGGCGATGTAACGGGGAATGTCGTCGTGATCGATGGTTCAGTCAACCTAGCCTCAACGGCACACATTTCTGGAGAAGTCAAACAAGTCGATGAAGCATTGAGCTGGGTCTGGTACAAATTAGGTGAATTCGTAGGTAAAATCACGCCATAACGGAATATCCCCTTATAGCTGAGACTATAGGGGGCTTTCTTCTTTTTTTACATAGGAAAAATGAACCAATTCTCACGCGATGAGTCTAGATAAATAGAAGTATACTTAGCTTTATGTTATGATTCCTATATAGAGAGAACTTTGTTTAGTCGCCTGGGGGAGAATACAATGGATTTGCTCACGAGCATCTCGGCTAAGGATATTGTCGATATACTCATCGTTAGCTATGTGATTTATAAATTGATCCTAGTGGTGCGTGGGACAAGGGCTATTCAACTGATGAAGGGTATCCTCGTGGTCGTCATTACCTGGGTCATTAGTATTTGGTTTCAGTTAAGTACACTGCAATGGATGGTGAATCAAGCCTTTACGTTCGGAGTGCTTGGGGTTATTATTATTTTTCAACCTGAGCTAAGACGAGCCTTGGAGCAATTAGGACGAGGTAAGTTGTTCGGAAGTAGATCTTCTTCAGAAGAAGATCAAGATGTGAATAAAAGAATCAGCGAAGTGATTCGGGCTGCGAATTATTTGGCAAAACGTAAAATTGGGGCTTTAATTGTTTTTGAAAAAGATACGGGACTTACCGACTATGTCGAATCCGGTATTGCGATAGAGAGCAAAATCAGCGGAGAGCTGTTAATTAATATTTTCATCCCAAATACCCCTCTTCATGATGGCGCAGTTATTATTCGGCAAGGGCAGTTGATGGCCGCTGGTTGTTATTTGCCTCTGTCTGAAAATCCTTTCATTTCGAAGGAACTGGGGACTCGGCATCGTGCAGCGATTGGTATGAGTGAAGTTTCGGATGCGATGTGTGTGATTGTTTCGGAAGAGACAGGTCAAATATCACTAACAATGAACGGACATATCGTACGGGATATTAAAGAGGAATCGTTGATATCTAAGCTATTTGAAGAGTTGAAACCCAAAGCGAAAACAAATGAGAAGAACCCTTTCATGAAATGGTGGGGAGGGCGTTCGAATGGATAAATGGTTACGTAATACAAACGTGGTACGGATCGTTGCGCTTGTTGTCGGGATACTGCTATGGGTAGTTGTCCATATGGAAGAAACGAATATATCCGGGAACACAGCGCTGCGCGAGCGAGTGGAAACGATTAATAACGTCTCCATCACAACCAAATATGATGAAACGCATTATTTCATCTCGTCGATGAATCCCGCGAATGTGCAGGTGATTCTGAAAGGGAAGGAATCTTCCGTTAAGAAAGTGACGGCTAGCAATACGTATCAGATTCAATTGGATTTGACGCAGGTCGGCAAAGGCGACCATCAGGTTACCCTAGCACCGGTAGGGATACCGTCAGATGTGGATGTGGAGATCGTTCCTAGAACGGTTCACGTCATGATTGAAGAGCTACAAATGAAAGAGGTACCTGTCGTTATAAATGTCAAAGGAACGCCTGCTGCAGGCCTCAAAGCGGGACAACCTATTGTGAAGCCAGGTAAGGTGTACATTACGGCACAAACGAGTAAACTCGATCAGATTGAGAATGTCCGCGGTGAGGTATCTGTGGATAAAGCACAATCAGCGGTGACGAAGCAGGTCAGACTGCAGGCTTTTGACAAAGAAGGCAAAGAAGTAACCCTTAACATCAATCCTTCGGTTGTCGATGTTGAGGTGCCTATCACTAGCCCATTCCAAACCATTCCGTTACAGATCAAAGTAAGCGGTGAACCTCCTGCAGGATTTGCCATCGCGATGATCACACAAACCCCTGATAAGGTGACCGTATACGGAGCACAAGACGTCGTAGACCGCATGGAATTCTATCAAGGGCCGCAGCTTAGTCTGCAGGATGTGAAGGAAACGAAAGATTTCGCACTGGACATTCCTCTCAGGAATAAAGTAACTCAATTAGATCCTGCGAAGGTGACGGTCCATGTTGAGGTTGTGCCTTCAATCACGAAAGCTGTAGAAAATGTACCGATTACGATTATTGGTCAAAATGAAAATTACGAAACCAAAGTGACGCAGCCAGCGTCGGCTACCTTGAATATTACGGTAGAAGGTGCTCCTGCCATAATTGATCAATTGAAAGTTCAGGATATTCAAGCGATACTAGATGTTAGTAATTTACCGCCTGGTAAGCATGAATTGAAAGTAACTTTAAATCTGCCTACTTTCGTGAAGTTAGGACTTCCACAAGAAGTGAAGGCGATCGTAGAAATTAGTGAGAAAAATGTTAAAGCAGCAAATCCATAATGGGGAATAGAGAAAGAGGAGAATACAAAAATGGGGAAATATTTTGGTACAGATGGTGTGCGCGGTGTCGCGAATGGCGAACTCACACCAGAATTGGCTTATAAGGTAGGACGCTGCGGCGGGTATGTGTTAACAAGACAGGCAAAACATCCGAAAGTCGTGATCGGGAGAGATACACGTATTTCGGGGCCGATGCTTGAGGCATCCCTTGTAGCAGGATTGTTATCGATTGGTGTTGAGGTGATTCGTATTGGTGTGGTGAGCACACCAGCGGTTGCTTATTTGACGAAAAAGCTAGGCGCAGACGCAGGCGTTATGATCTCTGCTTCACATAATCCAGTTGAGGACAACGGGATTAAGTTCTTTGGCGGCGACGGCTTCAAGCTATTGGATGAGACGGAGCTTGAGATTGAACAGTTGCTCGATGCAGCTGTAGATGAACTGCCTCGCCCGGTTGGCGGCGAGATTGGTACGGTTTCGGATCAGCCAGATGCGAAGCACCTTTATCTGGCTTTCTTGAAGGAGACGGTGTCGAAGTCCTTCGACGGCGTGAAGGTTGTTCTTGATTGTGCGAATGGCTCAGCCTATGAGCTGGCGCCTTTGATTTTCCGCGAGCTCGGAGCGGAAGTAATCACCATCGGTGCGGAGCCGAATGGGCGCAACATCAACGATGATTGCGGATCCACCCACCCAGAGACGCTACGCGACGAGGTGGTTAAGCATGGCGCAGCCATCGGGTTGGCTTTTGACGGCGACGCAGATCGTCTGATCGCGATCGATGAGAAGGGCGATGAAGTCGACGGCGACTTCATCTTGAGCATTCTTGGCGATGCGTTGAATCGTCAAGGGAAGCTGAACCACGGCACCATTGTGACGACGGTGATGGCGAATATTGGCTTTTTCAAAGGGATTGAAAAAGCGGGCTTGAAGGCTCTACAAACAGCTGTAGGCGATCGCTACGTGATGGAAGAGATGCGTAAAGGCGGCTACAACCTAGGCGGCGAGCAGTCTGGTCATGTGATTTTCCTGGATTACATCTCCACTGGTGATGGTATTCTAACTGCGCTACAATTGGTGAATACCCTAGTAGAATCCCGGCGTAAGCTGAGTGATTTGAAAGGGATTATGCGTAAATTCCCGCAATTGCTTGTTAACATCCGCGTAGCGGATAAAAGCAAGTTGAAGGACAATGCGGTAATCGAAGAAGCGATCCGTAAAGTCGAGGATGAGCTTGGCGATAACGGTCGTGTGTTGGTTCGTCCATCCGGTACAGAATCCTTGATTCGTGTTATGGCAGAAGGCCCTGATAAAGAGCAAGTAGAAGCATATGTTCATGATATTGCGAAGGTTATACAAGAGCAATTGGTATAATTATAGGCTGCTAGTCCCTCATTTTTGCTGGAAAATGGCGAGATGGGGGATCAGGTATGCCAAAAACAAGTTGCATTACTGGGGCAAAATGCATATGATGAAGTTACTCAAGAAGGAAAGGCAGGGCAGAGGTTATTCGTAATAAATAGCGCCAGAACTCGCAAGCGGGACGGAAATGTAGCCGAACGGCTGCTACTACGCGGTGAGTTGACGAGGTGAAGGTGTTCGAAACATTCGGCGGGGACCTTCCGGCACGAGGAGTGCCGTTAAGTTGGAGAGCAAAATCGTTCGGGCGACCGAGCAGACAAGTATCCAACATCTATTAACGATTTATTGAATCTTACACGTAAAGAACGCCCTTATAGATGGTTTATTTCATTATGATTTATGACTGATTGAAAATCAGATCCTTGACAAACAGCCCTTGTAGAAGAGGCTTATACAAATTTGGAGGTTGTAACTATGTGCGGTATTGTTGGTTATATTGGAAAGCGTAATTCTCAGGAGATTCTATTGGATGGCCTTAAAAAGCTAGAGTATCGAGGCTATGATTCTGCTGGGGTAGCGGTGTATACGGCGGATGGCTTGCAAATTAAGAAGGCCAAAGGCCGCATTGCGAACTTGGAGTCGAAGCTGGGTGAAACGCCGCTTAACGGAAGCGTTGGCATCGGGCACACACGTTGGGCGACACATGGTAAGCCTTCGGACGTGAATTCGCATCCACACACCGATAATTCTTTGAAATTCTCCGTTGTGCATAACGGGATTATTGAGAATTATATTACGCTGAAAGAAGAACTAATCGCGAAAGGCCATGTTTTCGTATCGGAAACGGATACAGAGGTTATTTCGCATTTGATCGCGAGTTTGTACGAGGGGGATATCCTCAAAGCTGTTCAGAAAGCCGTGAAGCACATGACAGGTGCGTTTGCGCTTGGTGTTTTGACAGAGTTCGAACCGGATCGCCTCGTTGCTGTGCGTCAAGCTAGCCCGCTGATTATCGGGATCGGCGAAGGCGAGAACTTCATTGGTTCAGATATTCCAGCAATTCTAGAATATACACGTAATGTGTTCATTCTAAATGATGGCGAAATGGCGCTATTGACGCGGGATGCTGTCGAATTAATGACGTTAGAGGGGAATTTTATTTCCAGGGAAATGTTCCATGTCGATTGGGACATTGTTACGGCGGAAAAAGCCGGATTTGACCATTTCATGTTGAAAGAAATCTATGACCAACCGAAAGCATACCGCGATACGATGGGGAGTCGTATTTCCGCTGACGGTAAAAGTGTGACGTTGAATGAACTTACGATTACGCCTGAGGCAATTCGTAACATCAGCCGCGTGCATATCGTAGCTTGTGGAACAGCATTCCATGCTGGTATGGTTGGGAAGTATGTTATTGAGAAAATGGCGCGTATTCCGGTGGAAACGGATGTAGCGTCTGAATATCGTTATCGTTCCCCAATCATCACAAAGGATACGCTCGTGATTGTTGTGAGCCAATCCGGTGAAACGGCGGATACGTTGGCAGCACTTCGTGAAGCAAAACGTTGCGGAGCACACGTGTTGGCAATTACGAATGTTGTAGGCAGTTCCGTTGCGCGTGAGGCGAATGACATCATTACAACATGGGCTGGACCGGAGATTGCGGTAGCTTCGACGAAAGCGTACACGTCGCAATTGATTGGTTTTTATTTGCTAGGTCTTCACTTAGCGCAAACACTCGGCACGCAAACGCCGGAGGAAATCGCCGAAGTGATTGCAGCGATGAAGGAATTGCCAGCGCAGGTTAGCGAGATCCTTGAGCAAGCGGAAGCATTAAAAGTTGTTGCTGAAGAGATGGCGAAGCATGATAATCTGTTCTTTATCGGCAGAGGTTTGGATTATGCGGTAGCGCTTGAAGGCTCCTTGAAGTTGAAAGAGATCTCTTACATTCACTCTGAGGCGTATGCAGCGGGTGAGCTGAAGCACGGTACGCTTGCGCTGATCGAGGATGATATCCCGGTGATCGCGTTAGCGACGCAGCATGAGTTACTTGAGAAAACCGTGAGCAACATTAAAGAAGTGAAGGCGCGCGGCGCGAACGTATTAGGTATTGCTGTGGAAGGTGAAACGGAGCTGCAGAAGTCAGTTGATAGCACGTTCATTATTCCAAAAACGTTGGATGTATTAACGCCTGCATTGTCTGTAATTCCTTTGCAGTTGCTGTCTTACTACGCGTCGTTGGCTCGTGGGAATGATGTTGATAAGCCTAGGAATTTGGCGAAAAGTGTAACAGTGGAGTAGGCGTAAAGTAATTCTCCTTAATAATGTCTGGTGATATAAAAGTTTGGAACCAGTAACAAAAGTATGGAACCGCAATAATGACTTCTTATTTATACTAACAACTTTCATTCATGTGACCCGATCAATAAGATGTTCGGGTCACTTATTATTTAATTGGATGTGAAAAAATGATAAATATTGGGCCCAATATTCGTAGATTACGAAAATTAAATAATATGAATCAAGTGGAGTTCTCGAGTAGAATAGGCATTTCTCAAGGGAATTTAAGTGAGATTGAGCAAGGGAATTGTAATCCATCTTTTGATACCTATTAGCAATAAAGAAACAATTTAATTGCAATATTGATGTTTTAATATTTATTGAGAATGATCTAGTTATATCAAATAATTCTTCTGTATTATCAGAAGGAAAATTAAGCATGATTTCAAACTATAGGTTGTTAGATGGGTTAGATCAAAAAGAAATAGATGAAATCATTAAAATAAAGATTTCTATAAATAAAGTTAGTCCCAGTGAGCTATTACAGCCATCTGGGACTATTTTTTTTTGCGATCTGTCATTAAGCTGAAGAAAGCAGTAGTGGATGCTAAAAACGAAAGAGCTAAGCGCTAATAGGGCGCTTAGCTCCCTTTTTCATTTCAAATATTCACTTTTTACGATGAGATCTCCCCCGAACCATCTATAATTGTTACTTTTGGAAGAGCTTCTTCATTCAATTTAGTTTTTAAGGAAGTTAATCAAAGCAGTATTGAATTGTTCAGGGTGAGTCGCGTTCAAGCCATGCGGTCCACCTTCAATTACAACGAGTTGACTACCTGGAACAGCTTCGTAGGAAAGTTGACCGCTTACTTCAAGAGACACAATCACATCGGAATCGCCATGGATAACAAGCAATGGAATATCAAATTTAGCCAAATCGCTACGGAAATCCGTCCGGCCGAAGGCATCAACGCAATCCAGTGTCCCTTTTGGTGAAGCGTAAGAAGCAATTTCAAGGTTGTAAACACGGAATGACTCACTGACCAGGTCGGTTCTATCCCCTGCTTTAAAGAAATTGTGAGAGAAGCTGTCAAGGAAAGCGATGCGGTCTTTTTTCAAACCGTCTTGGAAGCCCTGAATGGTGCTTTCATCAAGGCCACCTTCCGGATGCTCATCGGATTTGAAGAAGAACGGTGGAACTGCAGCAGCCAAGACAGCTTTTTTGACACGACTTGTTCCGTAGGTACCAACGTAACGAGCAACCTCTCCGCCACCCATCGAAAATCCGACCAGCGTCACATCCTTAAGATCCAGATTTTCGATTAGCTTATGAAGATCTGCTGCAAACGTATCATAGTCGTAACCGGTCCATGGTTGGGAGGATTGTCCGAATCCACGGCGGTCATATGTAATCACGCGGTAACCTGCATCGATAAGTGCTGGAACTTGACTCTCCCACGAGCGCCCGCTCAGCGGCCAGCCATGGATCAATACGACAGGTTTGCCTGCGCCAAGATCCTCAAAATATAATTCAATGGGTTGCCCGTTTTCTGTTCCTACTGTTAGTTTAGCCATTTTCATAATTCCTCTCGAATTGGTTTTGGTTAAGCTGAGACAGTCAAAATTAATTGACTGTCTTTTGATAAATAGGTTACCCGCCGTGGCCCCCAAACATTGTTTGAGCATAAACAACACCCGCACCGTAGGCGCCACTGTGTTGCATAGCAATGTCCAGAACGGCATCATACGTTTCTTGATGTGCCCAATCGCGCTGATACTCAAGGAGAACGGATAGCCAAGTCACGGGAATGGCTCCTGCTTGAATCATACGTTGAACGGACATGTTATGCGCTTCCGTCGTCGTCCCGCCTGAAGCATCCGTTACAATATATACTTCATATCCATCTTTAATGGCTGAAATGGTAGGGAAAGCAAGACAAACCTCTGTCCACAGTGCTGCCATAATTAGTTTCTTGCGACCTGTTTTCTTTACTGCATTCACGAAGTTTTCGTCTTCCCAGGAGTTCATTGTTGTTCGGTCAATTGGCTTTTGATCAGGAAATACTTCTTGAATGTGCGGATGAATAGGGCCAGAAAATGATTCAGCAGCAACCGTTGTAAGAATAATTGGCGCATTGAAAACTTTAGCTGTTTTAGCCAATGCAACCGTATTGTTAATAATCGTTTGGCGATCGGCGCTTTGTACACCAAAAAGCATTTGAGGCTGATGGTCTACTAGGATAATAGCGGAGTTCTCAGCTGTTAGTAAATCGGACTTGTCATTAAACATGTAAAAATCCCTACTTTCTATTTATGGTTACAACAGATTTACAAATGTGAATCTGAACCCGCTGCACATACAAAGTCTATTGAAATGTAAACGAATGAACAATCTTCATTTTTCTATATTGCCCATAGGTAAAAACTATAGGTTACACAAAAAAGCTAAAAATAATGTATAAGCATTTCCTATGGCTGTTATAGAGAAAGTCTTATTGATAGAAAGAATCCTGACTTATAAACTTAAACAGAAGGTAAGGGTTAAACAAAAACATCATTAATGACAGGATTGAAGGAGGAAAGTTAGTATGTGGGGTCCAATGCTTATCGCTTTAGCTACAGGTATCGTCATTGGCGTTGTTTTTCAATTTTTGAAGATTCCTTCTCCGGCGCCGCCTTTTTTGGGATTACTTGGTCTCTTAGGAATGTTTTTAGGACAACGGTTGATGCCTTGGATACAATTTTGGTTAAACCGCAAATAACACAATAACAAAGGAGAACAAAATCATGTCTGAGAAGCCGACAATTGTTGAAGTAAACCTAGTTCCTAATAAATAACAAAGGAGAACAAAATCATGTCTGAGAAACCAACGATTGTTGAAGCAAATCTAGTCATTCATAATGCCCGTATCGTGACGATGGACGACGCTAATCCATCAGCCACAGCAGTTGCAGTTAAAGGCGGCCAATTTCTGGCCGTGGGGGACGATGCCGAAATCATGAAATATGTTGGGCCTACCACGCAGGTTGTTGACGCAAATCAGCGAATGTTGATTCCAGGTTTGAACGATTCTCATATTCATCTCATTCGAGGCGGTCTCAATTATAATCTCGAGCTTCGATGGGATGGCGTGCCATCGATTGCGGATGCCTTGCGGATGCTGAAAAAGCAGGTGGATCGTACGCCAGCACCTCACTGGGTTCGTGTTGTTGGCGGTTGGACAGAATTCCAATTCGCGGAACGCCGAATGCCAACTTTGGATGAAATTAATCGAATTGCTCCGCATACACCGGTATTTATTCTCAATCTTTACCGTCAGGCTTTTTTGAATAAAGCAGCCTTGCGAGTCATCGGATATACGAAAGATACACCGAATCCGCCAGGCGGAGAAATCCAAAGGGATAGCCAAGGGAATCCGACAGGAATGCTCATCGCTAGACCTAATGCTACTATTTTGTATGCGACCTTAGCGAAAGGACCGAAGCTTTCATACGAGGATCAAATTAATTCAACCCGATTGTTTATGAGGGAGTTGAATCGATTCGGAGTCACAAGTGTTATTGACGCTGGTGGGGGCTTTCAAAACTACCCTGACGATTATCAGGTATTTGATGAGCTTGATAGACGTGGAGAAATTACGGTTCGCACGGCGTATAATTTATTCACCCAGCATCCCAAGAATGAACTGAATGATTTTAAAGCATGGACCTCTACAACGCAGCCGTATACAGGCAGTCCCTACTATCGTCATAACGGAGCCGGTGAAATGCTTGTTTATAGCGCAGCAGACTTTGAAGATTTTGTAGAACCTCGTCCGGAACTTCCAGCTGTACTGGAAGATGATCTCTTCGGAGTTACCCAGCACCTTGTAGAGCAGCGTTGGCCATTTCGTCTTCACGCCACTTACGGAGAATCTATCACACGTTTTCTCGACGTATTCGAGCGCGTGAACAAAGAGGTTCCCTTTAAAGACTTACGCTGGATTTTGGATCATGCCGAAACAATTCAGGAGAAGGATTTGGAGCGAGTTGTTGCATTAGGCGGTTCGATCGCCGTTCAAAGCCGAATGGCTTTTCAAGGAGAATATTTCGTTGATCGGTACGGGGCCGAAGCAGCAGAAAATGCGCCTCCAATCACCAAGATGATTAAAGCCGGCTTGCGTGTTGGGGTAGGGACAGATGCAACCAGAGTAGCCAGTTATAATCCATGGGTTGCCTTATATTGGTTGGTAACGGGCAAGACACTTGGTGGGCTAATCTTGTACCCTGCTTCCAATCGTGTAGAGAGGCATGAAGCGCTTCGCATGTATACGGCAGGAAATGCATGGTTTTCAAAAGAGGAAGATGTGAAAGGGCAAATTAAAGAAGGTCAATATGCCGATTTTTCGATACTTTCTGATAACTTCTTTCTTGTTTCCGAAGAAGCTATTAAGAAAATTGAAGCTGTCTTCACTGTTGTAGGAGGCAAGATCGTCTACGGCACTAACGAGTTTCAATCTTTGTCGCCGCCAGCACCCCAAGCAAGTCCAGACTGGTCTCCGCATAATATCTTTGGAGGCTACTACAATGGATCAAATTACGGAGGAGGCGGAGCGGGAGTTCAGGCAACACAAAAGGCGCACCATCATCATGGATGCAACCATCACCATGGCAGTGGCTTCTGTGACCTGGATTGCTTCGTTTTCTGAGTACGTTTCACCAAAATAATCCCAAAAGAGGCGAGATTATCATGTCTGAAGTTACAATTAAAGTAAACGATAATGGACCATTGCGTATTACAGGCAAAGTAGAAATGGTGGATGCGGTGGGAAATCGCTTTGAGACCAAGGAAAGTTTTATTCTTTGCCGGTGCGGTTTATCCAGTCAAAAACCGTTCTGCGATTTGGCTCACAAAGGTAAGTTTGAAAGCGCACCTCGAGCTTAATTACTTAGATTAAAAGAATATGCAGCTAAGCTCATAGTTGGAAATGTTGCTAAATTCGAAAGGAGTTTTGTGATGACTGAAAAACTAACGGAAGTGCTTAACATTCAAATCGCTAATTGGAGTCTGTTATTTACCAAACTTCATAACTATCACTGGTATGTTAAAGGGGCGCAGTTCTTCACTTTACATCTAAAGTTCGAAGAACTTTATACAGAAGCTGCACTTCATGTGGACAATCTTGCCGAGCGTCTGCTGGCATTAGGCGGTAGTCCAGTAGCGACACTTTATGAAATTATCGAAAAAGCTACAGTGAAAGATGCAGCGGGCAATGAGGATGCAAATGAAATGGTCCGCACGCTTGTAGCTGATTTTGGGATTATTGTGGGTGAGCTTAAAGAGGGGATGAGTATTGCCTCCCGTGAAGGCGATGAGACAACTAGTGATATGCTTTTGGCTATTCATAGCTCCCTGGAAAAGCATGTATGGATGTTAAAGTCGTATTTAGGATAATTGAATTCTATCTAAAAGAATAATGGATTGTTGGAAGACCTGAAAGAGAGCGGCCTTAAAAAGCTACCTTTCTTGAAGGTCTATTCCTTATAATATAAAATTTTTTGTCATTGAGGTGAAGAAAATGATCCCTATTCTTGGGCGTATCAACCAGCTAAGCAGGAAACAACGCGAAATTGGTTTGACAGAAGAGGAGAAATCTGAACAAGCAGCATTGCGTCAAGAGTATTTGCAGCTTATTAGAGGCCAAGTTTTGTCTACCATGTTAAGCTTATCTGTTGTCGACCCTGAAGGTAATGACGTAACTCCGTTAAAGCTGGTGCACGAGAAAGAAGAGCCAAAAATTTAGCTGGCTCGTGTAATGGAGAATTCCTTCAGTAAAAAAAGAGCAGTTCCCCAGCTATCATTTACTGGGTGAACTGCTCTTTTTTAATAGTTCGTATTAAGTCAGTTGTGGAACTCTCAAACCAAGCCCCTCGGCGATCGCTTGCCCCCATTCGGGATCTGCTTGATAGAAGTGAGAGATTTGAAGGAGTTTGATTGCATCCTTCTCCACCGGTTTCATGGTAATTACAATGTTATTTATTAAACGGCCACGTTCCTCTACATTAAGTAATCGATACAGGTCGCCAGCTTGCGTGTAATGATCATCCTGGTCATACGGCACGCTATCGGCTGTACCGATTACTTCGAACGGGGCTGTCTTATGCGCTGCAGATTCAACAGCTCCGTCATAACTGTTTGGTTCATAGTATAACGAATTTCCCCCATTGCGATCGAAACGCATTTGGCCATCGCGCTGATTGTTATTTACTTCAACAATAGGTTTATTAATAGGAAGGGTATTGTGGTTAGTCCCAACCCGATATCGGTGAGCATCAGCATAAGCGAATAATCGGCCTTGCAACATTTTATCCGGCGAAGCTTCAATACCGGATACGAACGCTCCAGGGGAGAAGGTGGCTTGCTCTACTTCGGCAAAATAATTGTCCGGATTTTGGTTGAGAACCATGCGTCCAACCTCGATAAGAGGGTAATCTTTTTGCGACCACACTTTCGTTACATCGAAAGGATCGAAACGATAGGTCTTGGCATCTTCCATCGGCATCATTTGTACATACAGCTTCCATGCAGGGAAGTCACCTTTGTCAATGGCGTTAAATAAATCATTAATATGATAATCTGGGTTTTCTCCGGCCAACTTGGCAGCCAGCTCGACATCCAGGTTCTTCACGCCTTGTTCCGTTTTAAAATGATATTTGACCCAAATGCCTTGTCCACCCGCATTGACCCACTTAAACGTATGGCTTCCAAAGCCATGCATATGACGGAGAGTCGCAGGAATACCACGATCGGACATTAAGATAGCGACTTGATGTAAGGATTCGGGAGACAAGGACCAGAAATCCCAAACAGCATTGGGGTTTTTAAGATGAGTTTGAGGGTGGCGTTTCTGGGTATGAATGAAATCCGGAAATTTAATGGCATCCCGAATAAAGAAGACAGGCGTGTTATTGCCCACCAAATCATAGTTTCCTTCTTCCGTATAAAACTTTACTGCAAAACCGCGCGGATCACGTACGGTGTCTGCAGATCCCAGTTCGCCTGCTACCGTGGAGAAGCGTATAAATACCGGTGTTCGTTTGCCAACCTCAGACAAAAAGCTGGCCTTTGTATAGGCGGAGATATCGTTGGTTACTTCAAAATATCCGTGTGCGCCAGCACCTTTGGCATGAACAACACGTTCGGGGACGCGTTCCCGGTTGAAATGAGCAAGCTTTTCCAGTAGGTGTACGTCTTGAATAAGGGTTGGACCGCTTAAGCCAGCAGTCATAGAGTTCTGGTTATCTCCAACAGGAGCGCCCCAACTTGTAGTTAAAAGGCCATTTTTGGTATTCATGTACAAATAAACCTCCAAAGTAATAAATAAGTACAATGATAAGCTAATGTGAACCGGTATTATCCGGCTAATTCTTGTTGATTTCGTTTTGGGATGATGTTGAGTAACTGCGAGAAGGCTCTTCTAAACGAGTGAAAAAGGGAACAATTATGCTCAAACATAATAATCCAGCGGATACTTCAAAAGAGAGTACATGGCCTCCGTGATTTATTAGATAAATCGAGAGAATCGGTCCAAGCGTTGCACCTATGAACACCATAAACATGTGGAATGAAACCGCAATCGCCCGGATTTCCCCCGCAATTTGGCCAATTAAAGAGATTAAAGAGGGAAGCGCCATAGCAATTCCCGTAATAAACACAACGCTCATCGTTACTAGAAAAATGAGATTAGCCCAAAGGCCCAACATTCCCAAGCCAATTGCAGCCAAAACCAAACCACAACTTAAAACGGTTTTGACTCCAAATTTTGCGACCAATCTTCCGCAAAAAGGCGATACTATCATTCCGATTATACCTACCGCACGGACCCATAGAATATCTTGATGGCTTAATCCGAAGAGCGGACTGGTTAAATAACTTCCAAGTGTTGTGAAAAATCCGACAAGCGAAATAAAGAGCGTAACTGAGATGACGTAGCAAAGA
The DNA here is from genome assembly GCF_964253335.1 of Paenibacillus sp. LjRoot56. Taxonomy (NCBI): domain Bacteria; kingdom Bacillati; phylum Bacillota; class Bacilli; order Caryophanales; family Paenibacillaceae; genus Paenibacillus; species Paenibacillus sp. LjRoot56. Next base: position 828,427 of record NZ_CAXURV020000001.1, read on the forward strand.
GGCAAACTCTTTTTCTTGAAAATATAGCCGATTCTTAAAAAGGCAGAAAAGAAGCTGCCATTCGATTGCTGAGTTTTATCTTTCGGAATAAAGGTAATCAAGATCGTAGATATGAAATAAACCACAAAAAGGATATAGAATGCATAAGACCAACTCATGTATAAAACAATATAGCTGCTATATATTTGACCTACGATAGTTGCCATTAAAAACGCCGTACTGATGAACCCAATAATGGTTACTCTTCTTTTAATCGGAAACATTTCCATTGCGTAGGCCAAAACAGACGGAGGGAACATGGACGCTGCCAAACCTTGTAAAGCTCGTAGGCCAACAAGCCAGTAAAAGCTACTGACACTCCCGATTAGAGGAGTTATTACAGTGAGCAATAGCAACCCTGCCAACATCATTTTTTTTCGTCCAAAGCGATCGGATAAAACGCCAAAGAACAACCCCCCACCTGCAAAAGCAAGCGAAAATGCACTGCCAGCCCAAGCAGCTTGAGAAGAAGACACCTTGAATACGTCTGCAAAAAGCGTTATCAATGGAATTGTTAAATATACGCAAGATACTACAACTAATGTACACCAGAAAAGTATACCGGTAATAAATGATAAATTTGACGGCTTGGACACCGGTTTATTAATCAAAATAGCTCCTCCTTGTTTTTAGATTTTTTCATTTGGATTATTTATGTTCTGCTAACCAAACGGCCACCTTTTGAGCATAATAATTATCACCCGCAACCACTGTATTAATTACGTATCTGAGTATTACAGGGAGATATCATGCTTATGGTTAGCATGAATGTCCATTGCTTTTATGTTAGTAAAAACATTGACAGCAAAAACAAAGATGCCGATTCCAGCTACAGCTTCACCAATGTGTTTTAGTGTTGTAACCCAATTCGGAGAGTATCCATGGGCCATTAAAGTGAGGGGAATAAGCATGACGGGCAGGCCGAGGCCTTGCAACCAGAAGTGCCACTGCGCTAAAGTAGATTCCGCCGCTTTGGGAAAACGAAGATACGTAAATCCGCAAAGAGCCAATGTTGCCCACCCAAAAAGATTTGTATGAGCGTGTACGCTTGTTAATGCAAAGTTAAGTGTTGTACCCATGTAAATACCGATGCAAATACCAACCAAAATATAAACGACAGCCATTTTTAAAAAACGTACTCCCATAAAACTTCCCCCTTATTAATGTAATAAAGAACAATTCATCCGGCCGGGAATTATCCTTAAACTTAAACTTCTTTTAATTGGAAGTTTATTCAGCTTTATCTTATAAGCCCTGATAGACAACTATCAATATGAATTTGACTATATCTAGTATAGATATTGCTTATATTAGCTTCGCCCTTGAAGATATAGCTAATGACTATACATGATATAGAAATAATGGAATTGTTCATGAATAATGATTTCAATATGATAGGACATAAACAGGTAAAGATCATGCGAGGAGTGTTTGCAAAATGGAAAGACATACAGATGGGATCCACCATATAACGGCTTTTGTAATGAATGCGCAAAAAAATGTGGATTTTTATGCAGGCGTACTAGGTCTGAGACTTGTAAAAAAAACGATCAACTTCGACGCCCCGGAAGTATACCATTTATATTTCGGTAATGAAGCAGGAAGTCCAGGCACCATAATTACATTCTTTCCCTATGAAGGTCGTAAAGGGCGTATTGGTGGAGGGCAGGTTGGTATTACTACATATGTCGTTCCTTTAGGTGCAATCAATTTTTGGAAAGAGCGCCTAGAAAGCTTTCATGTTTCTTATTCTTTAAAGACGAGGTTTAATGAGAATTACTTAACATTTTCAGATCCGGATGGCTTACAGCTAGAGATTGTGGAGCGCGAGGAAGGGGATATGAGTCATTGGTCGTTCGGTGGTGTTTCAATAGATAAAGCTATCAAAGGTTTTGGCGGTGCTGTTCTTTATAGTACCGATCCTGAAAAAACGATGAATGTACTAGAGCAGGTCTTAGGTCTTCAGAAGATGGAACAAGAAGGAGACTTTATTCGCTATAAATCGAAGGGAAGTATCGGTAATGTTATTGACGTAAACATTGCGGCAATGGGGTGGGGCATAAGTGGAGCCGGTACGGTTCATCACATTGCATGGCGCGCAAAGGACAATGAAGATCACGCTTCATGGAGAACTCATGTTGAGCAACATGGTCTTCATCTTACACCTATTATCGACCGGCAATATTTCAATGCGATTTACTTTCGTGAAAAAGGCGGTATACTGTTTGAAATTGCCACGGACCCACCTGGCTTTGCAGTTGATGAGCAGCCAGATGTATTAGGTGAAAAACTGATGCTGCCAGAATGGTTCGAAAGCAATCGTGCTGAAATTGAAAAGAACTTGCCTCCTATTCAAGTGCGTGAATTGGAGTCGTTCAAGCCATGAAATATATTTTTCGAAAAGGCTCAAGTCCGAAGCTGCCAACGCTTCTTTTATTACATGGCACGGGCGGGACGGAATACGATTTATTACCGATTGCTCAAATGATCGCCCCGGACTCCAATGTTATAAGTATTCAAGGCGAGGTTCAGGAGAATGGAATGGCACGATTTTTCAAGAGATTGGCTGAGGGTGTGTTTGACGAGGAGGACCTTTTGTTTCGAACGGAAGAGTTGAACGAATTTATTGATCAAGCAGCGAACCAAAATGAATTCGACCGTCAGAATGTCGTGGCCGTCGGGTATTCTAACGGTGCCAACATTGCAGGAAGCCTCTTGTTTCATTGTAAGAATTCATTAAAAGGTGCGATTCTATTCCATCCTATGGTTCCTCGTCGGGGTATAATACTTCCCGAATTAGCTCAAATCCCTATATTTATTGGTGCCGGAACAAATGATCCAATCTCTTCTCAAGAAGAAACCAGAGAACTGCAGTCGCTATTCGAAGGTGCAGGATCTTCCGTTGAAATACACTGGGAGCATGCGGGTCATCAGGTAACGCACCAAGAAATCAATGCGGCAGCTCAATGGTTCAAAAAGCATTTCTATTCCTAACCTGTTCGCATACTTTATATGTGGAAGAAGGGTAACTATGATATCGATTAATCCTAACAATCAAACGGAACGGGACAATTATAAGCTGCTAATCGGAAGTATTCTTCCTCGGCCGATTGCGTTTGTGACGACTCTATCGACAGACGGCATACTGAATGCTGCTCCTTTCAGCTATTTTAATATTGTTACTTCGAATCCGCCCATGCTGTCAATCTCCGTACAACGGCAACAGGGCAAACAGAAAGACACCTCAAGAAATGCGATAGAAAAGGGAGCGTTTGTCGTTCACATCTCGGATGAGTCGAATATTGAGGCGGTCAATCAAACGGCGGTCAATTTGCCATCGCACGAAAGTGAAGTCGAATGGGCCTGCTTAACTCCTGTTCCTAGTACGGCAATTGATGTTCCAGGTGTAGCTGAAGCTAAGATTAGAATGGAGTGTGTCCTCGAGCAGGCGATACCCCTTGGAGGGAATACAGCAATGCCAGGTTGCGATCTATTGATTGGGCGCATCGTTCATTTCCATATTCATGAATCTTTATATCAGGAAGGCCGGATTGATCCAAATAAACTTCAGCCGGTAAGTCGGCTCGCAGGAGATTTCTATTCGAAGCTCGGAGAACGATTTTCAATAAAGCGGCCCCAGTAGGCCCAATAGGATGTCCAAGCAAAAACGCAGGGTTATGAAAGCCGTTAGATTATATAAAAACCTAGTAAAAGAAGAGCCTGCTTCCTATCGAGAAGCGGGCTCTTCATATTTTTAGTCTACACACGTAGTATTTCCAACGCACCACCCCTAAAATCTAGTAACCTTAACCTGAAATCTAGCGGATATATTGCATGACAGGTTCCTTGATATAATGTTTACAAAGGTCTAACAATCACCACGATACGGGAATTTTGGATACAAAATATGCTAGTGTACCTTGAGAACAGGGAGGTGTTCGCCTAGAATGGGCACCTGGAGGCAGTTTTATACATCAGTACTTTTCTATTCTGGGATGATCGGAGGGATCTATATAGAGCTTCGCCAGCTTGAGTATTTTATTCAAATATGCAAATCAGGAAGTTTTACCAAAGCTAAAGAAGAACTAGGTGTGACTCAGCCTACACTAAGTCAGCAAATGCGGGTATTAGAAGATGAGTATAATATTCCATTGTTCGATCGGGTAAGTAGGGGAGTTGAAGTAACGGAAGCGGGGAAAATTCTCTTGAATAAGGGTAGCGCTATTATGAATCTTCTTGAAGAGGCGCGAAATGAAATATTTGGCCAAAACAATATATCTAGAGAAACAATTTCTATTGGATGTTGTCCTGCTGAGCTTGGATATCTAGCTCCTTATTTCATGAGATTTCGCGAAAAGTACCCGAATATTTTATTGGAGATTATTGCTGCAGAGGATGCCGAGAAAAAAGTTTTGGAACAAAGGGTAGACATTGGAATTACTGCAAATCCGATTTTAGATGCTTCGGTCATTTCGACTTATTTGTATAGACAAGAAATGGCGCTATTGATTCACTCAGAACATCCTTTGGCCGATAAATCTTCGATTCCTTTTCGATCCTTGATGCAAATGAATTCGATTATGTTTCGAGAACAAAATAAATCATTAATTGAAATGTATTGTTTCTCTTATGGGTTTACCTTGAAGTCTATAATAGAAACGTCCTCCATTGCAGTATTGATTCATGGGGTTCGATCTGGACTTGGAGTAGCTCTTATACCAACATCTTTGCTTGAAAGTCTAAAGGACGATTCTTTGCGTATTGTAAAATTGGAAGGCAATGTTCCATGTTGGGATATCTCTCTTGTATATTTTAATTCCGTTACTATGAGGTCTACTGTACGCAAATTCATTCAAGAGATGAATCCATATGTCCAAGCGGTGCTGCAATAATGAAGAATTAGTTACAACATCATCGCTAACGAATGCGAGCAAGACGAAGGAATAATTCCTTGTCGTGCTCGCTTATTACGTTGGCGGCTTAGAAAACCTGAGTAACCCTACCTAAAATGTAAGCTTTATTTTTCTTGTAGTAACCTATATACTAGCTGGAAGGGTTCTGCGCAGCAGTAAGCTTGTTTGCGTATGGCAATATTACCGCTTTCTCCTATACATAGGATATTAAGTACACCATTGCACAGACGAAGGAGAATTATGAATGAAAAAAATACGTAAAACAGCAATGCTTTTACTAACTCTGATGATGTGTTTGATGTTAACAGCTTGTTTTGGGAACACTGGTACACCGAGTAATGGCACTGTGGAGGGTCATACAAACTCGAACGCTATGCAGGCAGAGGCTTCTCGAAAGAAGCCTTCTCCGGATGTGCCTGCCTGGAAACTGGACACGACACCGATTACGTTTGACTGGTATATCAATTTCGATTGGTTCACCAGCAAGTGGGGAGGAAACGTCGTTTCCGATTATGTAACGAAGAAGACGGGCGTCAGCTTGAACTTTATCACTCCTGCTGGCGACGCCAGCGAGAGGCTCAACACGATGATGGCAGCAAGGACCCTCCCTGACTTCATCACGCTAGGTTGGTACGAGGATGCCGTGTTGAAGATGATTAAGGGAGATATGGTACTTCCATTGAATGAGCTAGCGGATCAGTATGATCCTTATTTTATTAAAGTCGCAGACCCCGCGAAGCTTAGCTGGTATACACAGGCTGACGGCAATGTGTATGGCTACCCGAATGCATCTTCATCCCCTGCGGATTATCGAAAATATGGTAAGCTTATTACGTCTAATCAGACTTTTGTTGTTCGGAAAGACATGTATGAAGCACTTGGGAAGCCGGATATGAGCACGCCGGAAGGGTTCCTCGGCGCGCTGAAGGCTGCGAAGGAGCGTTTTCCGGAAGTGGACGGCCAGCCGCTCATTCCGATCGGCCTGCATGAATTTACGGAAACTGGTAACTTTTCGCTGGATACGTATCTTCAGAACTTTCTAGCCATTCCGCAGCAGAAAAACGGCAAACTGTACGACCGCAGAAGCGATCCAACCTATCTGAAATGGCTGAAGGTGTTCCGCCAAGCGCATGAGGATGGACTGATGCCGACAGATGTCTATATTGATGAAAAACGACTGGAAAAGGATGAAAAAATATCGCAAGGGCGCTATTTTGCCATGCTGTATCAGTGGTCTGATTTTACAGAGATAAATCAAGCGTTGTATCAGAAGGACCCGAATAAGGTGTATATCGCGATTGATGGTCCGGCGAATGATGCGAATGATGCGCCAACACTTGCAGGAAATGGCGTCTCCGGTTGGACGGTGACGCTCATCTCGAAGAATGTCAAGGATAAGAAACGGGCAATTGCCTTCCTTAGCTATTTGCTCAGCGAAGAGGGAAACAAGGATCTGTACTTAGGAGAGAAGGGCATTACCTACGATACGATAGACGGTAAAGATCAGTTCCTGCCGGAAGTCATGCATCTGCTCAACACCGATCGCAAAGCGTTCGATAGCAAGTATGGCGGTTCTTATATGTACTGGATGTTAATGGATACGAACATGAATTTAGCATGGATGACGGGAATGGATGTTGAGCCTGCCAAACAAATTGCCGATTGGACGAGGGGCAAGACGATCAGCATGACCGAGTTCGACAATCTGGATCCAGACCCGACGACGAAGGAAGGTATTGCGGAAGAACAAAACGTGCGGCTCTGGGCCGAGACGCTGCCGAAGCTGCTGATGTCCAAGTCGGATGCTGAATTCGATCAACTGTTCACCGAATTCAAGAAAAGCATTACCGAGGATCCAGAGTATGAAGCCCTCGTTGCTAGCCGCCAAGCAGCCTATGAACGAAATGTACAGAAGCTGAAGTAGGCGCTCAATCAATAGTTCTATAGAGGAAGCAGCAGGATGTGAAACAGGAGATGGGATTCGCGGCAATCCGTTGGCTATTAGGGATACGTGCATTTACGTTCAAACTTTCGCTTCAATTCAAACTGATTCTGTCATTTGTGTTCGTTATCTTCATACCGGTTGTTCTATTCTCCTGGTATACGCTCAATGAAGAGTCCTCCAAGGCAATGGAAGAATTGACGAAGAACAATGAGAATGTGCTGGCAGTCGAAAAGATAAACATTGAGAATAACATGGAGCTGATGGGATGGACTGATCAGCTTGCGTTATCCAATCGCGAAATGAACAATTATCTACAAATTAAACAAATTCAGGACACAGCGCGTGTTATTCATATTAAGCGTGATGTTGTCAACAACTTTCAATATTTTCTGTTCAACAATCCACGAATTGCGAATGTCCGGTTATTCACTGACAACCCTTATGTGAATGAAATTTGGCCAGTCATTCTAAAGGAATCACGTATTCAGGACAAGCCTTGGCATGATGAGGTGATAAAGCAGAGCGGTTTGCCTTGGTGGGAGATACAGGAGAACGTCTCCCTCACCGGTATGCCATCCGAACCATCGCAGAATGAGCCTTTCATGACGTATTTGCAGGAATTTAAATATGCGGATAACGCAACACATAACGGGATTCTAGAAATATCGATGAAGTTGTCGGATTTCTTCTCTCGAACGTTCAGTAGTGTGCAGGACAAGAATTCCCAGCTGATCGTAGTAGCAAGGAGCGGACAGGTATTCAGCTTGAAGGGTTCACCTGTGTTCGAACAACACAGTTCGGAGCAATTGATGAACAGTGTGAAGCTGACGAGTAATACAGATTTCGAGAAGGTACATTTCAAGGTTAATGGGCACTCCTACTTAGCATTTCAGAGCTACATTCCATCGATCGACGTACATCTGGTCAATATGGTTAGTCTTGCGGACACGATGGAAGGGATTAACCATTCGAGAATTCTTTATTTTTTACTCATTTCGTTACTAGTGGCCTTTCTTGTACTGCTATCTTACTCCATGCAGGCGATAATTTTGCGCAGGCTTAAAGCGTTAAGAGAATCGATGCAACAGGTAAGAAGCGGTAACTTCAACGTAGAGCTGCCGCCGATAACTGGTACCGATGAGGTAGGAGAGCTAGGCTTGCATTACCATAAGCTCATTCTGAAGATTAACGAGCTTATTCAAGAGCAGGCAGCTAGGCAGGCGGCAGGCAAAGAAGCGGAACTTCGGGCGCTGAAGAACCAAATCGATTCCCACTTTCTCTACAATACGCTGGAGAATGTCAAGATGCTGGCGGAGATTGAAGGGCAGTACCTCATATCGGACATAATGACTTCGCTAGGCGGTATGATGCGGTATTCGATGGAATGGAAGCAGGATCACGTGATGCTCAGCGATGAGATTAAGCAGGTCCAGCATTATGTATCCGTCATGAACATTCGTTATGATGGAAGACTTGATCTCCGATTGTCGATTGTACCGGAATGCCTCATGCAGGAATCGCTCAAAATGTCACTGCAGCCCGCAGTCGAGAATGCAATCAAGCATGGGATGAGCCGGATGCATTCCAGCGACGGGAATCTTGTCATTATGATCTCTGCCGTCCGGCGTGATCAAGCTTGTGTCATAGAGATCACTGACAGCGGATGCGGGATACCGGAAGAGAAGCTGGGCTTATTGAATCGAATGCTTCGAATGGAAGAGTCAGCATACCAGGATGTTCGGCAATTAGTCGTTTGCAAAAATAACCAGGAAAGCAATGGAATCGGTCTGCGTAATGTGGACCAACGCTTAGTGATGAGCTATGGGAGTGAATATGGGATTCAGATCGAGAGTCAGGAAGGAAGCTATACACGCATAATCATGACTTTGCCGTATCGGGTCATGGAAGGGGATTAGAAATCTATGATTAGCTTGCTAATCGTCGACGACGAGAAGATCATTCAGAGGGGCTTGCAATCGGTGATTGAGAGGCAATTTCCTAATCTGTTCAACTACCGATTTGCCGAGAATGGACAAGAGGCGCTGGAGCTGCTTAGCCAGGAGCCTGCGGATATTATGTTCACAGATATCCGAATGCCAATTATGGATGGGATCGAACTGCTCGAGCAACTGCAAGAGCATTCCGTAAGGCCCGAGATTGTACTGCTGTCTGGCTATAATCAGTTCGTATATGCGCAGAAAGCGATTCGCTATGCTGTGAAGGATTATCTCGTGAAGCCTGTGATACGGGAGGATTTGTTTGCCGTCCTGGAGCGATTAATTAGGGAGATAAGGATGAGAGAAGAGCGAGCAGACAAGGCGGGCGTAGATGCCAGCCTTGTTGCTGCCGAGCTAGTTACCCAGCATTTGACCCAGAAGGATGTGTGTGATGCGATAACACAGAACAAGCTGGAGCTGGCAGGCTTTAGCTGGTTGGATGCAGGATATACGCTGGGCTTGCTCACGCGACGCGGTGAAGGATCACAGGCTAGCAGTACGGATGCTGCTTCTTTCAGGAATCAAATCGCTGATCTGTTACAAGGGCATATGGATTGGATGCTTACGCGTGATGGAAAAGGCGGAACGATTATGATCGCACGCGATCCGGCTATCTTTTACCAGTTGACGGAACGGTGGAGGTTGAGTGTAGACGAGTCGCAGCTGCGAATCGCGATTAGCGAGTCTGTTCAAGGAATACAGCAGATAAGGTTGGCATATAGCCAAACGAAACAAACCTTGAAATACAGTATTGTACTTCCAGAACTCGATGTGCTGGATTACACCAGCGTAAGTAAGCGCAATGAGCGGCATGTCGTTCCTGTTGAGTTGATTCAACGATTGTCGAATCTGATGGGAATGGGAAAAGGTAACGAAATGAAGCAGCTTCTCGATCAAATTCTAGATGTTCGTATCATTAGCTGCTGTGAAATCGGCTACCTGGAACGGATTAGCCAGCTGCTCAATGAAGAGCTGTTCGACAAGGTATTCGGCATATATGGAAATAAAGTGCTTGGCCTATTAAGTGACTACGCCTCTGTTGGCCATATCGGGAATTTCGATCGATTTGAACATTATTATGCAGTTGCTGAGCAGCTTCTCAATAATCTGGATCGATTCATCCAAGATCGGAGAGAGCAAGCGCCTACGGAGCCAAATACGATGCAAAAAGTTCTCGCCTACTTGCAGACGCACTATGCCGACGATTTGAACATGGCGGTCGTGTCCAACCACTTCTCACTCAATTACTCGTATTTCAGCCAAGCCTTCCAAGAATACTACGGTGAGAGTTTCTCGAACTATGTTCGCCGGTTAAGGCTGGACAAGGCGAAGGAGCTGCTGGTGCACTCTGATTTGAAGGTGTACGAAATCAGTGATCAGGTTGGATTTGAAAATGTGAAGCATTTTACGAGAATATTCAAGGATACCGAAGGCATCACAGCACTGGAATACCGAAGCCAGCGCAGGCTGTTTGAAATCCAAGAGAGATAAGAATGCACTGAACTTAGCAGGCCCTCTTTGTATAAAAGTAAGGTACAGATTTCTTCGTTTTTGAAGAGACTGTACCTTTTTTCTGTATAATTAAGAGTATTAACTAAGCGGGTGGTTAGGGATAATATAAAACCAAATTGATGATATTGCATAGTGTTCTTAACGCACCAGCCCTAAAATCTAGCAACCCTTACCTGAAATCTAGCGGATATATTACATGACAGATTCCTTGATATAATGTTTACAAAGTTGAGCAACATCTGATCACGCTCATCACCACAGCGGGCAAATGCTTAAGTGCGATACAACTTTATTGTAAAAATAGGAGTGAATTAATCTTCATGTTCAGACAATTAGAATATTTCATTCAAATTTGTAAACAAGGTAGCTATACTAAGGCTGCAGAAGTTTTAATGATTTCTCAACCTACATTAAGTCAACAAATCCGATTTTTAGAGGGGGAAGTTGGAACTCCTTTGTTTGAGAGAGAGGGTAGAGGGGTTAAGATTACAGCTGCCGGGGAAATACTTTACGAAAAAGCTCTTTTCGTGATGAGGCTCATTGAAGAATCGAAGAAAGAAACTTATGAGTTACGCAATACTCGAACAAAAAAACTTTTACTAGGCATCCCATCTATGGATTTTTTTTATTTAATACCCTGGCTTTTAAAATTCCATGAACAATATCCTGATATCACATTGAAATTTGTCAGTGCAGAGAATACATCACAGCAATTATTAAATGGTAGTATCGATATTGGCATTACCGACAATCATGAAGCAAATAAAGAAATTCATATGATGCACCTATATAAAGAAGAACAAGCATTGGTCGTTTATGAGGATCATCCGTGGGCAGATCGAACCGTTATTTCTTTTCAGGAGCTAGAAAATTTAGATTCTGCCTTGTTTGTTAGGGAGATAAGTTTAATCGATCAACTTCATATATGTAGCGATAAGATTACCAAATCTTTGCAATCAAAGTTCGAGTCAACTTCTGCGGAAATTCTTCTTTTTATGGTAATGCATAAGATGGGGGCAGCTATTTTACCTGCTTCTTTAATTGAAAGCTTTTTTGGTCAGAAATTGAAAATGATTCGTCTTGTAGATCCAACGCCAGTTCGTGAGATCAAGCTTATTTTTAAGAAGCATCATTATAACAATCCTTTGGTTCAAACATGTATCGACTTTTTTCTAGAACAATCGAAAAAGTTGGCCGACTATGGCCATTACAAATAGGAATTAAAAAAAAGCTTCCTCAAATTGCTCTCTAGCCCAGCACAAACATATATTTTCATGCTCTCCAATATTTCTTTTGCTTCGTCAGAATATGTTTGATCACCGAACATTTTATGGAGCAGCATATAGTCATTGTATTCGTCTAGCCATTCGTTTACCTGAATTGGTTTCACTTTTCATCCAATCCCTTCCTATGGCTTCATTTATCAATTTATATAATTTCCTAGTATCTTAAATTTAACACGTATTGAAACCATTCAATTGATTGATGAAAAAAATTCACGAAGTAATATTTACTTCGTGAATTTTGAATGCTTATCGATTAATGTCCCTCATTACCGCCAAACATTTCTTGGGAGTAAATAATACCTAATCCATAAGCGCCACCGTGTTCTTTAGCAATATCTGTTGTCGCTTTGTACGTTTCAGAACGTGCCCAATCACGTTGCAATTCAAGCAGGTACTGTTCCCATGTAATTGGTGTTACACCAGCTTGTATCATTCGCTGAATGGCCATGTCGTGAGCTTCTTTTGATACACCACCTGAAGTATCGGTAACAATATATACTTCATATCCTTGATCAATCGCGGAAAGAGCAGCAGATAAATCACAAACCTCTGTCCATAGACCAGAAATGACTAGCTTTTTATTACCATAGCTGTTCACTTTATCTACAACACGTTGATCCTCCCAAGCATCCATTGTTGTACGGTCGATTGGCTGCTGATCAGGGAATACTGCTTGAATTTCTGGGAAAATCGGTCCGCTGAATGACTTTGCAGCTACCGTTGTCAAAATGGTTGGAACATTGAAAGCCTTAGCTGCTTTAGCAAGTCCAGTTACATTATTACGTAACTCTTGGATGTTAATCGACGATGTACCAAATGCCATTTGCGGTTGATGGTCGATCATAAGCAACGTATGGTTCGTTGGTGTCAGCAGTCTTGGAGACGGAACCGCCTTTGCCTGAATGGCTTGTTTGTCTTTGCTAGCGGCAGTCGCAGCAGACGTTTCTGCCTTTGCAACGATCATATTTCCGAATGCGCTTGTCGATACGACAGCAGTTAAAAGTGCTAGCGTTGTTACTGTACGGCTTGTAAGTATTTTTTTCATGGTTGTTGGCTCCTTTTATATTGAAATATTAGACACTTTATTGACTTGTTCATATTTTGGTAATTATGCTGCCCCTTCGTGCCTCAGAGGTTCCAACCGAGTGTCTGCTACAATGGGTCATTAAATATTTTTACTGTTTTAGCCATTCCCTGTCTTTCTGTTCTTTGCACAGTAAATAACATTAGTGGTTAATGGTCAATAAGGATGATGGCAGAGTCACCTGAAGTAAGCAAATCGATTTTGTCATTTATCATGTAGAATCCCACCTTTCATTTTATTAGTTACGACAGCATCTGAAACAACTAGTTATGAAGTCCGTTGCATGTTTCTATCGTATTGAAACGTAATATATCAATCAATTCTCTTTTTTCTATACGTTCGATAGATTAAAATTATAGTATCGTTCCTCTAGAGGAAAACCATATTGAAAGATATTTTGTTCTGCTAATAAAATTAGTTGTATTATCTATCTAAGTGAGAGGCTGTCCTAAAAGTCATTTAAATGACTTTTGGGACAGCCTCTTATAAATAAAATTATAAGCTGATTTCAATATGAATCTATCTATATAAAATATAAATATGCTTATATTAACTTCGCCACTGAAGATATAGCTAATGACTATACATGATATAGAAATAATGAAATTGTTCATGAATAATAATTTCAATATGATAGGACAAACAGTTAAAGATCATGCGAGGAGTGTTTACAAAATGGAAAAACATACAGATGGGATCCATCACATAACGGCTTTTGTAAAGAATGCGCAAAAAAATGTGGACTTTTATGCAGGAGTACTAGGTCTGAGACTTGTAAAAAAAACGATCAACTTCGACGCTCCAGAAGTTTACCATTTATATTTCGGTAATGAATCAGGTCGTCCAGGTACAGTAATCACCTTTTTTCCATATGAATTGGGTCGTAAAGGACGTATAGGTGGTGGACAGGTCGGTATAACAACATATGTCGTTCCTTTAGGTGCAATCGATTTTTGGAAAGAGCGCCTAGAAAGCTTTCATGTTTCTTATTCTTTAAAGACGAGGTTTGATGAGAATTACTTAACATTTTCAGACCCGGATGGCTTACAGCTAGAGATTGTGGAGCGCGAGGAAGGGGATTTGAGTCATTGGTCGTTCGGTGGTGTTTCAATTGATAAAGCTATCAAAGGTTTTGGAGGCGCTGTCCTTTATAGTACCGCTCCCGAAAAAACGATGAATGTACTAGAGCAGGTCTTAGGTCTTCAAAAGGTGGAACAAGATGAAGACTTTATTCGCTATAAATCGAAGGGAAGTATTGGAAATGTTATTGACGTAAACATTGCAGCAATGGAGTGGGGCATCAGTGGATCCGGTACGGTTCATCATATTGCATGGCGCGCAAAGGATAGTGAAGATCATGCTTCATGGAGAACTCATGTTGAGCAACATGGTCTTCATCCTACACCCATTATCGACCGGCAATATTTCAATGCGATTTACTTTCGTGAAGAAGGCGGTATACTGTTTGAAATCGCGACGGATCCACCCGGATTTGCAGTTGATGAGCAGCCTGATGAATTAGGTGAAAAATTGATGCTTCCGGAATGGTTTGAGGTTAACCGTGCAGAAATCGAAAAAGGTTTATCACCTATCCAAGTACGTGTGATAGAGTAATAAATTTGATGCTTTATCCCGAGAGGAATGTGTTCAATTGACCGATTTTACTTCAGTGGTTAAAGAGCGAAGATCTGCAAATAAATTTATCCCAGGAAAAGAAATATCTGAACGAGATCTTGACGAGATTTTTAATCTTGTGAAATTTTCCCCTTCGGCATTTAATTTACAGCATACTCATTATGTGGTGGTGAATGACCCCGATGTCAAAGAAGACGTATATCAAGCTGCATTTAAACAGTATAAGGTTCAATCGGCATCGGCAGCAATTTTAGTGCTTGGCAGCATGGATGCCTATAAGGATGTAGCAAGAATAAATGAAGGATTTCTTAATCTAGGAGTTATTAATAAACAAGAATACAATATGACAATTGAATCTGTTACAAGATTTTATGAAGATAGAGGGGAAAGCTTTATGCGGGATGAGGCGATTCGTAACGCTTCCTTATCCGCACAATTATTTATGCTCGCTGCAAAGGAAAGAGGTTGGGATACATGTCCAATGATCGGTTTTGATCCTGAATTAATGCGGCAAGCACTCCACATTCCTGATCGTTATGTGCCTGTCTTATTGGTTGGAATAGGTAAGGAGGATACCTCCAAACAACGGCCACGAGGTTATCGTAAACCCGTTCGTGAGTTCGTTAGTTATAATCAATTTTAAAAATAACTAATAAGGGGAGCTCTAAAATGATCCAAGTATTCCCGGCCGATTCCCGGTTTAACGTAGATCATGGATGGCTGCGCAGCCGTTTAAGCTTTTCGTTCGGCAATTATTATGATCTAAATAACACCGGGTTTGGGGTTTTGCGAGTATGCAATGACGATGACGTAGATCCCGGCAAAGGATTTGGTGCCCACCCGCACAGTGATATGGAGATATTGACAATCGTACTTGCAGGGTCCGTTCGTCATGAAGATAACTTGGGTAATATGGAAGTAACAACAACTGGGGAAGTACAGCGAATGAGCGCGGGGTCCGGAGTCGTTCATGCTGAATACAACGCTTCGCAGAGTGAGCCGATGAGAATTCTTCAATTGTGGTTCATGCCAAATGAACGGGGATTAGATCCTTCCTATGAAACTCGTAGGTACAATTCGGAGAAGTTAAAGAATGCCTTGCTCCCCATCGTTGATCCGCAGGGATCAGAGCAGATTGTTAAAATCCATCAAGACCTAACGCTCTATTTATGCAGGTTGGATAAAGACAAAAATATCATCTTTCGGCAGGAAGAGGAACGCCGTATATTTCTATTCGTCATTGAGGGACGAATAGCAGTGAATCATACTCGTTTAGGTGAAGGGGATACGGCCCGAATCGAATCATTGTCTCACTTGAGTATCACGGCGGAGGAAGATGCATTTCTAATGCTGATTGACCTTCCCTAAGAACGAATAGGAGGGTTCTTATGAAAGAGGTAATTGTTGTAAGGCATTCCGTTGGAGGCAGGACATTTATTCATACCGGACAAAGACCCACGGAATATTCGGTGACACCTATTGGTCAGGGTTGGAGAATTACTTTAATCATTACACAGGATGTGGATATTCAAGAGATTCTCCGTTGGAAACAGGAACTAAATGTGTTTCTTTTTCGCGAATTCGATGATCAAACTGTGAAAAAAATTTGGTTTTATGTTAAAAATGGTCCTGTGACGTACAACGATCGGCTCAAGCAGATTACTATTTTCGCCGAGTCTCGGATCGAGTATATTCCGAATGAATTTGGCATTTAATTCATGGATTGCTAAGAAAACTTTATTAAACAATTTATGGAGGTTAAATGAACTATGGGCAAAATAGGGATATTCGGATTTGGGCGTATTGGAAGGCAATTATTAAGAGTCGCTTTGCAGAATCAACTTTTTGTTCCGGTTTCAATTTCAGATATTAAAAATGAAGCGATGCTTGCTGCTCTTTTCGAAGTGGACACTAACTATAAACGCTGGCCAGAATATGTCTCCGGACGGGATGGTCTAATGGTTATCGGGGGACGGGAAATTCAGTTTATCAATTCGTCTAAAGAAGTTCCAGATTGGAAGGCCCTGGATGTAGATCTGGTAATCGACTGTACAGGCCGAGCCGTTACCCGTGCTATTGCTCAACTGCATTTGGATCGAGGTGCAAATCGAGTACTGGTTAGTGGGCCAAGTAAGAGCCTTGAAGATTGTGATGCTGTATTGCTAAAAGGGATAAATTTGGATAGCTTCGACCCGGAAAAACACAAAATCATAAGTATGGCGAGTTGTACGACAAATGCATTGGCTCCAGTCGTCAAAATCGTAAGAGAAAACTTCGGAATCAAATACGGTCTATTTTCGACCGTCCATTCCTATACAAACACGCAATCACTTACGGATCAGCCTATGAAGGATCGTCGGGATTCGTGGGCCGCTGCGGAAAATATCATTCCATCTTCATCTGGAGCCGCAAGGGCCCTTAAATTCATATGGGATGATTTACAGATTACAGGTAAGGCATATCGAATTCCGACTCGTACTGGAAGCATTGCTGAATTAAACCTTGTTACGGACAAACCGTGTACGGCACAACAAGTAAACGATATTTTCCGTAGTGCCGCCACAGATGGCCAGTTGAAGGGAGTCTTGGATGTTTTAGAAGGTGAATGGGCATCTTCCCGTATCGTAGGCGATTCCCATTCCTCCATCATTGACCTTCCTCTGACGCAAGTACAGGGAGGACTCCTATCTGTCGCAACATGGTACGATAACGAATGGGGATACGCTTCACGATTAGCTGAAGTTGCGGCTTATTTAGTAGATAAATGATAATGCTAAATCAATAAATAAATTGAGGGCTATCGAACATTACACCGATAGTCCTTTACCTCATTATTAAGTGAACATCGCGTCAAATAAACGGAGTTTTGAAGTTATGGTTGAGAAAAAAGTAACCTGGTTGGAGCTTTTTTACGAACTACTTTTTGTATCAGCAGTATCAAAAGCGAACAGTGTCTTAACGCATGCCGATTAAGGTACCATTTCCATTGAATATTTAACTAAGTTTGTTCTTATTTTCATTCCAATCTGGTGGGCCTGGGTAGGACAAACTCTCTTTAATAATCGTTTTGGGAAAGATATCGTTACTCATAGAGCATTTATGATCCTCCAACTATTTTTGTTTTAATTATGACAGCAAGCCTATCCATTAATTTCGATCACTTCTATATTCCCTTCTCTGTAGGCTATATTGGCTCGACAGCACTGACAGCTACTCAATATCTGACGATACACAAAGCAACAGGCACACATCAAATGACCGCTCGATACTTAGGGACTCGCTTTTGGATTAGAATATTGATGCAATTATATAAGCAAACAATTTTTCTTCGAAAAGTTCATCCAATTTCATAAATTTTTGGATGCTTTCTAAATTAAATACAAATACTTTTCTAAAGTTCATAATTTAATTAATAATTAAATTTATAAAAAGGCAAATTGACTGCTATTGATGCAGTCAATTTGCCTTTTTTCTTTGTAGTTGAGTTTGGCCTATAACTTTAAGCTTTAGCTTTAGACTCAGTAAAAAAGTATAAGAGGGCAAGGAATGGAAGCAATGCACCGAACCAAGTTGTTACCACCCAACCCCCATGCGCATAGGTCAGGCCACCTACGAAAGATCCTACGGCTCCCCCGATAAAGAAGATAGCCATGAAAAGGCCGTTGAGCCGCCCTCTAGTTTCATTCCCCAACGAATAAATCGCTCGTTGTCCAACAACAAGATTACCGGAAACGGCCATATCTAGTGTAATCGCTGCAATGAAAAGCAACACGAGTGAAACATTTGATTTGCTGTGAACCAGAGCAAGGATGATGAAGGATACAACAGCAATGGTTATGGCGCTGAGCGTAAGGGCTCGACTCCAGTTTTTATCAGCCAACCTTCCTGCAATAGGAGCTGCAATGGCTCCGGCAACACCTACTAAGGCAAACAGGGCTATACCTTGTTGGGACATCCCGTATTGGTCCGCTAGTCGCAATGGCACTGTTGTCCAGAACAAGCTAAAGGCTCCGAATAGACAAGCTTGATAGAAAGCACGACGACGGAGTATAGGGGTTTGTTTGAATAATTTGAGCAGAGAGACCACCAATTGACCATAGGTCAGACCTTTCCCAGGCTGCCGCTCGGGCAATCGACTTATTAGTAAAATCCCCAACAGTACCATGAGTCCAGCTGAAATGGCAAAGATCGCTTGCCATCCCCACACGCCGGCAATTAAGCTTGCAACCGGACGTGCCAACATGATGCCGAGCAAGAGACCGCTCATCACATTGCCGACCACGCGGCCACGCTGTTCTTCGGTTGATAAATAAGCGGCGAAGGGTACTAGAATCTGCGCGGCGACAGAGCCTAGCCCAATCATGAGCGATGCGGACATGAACAGAAAAGTCCCTCGAGAAAAGGCAGCTACAGATAAGGCAAGAACTATAAAAGCAAGTAGAGCAACGATAAGTCGGCGATTCTCCAACATATCGCTCAAAGGCACGATGAATAGTAAGCCAGCGACATACCCAATTTGCGTAATGGTTACAATAAGGCCCGCGCTTCCTGAAGGAAGACTCAAGTCAGAGCTGATCGGGCCTACTAGTGTTTGGGAATAATATAGGTTGGCAACAATAAGACCGCATGCCGCGGCTAGAAGAAACATCATTCCATTTGAAATGCTTTTCTTATTATGAACATTTGATTGAATCATAGTCATCATCCTTTGTCAGCTATAATTTAATGCTCGCTAATTACTGAACGCTTCGTCTACTTATTAGGATGAAATTAATATATACTGAACGTATCGTTTTGTAAATAGAAAAATATATAACTTTATCAACTTTAACAAAATTATTATACTAAGTTAGAGATATTTGCCGGGCGAAGGAGAGGACACAATGTCATCGAAAAGAGGAAGACCACGAGATCCGAATACTCAAAAGTCCATTCTGGTTGCTTCCTACGAGCTTCTTTTGCTGCATGGATTCAAAGGTGTCACTGTTGAAAAGATTGCGGAGCATGCGGGAGTCAGTAAAACTACTATCTATAAATGGTGGCCTAATAAAGCCGCTGTGGTGATGGATGGTTTCTTAGACGCGGCAACCGACAGGCTGCCAGTCCCAGATTCAGGAAAAGTATTCGAAGACGTGTTAATCCATGCTACGAACCTATGTAGATTCATGGTTAGTCAAGAAGGGCATATAATTGCAGCGCTAATCGGTGAGGGTCAAGTTGATCCTATCTTAATGGAAGCTTGCCGGACCCGTTACATCCTCCCTCGCAGATCAGAAGCGCTTACGATCTTGCATAAGGGGATAGAACGAGGAGAGCTAAGACAAGAGCTTGATTTAGCGATCTGTGTTGACTTAATTTATGGTCCTCTTTTTTATCGTCTGCTGGTTACAGGTGAACCTTTGCATGATACGTTTGTAAAACAATTGGTTGAAGCTGCATTTTATGGACTAAAGCATCGCTGATGGTTGGATAAGCAGGTTCATGAAAAAGTAAAAGTGCTAAGTGTAGGAATACTATATACGACGTTCGGTCGTTTTATTCGGATACCAAGTAATATCCTTACATAGAGATAATAAAATTAAAAAGAAGCTATTGCGTTACCCAGTGGGTGTACGGAATAGCTTCCTCCAGGGACGCCGCTAGGCGTTTTTTCCTAAAGTAATCCAAGAAAGTTTATCTAATGCACCAACTGCGCTAAATCCGGTTGTAGTTTATTCCGCAGCACATAGAGCATGACCGCCCCGACGAGGAAGGCAACCGCATCCGCGATGACGAGTGTGGTTAGAAGTCTAACCATTAGAACACTAACTAAATGTATTGATTTGGATTTCGTTTGTCAAATCGTTTTTTTGTCCATTCTTTACTGAGCATTCTTAAACATGTATGATAGCAAGTATTAGGGAAAGGAGGTTATTCAGATGGCAAGACCTAAAGAGTTTGATCAGGAAGCTGCGCTAGATAAAGCGTTGGAGGTGTTCTGGGAGAAAGGTTACGAACGAACATCCATTCAAGACTTGGTGGAGCATACTGGTGTTCATCGCGGAAGCTTGTATGATACGTTCGGGGATAAGCACAAATTATTCTTAACCTGCTTGGACCGTTTTCGAATGGTTGCGAAAGAGCGCGTGTATTACATTTTGGAGGAGGAAGGTGAACCCAAAGAGGTTTTGCAGCGCTTTTTTACGAAGCTGATCGATGTATCACTAAGCGATGAGCATCAGCGCCGCGGATGTTTTGTGACGAACACGGCAATGGGCATAGGTACCAGCGATCCTGTTATAGCATTGCGTGTGGAAGCTCATACACTCGATTTGGAAACGACGTTCTATCATTTCCTGATTCGAGCGCAACAAAAAGGGGCACTCAAGAGTAAGTTTGGCATTCGTGAGCTTGCACGGTTTCTCGTAAATACAAGACACGGTCTGCACGTTATGGCCAAAACAGCAACAGATCGCAAAATGTTGGAGGATGCAGCTGCGGTGGCTATGTCGATCTTAGTGTAAAGATGACATAGTCGTCGGTGTTTGCTTGTTGATTAAAGAATGATTATTCTTTAATTTATCTCTTTTTTCCGCGGGTGCTATGCAGATATATGAAAGAAATTCGATTGGATAAGGAATGGTTAGAAATAGTTATTGACCGATCATTCTTAAATGAGGTATGCTATATGGCGTAGGGGAGATGTAGAACGCTTGAAAGGTCGAACGCTAAATCTGCACTGAAGTGTAAGAATTTCATGGTGGACTTAAAGGCATTTTTTTTGATCTTTTAAAGAACGATCATTCTTAAATAATTATAAATATGAACTGGAGGAATTACAATGAACATGACAAATCAAATTGCATTAGTAACAGGAGCGAACAGAGGTCTCGGCCGTCAATTAACGATTGAATTGATTGCTAGAGGGGTTAAAGTGTATGCGGGTGCTAGAAACCCTGAAACCATAGATATCCCTGGTGCTATTCCGCTCCAATTAGATATTACGGATCCGAAATCGGTCGCTGCGGCCGCGGAGGTAGCAACGGATGTGACATTGTTGCTTAACAACGCAGGATCCTCGACGGGTGCATCGTTGCTTGAGAGTGATTTGGAAACTATTCATCTTGAATTCGATACGCATGTGTTCGGTACGCTTGCTATGACTCGTGCATTTGCACCTATTATTGAACGTAATGGAGGAGGCAGTATATTGAATGTGCTATCTGCCCTGTCTTGGTTCAGCATCGGAGACGCTGGAGCTTATACCGCTGCTAAATCGGCAGAGTGGGGGTTGACTAACGTACTGAGACTGAATTTGGCTCCTCGTAACATAAGAGTTGCTAGTCTGCACGTCGGGTTTATGGATACGGATATGACTGCGGATATTCAAGCGCCAAAAGTTAATCCTACGGATATCGCCAAAATTGCTATTGACAGCATTGAAGCCGATAGTTTGGAAATCGTAGCTGACGATACAAGTCGTAAAGTGCAGAAAGGTCTTGCAGGTGGAGTGGCAAGCTTGTATCCGCAGTTGTTTCAGGCTAAGGAGTAAATCATAAAAATCGAGTAGATTAAACAAGATATGAAAATACTATTGAAGGAGGAAACGTGAATGAAAACTTTGTCAACAAAAGCGGCTTTCTGGGCTGTAGCCTGGATCTTAATAGTTAGCTTGTGGGCAAGTACAGCTCCTTCGATTGTTTTTCCTATTTATGCTTCGGAGTGGCATCTTTCTAAGGCAGTAACGACAGGAATTTTTGCAACGTATCCGATCGTACTTATTCTGGTCCTTATTCTATTAGGAAATATCTCAGATTACATTGGCCGTAGGAACACGTTATTAATCGGACTTATTTTTCTACTCATAAGCGCACTAGCTTTTGCTTCAGCTCCGAATGTATTTTGGCTATTTGGTGGTCGTATACTGCAAGGAATTGGAGTTGGACTGACAGCAGGATCTGGTGCCGCGGCACTTGTCGAATTTAATCCGAAGTCTAATCAGAAATTCCCTGGATCCATTAATACAATCACACAAGCTAGTGGGCTGTTTTTTGCAACGATTATCGGTGCAGTTCTTATCAAATATGCCCCATCACCGCTGCATTTTAGTTACTGGGTTTTGACAGCCATTGTGTTGATTAGTATGATCTTATGTTTCTTCATTCCTCAAAATAAAACTGTCAGGAAAACGGGCTGGAAGCCGCAAGGCATTCAAATCCCGCCAGGACAATGGGGGTTATACGCATTAGCCGCATTAGCAGTAGGAGCGGGTTTCGCAAATGGTGCCGTATTTTTATCGTTAGGAGCGCAGATTGCACGTGATGTCGTTGGAACGAATGACATTCTAGTGATCGGAACGGTTCTGTCGATATCGTATCTGCTTGGTGCTGTTAGTGCAACAATTGCAGGGCGCTTAGGCCCAAGAACATCCATTCGTGCTGGTATGATTGCTGTCTTTTTGACAGTCGTTATGTTGGTTACCGCTTCGGAATTACATTCTTTCGCTCTGTTCATGGTCTCGTCGGTCCTAGGTGGACTTGGCTATGGGTTCTCTGCAGCAGGGGGAATCGGGATTGTCGTTATCAACTCGCCTGTTCAGTATCGCGTACAGTTTATCTCAGCAGTGTTAGTTGTGGCTTATTTGTTCCAAGGCCTTAGCGCCTATGGTGGCGGGGTAGCTTCTACAGCGTTCGGCTTCAACAACGCGATATGGATTCTGGCTATCGTTGTGGCATTCCTTGCCATCTTTACTTTATTCCTATCGATGAAAAACCGGTTGGCTATGGTGTCACCATCTATTGCGCCTAAGGTGGGATAAAAGAGCCAGGTAATGCCAATGCCTACAAAAAAGTAGAAATACGTAATATCGGTTTAACACAGCAAAATATACGGTATGTAAAAATGTCAGGCACACAACGTAATACGCAATATGGTTACTCGTTATGGGAAATGGAAGTCTATCCATAAAGAAGAGATAGCATAGGGACCGGAAGCACTTGTAAGAAGTGTTCCCGGTCTTTTTTAACGTATTAGGCTAAGGTCTCTAGAAATTTTCTTATCTGGCTCGGAGTTTTGAATCAATTGCATGGAGCTATTATTCATTCCTTTTGTCGTTTGCATAGGGTGGGGGGCTATGATAAAATGCAATCAACAAAGGAGTGATTGGGATGACGGAGGAGAGCCACTCACACGACATGTGTGCAACTTCAAGCGAACGAAAGAGTCACCATTCCGATAAAGCCAAGAGTAATCTAATCACCCGATTGAACCGGATCGAGGGGCAAATTCGTGGTGTTAAGGGGCTTATTGAGAAAGATACGTACTGTGACGATGTGCTGAATCAAATTTCATCCATCCAATCCGCGTTAAATGGGGTAAGTAAGCAATTACTTGAGCATCATATGAAAAGCTGTGTGATTGATCGCATTCAAGAAGGCGATGAAGAAGTAATAACCGAGTTACTAACAACGATAAATAAACTCATGAAATGATGGATCTGGAGATCCTACCAACGTAGGTAAAAGGACTTCACCAAATAGGTGAGGTCCTTATGTGAGTTAGATGCTATGTGTCCCTATTTCTTGATAAGGTTCAAATTAATCGCCTGTTGTTCCGTTAGAATAAACTCCTGTTGAGGCCAAATATCCTCATCTGCATCTCTGCCGAAGAGACGAAGGAGCTCTAGCCAAACCCCTTTTTCTATAGCCTCTGCAGCTGTGATCATGATCTTCATAAGAAAACACCTCCTGTGTTTAATTACACGGATCTATTGCTTTTTAAACGAATTAGGCAGGATGTTCCGAAGGTGCTTTATTGATAGGATATGCTCTAGGGTACGAATTCATCCTCTAAAAGTTAGATATAATCGATATTCGTATACGATGTAAATAAGTTTCCGACTTGACTTATATAGGGTAGGGGGGTATACTAAAAGTAAGATCAGGTTGTTGAACAATTTCGAGTTGGCCAAACTGAAGTAGTCGGTAACCTTTTACCACATAAGAAAGTATAAGTTTTCGTCTCCCGAAAACAGCTTTCTTATTGGCGATAAAACCTACATATAAACGCGGTCGCTCATCATTGAATGGCCTCGATATAGGTTTTCTCACAAAGATGAAATAAATCTAATATATAAAGGAGAATGAACGATGCAAAATGTAACGTTGAAAGTAGCTGGCATGTCCTGTAACCACTGTGTGAATTCCGTTGAGGGAGCTTTGAAAACGATAGGCGCTACAGGGAAAGTTGACTTAGCGAACGGAACGGTCCATGTGGAATTTGATGAAAATAAGCTGACGCAAGATGCGATTAAAGAAGCGATTGAAGATCAAGGCTACGACGTCAACTAAAAGAGGTGTAGATGATGGAAACTGCTGATGCTGCAACAAATACCAAGCAAACATCACTGCAGATAACGGGAATGACATGCGCCGCTTGTGCTAATCGGATTGAAAAGGGTTTGAACAAGTTGGAAGGGGTCACGGAAGCCAACGTCAACTTCGCGATGGAGCGAGCCACGGTAATTTATGACCCTAGTCGTATCGATGCTGCCAAGATGGAACAAAGCATTCAGAAGCTAGGCTATGATACGGCGAAGGAAGCCGTTGATTTACAGCTTGAAGGCATGACCTGTGCGGCTTGTGCCCAGCGGATAGAGAAGACTTTAAACAAGTTACCTGGTGTGAGAGCGGCTACCGTAAATTTTGCAATGGAAACGGCCCATGTCGTGTACAATCCTGCTGATCTTACGGTATCTGATATGCAGAAGCGGGTTGAGAAGCTTGGCTACAAAGCTGTTCCTAAACAAGAGCAAAGCGACCCCGCTGAACACAGGCAGCAAGAGATTGGAAAGCAGAAGCGAAAGCTTTTGTTATCTGCGATCTTATCATTGCCGTTGCTGTGGTCGATGGTCAGCCACTTTTCGTTTACCTCATGGATTTGGATACCGGAATTGTTCATGAATCCGTGGTTTCAATTGATGATGGCAACGCCGGTTCAGTTTTACATCGGAAGACAATTCTACGAAGGTGCTTATAAAGCGCTGCGCAATGGCTCTGCCAACATGGATGTACTGGTTTCACTAGGAACGTCAGCAGCTTACTTCTATAGTCTGTATTTAACGATCGATTGGGTGATAGGTGGAGCCGGCATGCATCATGGACCGTCTCTGTACTATGAAACAAGCGCTGTACTGATTACGTTAGTCATCATGGGGAAATTGTTTGAAGCTTTGGCTAAGGGACGGACATCGGAAGCGATTAAGTCTTTGATGGGGCTGCAGGCGAAGACCGCGATGGTTATCCGTGAAGGTCAAGAGCTCAACATACCCATTGAAGAAGTGATAACTGGGGATGTCCTGCTTGTCCGCCCTGGAGATAAAATACCAGTCGATGGAGAAGTACTCGAGGGCTTATCCTCGGTGGATGAATCGATGCTCACTGGCGAAAGTCTGCCCGTAACTAAGAAACCTGGTGATGCGGTAATAGGAGCAACCATTAACAAAAATGGCATGCTTCGCATCCAAGCAACGAAGGTAGGGAAAGATACTGCACTGGCACAAATTATTAGAGTTGTCGAAGAAGCGCAAGGTTCGAAAGCGCCGATCCAACGGGTGGCCGACGTTATTTCAGGGATTTTTGTCCCTATCGTTGTGGGAATATCCCTTATCGCTTTCCTAGTCTGGTATTTTGTAGTGACACCGGGCGATTTTGCAGGGGCTTTGGAAAAAGCTATAGCCATCTTGGTTATTGCCTGTCCTTGTGCGCTGGGCTTAGCGACACCGACTTCGATTATGGCGGGATCAGGGCGCGCGGCCGAACTGGGCATTTTGTTCAAAGGCGGCGAGCATCTGGAGAAGACCCATCAGATTGATGTGATCATTTTAGATAAAACAGGTACAGTCACCAAAGGAAAGCCAGAACTTACCGATGTATACGCGGAAGGTGACGAAGCGGAATTCCTACGACTTGTAGGCGCGGCGGAGAGAAACTCGGAGCATCCCCTCGCAGAAGCGATTGTAGCAGGGATTAGAGAAAAGGGTGTTGAACTGCCCACGGTAGAATCATTCGAAGCCATCCCAGGCTATGGCATTAAAGCTGTCGTTGAAGGGAAAGAGCTGCTCATCGGAACACGACGTCTCATGGAGCAATTCGGTGTAGATGTGAAGGGTACTGAAGACGACACGATGTCGAAGCTGGAGGAGTCCGGTAAAACAGCTATGCTTGTTACCATCAATAAAGGGTACGGGGGTATAGTAGCTGTAGCGGATACCGTCAAAGAGACATCACATGCCGCGGTTAGCCGTTTGAAGGCTATGGGCATTCAGGTCATCATGATTACCGGTGATAACGAACGGACAGCCAAAGCGATCGCAGCTCAAGTGGGTATTGAGCATGTTCGTGCGGAGGTTCTACCCGAAGGCAAAGCGGAAGAAGTGAAAAAACTTCAAGCGCAAGGAAAGAAAGTGGCGATGGTTGGAGATGGTATTAACGATGCACCAGCGCTAGCGACGGCTGATATCGGGATGGCGATCGGAACGGGCACGGATGTGGCCATGGAGGCTGCCGATGTGACACTCATGCGCGGGGACTTAGCCAGTATTCCGGATGCGATCTACATGAGCCGCCAAACGATGCGCAACATCAAACAAAACTTGGTCTGGGCACTCGGATACAACACGTTAGGTATACCCATTGCTGCGCTTGGCTTATTGGCACCTTGGGTGGCGGGCCTAGCCATGGCATTAAGCTCGGTTTCTGTTGTTCTTAATGCACTGCGTCTTCAACGTGTGAAGATTCGTAACGAATTGTGACCTTAGATATAGGAGAGAGAAGCGCGTGAATATTCATAAAATAGGGCTTATCACAGCTATGCTCGCGGTACTGTTACTTAGCGCATGCGGCAGTGCGAGAGAAGCCTCCTCGAGCAAGAGTCAGCATGGCAGTCACGAGACAGCCTCTAGCCCAGCAAGTGGCGATGAACACAGCGGACATGGGGGCAAAATGCCTGAGGCATCCACGAACCTGAAAGCATCGTTCACCTTCGGATCGACAAGTCTGCAAGCGAATGAGAAATCGGAACTAACGATCCAAATTGCGGACGGTGCCGGCAAACCAGTTACTGATTTTCAAGTGAATCATGAGAAGTTGCTGCATTTGATAATTGTGAATCACAATCTATCGTCCTTTCAACATATCCATCCGACCTACCAAGGAAATGGCAAGTTTACGGTTAGCACAAGCTTCGATGCAGGTGGGGATTATAAGCTCATTGCTGATTTTATTCCTAGTGGCGGAACGAGCACTACGCTCAGTCAATGGGTGAAGGTTGTCGGTAAAGAGGCGGAGCATACGGTGCTCAAAGCGGATGCCAAGCTGCGGCAGGAGGTTAGCGGTAAGGCTGTTGAACTTTCCTTGAGCAGCTTGAAGACCAAAGAAGAGGTAACGCTCAGTTTTACAATTCGAGACGCTCAGACGAACAAGGAGATCACAAATCTGCAGCCATACTTAGGCGCCGTAGGCCATGTTGTGATTCTGTCAGCCGATGCTGAGCAGTACATTCATGTACACCCCCTTGAGGAGAAGGCGACAGGTCCTGTTGCTAAGTTCGCGACCTCATTCCCAGAAGCGGGAGTCTATAAGTTGTGGGGACAGTTCCAGCATAACGGAGAAGTGTTTACAGTGCCTTTCGTCGTTGATGTAAAATGAGCCCATCATTATTCGCATGAATAAGCCCTTGCATCCTTCAATAGGAAGGATGAGGGGCTTATTTGTTGTGATCGGTTTATGAGGTGAAACCCTACCGTTTCCTCCTGACCAACTTCATCTTCAAAGCTGTCTCGTAGTTGGTAAAATGCACATAATCCCCATGCATCCATAGAAGGAGCGCGTCTTCTTGCCCGTTGCTCCTAGCTAGGACGGGTCTTACGTTGTTGTGAGAAGACCCAGTGGTTACGGCAGTCGATTCCCATGTTTTACCGTAATCTGTCGTATGCCAATGCTCGATTTCGAATATACCATTGACCGAACGCGATAGATACACGTTGGCCGGGTTGGCATGATCGAGAATAAGACCGCCTGAGTAGAAGGGTTCCCGTTCCACGGCGCCTTGCTCGGTTTGCGGGAACCAGGAGCCGCTGGCTGTCATTTCATGGTTCTCCCAGGCATCGCCGTTCCAATAGCTGTACCAATAGCGGTGATCCGTATTTGAGTGGAAGACGGCGTATACGATGGCAGGACGACCGTGGGCATCCACCGCAATATCCCAGATCCATGCCTTCGTATCGTGCAGGATTCCGTCGAACACCACATCGGCTTCACGGGGAAGCATAGGCAGGTCGGATAGCGGTTTAATGGTTGAACCGTCCGAATGAGTGATGATGCCATCTTGGATGCAAGCACAGTAGATGCTGTTGTGCGGTTCTATATTGGGGTGTCCATCGGTAAAAGCAAACCAGATGGTATCCTTCCCATTGCCAGCGTATTTGACGTAAGGGCGCGCTCCGTCTCCCCTTATTAAGGTTTGGGGTTCCGACCATGTCCCCTCTTTATCGGGTAAAGAACTGAAATTGGGTTTGAAATTACCGCCACGCCAGAACAAATATTGCTTTTGTTCCTGGTGGAGATAAATCGGATTGGGATATGTATATCCATGCATGCCGCTCGTATTCTCCGGAAGTTCTTGTTCAGCGCCAAAGGATGCGATATCCTCTGCCGTTTCCATTTGACGGTAATACATCGTCTTCCCATTATGAGCAGAGTAGTAGATGATCGCACGTCCATCGGTTGGGACAAATAGCGAGGGATTCGCATGATCATCCTTCTGTAGACTTGGCTTTATCGTTGCGGCGTGGAGTGTCCCATCACGATGATCGTAGGTGCCGATCATGACGTCGCCGTGCTTCGTTAACCAACCGACATAAGTACGGTCATGCTGCCCGACATAACGGACTGCCCGTGGATCAGCGAAGAAACACCACGCCCCATCCTCGGTAAAACTTAAATGATGTTCGCCTCGCATAGAAATCAATTCCTCCTTCATATACGTTTCGTCCCTCCATGTATTCGGACGCAGATACGTGGGAATGTCCGGAATTTCCTACATTCTACCTCATCCGTTCTGAGCTGTGAAGTTCGAATTTGGCGTGCTTTTTCTGGCAGATCGACCAAGAAAATCGCTTCGTAAACGCCTTATACTGAAAGGTGATTCGAGGGAGGAGAATGCTTCTTATGCAATATCGGAAATTTGGCAATACGCAATGGGACATTTCAGAGGTTGGTTTCGGAGGCTGGCAGATTGGGGGTGGCGGGGCTTTCGGTCAAGTGGATGACCGTGATTCAGTTAAGACGCTGCTTGAAGCCTGGGATCGGGGAATCAACCTGGTAGATACAGCTCAAATGTATGGGAAAGGCCACTCTGAGGAAGTCATCGGTCAGGCACTCAAGGAATGGCACCACAATCATATCTATATAGCTTCCAAGGTGCAGCCCGTTCAATGGCCACATCCGAATGAGCTTAATCCAGCTATGATAGGGCGCTATCCCAAAGCTCACATTCGCAAGCAGTGCGAAGACAGCTTGACAAGGCTAGGTGTGGAAACCATTGATTTATTTCAGCTGCATGGTTGGTTCCCTAAGGGGTTAGAGGATCTAGAATGGCATGAGGCATTGATGGAGCTCCAGAAGGAAGGCAAAATCCGTGAATTCGGTGTGTCCATTCGGGATTATCGTCCGCAGGACGGCATTGCGCTAGCAGAGGCTGGGCTGATCCAAGCTGAGCAGGTTGTTTATAATATTTTTGAACAGAGGCCGGCAGAGGAACTGTTACCTGTATGTAAGAAGAATGGCGTGGCTATTCTTGCCCGGGTCCCCTTTGACGAAGGTTCACTGATCGGCAGCTGGACACCGGAAACTTACGATACGTTCGCACCAGGCGATGTTAGACGTACCTATTTCAATGGCGATCGTTTCCTGCGGACACTGGAGAAGGTGGATGCGATCAAACGGATGATCCGTGAATACGATGCGACGATGACGCTTGCTGAAGTGGCGCTTCGTTTCTGTCTGTCGGATGAAGCTGTAAGCTGCGTCATTCCGGGGATGCGCAACGTGAACGAAGTGGAAGTCAATCTCAAAGTGTCGGACGGCAAGCCGTTGCCGCCAGAGTTGCTGCAGCAATTAAAGCCGTTCAATTGGCCACGTAACTATCATAATCCGGATACGTTGGTCGATCCGTTATGAGTGCTTTTGCCAGATTCCATAAGCGTCTAAAGGAGAAAGCAGAAGATGTGCGGGCTCGTCCCGTTACCTACGTGGCCTTCGGTGATAGTGTGACCCAAGGATGTATGGAATACGCTACCATCGAGCATGTGCAAGTCTACCACAATCTGCTAAAGAGTCGTATCGTTAAACGGTATCCTACGACGATTATGAATGTCATCAATGCTGGCGTATCGGGTGATACGGCTGTTAAGTCGGAAGAGAGATGGCAGCGAGATGTGATTGCGTATCAACCGGATCTTGTGACCATTGGCTTCGGCGTAAATGATTGTCATGCTGGGGAGGCAGGGCTTAAGCCATATTTGGAGAAAATGGACGCGTTAGTGCGAACTGTGAAGCGAGATACAGAAGCAGATCTCCTTTTACTTACGCCAAACATGATGATGTTGCAGGACAACGATAACATTCATGAGAAGGATCGAACCGTATTGCCTCGCTTTACAGATACGGCAGAGAAAGGATATTTACGGCTGTATACCCTAGCGCTGAAGGAGTATTTAGAGCAAGAAAAGCTGGCTTACGTGGACATATATGCACTATTCGAAGACTGGTTGCTGAAGGGGCAAGCACCTCATGCTAGATTGGCCAATGGCATCAATCACCCGGATCGCGCACTGCATGTCCAAATAGCAGAACGAATCGAAGCACGGATATTCGAAGAATACGAATAACTTTTACAGAAAGTGGGGAGCGCCGCATGTTCGAACAGGCGAATTGGATATGGAAGTCGGGAGACCGAAGACCGATTAATGAGCACATCCTTTTTCGGAAAACGTTTACATACGAGTCAGACGTATCTAATCGAGCGATACTGTCTATCTCTGCGGATACTAGGTATAGGCTATGGGTAAATGGAACGGAGCTTGGAGAAGGACCTATTCGTTCCACAGCGGATCACTGGTATTACGATGAGTTTGATATTACTCACCTATTGCAACCAGTTACGAATGTCATTGCCGTGCAGGTCTGGCACTATGGTCATTCCAATTATCAATACATTGAGAATGAAGCGGGTCTTATTGCTGAATTATGCTTGCAGGGCAGCGAAGGTATTCAAGTGATCGGCACAGATGAAACATGGCTCTGTCAGCGGCATGAGGGATATGATGCTGATGTCGTCAAACGAAATGTGAATTTGGGTTGGATGGAAATATACGATGCCAATGCGATGAGTGAACAATGGGTGTTTCCTTCCTACGATGACGAGAGTTGGGTGAGGAGTGAGGTTGTTGCTCCCTACGGCGGCGCACCTTGGGGAAGACTGTATCCCCGAGTCATTGAGCCGTTGTCCACACAGATCGTCAGGCCGAAGCAGATCCTTGCACTTAGTGAAATTGCACCCATCCTCCAAGTGATATCCATCAATATGCGGGATAATCTGTATCCAGGCTCGCGCGATGCGAATGCGAAGATATTCAGCGGGTTTTTGGCCGTTAGGCTGGTGGCTGAGACAGAAGCCAAAGGTCGTTTAACATTTGCACATTCCAAATGGAACGGTGTTCAGGGACGGTTCAAGATCGATGACCGCTGGTATGTTCATAATGACGAGATACAGCTGGCTGCCGGAGAGCATCTGTTCATGATGGAAATTTGCGGCGTTCATAATGATTTGTTCTGCCATATGGAATTCGATTTCGATTCGGAGCTACAGTTTGCTCATCCAATTAGTGGTGTTCAAGATGCCTCATTCGTAACCATTGGCCCATTCGAGACGATAGAATCGTATGCCGATGGTTTTAAGCCAGTATACGGGGGCGTTGAGAAGAGAACAGGTCTGAATCACGAACATGCGCTGCTGCTGGAAATCGGGGCTTGCTCCACTTTGAAGGCGTTCGAGGCGTACCATGACATGTGCAAAAATGTTCATCCTAGGCATGTGCTCGTTAATCAAATGATCTATTCGTTGATGATGCGTAAACGATTCGTCAAGCACTATCCCATTACGAACCAGCTGGAGCGAATGCTCCATGATCATCTGCTGCCTACAGTACTTCCTGATACCGTAGAAGGCGGAGATCTCGAAATCATATTGGATTTCGGGAAAATTTATGTAGGTACGATTGAACTAGAAGTTGATGCACCCCAAGGGGCGGTGATCGATGTTTATGGCTTCGAGAACCGCGTCAATGGCGCCAATGCCTATACATCCGGCTGCAATAATTCATTCCGATACATATGCCGTGAAGGTAGACAGGTGTTCAAGAGCTTCACCCGGATGGGCTTCCGATATGTGATCGTGGCGGTGCGTAACGCTAATATGCAGATAAGGATTCACCGAGTTCAGCTGCACCAATCTAGTTACCCTGCCACGGATAAAGCGTTATTCCGCTGTTCAGATCCCTTGCTGAATGACATTTGGGAAATCTCCAGACATACATCGCACATGTGCATGGAGGATACGTTCGTCGATTGTCCCACCTATGAGCAGGTATTCTGGGTAGGAGATTGCCGAGTGAGCGCACTTGTTAACTATCAGTTGTTCGGTTCCTATGAGCTGGTCAGGCATTGCTTGGAAATGGTACCTCGTTCGCGGCGTCAAAGTCCACTTCTGCTTGCCTTATTCCCTACGGATTGGCAGGCGGCGATTCCGATGTGGACCTTTAGTTGGATTATCGCCTGTAAGGAGTATGTGGATTACAGCGGTGATCATACATTCATCGAGGTCATCTATCCGGAAATCAGGATAACACTTGAAGCGTATAGGGGCTTTCTCAACAAAGATAGCCTGTTTGATACTAGTTCTTGGAATATGCTAGATTGGGCGCCAATCGATATTCCATCGGTTGGTGTCGTCACAGCGCAGCAGGCGCAGTTGGCCCAGTGCCACCAAATCGCAGCAGAGATGGCGGAATCGTTGGGACTACACACCGAGGCGAGAACGCTGCATGATCACGCAGCGAGTTTGAAGCGGGCGCTTATTGAACATTTATGGGACGATGAGGCTCAAGTCTACCTAGACGGTATTCACCGTAACGGTAAGCCTTCGACAACGACAAGTCTCCAGACACATGTGTTGCTGTATCTGGCGGGCTGCCTGGGAGAGCGACAGGCAGCGGTTATCGAACCTCTGCTGCTGAACCCACCAGAGGATTGGATTCAAATTGGCTCTCCCTTTTTCTCGTTCTATTTGTTTGAGGTGTGGAAGCGTTTCGGTGAACTGGATCGCACACTGGCGCAAATTAAGACCGATTGGGGGCAAATGATCCGATATGGCGCCACCACTACGTGGGAAACCTTTCAGGTATTCCCAAGGAGTCATGCGCATGCTTGGTCAGCTGCGCCAGCTTTTGTCCTTGGTAATCAGCTGTTGGGCATTGAGAAATTAGAGGAGGGCTACCGGAAAATTCGAATCGCCCCGCCTGTGACTGAACTGCTCTGGGCAGAGGGGAGCGTTCCGACTGCTTATGGGCGTATCGATGTATCGTGGTCCAAGGAAGAGGGAAAACGAGTGATGCACGTTGCTGTTCCGCTAGAAATTCAAGTAGAGGCGGTCCATGAGCAGTTGGCGGATTGGGATATTCAGATTCGTGCGATCGGATAGATTCGAATAGCTTTGTTTAGGCAGGTGCTGACGTTAAGCTTCCTTCTGACTTTTGCGGAATTTGCCGGGCGAGATTCCATGCATCTGTTTAAAAAGCTTATTGAAAAAGCTCAAGTCGTCGAAGCCGACCTCTTGTGCTATCAGTAAAATGTTGCTATTCGTAGAAAGCATCAGCTCTTTCGCTATCCGTATGCGAATTTCATTGCGAAATTCGATGAAGGTCTTGCCCATGTACTGCTTAAACCTAGAGGTGAAGGCGGACTGACTCATGCCGCACATCTGGCTGACTTGGGCAAGCGACAGCGGATTCGCGTGATGCAGCTCGATAAACTCGGCTACGCGCTCAATGATTTTATGCTCAGAGGCTAGCGCCGTCATTGGTTTATGCAGCATTTGATCGTAACAACGGCTGAGGAATACGAACATTTCGATGAGCCTAGTCTTCACGAGCAGGCGATAGCCGAGCATCTTCTCGGTGTACTCGTTAAGAATGCGGTCAAGCAGCAATTTCATCTCAATCCTTTGGTGTGGATTCAGCCTAAGATGAGACTGAAAATGGACGGACTGCCGCAGAAAAGGCTCCACATAGAAAAAGTCGACGAACGACGTTACGTTGGATAACGACTGCAGCTCGTGACTTAAAATAGATGGAGCAAACAGTATGTTGTAAACGATGAGATGTTCATCCACGAAATAAGCATGCTCCACATCTGGCTCGATGACGAATACATCACCTTCTTGAATAAGGTACTCCGCTCCTGCATAGATATGGCGACCCGATCCCTCTACCACATACACAAACTCGACGAATTCGTGTGAATGTGGCTTGACGGATTCTTTTTTTTTGAACGTGTACTGCTCGAGATGAAAGGGGAATTCGTGCGCTTCCAAGTAGGTTTCATTTTGAAATCGGGTCATCGGGCAAGACCTCCAGAAAGGAAGATAAGTGCTTCTTTTCTTTTTATCATAGAGTATATGCAGATAGAAGGAAAGCTGGTAAATCACCTTGAAACTCTGACGGATTCCCCAAGTCTGCTCCCTTGTACACATGTTAAAGTGAAATTAAAGTACAGAAAGTACAAAAGGAGCTGGCTGCCATGACCAATGCTATTCAATCGCTGTTAACCTTGGAGCAACGCACATTTTATCAAGAGAACGGGTTCGTTCAAGTGGATAATGTACTGAATGAGCAAGAGTTAATTGAGCTTCGTCAATGTATGGAAGAAGTGATGGTTGAGGAGTCTGCGTCGCTATCATTGCAAACGGATAAAAAAGGCGGCAGTTACTACCGCGTGCTTAACCAGCGTGTTAACGTCTGGCGGGATCATGCCGGCATGCATAAATATTCATTCAACCCGCGGTTTGCGCAAATGGCACTCGAGCTTACGGGGGCTAGCGGCATTCGTCTCTTTCACGATCATGCCCTATGGAAAATGCCAGGTGATTCGAAACCAACCCCGTGGCATCAAGATTACCCTTATTGGCCGATGACGGAGCAGGGAGCTATGTCGATATGGATCGCACTCGATGACGTGGATGAGTCGAATGGTTGCATGATGTTCGTACCGAAATCGCAAAATGCCGGTAAACTCAACCATATCGATTTGGCCAATCCTCAGGATTTATTCGAGTTCGTTAAAGGGACCGATTATGAGAATGCGAAGCCTGTAAAAGTGCCTTTAAAAGCTGGTAGTTGTACGTTTCATAATGGACTTACCTTTCACTATGCGCATTCAAATGTAACGGATAAACCTAGGCGTGCACTGGCAATTATTTACATGCCAGATGGAACGACCTTTAATGGGAAGAAACATGCGATAACGATGGATTTGAACTTGCAGGAAAATCAACCATTGGCAGGTCGGATGTTCCCACTATTAGCCTCCAGATCGTAAGGAGGAGGGTAGCTATGGACAAAGATGATATGAAGAGTAAGGAAGACCTTCTTGCTCATCTTGGTGACGATTATGACCGTTTTTTGGGTGCCATCGTCCCGCCTATTTTTCAAAATTCACTGTTCACAAGGAAAACGGTTAATCACGGGTATACGTATACGCGCGTTGCCAATCCAACGACGGAGATTGCCGAAATGAAAATCGCAGCCCTCGAGGGTGGGGAGGAAGCACGCTGCTTCTCTTCGGGAATGGCCGCTATAAGCGCTGCCTTATCTTACTATCTTGAGAAAGATAGCCATGTGATTTGTCCTCGCGCAGCCTACGTACCAGCGAAAGCCTTTCTGGAAACCTACATGAAGAAGTTCGGCTGTGAGGTTACGCTCGTATCAGGGGAAAACATCGAGGAATTCGAACAAGCGATCCGCCCGAATACGAAAGTTATTTATTTGGAGAGCCCGGTATCGAACATTTTCTCGCTTCAGGATCTGCAGGCAATCTCTTCATTGGCGAAATCTTACGGGATTGCGACGATTATTGATAATACATGGGCGACGCCGCTCTATCAGAATCCCCTTGCCTATGGTATCGATCTTGTAGTTCACTCCGCATCGAAGTATTTGGGTGGACACAGCGATATTCTGGGTGGTGTCATCATTGGCAGCAAGCAGATTCTAGAATCGATTACAAATAACGAAAGAAGTTTGTATGGGGCTGTTATGGATCCACATCAATCCTGGCTGCTCATTCGGAGCTTGCGGACCCTCGCGGTTCGCATGAAGCAGCATGAGGAGAATGGCAAGAAGGTCGCTGCTTTCCTCGAGGGTCATTCTCACGTATCCGCTGTCTACTATCCAGGTTTGCCTAGCCATCCGCAATACGAGCTTGGGTGCAGGCAGATGTCCGGTTACTCCGGTTTACTAAGCTTCGTGCCTAAGGGTGACAAACAGCAGATTATGAAGATGATGAAAAGCTTACGCTATTTCGAAGAAGGTCCTAGCTGGGGTGGTTTCGAGAGTCTCATCAATTCCCCTGGGCTATGGGTCAACGAGGAGACATCCCTCTTGTCAGGAATTCCTATCGGTCTAATGCGCATTTCGGTTGGTCTGGAGCGTGCAGACTCAATTATCGAAGATCTAGATCGCGCATTGATCGGAATGACACGATAGTCGTTAAGGTATACTGTCGATCGTAAATTGCACGAAGTATGAAGGGGACGAGTGTTAACGTGAGCTATGTACAGGATTGGCAGGTTGTTCAAGAGAAAATTCGGACGGAAGCGTGGGCGAAGACCGTCTATGATACGCTGCTTGAGACCACGGAGTGGTGGGTCACTCATTACGCAGATGACCCAAGGAGAATTACGGGGTGGGGTCATAACTATTTCTGTGAGGCTTGCGGGAGTAGGATTGATTTCGAGAGGGAAGCACCTCATGTGAATAGCTGCGGAAGCTGTGGCCACGTCAATAAGGGTGCACGTTTCGATCAAGCATGGAATTATTTGTACCGGGATGAAGCGCACAAACACGTTTTTTATGCAGGGGTGTTGTATCGGCTCACGGGCGATGAACGTTACCCGGCTTACATCCGCAGCGTCTTGTCATTCTATAGCGATCATTATGAGCAGCTCCAGGTAGACGTTCCCGCCGGTTATGTTGGAAAAATAGCCGGCATTAATCTCTGTGATGCGGTTGGCATGATTTGGCTATTGCAGGGCATGGAGATGGTGAAGGAGACGCTAAGCGCCACAGAGCTTCGGCACTACAAAAGTCATCTATTCGATCCCCAGGTAGAGCTGCTGGAAAGACTCTGTACCAGTATTCACAACATTACGTGTTGGATGAAGGCGGCTGTGGGCATGACGGGAATGTTCTTCGGTGATCGCAGCTACGTGGAGAAAGCCTTGGAGGGGCCATTCGGCTTGCTGCAGCAATTGCAGCAGGGTGTAACAGCGGAAGGATTCTGGTACGAAGGTTCATTTCACTATCATTTCTATTGTGTAGAACCATTTACTTATTTCCTGTTGTTCGCCCGTATGTATGATGTGACATGCAAGGGAATGGAAGAGATTGTTAAACGGATGTATGTGTTCCCAGCTGAGCTTGTGTTCGATAACGGTGTTTTCCCGAATCCGAATGATGGCTGGCCAAATATCGCACTGACTCACTATGCGGGACAGTATGAGTACGCGAATCGATTGTTTCCAGATCCAGCTTTTGAATATGCGCTTTCCAGATCCTATGAAGCGTACTATCGGCGGGCGATGGCTTATGGAGGGATGATCGAAAATTCACCTGAAGGGTGGGTTCAGCGTCTCCTCTTCGGCAAAGGGGAATATGCAGGGGAAGAGATGCTCCGCGTCACGAAAAACTTTCCGGCTTCTCTTATTTGCTCGTTACGCGCAGGAAAAACGGCTTTATTTATGAAATACGGACTGAATACGCGGAGCCATGCGCACCCTGATTTCATGAATATCGAGCTGTTCCACGCGGATTTCTTATGGTCTCACGATATTTCCTCGAATGGCTATGGTTCTTTCTTATTTCTAGAATGGCAGCGGAAGACAATTGCCCATAATACGGTCATCGTCGATGGCGTCGATCAGATCTGTTCGGAGCGGGGGTTTGTCGAACAATTCGAACCGGAGAGGAACTGCATCCGTGCCAAAGCTAAGGATGTATATCCTGGTGTCGATTATGTGCGCGATATTCAGCTTCAAGAAGGATGCATCTCGGATACGTTTGAGGTCATCACCGCGGATGAACATCAGACAGATTGGCTTTTTCATTGCCAAGGGAGGATGGAGACGGCGTTCGAAACACAGCCGTGTGCGCCCATCGGGAGTGAGTTTGGCTATCAGCACTTGATGAATCTGCGTGTTTGCACGACTGATGAGAGCTGGTCGATACGCTGGGTTTTGGCAGAACGCACGTTGACGCTTCGAATGGAAGGGTGCATGGGCACCGAGATATATGTATTTGAGGGCTACGAAGATACAACAGCTAAGAAACGATCCGGTGTATTGGTAAGAAGGCAAGGGTGTGGAACGGAGTATCGTGCCGTTTACACGATAGAGTGAAAGCTTAAAGTCATTTCTTCTTATGGGGGGGTAGTATCAATGGCGAAGAGAATTGAAGTGGACGTAACGGATTACAGCTTCCTTGAAGCTGCATCTTCCTATAAAGGCTCGCTGCTGCGGCCGATAGATACCGCAAAGCTGCTAAAGATGTGCTTCTGGTTAGAGTTCGAGCTGTCACGAATGACGATGGGCTGGGTCTCGTCTGTTCCGGATTGGGATCTGAAAGGGGAACTTGTGCGATTGTCGTACCTGCACACCCAGCATATGGTACAGCTGCGTGAACGAATCAGTGAGTTGCCGGGAGCCGATATCAACGATAAAGCCTGGACGCCAAGTGGCCTCCAAGAAGCCTGTCAGCGTATTACGCAAGCGGGAGGGCTGATTGAATTTGCTGCGGGCTATAAATTCATCGTCCAGAAGCTTTATGAGCAGTATACCGCATTTCATGAAACGCTGGATCCGATCCTCGACGGACCGACGTTTGATAAACTGCGATATATCGAGCTGGATAAGGAGCAGATGCTTTCCTGGGGCATTCCTTACGTGAAGTTTGCTTATGTGGAAGATGGGCAGAAGCGTGATGCGTATCATAGTTGGCTAGTTTATATCGATCACGTATGGAAGGTGCTTGAGAAATCATCATCGGTGAAAAAGATTGATTGGCCTGACCATCCGGTTCTCGACCCAGCAGGCCCGATCCCACTGAAGCCTGCTAACGATCCCAAGTATCCGCATGTCGATCTGACTAAATATAAAAGCGCCATGTTCGATCCGAAATCTCCCACTTACGATAGCTTGAAACATATGATTTTCATCAATGCCAGTGAAATGTCGGCTGTGGAAAGCCTCACCTATCTGTACTACGGCGTACAGAAAATGCCAGTAGATTTCTACCTGGATGTAGCACGGCACACGTGGGATGAAGTTCGTCATAGTCAAATGGGTGTTCGTCGATTGAAACAGATGGGCTATCGTACGGAGGATTTCTCTTGGCATCCGTCTACGGCGCCGACGCCAGAAACGATGGATCAGGTGTTTCCAGAGTTCTATGCCAGTCTAACAATGGTTATGGAGCCCTGTTCTTTCATAAAGAAGCGCAAGTCGATTGGTGCCTTCATGAAGCATGGTGATCCATTGTCATCTATCCAATCCGAATATGATATTGCTGACGAGCGCCTTCATGTTGGATTTGGGCAGAAATGGGGTGCGAAGCTATTCGAGCATATGGAGGATTTCATATCTGCTCAGAATGCCGCCGAAACGGTTAAGCAGATGCATCTTCGTAAAATGGGCTATAGCCAGGATGAGATTAACAAAGTGCTGCACAGCTTTCCAGAGTTCTGTGGATTTGCAACGATGGAACTCAATTATGATAAGTACTAATGAACACAATCGATAGCCGATTACCGTGGAAAGGTTTATAATGCTAACAATAAGTGCGTGAGCTGTTGGCTCACGCACTTGCCATTCCATCAGAATGCAGGTGAAGCGTTTGTCTAAGGTGATTTCTAAATTTCTGAATTTGAAGCTGCGCACGAAGTTTCTGTTGTCCTTTTCAGTGATGGTCTTATTAACCGTGCTAATGATTAGCATCGTTAATTACTATGTATCTGTAAGCGTAATCAAACAGAATACATCGGTTTTCTCTCAATATTTAATTGAACAAATTGGGATTAACCTCGAGAAACGAACCAAGGATATCGAGGAGCACGTATTCCAACAATTCCGCAATTCCACGCTCAATACGACGCTGGGCATTTCTGAAGATGCAAGTGAATCCGATTTGTATATGAAAAATAAGGTAATTAGTGAATTCATGAAAGATTTAGTATTTTCCAAAGATGATTACTTGTCGGTCATGGTCATCGATACGGCAGGCAACCCCTTCGGATTCGAACGCAGTGCAACCCAGAACTACAATAAACAATTGATTAATCTGGACGTTGAGATGATTAAAGATCAGCGTGGTCGCACTTCCTGGGTTCCAGGAAATAGCAACGTTATCTTCATGGAAAAGGCTGTATATGACGTTACGTCTAGCCGTTATGTGGGTATCATTATCGTCGGTGTGGATATTAATCTGATCGGTAGCATTTACACGAATGTGGACGAACTTACGAA
The DNA here is from genome assembly GCF_964253335.1 of Paenibacillus sp. LjRoot56. Taxonomy (NCBI): domain Bacteria; kingdom Bacillati; phylum Bacillota; class Bacilli; order Caryophanales; family Paenibacillaceae; genus Paenibacillus; species Paenibacillus sp. LjRoot56. The sequence continues at coordinate 869,727 of NZ_CAXURV020000001.1, forward strand.
GGGGAACATCGTCATCCTAAACGAAGTACTCGAGCCGCTGTTGTTCGATAGGCTTGTTTCCGAGCCGACTCGCTATTTCATCGAAAACAAGATGTACGCTCAAAAGCCCAGTCTTAATGAAGGTTTTCAATTTGAAGGGCAAACGTACATTTCTACTATAATTTCAACACCCTATGACAAGTGGATGATTGTCCAAGTCATCGCTGTCAACGAATTAACACGTGGCACGGAAGTCATAAAGTTTTGGACATTGAGCACCATTCTTATCTCACTATCCCTGGCGTTCATTCTAGCAGTGGTTATTTCTAGAAACATCACAGGCAATGTTCGACTGCTGCTCCAGAGTATGACTCACTTCTCCGTAGACTTTACCCATAAAGTGATTGTTCCCAGAAGTAGAGACGAGGTAGGGCTGCTTGCTGAGAAATTTAATTCAATGGCGAAGAAGATCAGTGAGTTGATCCACACCGTCTATGAGGAGAAGCTGCTTAAGCAAAAAGCGGAGTATCGCACGCTGCAGTTCGAATATAAAGCGCTACAGGCGCAGATTGACCCCCATTTTCTCTACAATACGCTAGAGTCCATTCATAGCTTAGCCAAGCTGCGTGGCGACGAACAAGTCAGTGAAATGATCTACCTTCTCGGCAAGCTGCTGAGAGAGAGTATCAGTAAGAAGGGGGATATTATCTACCTGCAGGAAGAAGTGGACTATATTAGGAGCTATTTATCTATTCATCAAATCATCTATGGCAATCGAATTGAAGTTAATTATTATTTTGACACGAGCCTGATGGCCTTTAGAGTTCCTAAGTTCATTCTGCAGCCACTCGTAGAAAACTCGATCAAGCATGGGATTGAAGAGAAAGTAGGTAAAGGGATTGTCAGTATCGGCTGCTGGATCAAGGAAGACGTTCTATATCTCGAAGTGTCCGATAATGGCGTAGGCATAGATGAGGAAACGAAGGAACACTTGCTCAACCCGCCAGAGCACTCGAAACTGAAACAGAAGGATAAGCATACAAATGTTGGGATTATTAGTGTGCACAAGCGGATTCAAATATTATTTGGAGAAGATTACGGTCTAAGTATTATGAGTGAAATGGATCAGGGGACAACGATTCGGATTCGTCTTCCCATCCTAACGGAGGAGAGCTCCAAATGACATACAAAGTAGTGGTTATAGACGATAAACCGTTGATTCGGCAAGCAATTGTGCAAACGATCGCCTGGGATAAGCTGAATTGTACAGTAGTCGGTCAAGCGGAGGATGGAATTGAAGGTAAACGTTTAATCATGGAGCTGCAGCCAGATATTCTTGTGACCGATATCAAAATGCCTGGCTTAAGCGGGCTCGATTTGGCTGAAGGGATGAGTACGGACCTTCCAATGGCTAAGACAATCCTAATTACCGGTTACCAGGATTTTGAATATGCGAAGAGGGCTGTTCGACTCGGTGTATTCGATTTTATCGTCAAACCGATCAATTACGAAGAGCTAAGCCAAGTAATCGGTAGCGCTGTATCCGAGATCGATTCCAAGCGCAAGGAGAATGAGAATACGGTCAAGATTGCGTCTGCTTACGTGGAGTTGGAGAAACAACATATCGATTCTATACCCTCACTTAGAAGCAAGCTAATCGGTGATTTGATTACAGGAACAGACGATATGGAAGAACAAGTGAAGAAACTTGAAATCCTGTATAGCCGATACGTTGTGCAAATTGTTCGTCCAGAAGATAGAAGGGGACAGTCTGGTGCAACGAACGCAGTCAAGATTAAGCAACAGATGCAACTCCGTCTAACGGAACAAGCGCATAGTTTAGCTGCCAAGCGTGATTTCTATGTGATTGAGTCTCTGCGGAATAACAATCTCATACTTGTATGTCTATTCTCCAAGGTATTGTCGCAGAGGGAACTCAGAATGAAGCTGCAGAGCTTCTGCAATGAGTTTATTGATATGGCTAAAATGAAGGAGCAAATTTCCTGTCATATCGCGGTCAGTTCTGTGTATAAATCACTTCTTGAGCTGCCGGAGGCTTTCCGGGAAGCTTCTTCGATTATGGATTCAAGCTTTTTCCGGATGGAGGAAAGTGTATTATTCCCGGATCATAGTCAGCAGGAGAAGGAGCTAGGGAAATTCTCGATTATTCAGGATTTAGAGCAGTTCAACCAAATGTTGGAGGACAAATCCAGCGAAGATGTGATTGCTTATTTGGAGCGTTTTCTGAAACAAATTACCGCCTATAGCGAAGGTAATATTCTTGTAGTGAAAGGTTTGCTCTCCGAAGTTTGTCTTGCGGTGGCACGCTACTATTTCCGTATAACCGGCGATGAGTTCGGCCTTGGCAAAAGTGTCGACCAAATTCTTGAGGATGTATATCGGCTCACGAGTATGAAGGAAGCTTCTACCTACCTGACAACGTTTATTGGGACGATTAAAAAGAAGCTTGAAGGCGGGGAAAAGGTGTACAGCCTTGTTGTGAAAAAGGTTATCGATTACATCAACAGTCATATCGCTGATACCATCAACTTGACGTCAACCGCTGAACATTTTGGTCTGAGCTCCAGTTATTTAAGCAGGTTGCTGCGTACAGAAACCGGTATTAATTTCGTGGATTTGGTATCTAAGGCTCGGATAGAGACTGCCAAGCGTCTGCTCATGGATCCCAAAAATAAAGTGAATGAAGTAGGCGAAATGGTAGGGTATAAAGAATACGCCTATTTCTATCAGGTTTTCAAGCGGCTTGAAGGTCAATCGCCGAAAGAATATAAGAACAGAGGTAAAGAAATCTAATAAAAGGGTAAGATTCTCGTATGTAAACTGCTGGGCGTGTGCGTTACATTATGGTTATAAGCACTTTATAGTGCGTATTGGGAGGTGCTTACCATGACTATCGCGCAAATACAGCGGCAAGAGATAGAGATCATGATTCATAAAGTCATTAGTGGGATGAAAAATCTGGAGGCAACAATTCAGGAAGACACACCAGTCAGCATCATTACAATGGATAAATGGGACTGGTCCCAGGGAGTCGGCTTGTTCTCCCTCTATTTGTATTACAAGGAAACTCAGAATCGTGATGTGTTTACGTATTTAACCGATTGGTTCGACAGTCGGATTCGCGAGGGGCTTCCACCGAAGAACGTCAACACGATGTGTCCCCTGCTTACGCTAAGCTATTTGTACGAGGAAACGCGTAATCCAGAGTATTTGCGGATATGTGAAGAGTGGGTTAGTTATGCGGCTGATGAGATGCCCCGCACGCCTGAGTTTGGGATTACGCACGAGACGATCGACAATTCGAACGAAGGTGAGCTGTGGGACGATACCCTTTATATGACGGCGCTGTTCATGGGCAGAATGGGCATTTTGTTGGCCAAAGATCACTATGTCCAAGAGAGTATCCGTCAGTTCCTCGTCCATCTTAAATATTTGACGGATAAGAAAACGGGACTATTTTTCCATGGTTGGAGTTTCAAGGAGGGGCATAATTTCGCGGAAGCGCTCTGGGGTCGCGGTAATGCGTGGTACACGGCAGGGTTGGTCGACTACCTAGATATCGTTAAGATACCGCTAGGTGTGGAAGTATTCCTGCTTTCTTCGCTAGAACGTCAGATTCAGAAACTGACTGAGCTGCAAAGACCGAGCGGGATGTGGACGACACTGCTGAACGATCCGACATCCTACGAGGAAACCTCAGCAACTGCGGGTTTTGCATACGGCATTTTGAAGGCTGTTCGCAAAGGTTATATCAGCGAAGTCTACAAAGAAGTCGGGTTGAAGGCACTGCAAGCGGTTATGAATAAGGTTGACGCTAAAGGAGCCGTTCACGGCGTATCTTACGGAACGCGCATGGGGCGTACGTTACAGTTTTATCGCGACATCCCGCTATGCCCGATGCCCTACGGGCAATCCATGACGCTGCTGATGTTGGTGGAGAGCCTTCATCATGTCGACTGACTGTTGGTTGGAAGCGAATGTGGAAAAGTTGGAGGTATATAGATGATCATTGGGAAAGAAATTCACAAATATCGGGATGCGATTACGGCTGGTATTTCCGAACTTGTACAAATAAGAAGCATCATGAGCACCCCGGAGCCGGGAAAACCGTTCGGAGCTGGCGTCGATCAAGCTTTGCAATATATGCTCCGACTGGCTGAATCGTTAGGGTTCGAAGTGACCGACGTGGACGGGTATGCAGGTCATGCCGAATACGGACAAGGTGAGGAAATTGCTGCAGTGCTTGTTCATCTGGATACAGTAGAAGAAGGAGAGGGATGGACGTTCCCGCCATTCGGCGGTCTCATCGAGAATGGCAAGATTATCGGAAGAGGTGCGTCTGATAACAAAGGACCAGCTGTAGTCGCTTTGTATGCGCTGAAAGCGCTAATGGATCTGGGCATTACCGGTAATCGTCGTCTCCGCTTGATCTTTGGTACGAACGAGGAGAGTGGCATGAAAGACCTCGATTACTATTTCGAGAGGGAACAGCTTCCGGTTATGGCATTTGCGCCTGATGCGGGCTACCCTATTTTCAATGTGGAAATGGGCAGTATGAACGTGGTGTTCTCAAGTGCGCAAGAACCGTTTTCCTCGAAACCGCAGCTGACGATCTTGTCTCTGAAGGGTGGTAACATGCTTACACTCATTCCGGTGACCTGCACGGCGTCGCTGTCTCTGGCTCTTCTCAGTGATAGCCAGGTGGCAAACTTTCTCGAAGCGGTTAACCTTGAGGTGAACATGTCGTTCGCATACGACGACAATGGCGGTCTGGTGTTAACCGCAGAAAACGAGTTTCAGGCAGACAGTCCAACAGGCTCGCGAAATGCCATCGCAAATATGGTTGCCTTCCTAAGTGGGCAAGGACTGACTACCAATTGGGATAACTTCTTGCATTTCCTAAACAGTAAGATTGGCGCCGAGAAAGACGGACAGTCGCTCGGAATTGCTTGTAGCGATAGTGTGTCAGGCGCGATGGTCGTTTATTTGCGCACCATTTCCTGTGATCTCCATCGTGCGGAAGCACTATGTAATATTCGGTATCCGGTCAGTCATGACGGAGCTGGTATATTATCTGCGGTTGACGGTTTAGCAGGTAAGAATGGCATCCGTACTGAACTGACCCGACATCTACATCCCGTGTATGTGCCAGAGACCCATCCGGTCATTGTCCGGTTAAGCCGCGCTTACAAGAAAATTACCGGAGATGAAGCTGTGTTGCTGCGTATGGGCGCCGGCACCTATGCCCGTAAACTGCGGAACAATGGTGTCGCATTCGGTGCGGGGCTGACTGGTGGCGTCGACACCCATGTACATCAAGCAGACGAGTTCATCTTTATTGACGATATGATGCAGCATGCCGAAATCTGCTTACAGGGCATGTATGAATTATTGATCGATTAACCGAGAGCGAGAGATATAAAACTAGAAGTAAAGAAAACTAATAAAAAGTAAAATTTCTAGCATGTCAATCGTTTTCGCAAGGAAGTACACTTGCAACATACCTAGAAGATTAGGCTGTGCAGTGAGTTTATTTATCAGTATAGAAAACGCTTTCAATCGTAGGGTTAGCATTTGGAGAAAGGAGCAAGGGTATGGAAGTACAATCTCAGAAACGCCATGTAATTGCACAGACGGACAGTAAACCAAGAAACGTTTTTACCAAAGAGCTGTTCAAAAATTACGATTTGTACTTACTGCTTGTCCCGGGCATTATCTTCTTCTTTGTATTTTGTTATATTCCTATGTTCGGGCTTGTCGTTGCTTTTAAGGATTATAACATCTTCAAAGGGATCCTTGATTCGGATTGGATAGGGCTGCATCATTTCAAGGAGATGCTGCAGATTCAAGATTTCTATCGGATCGTCCGCAACACCTTACTACTTAACGTCCTAGGCCTTATTGTGGGATTTCCAGCACCGATTATTCTGGCGCTAATGCTGAATGAAATCAGAGCGAAGTATTTCAAGAAAATATCGCAATCGCTTCTGTATTTGCCTCACTTTATGTCATGGGTCATCATGGGCGGAATTATTTATAATCTGCTTTCCCCAAAATATGGGATCGTCAATAGTATGATGAGATTCATGGGGATGGAAGAGATCTATTTCATGATCGAGGAGACCTGGTGGGTCATCATCTATACGTTGTCCAGCGTATGGGCAGGAGCGGGATGGGGAACGATTATTTATCTTGCGGCGATGACGATGATCGATCCTTCTTTGTACGAAGCAGCCGTCATGGACGGCGCAGGCAGATGGAAGAAAATCGTGCATATTACGCTGCCGGGAATTATGCCAACGGTTATTATCCTGTTGATTCTCAATATCGGTCATATGGTATCCATCGGTTTCGAGCATCCATTTGCCTTGCAGAATCCTGTTGTTACGAGTATTTCGGATGTAATTAGCACATACGTGTACTCCTCGGGGATTAAGCAGGGACAATTCGGCATTACGACGGCCATCGGGATGTCGCAATCCATCATTAATCTTATTCTTGTGCTTGGAGCGAATTATTTCGCCAAGCGTCTGGGTAAGGAAGGACTTTGGTAAAATTCGAATGAGTAGGAGAGTAGAGATATGGCGGCTACTGCACACAAACATGGAAATAGACGCAGCTTATTCGGCAAGTATTCAGGATGGGACGTCAGCTTTAACATCGTTAATTATACCCTGCTCATCCTATTTACCTTCATTTGTATATTTCCCTTCATTAATACGTTAGCTAATGCCTTCAGCAGCAGCCATGCCATACAGACGGGTAAAGTGGTGCTTTGGCCTGTGGAATTTCAGCTTGATGCGATGAAATCGGTCGTTACAGATTCCAATATCATCAGGTCGTTAGGGGTAACCATCTATATCACGGTAGTCGGTACTGCACTTAACATGCTCTTCTCGATCACAACGGCGTATCCCCTTTCTAGGAAGGACCTTAAGGGACGCAAATATTTTATGAATTTCATGATTGTGACCATGGTTTTCAGTGGTGGGATGATTCCCAGCTACTTGTTGATCAAGTCGCTAGGGCTGTTGAACAGCTTATGGGCGTTAATGCTTCCAGGTTTAATCAGTGCCTTTAACGTTATTATCATGAAATCCTTTTTTCAGGATCTCCCTGAAGAGCTGCGCGAGGCGGCCGTCATGGACGGCTGTGGCAATTTGCGATACTTAGCACAGGTGGTGCTTCCCCTATCCGGTGCTGTATTGGCAACGATAGGTCTGTTTTATGCGGTCGGTCATTGGAACTCCTACTTTGCAGCCGTCTTGTACATCGACGATTCGGCGCTCTATACGTTACAGGTGAAACTGAGGAACATATTGCTGCTTGCCCAGATGGATACCTCTTTGGAGACGATGCAATCGTTGGATAATCTCAATGTCATTGAGGAGTCTCTGAAGGGAGCCACGATTGTCTTCGCCACGGTTCCGATTCTCATCGTATACCCTTTCCTGCAAAAGTATTTTGTGAAGGGGTCGTTCCTCGGATCTGTTAAAGGATGAAGAATACAGCTGTATAACAAAAAAACTATTAAAATGTCAAAATTATCGAATAGAAACGCAGAATGAAAGCGCCTATATTTACTATGCAAGCGCTTAAGTAAAGTGTTATCTCAACAAGATATGGGTGAAATCCCAGTTCAACGAGTAGGTCTGCAAATGAAAACTAGGGAGGAAGCAGTATGGTAAAGGTATTTAAAAAAGGGGTATTAGGAAGTATGACTGTGATGCTCATGCTTTCGGGTTTCTTGGTTGCTTGTTCCAAGGATGAGGGAGCTAGCACAGCAACAACTTCACCTAGTGGCAGTAACTCAGCGACACCTAGCAAAGAACCTGAAAAACCAGCAAAAATCCGTGTCACCTTGTGGGACCGCGCCAATGCGCCAGAGGGTCAGAACCTGGGCAATAACTCGATTATTAAATATGTGATTGATGAAACGAAGAAGGTTGGTCTCGACGTGGAATTCGTTTCCCTGCCTAGAGCACAGGAATCGGAGAAACTGAACGTATGGATGGCTTCTGGCGAAGCTCCTGACGTTATTCTAACCTATTCCATGGATACGATCTTCAAATATGCTGAACAAGGTGGATTATGGGAGCTTGATACCTATCTAGCCAAGTATCCAGACTTGATTAAGAATAACAAACTAGCGCTTGACCAAGTGGGCATGTACAAAGGTAAACGATATGCGATTCCTGCTCTGAAGGCAAACACATACTCCGGTCCTAACATGAAGATTCGTAAAGACTGGCTTGATGCGTTAGGGATGAAGAATCCGACTACGAACGAAGAACTCTATCAGGTATTGAAAGCCTTTAAAGAGAAAGACCCGGGCAACGTAGGCAAAGACAAAGTGATTCCATGGGCGCTCCCTGCAATCAACCAATCTATGAAAGCCTTCTATTATGGTCCTATGTTTGGCTTCGGTGTCAATATGGATGGTCCAAGTAATCAGTTCTATGCACCAGATGGCAACTATAAGAATGGTGTCTTCACATCAGCGGTTGCTACGCCTGAAGGAAAAGCCTATTACCAATGGATGAACAAAGTGTACAAAGAGGGACTGATCTCCAAGGAATTCGTCACCGATGTGAACTCTCAGCAATTTACGCAACAGGTTAACAGTGGTGTTGCCGGCTTCGTCGATTCCAACGACACACCTTGGAACCTGAATGTGAGTACACGTAAATCGGTCCCAACAGCAAATTGGGTACCTGTAGAACCATTTAAACGTCCGGACGGAACTCAGGTGATGTCAAAGGTATCGGATTTCTCCATGCTTGTCGCAGTTCCGAAATCCAGCAAGAATCCGGATGCTGTTATGAAGTATCTGAACTGGATGGTTCAACCGAAGAATCTTGCGACCGTACAAAGCGGAATTGAGGGAGTAAACTGGAAGGATGACGGCGGTGTTAAAGTCCAGATTGATCCTGAACTGAATAAGAAAACCACGTGGGTATCTCTGGCGGGAGACCTTGCCATTGTTCAGCAAGGGGGACCAGCATTAAACAAAGAACAACTCATTAAGTCAGTAGCGCTCTCACTTCCGGACGAAAAGCAGCGAGAAGAATATGCCAATTCATTCGTTACTTACTATGATATTTTCAAGAAATTCGGCAAACCGAACACAGTGATTGACTCACCTCGACCTGTAGCTCTGAAGACTGTAGCAGTCATCGAGAAGAGCCTGTATGAAGGGATATCCAAAGTGATTATTTCTACGGATTTCGAGAAGACGTATGCGGAGATGCTTGGCGCTTGGGAAAGAGCTGGCGGAAAAGATTACGACAAAGAGATTAGCGACGCTTATAAAACGATGAAGAAGTAATGAGGTTACATGTAGGGAGCGAACAGAGTTCAGGTTCGCTCCTTTTTACTATACCCGCATGATCGTAGGGTTATTCTGGTTTGGGCAAATGCAGGAGCTCCGCAAGCTGTGCAGCCAAGAATACTGGCGTGTAGGGTAAATCATTGCGAAGCCAGAAGACAATCGTACCAATGATAGCTGAGGAGCCGTACCAGATTGTGATATCTTTCTTAACCTTCAGATTGACAGTTGAGGATGCTTCTAGCTTGTCCATGCGAATCGTGATAAAATCAGCGATCAACTTCATAAGCCGTTCCGTGAAAACAGGAATACGTTTGGAAGCAAGAAGAACTTTATAGAAATTTGAATTTTCCGCGATATGTTCAAGCATATTCAGGAGGATCTGAATAGTAAAACCAGGTGGGTCAGGAGCTTCCTGAAAGATCGCTTGGATTTCGTTAATCATCTCTTCAGCCAACTTATCAATCATATCGGGAATGTCTTTATAATGAAGATAGAAGGTGACGCGATTTATCGTCGCTCGCTCCGCAATGCGATTCACGGTGATTTTCTCAACCTCAAGCTCCTGAAGTAATTCAATAAATGCTTCTCGGATCAAAAGCCTCGTGCGAAGCACGCGGGGATCTATTCGTTGTACGTTTGTTGACATAATAAAGCACTTCCTTCCTCGGTTAGGATAGACGACAAATTCTGCGATATTTGTGGATTATGTATGGAGTAGACGACAAATTTATAAGAACTGTAAACTAATAAACATTTATAAAAAAGCTGTTGCTTGTGAACATGAGGATTGATGACTATAATACTATTTACATCGAGTTTATTATACAACACATTGTCAATTAGTTAGAAATTGAATTTGAAAGGAATATGTGAAATGAGTAAAATTGCTGTATTTGATCCTAGTTCCATTAAGAAAGGTCCCCTATTATTCGTTATGATTCTGGGGGCATTTATCGCCGTTCTGAATCAGACGATTATGAGCGTTGCTTTACCGCCACTCATGGTCGAATTCAATATTGCCGCTTCAACAGGACAATGGTTGACCACTGGTTATATGTTGGTTAACGGTGTTTTGATTCCGATAACTGCGTTCCTGATGCAACGGTTTACGACGCGGGAGCTGTTCCAAGCGTCCATGATTATTTTCCTCATTGGTACCATTGTATCAGCTGTGGCGCCAGGCTTTGAGGTATTGTTGACAGGTCGTCTGATTCAAGCAGCTGGGGCAGGTATTATCATGCCGCTACTTATGAATGTTATTTTGACGATCTTCCCGGCAGATAAGCGTGGAGGAGCTATGGGTATGGTTGGATTGGCAATCATTTTTGCTCCTGCAGTCGGTCCTGCTCTTGCTGGTTATATTTTGGAACATTATTCGTGGCGTACTCTTTTCTACGGTATCATACCTATTGTTATTGTCGTCATTGCTGTTGCTTTTATCTATCTGAAAAATGTCTCTGAACGTCAATATCCCAAAATTGATGTGTGGGGTGCCATTCTTTCAACGATCGGATTCGGTTTCCTTCTTTACGGCTTCAGCAGTGCTGGTGGCAAAGGCTGGTCCAGTGCGGAAGTTATCGTATCTATTATTGTTGGTGTAGTTGCCTTAATTCTATTTACATGGCGTCAACTAGTTATCAAAGAACCACTATTAGATCTTAGAGCTTTCAAACACAATATGTTTACCCTGACAACGTTAATTAACATTGCAGTAACCATGGTTATGTACGCCGATATGATGCTGCTTCCGTTGTATTTGCAGAATGCTCGTGGCTATACCGCGTTGGAGTCTGGTATTCTTATGCTCCCTGGCGCATTGCTTATGGGCTTGATGATGCCAATAGCTGGTAAGCTATTCGATAAATTCGGAGCGAAGTGGTTGTCCATTATCGGTATGGTTATTACGATCGTAACCACACTTGGATTCATCAATTTGACGGATTCTACAAGTTATACCTATTTAGTTCTCATGTCGACAGGTCGACGCTTCGGGATGGCGCTATTCTTAATGCCGATCACGACGGCGGGACTCAATCAATTGCCTGCAAGGCTGAATGCGCATGGTACTGCGATATCCAATACCATCAAGCAAGTGGCGGGTGGCGTTGGTACGGCACTATTGATCACCGTTATGACGACTAGAACCAAATCTCATGTCATCGAGTTAATGACGGCTGGTAAAACAGCGACGGCTACGAAGGAAATGATTAAAGAAGCATCTATCCAGGGGATTAATGATTCTTATCTCGTTATTATTGGTATCGGGGTTGTTGGTTTGATTCTTTCCTTCTTCATCAAACGTGTAGGTCAAGCGGAGGAAGAAGAAACAGAAGTTGCTACCAATCGCAAACCAGTTAGTGCTTCATAAGACAAATAGAAGTCTCTCGATAAGTGCAGTACGCTCCTTTGGAGTGTACTGTGCTTTTTCTTTTTGATCTAGAGGGATGTCGAACATTTGTGTATAATGAGACAAGTTGACAACGGACCCGACTTTTCTGAGACTGAAAGGTCAAGAAGTACGTGGAAGGAGTGGAGATAGGTTGTTGGTTCGGAAGTTTAAAATAGCATGGTTCTCGAACGTCCGTAAGGATATCCTCGCAGGGATAACAGTTGCCTTAGCGCTGATTCCCGAGGCTATTGCCTTTTCGATCTTAGCGGGTGTGGACCCGATGGTTGGGTTGTACGCTTCTTTTTGTATTACAGTTACGATATCTATTGTAGGCGGACGCAGAGGAATGATTTCGGCGGCAACTGGAGCCATGGCTTCGTTGATGGGGCCTGTCGTGGCGAAATACGGGATCGAGTATTTATTCGCCGCGACGATACTTACCGGGGTTCTCCAGTATGTGATGGGGCTTCTGAAATTTGGCAGATTCATTACATTTATCCCCCATTCGGTCATGACGGGATTCGTGAATGCATTGGCGATCATTATTTTTATGGCGCAGTTCCCTAGCTTCCAAGGGGCGAATTGGCAGATGCTGCTGATGATTGCTGGTACACTTGCCATTATCTATATATTGCCGAGATTCACACAGGCGGTCCCCTCACCGCTCGTGGCCATTATTGTGATGACAATTATTTCCATGAGTCTGCATCTAGATCTTCGGACCGTAGGGGATATGGGCAAAATCACACAAGAGCTGCCATTTTTCCATATTCCACAAATTGATTTGTCGTTAGAGCTGGTCTGGCGTATGCTGCCGTTCTCCTTAGCACTTGCGGTTGTGGGTATGACGGAATCCCTGATGACGGCCACGATTGTAGATGAAATGACGGAAACGAAAAGCGATAAAAATAAAGAGGTAAAAGGCCAAGGGATCGCGAATGTGGTCTCAGGGTTGTTCGGCGGGATGGCAGGCTGTGCCATGATCGGGCAAACTGTTATTAATGTGAAATCCGGAGGGAGAGCACGGTTATCGACGTTCGTATCTGGAGTGTTTCTGCTCTTCCTTATACTTGTTCTCGGCGATGTTGTTCGGCAAATTCCGATGGGTGCGCTGGTAGGCGTGATGTTCATGGTGTCCATCGGGACCTTCGATTGGAGCTCGGTTCGAACGTTAGCTAGAATTCCGCGGAGCGATGCCTTGATTATGATCGTGACGGTTGCTATCGTGTTGGCTACTTCAGATTTGGCAATAGGTGTTGTATCGGGTGTGCTATTAAGTGCATTGGTGTATGGCTGGCGATCCGCAAGAATCAAGGCTCACGTGAGTATGGAGAAGAATGGTTCCAAAGTATATCGGATAACGGGACAGCTGTTCTTCGGTACGATGGCACATTTTGTAGAGCTTTTCGATTATAAAAATGACCCGGAAGACATTGTCATCGACTTCAGCTCTTCGCATGTATGGGATCATTCCGCAGTGACGGCGATTGCCAAAGCCATGCAAAGATACGAGCAAATCAATAAAACCGTATCGATTATTGGCTTGAATGCGGAAAGCAAGCATCTGATGGATCGAGTCGGACCACTGCAAAACTAGGCCTTTCAATGAGGGGTGAGAATTACGTTGAAACATCGTCTAAGGGCACTCGCTGAGTATGCCGCATCATTCATACATGTTGCATTAATAGGTTCATTCATCAAATGGATTTTCTATGGAAGCCTAGTCGGCATTGTGACAGGTTCGGCTTCTGCGCTGTTCCTAGCCAGCTTAGACCTTGTTACCGAGAAGCGATTGAACTATCCGTGGTTGTTGTTCCTTTTACCTTTGGGCGGGGCGCTGATGGCTTATGTCTATCTGAAAATAGGCAAAAATTCGGGCAGGGGGAATAACCTGATCCTCGAACAGCTGCATGATGGCAAGGAGAAGATTCCCTTTCGTATGGCACCTTTGGTGCTCGCAGGGACACTTGTCACGCATCTATTCGGCGGATCAGCGGGGCGCGAAGGGACGGCTGTTCAAATGGGGGGAAGCTTCGCCGAATGGATCGGGCGCATCTTCCGAGTGGACGAGGCTGATAGGAAAATTCTGCTCATGTGCGGCATTAGCAGCGGGTTTGGCTCTGTATTTGGGACGCCGCTTGCGGGAACTGTCTTCGGCTTGGAAGTGGTCGCCATTGGGATGGTGAGGTACCAAGCGTTGATCCCCTGTTTTATTGCTAGCTTGGTGGCCCATCTCGTTACCATGGCATGGGGGATTCAGCATATTCACTATGCCATGGGGGTCGTGCCTGAGTTATCCACAGGGGTTATACTCAAGGTCGTGTTGGCGTCGATCCTATTCGGTTTAGCCAGCATCCTCTTTAGCGAGCTTACCCATGGGATGAAAAAGCTGTATTCGCGGCTATTCGCGAGCCCGGTATTGCGAGCCTTTGTCGGCGGTCTTGTGATTATCGCGCTTGTTGTGGTATTCAGAACGAGGGACTATTTGGGGCTGGGCATTCCTTTGTTGCAGCAAGCTTTTGAAGAGCCGGTAGCTCATTTCGCCTTCTTATGGAAAACGGTGTTCACAGCGCTTACCCTCGGTGCTGGTTATCTCGGTGGGGAAGTAACCCCGCTGTTCGTCATTGGCGCTACGCTAGGCAATTCGCTAGCCGATCTGTTGGGGCTTTCCGCGCCATTCCTAGCGGCGCTGGGGCTGATCGCCGTATTCAGCGGCGCGACGAACACGCCGCTAGCTTGCTTCATCATGGGCGTGGAGCTGTTCGGCTCCGAGGGGATCCTTTACATGTTCATGGCGTGCATCGTGAGCTATTTATTCTCTGGCCACTCAGGAATCTACACGTCACAGCGAATCGGATTGTCCAAATCGAGAGGACACGCTGTGCCTGAGGGAGCCACCCTGACTTCGATCAGGATGAAGAAGAAAGAATGAAAATAGGCCGTCCCTGTAAAGTAGATGTTCTACTTCGGGGCGGTTTGTTTTATTTGAATTCCTCGTTTAGTCCGATTTCTCCGAACTAAAACGGTGATTGTTTGAGCAAAAGGGGAAATAGTCCGATTCTGCCGAACTATTTCCCACATTCCTTGCGGGAGTGGAAACAATCGACTAACGCGAGCGTAACCCAGGTAAAAGAAGAGGAAATAGTCGAAATAATCGACTAACGCGGGCGTAACAGAGGTAAAAGCAGAGGAGATAGTCGAAATAATCGACTATCTCGGGCGTAACATAGGTAAAAGCAGAGGAGATAGTCGAAATAATCGACTAACTCGGGCGTAACAGAGGCAAAAGCAGAGGAGATAGTTGAAATAATCGACTATCTCGGGCGTAACAGAGGCAAAAGCAGAGGAAATAGTCGAAATAATCGACTAACGCGGGCGTAACAGAGGCAAAAGCAGAGGAGATAGTCAAAATAATCGACTATCTCCTCTGCTTCACCAAACCTACGCCCATTTGGCTCGAAACGTTTGCGATGCCTTCTCAAGCAAAGGCTTGCCGTGTCCGAAGCAAGCGACATTGAACTCCGCCTTCCCTAGGCGGATTAAGTCCTGCTTCGCTTGCGCGAAGTTCTCGTGGCCGATGCTCCAGCCAAGGCCCATCATATTGGCCGCTGCATCCGCGGCGAACATCACGCCGCCTTGCTTCGGCAGCAGCAAGGCCAATTGCCCTGCGCTATGCGCGGGAGCAGGGATTGTTTGCAAACCAGCAGCGAAATCTAGCGTGTCATTCGCTATCAGATAGCCGTCGATAGGAAAAGTTTCTATCGGTGTTTCTTTGATGAATAAACGGAACAACAGTTTATTCATGAGCCCAGGCGTTGCCGTCAGCGGACGCTGCGGCTGCCCCTTCTCTACGATCGGCGCATCAGCTTCGCTGATATAGATCTTCACATGCGGAACCTCTCGCTTCAGTGCAGCTGTACCACCTACATGGTCAGGATGACCATGCGTAAGTAGAATGATTTTCAAGTCAGACGGCTTGTGGCCGATGGCTTGGATTCCCTCCAAAATTTTGGGAGCACATCCTGGTGTACCGGTGTCAATCAGAATAAGCCCATCCTCAGCTTGGATCAAGTAAGCATTAACGGTCCCAAGTGGGAACCAATAAACACCTGTAACAACTTGTTGAACTTTCATCTTCATTCCCCTCTCCCAAATAAAGATAACTAGCAACTAGCTGTAATAACCCTCGTTTATATTTAGTTTACCTAAATAATAGGACAGAGAAATACCTGGTTAATAAAATACCTAAACGAGGTCATTACCAATAAATGACCTCGTTTCAGGCTGGTTCTATCGCAGATAGGGTCAATTAAGACTCCTTCACATGAGCATGCCCGGATTCCGTTAAATAGACGCGCTGTACCCGTGCATCTTGATCATCAGACTTGCGTAACACCCAGCCCCCTGCAAAAAGCGTGTCGATCAGATTGGTCAAGGTAGCTGGACGGATCTGAAGCTTCTCATGCAACACTTTCTACGTAAGTCCATCCCCGAATGTCCAGAGTATTTCAAGAACATTCACCTGTGAAGCTGTTAGTCCATACACGGCTAGCTTCTGATCATATAAGAGGTTGAATTTCGAACGCATATTCCCTATGTTGAATTTACTTAGATTAGCCCTGTTAAGGAAGTGGATTCCAATGTGTGCGGCATGAATTTAGAAGCGCCTGATTTGAACAATCCTGCTAGAATAACACAGTGCAAGGCAATAACCTCCTGCACCCATAAGGGTTTCGAAGGGGAATCAGCGGCAAAAGTATGAAACTCTTGAAGGGCCAATTGCTGCGCAAAAAGAAGGAAATCCTCACGTAAGCAATAGCGATCCTGTTCAAGCTCAACGGCTGATTGTTGCAGGGAATGAAGTCCTCTGCCGATACAAGCGAAAGTCTGTAAGGTAGGCGGCAGGCGACAAGACAGCCATTTGATACACAGTGCGATCTGCCTTTGGTTAGGGGCTTTCCGTAAGTTGAATTGATGATTCAGATCGAGGATACCGTTGGGAATGACATGGAGGGTTTGTAGTGAGGAGCTCAAGATATGTATATGGTTTTCCCCCACATGAATGATATCGAGATGGTTCGGGATTCCGGCAGCCCAGACAGGCTTCTTCAGAGCGGCTATATGATCTTCTGTTCCATGCTCAGCGTACTCTGGGCTGTCAGCTAACAAATTGGATAATTCGTTCTTTTCTTGACCTAGCGTATCTAGCTTCCTCATGTACTTATCATTGTGCATTCGAATACCTCACCTGTAAGTTACATAGTTATAGTTACCGCCCGCGGCAGCGGTTCAGAACTCAAATGATAAAGGAATAATATTGGAAGGTCAACCCATTTTTTACTAATTTTAATAATAAAAACAAAAAAATAAGACCCTATCCAATTTTGGATCAGGTCAATATGTAATTGGCTTTTTAGATGACAAATTTATAGCCTACGCCCCATACGGTCTTAATATATTTTGGCTCTTTGGGATTGACCTCGATTTTCCTGCGCAAATTCGTAATATGTACATCAATCGCCCGCTCATTTATGTAGGAGTCGAATCCGCGTAATGCATTGATCAGGTCTTCGCGACGGTATACCCGTTCAGGATGTTCAACTAGCAATCGAATGAGCTCAAACTCGGAGAAGGTCATTTCGATTGATTCACCTCGTACGTGCAAGGTTCGTTTCTCTAAATTAATTTGGAGCTCCATGGCGGGAACGGTAATCCGTTGGCGTATCGGGGTAGGAGTAGCAAGTTGCTGCTCAGCGGGTAGTTCCTTTTTGAAGCGGCGTAATAGGACTTGGATGCGGGCCTTCATTTCATGCATACTGAATGGTTTGCATAAATAATCATCGGCACCAACGGTAAAGGCTTCGATTTTCTCGCTGACTTTGGAATTAGAGGAGATGATAATAATCGGAACGGGAGTAAGCCCGCGTAAGGAATTGCATAGCTCTGTACCTTCGAAGTCTGGGAGAATAAGATCAAGTAGAATCAGATCAGGCTGGAAATTATGTAGGGCCGCTAGACCCTCCTGTCCATTGTGACACCTGAGAACTAAGAAGTCTTCCTCTTTCAGATACATGCAGATCATCTCACCGATAATATCATCGTCCTCAATTAATAGAACTCTGTCCATTAGAAGTTCCCCCTAACGCATAGTTTCTAATTTGAAATTCGTAAAAAAATGATGAGGTGAGTGATGTTGCTAATATTTAGCTAATAATTCTATTATACGCTGTCGAATTTTAAGAGTAAACCGTTTTCATCTAGGAAATCCAAAAAAATGTTAGTAAAATATTAGCGAAAAGGAGCTGTGAAATTCATAAGATTTAAGTAAGTGTCCTAATAAGTGGAAAGTATAATGGTAGTATAAGTAAGAATGGCTTGAAGAGGTGGCGGAAAAATGAGTCTGATAGGCAGGCATAGAGTACTAGTAGTGAGTGAGTCGGAACAAACCGAGGGGGTCATTACGACCATCCTGAGGGAGGATGAACAGCTTATACTGTCAGGAGTTGTAGCAGATGGCAGTGCTGTATTGGCATATGTGTTTCGTGACAGGCCGGACTTGATTCTCATTGATATGGACTTGCCTGATTTATCGGGACTTTCGGCACTCCAACTCATCATGGACCATAGTCCTATTCCTGTAATTATACTGAGCACACTTACATCAGAAGGCTCGGCTCAAACGATCCAAGCAATGCGTTTTGGCGCAGTCGATTATTTTCATAAAGAAATGTTAGTTTCGGGACTTACGGGTGATGGGGTAGTCACCTATTTCCTCGAACGTTGCAAGCTTGCCATTCAAAATGGGGTAAAAGGCGTGTATCCCGCAAGCACACAATCTGACGGATACATGGATAGTTTGCAGCCTGGCGCTCCGTTAATCAATGGTGCTTTGCTGCAGAGACGGATGGATATTGAACTGTATCTCCGCCATGCCATCTCGAAGAACGAATTTAATCTGGTCTATCAGCCTGTCGTAGATATCAGTACGAATTGTGTTGTTGGATTGGAGTGTCTTCTTCGCTGGGACAATGCTTATATCGGTTATGTCCCGCCTTCAGAATTCATTACGATTGCAGAAGAAAGTGGGCTTATCCACGAGATTGGGGAGTGGGTGCTACGAGAAGCGTGCAGACAGAATCGGAAATGGCAGCTTGCGGGTCTTCCCCCCATGTTTGTAGCTGTCAATTTATCGCGCAAGCAGTTCAATGATTGTCGCTTAAGCGGAATCATTGCAGCGATCCTGGAGGAAACCGGCTTAGAGCCGAAGTACTTAGAACTTGAAATTACAGAGAGCTTGAGTGTAGAAGCCAGACTAGCCGCGGATACATTAGGGAAACTCAAAGAGCTAGGACTCCGCATTGCCATGGATGATTTCGGTACAGGCTATAGCTCGCTTGGATATCTGCGTGATCTCCCGATGGATAAAATAAAAATAGATCAATCGTTTATTAAAGGGTTACAACACGGTCAAGTGAACGCGATTATCGTGAGCACGATGCTCGCAATGGCGAGGCAATTGAACCTTGCTGTGGTTGCAGAAGGCGTTGAAACTGAAGAGGAGCTGCAAGTGCTGCGGGAGTATGGCTGCTGCTTCGTTCAAGGCTATTATTATAGTAAACCAGTGGAAGTTAGACATATTGAAGAAATGTTGTATCAACTAGCCTAGATGAAATGATAGAATGATGAAGGATATGTGAAATAAGTATCCTCACTAGAGTCAGAAACGGGTTGGTGATTGCTCTGTTACGTGATTTGATTGTCAATTTTGCGTTAATAACGGTTTTTGTCGTAGTTGTGGAACATTTCCTTCTTGTCATGAAGCTTGATCAGAGGCCAACTTGGTTACATAAAGTTTATATCGGATTGGCACATGGTGCGCTTGTGGTTGTCTTGATGAATTTCAGTATTCAAATGGCGCCACAGGTGAGTTTGAATTTCCGTGGTGTCGGTTTGCTGCTAGCTGCCTATATGGGAGGGATGCTTTCTCTATTCATTACCTTTGCTTGTGTGTGGATAGCTAGATTTGTCGTAGAAGGTACGATTTCTTTGCCGCTTTTGTTAATTGGTATTGCAGCGATTACTGGAACTGGCATCATTTTTGCCCAAGTAAAAGCGTATTGGATGAGATGGCTGTATGCGTCTACGTTCTTTTTTGTCTTTTATTATGCCATGGTGTGGCTCGCATTCGGGACATCACTGGATGTTATCTGGAAATACATCAGCTATCAGTTAATGTGTGTTTTTGTAATCGCTTGCTTCATGCGATATTTGCTTCGAAATCGGGAATATAAGGGGCAGATTCGGCAGGTGGAGGAAGAGCTGCTGGATATGCTGCGTTTTCAACCGGGATTCACGTTTAAGCTCCATAAGCACCGTGATGAATTCGTGTATATTGTGATTGAAGGACAGCTGCTGCAAATGCTAGGGCTGAAACCAAGTCAGTTTATTGGCAAGAAAATAAGTGAAGTGAATGTATATAACGAATCTTTTCAGGCTCGTATCCAGCAATATTACGAGAGGGCTTGGCAGGGTGAACGTGTCAATTACGAGTATGACTACAACGGGTTCACAATCCTAGTAAGTCTACAGCCCATTTACAAAAATGGTTATGTGATTGAGTTGATCGGTTCTGCGTGTGATGTTACGGAGCAACGTGCTGCTTTAATTAAAGCAAGAACAAGGGATGAACAGTATCGGACTTTGGTAGAAAACTCGGAAGATTTCATATTTCGATTTCGATTGGATGGTACTATTGCCTCGTCCAATAGTAAGATGTATCTTACGTACCAGATGGATGCCGAGCACGTGAGGGGAAAGCTGCTAACGGAATTGGTTCAAATGGACGATCCGGAGACATGGGAAATAGGGTTCGAGCAAACCATTCTGGAACGGAAAACGCAACAATTCGGTATTCACCTCCGGCATCCGGATGGGTCCGAGCATGCCTATAATGTGACGTTGTCGCCTTTATTCACGGAAGATGAGAAAGAAATTGATGGTGTGACGGGGACAGTCCATGACATCACGGATCTGAAGAAGCGGGAAGAAGCGGATCAGTCCAATAGGGCCAAGAGTCAGTTCTTAGCTAGGATGAGTCATGAAATACGTACGCCGCTCAACGGAATCATCGGTTTGTCGCTCCTTTTACAAAGGACAGAGCTAACTACCATTCAACAGGATTATTTAAGCAAAATTGATTCCTCCTCTAACGTTCTACTGGCTACGATTAATGATATTCTGGACTTCTCGAAACTTGAAGCGGGTAAAATGTCACTAGAAACGGTAGATTTCTCTCTGGAGGCATCACTCCAAAAGGTAGCTGATCTTACGAGTGTATCGTTAGGCAAGAAGCGAATCGAGATTATACTCGAAACGTCGGAGGACCTGCCTGATCTCGTCAGTGGTGATCCGTTTCGGTTAGAGCAAGTGCTCATTAACCTAACGAATAATGCCATTAAGTTTACCAAGAGGGGCTATTTGCGATTGAAAGTCGCGCTAGAGGAAAGATTTGATGAGGGTTATTTACTCTCGTTCGCCATGGAGGATACGGGCATCGGAATCTCTAAGGAGCAGCTCTCGAAGCTCTTCGTTCCGTTCTCACAAGCAGATACGTCGATGAGTCGGCGATATGGGGGGACAGGCTTAGGGCTTGTCATCTGCCAGCATTTAGTACAGTCCATGGGCGGTGTCTTGCAAGTTGAATCGACCCTTGGTCAAGGAAGCCGATTCTATTTCAACTTAATGTTAGGGAAAGCTTGTGCTGAAGAGGAAGTGCAGCCTACTATCGTACAGACGAAGCTTAGTTCTAGTCAGAGTCAGCGAATTCGGATTGCCGAAGATCATCCTCTTGTTGCT
The DNA here is from genome assembly GCF_964253335.1 of Paenibacillus sp. LjRoot56. Taxonomy (NCBI): domain Bacteria; kingdom Bacillati; phylum Bacillota; class Bacilli; order Caryophanales; family Paenibacillaceae; genus Paenibacillus; species Paenibacillus sp. LjRoot56. Next base: position 891,302 of record NZ_CAXURV020000001.1, read on the forward strand.
AAGCATATTACTGAATTACTCGAAGCGATGCACTTGCAGACTGATCGCGTAGCGACGGCATCGGAATTGGTGGCTGCGTTAGAAAACGATGCGTGGAACGACTTGCCTGTTGACTATGTGCTTCTCGATATGCAAATGGAAGATCTTGAGTATCAGGATGGGTTAGAGCGAGTGATCGCACCCATTGACCGTTCACGTACAAAGATAATCGCGTATACGACACTGGATGGCAGGGAATGGATGTCCGAGTTGCCAGAGGCTTTGCAGGCTGATGTTGTGCTCGTGAAGCCTGTAAGTAGATCGAATCTGAAGCTGGCTATCGAGGGACTAGCTCATTTGGAGCTCCGAACTGTTGCAGCGGAAACAACTCCCATAACTCACGCGGAAGCAGAGCGGGCAACGGAGTCCAAAGGGAACATTCTCGTAGTAGAGGACAATGAGATCAATCAGCTCGTCATCTCTGAGCAATTGAAGCAATTGGGCTATCATACGGTGATTGCACAGAATGGCCTTGAAGCTTTAGAATTAGCGGACAGCCAGCCATGGAAGCTGATTCTCATGGATGTACATATGCCAGAGATGGATGGCTATGAGGCTACTCAGAAGCTGAGACAACGCAAACATTTGAATCTCGTGCCGATCGTAGCACTCACGGCGAATATGCTTATGCAGGATCGCATGCAGCTGCTGAAACTGGGCATGAATGATTTGCTCATTAAACCGATTACGGAACGGCAGCTGACGGATATGTTAGGGAAATGGAATCAATTGAGCTTGTTGAACCAATACCCAGGAGTGGGTGTGGAGCAATTGCTGCAGAATATTGATCAGAAGCTGCATATTTTCCAGTATATGATGGAGAAATTTAATCAGGATTATTCTAACTTCTATGATCAGCTGATCCCATTTATAGATGGCGGGGAGCTTGTTGCCGTTAAAAGAAAGATCCACACCCTGAAAGGGATCGCTGTGAATTTCTACGCAGATGCGCTGGTGGCGGAGGTGCTCGCTATGGAGAAGGAGCTGGAGAGTGGCATCCATCCACAGGAAGCCTTACACATTTTGAAGCAAATTCAGCATGAGATCGACGCAATTCTTGGACAGGGTAACAGTCCCGCCATTGTGTTAAGTGAAGCTCATTGAGCATGTGAAAAATGCAGACGAAGAGGCCTGATGTTGACGTTGATACCGAGTAAGACGGTCGACGTACACTAGGCCTCTATTTTGTATTGTAAATCCTACGGTGCTCCAGGCAAATAGATGGATTTTATCCAGTTATATTTCGGGATTTTTCGATCAAACGCTCAATAGATGGAGAACCTACAGTTAATTTTAACCATTTTGCCTAATGTGAAGAAAAAAAGCCGTTTTAGCTACATATTTTACAGTTAAATCGAATTTTCGAAGAAATTTCTCGTAAATAGCTGTATGTTTTCCAGTTAACACAACTGTGCTGTGTAAGTGTGTACGTGTCCTCCAAACTTACAAACGTCACCAACACCGTCTGAAATCACGTTTTATAGACGGTGTTGTGGAAACATAGCCTATATATGTTCACGTGATAAGTTGGCTACATGGCAGAACCAGCGACATAAGTTAGCCCATAGGAGAGCCAGACGAAATGATACACATTGACGGCTGCATAAACGATAACGGTGAGGGTCAGGCAGGGTTGGACCCATAATTTCTGGCGGATATAGGGATATATGAGCATTAGTGCGAGAGGGAATATGAGTTTCACGAGATAATACGCGATGATGTGCCATTCGTAGAGATGGCGGATGAACGGATTGGCCTCTTGAATGAAGGCTAGCTGCAAGCCGATATCGGTGAATAGCGCGTCGAAAAAGCAGAGAATGAGCAGCAATACCAGTAGTTTGCTCTTAAACATGGATCGAAAAACAAGCATACGGTTCCTCGCTTTCCGTGGCTTCATTCGGATGCGTTCCCGAGCATCGAGCAAGTCAGAGATGAGGTGGACGAATCCTACTGGTGATACATAATGTATCACCCTAAGGTCAGTTTGTCCAGTTCACAGCGTCATAAGAGAAAACCCCCTGCGATCCGATGAAGATCGAGGGGGATTCATTATAGGCCCGGTGGGGGTCGAACCCACAACCTACCGGTTAAGAGCCGGTTGCTCTGCCATTGAGCTACGGACCTAAGATTTGCTAATTGTAACATGTTGCGTAAGATTGGGTCAATCTATTTTCCAGAACCTGTCTTGAAATAAAGAGCTTACCCGATCGTGATGGGGTAAGCTCTTCAAGATACGTGTGGATTAGAATACTTTAGTCGTCCATGACTCACAGTTCCAAGTCTCTGTCACAACATCACGATAGAAGTCAGGTTCATGGGAAATCAGGATGATGCTGCCTTTGTACGCCTTCAGTGCACGCTTCAGCTCTTCCTTCGCATCAACGTCCAAATGGTTCGTGGGCTCATCGAGTACGAGCAGGTTGGTTTCGCGGTTGATCAACTTACATAGGCGGACCTTCGCTTTCTCACCACCGCTGAGCACGACAATCTTGCTCTCGATATGCTTGGTCGTTAGTCCACAGCGAGCAAGCGCCGCGCGAACCTCGAATTGGTTCAATGACGGGAACTCGTTCCACACTTCATCAATACACGTATTGTTGTTGGATTCCTTAATTTCCTGTTGGAAATAGCCAACTTGTTGGTTTTCACCTTTATGCACGGAACCTGATAATGCAGGGATTTCGCCTAAAATGCTGCGCAGCAACGTCGTCTTCCCGATCCCGTTGGCACCGACGAGTGCAATTTTCTGCCCACGCTCCATGCGCAGGTTAAGCGGACGGGATAACGGTGAGTCGTAACCGATAACCAGATCTGTCGCCTCAAAGATGAGCTTCCCGGCTGTACGTCCTTCTTTGAAGTTGAACTGTGGCTTCGGTTTCTCTTTGGCAAGCTCAATGACTTCCATCTTGTCGAGCTTCTTCTGTCTGGACATCGCCATATTACGAGTGGCGACACTCGCTTTGTTACGTTGAACGAAGTCCTTTAACTCCGAAATTTCCTGCTGTTGGCGCTTGTATGCGGACTCCAGCTGGGATTTTCTCATTTCGTGAACTTCTAGGAAATGGTCGTAGTCACCGACATAGCGGTTCAAGGCTTGATTTTCCATGTGGTAGATCAAGTTGATTACGCTGTTCAAGAAAGGAATGTCATGTGAGATGAGGATAAAGGCATTCTCATACTCATTCAGATAGCGTTTCAACCATTCGATATGCTGCTCATCCAAATAGTTGGTAGGCTCATCGAGGAGCAGGATGTCTGGCTTTTCCAAAAGAAGCTTCGCCAACAACACCTTCGTACGCTGCCCACCGCTCAAATCATTTACGTCTTTATCTAAGCCGATATCTGTCAGACCCAGACCGCGGGCCGTTTCTTCGATTTTGGCATCGATCATGTAGAAATCTTGATTCGTTAACGTATCTTGAATCGTTCCTACATCCTCGAGCAAGCGCTCAAGCTCTTCAGGCGAAACGTCGCCCATGCGGCCATACATATCGTTCATTTCTTGTTCCATATCGAACAGATACTGGAAGGCACCTTTCAACACGTCGCGCATCGTCATGCCTTTGCTAAGTACCGCATGTTGATCGAGGTAACCAACGCGCATGCGCTTGGACCATTCGACTTTCCCGTCGTCCGGCTGCAGCTTGCCGGTAATGATGTTCATGAAGGTCGATTTCCCTTCACCATTTGCGCCAATAAGTCCGATGTGCTCGCCTTTCAGCAGGCGGAAGGATACATCGTTGAAGATCGCGCGATCCCCAAATCCGTGACTAAGTCGTTCTACGTTTAATATGCTCATGAATGACACCTTTTCTATTGAACTTTTTTTGCTTCTTACATTTTATTATAAACGATAGGAAGCAAACAACTCCCCCAGATGAATAAAAAAAGGAAATTAAGCTTCATCCATCAGGATATGCCCATAGCCTGGCTCAATTTCGACGAAGCCAGCCATATGGCGCATGTGGCGGGTGATCGGCTTATTTTGACCCATCAGGATCATATTCTGCAGATCGCGGCGTCCCTCAGAGGGGAGAGCGAATGCTTTAACGTGCTTAAACACTTCACTAAGTGTTGTGTGAATAGCGGCTAAGAGCGGGTCATGCTCACCTTTACCCATTAAGTTCAGAAGAATTGCGCCGCCCTCGTCGAGCTTTGTAAGAGCGATTTGGAAAAAGGTTAATGACGTTAATGACAGCGGTGTGCCCTTGTCGGTAAAAGCATCAACAAGGATGTAATCATACGTTCGTGGAGGCTCGTTGCTTAGAAGCTGCCTGCCATCTCCGATGTGCACGTTGTCCTGGTTGTAGCCGAAGAAGCGCCTGCTCAGCGCCACGACATGTGCATCCAACTCCGCAACGGTAAAGCGTTTCTCTCTCAGGTGGGAAGCGATCGTGCCGATTCCGTGACCGATGAGGAATACACGCTCAAAGCTAGGGGCATTAATCTGCATGAGATGAATCATAGCTCGTGGATATTCGAAAAGGATACGATCTGGATGCTCCAAATCCATCGCACCTTGCATGGCTTGATTGGAAAACTCCAAGACGCGAAAGCTCCCTTTTTGATCAGAAAAGGTGTTGGTGTCATAAATAGAGATATCATGGTGTGCGGTTTGTTCCCTGTATAGCACGTTCAACGATCGGATCCCCTTCGATAATAAGTATGAGGACAGTATATCATAGCTCAGCAAACTGAAAGCAGGACATAGGAAACGTTATGACAAGTCATAGTAGGAATCATGACCAGTTAGTATGTAATTCATGACGCGGTCAGGGGAAATACAGGAGCTAGGTCCCTATCCGCTACCTTTCGATATTGATGATAATGGATGGGATTAGTGAGAGAAAGAGGAGGTAGCAAGGTGAAACTAGGTAGATTTAAAAAGGCTGCTGCTGTGAGGCTAACTTTGGCTATAGCGATTGTTTTGGCCGGTTCAAACACAGCTGCGGACATAGGGAGGCTGCCGTCGGTAAATGCCGCAAGTATGCCAGCCCAATTCACGGTTTATGGTGATAGGCTTGGGAGTTCCTTCGCTGATTACAGCTGGGCTAACCATAGTTTAACGGAGAAAAAGACGGTTCATACGGGCAGCAATTCCATTCGCATGAAACCTAATCATGACGATGGGCTGTATTTGTATAATGACCGGATTATTCGCGTGTCTGATTACCCTGTGTTGGAACTGTGGTTGAACGGCGGGAGTGGAAGCGCCCAGAAGCTAGAGCTTGTCCTAAATGCTGGAGGGGAACAGGTCGCTTCCATCCCGTTGAACGAATCTTATTTTCAGGGGGGTACTTGGCAGAAGGCGACAATCGATCTAGATAAACTGAACATTCCAAACGGCATATTCGATGGCATTCTCATTCGCGGTACGACAGAGGGTCAGCAGCCGGAGGTGTACATGGATGATATTACCTTGTCAGGTCGTGTCTTGGAGAAGGAGGATACGGTTGTACTCACTGGCATTTCTGTAACGCCGACCCGTTTGAATTTGCTAACAGGTCAAACAGGTAATATCGCGGTTAACGGAGCGTATTCCGACGGTACTTCAGTTCCTTTGATACAGGGTGCGGTCTGGAGCTCATCGGATCCTTCCGTGGCAACGGTGGCTAATGGCACGGTTAGAGCGCTGAATGCTGGCACCTCGGTGCTCTCTGTGGTATATGGAACGGCGCGCGCAGAGACATTAGTGCGAATCTCGGAGATTGCGCCTCCCCCGGTTCCTGACGGCCAAGCGGCAATGAACATTTATGAAGAAGGGCTGAGCGATGTTTTTCAGGATTACAGCTGGGCCCAGCATAATCTGAGTGATTCTACTGTTGTTCACACGGGATCCAAAGCAATCTCCTTTAATCCAAGCGGTCAAGGCGGCTTATATCTGTATAAGAACAACGGAGCTGTTCAGGTGAAGGATTACGATCGTCTCGAATTCTGGATTAACGAGGGAGACTCCGGCGCACAGCAGCTGGAGCTGGTATTCAACGCTGGCGGTCAAGCTGCGGCGAGGGTAGATATTGGCAGTCTGATCGAAGGTGGTAAAATTCCTGCCAATGGCTGGACGAAGGTACAGCTTCAGTTGCCGGAATTGCAAATGAAAGATCAGTTATTCGATGGTTTGCTGTTTAGCGGCTTAAGCGATGGTGAGCAAGGTACCGTATATCTCGATGATATTCGCTTGCTAGAGAAGTATGTTGCGCCGCCAGTATTGGTGGAGGGCGTCCTGTCTCAATACGGCATGGTGCTAGCTCCTGGCGATAGCGCCAAGCTTACCTATGAAGCTCGTTATTCCAATGATACAAGTGCTGATAGGAGTGACCAAGCCACATGGACCACCAGCGATCCTGGTATCATCACCGTAGATAAAGGTGTTTTGAAGGCGACAGGAAGCGGCTTAGCCAAGCTAACTGCTGTTTATGGTACAACATCGGCTTCCATGTACGTACAGGTCGTTCCAGTCACACCCGAGGCGATATATCAGGATGGATTGGCTGAGGGCTACGATACATGGAGCTGGGGAACGAACAATTTCGACAACGTGCAGCCAACAGCTTCGGGAACGAAGTCCATTTCCTTTCTAGCCCAAGGGTATGACGGTATTTGGATGCATCGCAATGTGAAAATGGATCTCGATCATTACTATGGGTTATCGTTGAAAGTCCATGGCGGCTCCATTGGCGGACAGAAGCTGCATGTTAACTTGATGGACGATCGAGGTTTCGTCGGGGAGCTTAATCTCGATAGCGTGCTGCCAGACGGCGTACCGGCCAATCAATGGACGGAGGTTAAGCTGAAATTTGCTGATCTTGGTATCCGTGAGCTAACGTTCGATGGCATTGTCGTGTCGGCGTGGGGCGAGCATGATCAAGGAACGGTCTATTTTGATGACATTAGCATGCTGAAGACCACATCGGTCGTTAACTTGCCTGATCCAGAGCTTCCAAGCGTCCAAGTTACAATAGACTCAACTAAAGGGCGTCGCGCGTTAAGCCCTGGCATCTTTGGTGTTAATTTCGAGGATAACCCTTCGGAAGGGCATTCCATGATGAATGTTCCAGTCAAACGCTGGGGTGGGAATGCGATGACCCGTTACAATTGGGAAATCGATACGACCAACCGTGGCGGCGACTGGTACTTCTTGAACATCGCCAATGACAACGCGGACCCGTCAAAGCTGCCGAACGGTTCCTTGTCAGACCGGTTCATTCAGGATTCCAAAAACACGGGTACAGAGGTCTTACTGCAGGTGCCGACGATCGGTTGGACGCCGAAGGATCGAAAAACGAGCTGGAGTTTTTCCATTGATAAGTATGGTCAGCAGCAAGGCAACGAGTGCGATTGGCATGAAGCGTGGTGTCGCAAGGATGCCGGAAATGGCAGGAATAAGGATGGCGGTTATCTGACCGGGAACAATCCAACAGATACATCCAAGCAGGTCAGTTATGATTTCGTGAAGGGATGGATCCAGCATCTCCAGCAGCGCTTCGGTTCTTATGTGCACAACTACGCGCTCGATAATGAGCCCATGCTGTGGCCGCATTCGCATTGGGATGTTCACCCGCAAATGACAACCTATGATGAGGTTTGGAATTATACGCAAGGCTATGCTCAGGCGATCAAACAGGCAGATCCAGAGGCGAAGATCTTCGGACCGGTACCTTGGGGATGGTGCGAATATTTCTACTCGGCGAAGGACGGCTGTTCATCTGGCAAGGATATGGAGGACCATAACAACAAGCCTTATTTGGAGTGGTTTTTGGGCAAAGTAGAGGACTATCGCTTGCAAACCGGTCAACGTTTGGTCGACACCCTCGATATTCACTATTACCCGGCTGAAAATAATGTAGCGTTCTCAAGCGATGAATCCAAGCTGATGACGAAGCGTCGCTTTGACTCCTTGAAGTCGCTATACGATCCGAATTTCACCGATCCTTCCTCATGGATTCAAGAACCCGTGAACCTGATACCACGGATGCATGACCTCATTGCCCGCAACTCGCCGGGGATGAAGCTGTCGATCTCCGAATATAACTTCGGCGACGGAGGGGGCATTGGAAGCGGACTTGCGCAAGCGGAGGCACTTGCCTTATTCGCTCGCGAAGGCGTCGATTATGCCATGCGTTGGGGAGCGCTTCTTGGCAATACGCCACTAGAAGATGCGTTCAAGTTGTACTTGGATTATGACGGTCAAGGCAGCCGTATTGAAGGCGAGGTTGTCAGCGCAACGAGCTCCAACTTGAATACGATAGGCGCTTATACCATTGTATCGCCGGAAGGCAAGCAATACGTGTTGCTGTTCAATAAAGACACAGCTCCGCGTGAAGCCAAGCTGCAGTCGGATTTATCGCTGAATGCGACAGCATCTGTGTACCGTTTTGATGCACAAAAGCGTCTTGCCCCAGTTGGAACCGTTCAAGGAACAAGCCAAGGCCTCTCCGTGAAGCTGCCAGCGATGTCTGCAACATTGATTGTCATACCTTAATCATGTGAAGGAGGAACTGTAGATGAGAAAACGTTTGCGAAACAAAGGAATCGTCATCTCCACACTAGCCGTTATGCTCACTCTCTTTTTGACGCAGCAGAGTTTAGGCGCAGGGACATTAACGGAAATCAAGGTTTTTATGAACACAGGAATCAAGATTATGTTGAACGGCAAGCCCTTTGAACCGACGGACAAGGACGATGGCACGAAGCTTGTACCGATCACTTACAGAGGCTCAACTTATTTGCCAATGCGGGCGGTAGCCGAAGCAGCGGGGATACAAGTCACCTGGGATCCGCAAACCGAAACAGCTTATTTGGGCGAAGTGAGTGGTACTGTGACTCCGAATTCAATCAGCTACATCAAAGCATCACCGGAATTTGTCTACAATGGGAATATCACGTATCGCATGGCAAGCAGAACACCAGAGGAGTTAACAACCGTTGACGGAACTATACTGAACTATGGGTATGTGACTGGGGGGAGTCGTTCGGTCAATTTGGAGGTCACCACTGATTTCCAATACGATAAATTTAAAGCTAAAATATGGGCGTCTGACACCCTGACTAGCGATGATTTGCAGGTAAAGGTCGTGGATGAGCATAATGTAACTGTGAAGGAACTGAAAGTGAAGTCAGGTAAAATGACAGAATTAGAGCTCAATGTCAAAGATACGAAGGCCCTTCGGATCTACGTGCAAGGGGATAGGAGCATTCTGGGTGAGCCGATGTTAGGGAAATGATTGTTGATTGACGGGCCATGTATGGATATAGAAAAGTCCTCCTCAGCTGAATAGGCTAGGAGGATTTTTTTATTTTGGTTGTGTTCGATAGGGATGAAGTTGTGTTCAATCCTCTCATTTTCTTGGGGGGAGGGCTCTTTTATACTGATGATAGATGAAAATTACTATTAGAAAAGGGTGAGCCCTAATATGCGTACACAACCTACGACAAGTGCCAGTAAACAGGCTCAAAAGCGGTTCGCCGCCTTTAATTGGAAGGGCCGTTGGGAATCGCCTGTGGCAGGGTATCTGTTCATCTCCCCATGGCTGCTTGGTTTCTTGCTCTTAACCTTATGGCCGATGATTCGATCGGTTTACTATTCCTTTACCAAATTTACTTTGCTGGACGCTCCCGATTGGATCGGATTGAGAAACTATGAACGCATCTTCACCGACGATGAAACGTTCAGGCAGTCTCTCACTGTTACGCTCATGTTCGTAGTAATCTCGGTGCCACTCAAGCTGGTGACTGCCCTGTTAGTCGCTATGCTGCTCAACAAAAACATAAAGGGTATTTCCATTTACCGTACATTTATTTATTTGCCATCTTTAATCGGGAGCAGTATCGCCGTCGCGGTTCTATGGAAAAATATTTTCGGAATCGACGGTTTTATCAATAAGTTTTTAAATATTTTTGGGATAGAGGGGATCAGTTGGATCAGTAGCCCTGGTACGGCTATGGGCACGTTAATTATTTTGGTGGCGTGGCAGTTTGGCTCTTCGATGGTTATTTTCCTTGCAGGGCTAAAACAAATTCCATCGGAGCTCTATGAGGCTTCTTCTGTTGATGGTGCGTCTAAGCTCAGACAATTTTTCAATATTACGCTGCCTATGCTTTCCCCGGTTCTGCTATTCAATCTGGTGCTGCAGACGATTGGCTCGTTCCAAATGTTCACGCAGGCATTCATTATTACAAAAGGCGGCCCGATCAACTCTACGTATATGTATGCGCTGTATTTGTACGAAAGAGCTTTCGCCCGCTATGATATGGGGTACGCTTCGGCATTAGCCTGGATACTGCTTGTTATTATCGGCATCGCGACTGCCTTGATCTTCGCATCATCCCGTTACTGGGTATTCTATGAGACTGAAGGAGGCCGTAAAAAATGACACTAACGCAACGCCGGACTCTCGGCTCCCATATTTTTTTAGCCCTATTCAGTATCGTGATGGTCTATCCCATCTTATGGTGGGTTGGAGCGGCATTCAAATCCAATGATGAGATGAGCTCACCTAATTTGTTCCCGAAGGTATGGTTGTGGAGCAACTTCACCGACGGCTGGGTTGCGCTTCCGAAATTTACATTCACACATTTCTATATAAACTCCTTCGAGCTTATCGCAGGCGTGCTAATTACATCGGTGCTCTCTTGCAGTCTCGTCGCCTTCGGCTTTGCCCGACTTGACTTTCCGCTCAAAAATTTCTGGTTCTCAATCCTGATGGTCACGTTGATGCTGCCTAGTCAGGTGACGTTAGTTCCGCAGTATATTATGTTCAATGCTTTCGGGTGGATTAATACGTATCTGCCGTTCTATGTCCCGCATGCCTTAGCTGGCGGTATCGGCGGACCCTTCTTTATTTTCCTGCTCATTCAGTTCATTCGCGGACTTCCGAAGGATCTGGACGAATCGGCCAAAATCGATGGCTGCAGTTGGTTCGGCATTTATTGGCGCATCATCCTCCCACTGACCAAGCCTGCACTAGTCACGGTAGCCATCTACTGTTTCCTCTGGAACTGGGATGATTTCTTCGGACACTTGTTGTATATCAATTCGGTGGATAAATACACGGTTGGGCTTGCGCTCAAATTGTTTGTAGACAGTCAGTCGGCCTTGCCTTGGGGTCAATTGCTGGCGATGTCACTCGTATCCATTGTTCCTTCGTTAATTATCTTCTTTATGGCTCAGCGCCATTTTGTAGACGGCATTGCGTCAGGTGCAGTGAAGGGGTAAAATTTGATGAGTTGCTTGAAAAGCTGCGATACTGTGCAGCTTTTTTGGCTTTCATGATTGCCGCCTGAAGGGAGAGCTCGAATGAACTTATTCAAACGCGTGCGGATTGACCGCTTGTTTTTCAGTAGTTTCGCTTCTTTCTTATCGATCTTGCTTCTCGTCTTTACATGGATCAGCTATAGTGTGACAGCTAGAGAACTTGCGGATACATCATCGTACTACCAGCAAGATATGCTCAATGAGTTGAATAAGCAGATTGATATCCAGCTGAAATCGATTGAACAAATGTCGCTGGCTGCTTCCCGCAATATGAATACGATCGGCTATGATCCCTTTGAAAAGGATCCTTTCGAGTTATTTCATCGCAGGGACGATATGCTGCGGATGCTGGCAAGCATTACGTACAGCACGACGATGGTCCAGTCCATCTATTTATATATAGACAATCCAACTAAGACCGATCCTCAGGCTCCTGTGCAAATTCTGGATATGAAGCATGTTCGGGAGGAGCCATGGTACCCGGAAATCCAGAATTCAGACTTCGCCTGGGTCGGGGAGCGGACGCTCCCCACGAATAAGGGGCCGCAACAATTTATCAGTTTCGCTCGTAAGCTATATAACAATTCGGATAAGTACTATGGGTTGCTGATGCTGAACGTGAAGGCGACCGCAATCGAAAGTATGGTTCGCGGGGAGTCCGAGGGAAAAGAGAAGAATCGGCTGCTGTTGGATGCCAGCGGCAGGACGATTGCCACGATTGGAAAGCCCACATTGAGCGAAGAGGATCTTGGGCTGATCAGCAGCAAGGAGATCGCATCGAATTATATACATCTTCCTGACAAACAAGGCGAAGGGGCTCTGCTTGTATGGAGCAAGGTGCGATCAGACTGGATGCTGATTGAAATTACCCCATGGAATGAGATCGTACACGGCAGTATCCGCCTAGCTTATATTCTAGTCACTGTCGGTCTGACGGCCATATTCATCACTGCCTTCTTCACGCTGTTTCTATCCAGACAGTTCACGAAGCCAATTCGACTGTTACTGTCGCGAATGGGACGAGTGCCTGCTGCAGGAGCTGCAATGGATCTGCCTACCGATTACGAGAACGAGTTCGGAAGTTTATTCAACGGGTACCGCCGGCAAATGGAGCGGATTGAAGAGTTGCTGCAATCGCTGCAATCCCAGCATAAGCGTAAGCGAGAAGCGGAGATATTGGCGCTGCAGGCGATGATAAATCCCCATTTTTTATACAATACCTTGGATCAGCTGAACTGGATCGCTATTGATTCTGGACAAGAGAAGATCAGTACAATCGTATCCTTAATGGGCAAAATGTTCCGTATTGGTCTTTCCAATGGTGAGACGGTCATTCCAATTCGGGATGAGCTGACGCATGTAGAGTGCTACCTGCAAATTCAAAAGATTCGTTGGGGTGAGCGTCTTACTTACACCATTGAAATCGAAGAGGAGTTAAAGGAACTGTATATTTCGCGTTTAACGATACAGCCCTTTGTGGAGAATGCGTTCATTCATGGATTTCATGGCAGGAGGGCTGGGGAGGTTCATATCGCCCTTAATCGTAAGGAAAACGAATTGGAAATTATCATTACCGATAATGGCGTAGGGCTGAGGCCAGAATGGGATGTACCGAAGCCGCGCAAAACCGGAGGCTATGGCGTTAGGAATGTGATGGACCGCATTGCTGCCTATTTCGGGGAGCCTTACGGAGTCACGATGCGAGGCAGAGAGGAAGGCGGAACGGAAGTGGTTCTGCGGCTCCCTGTTTTGCACGATAAATCCGAAGTTGAGGAGGCTTTTCATGTGGAGAGTACTTATAATTGATGATGATTTTCAAGTGCTGGAAGGGATGAAGAAATCCATCCCCTGGGAGCGGTTAGAGGCGGAATGGGTAGGAGAAGCGATGGATGGGCAGGAAGGACTTCAGAAGGTTAAGGAAACGAGCCCAGACATTATCATTACCGACATCTATATGCCCGTGATGAATGGTCTCGAAATGATCGAGCAACTGAAGCAGGTAGGATTTGCGGGAGAAATCATTATCCTCAGTGGTTATTCCGATTTTCAGTACGCGCGTCAAGCGCTGCGACTGCAGGTAAGCGATTACTTGTCAAAGCCGGTCACGATGGATGAACTTAGTGGTGTGCTGGAGCGGGTTATCCATGAGCTGGAGACCAAAGAACTAGCGAAGCTAGAGCAGGAAGAGACGCGGCGCAGGTTAATGATGTACGAGCCCTTCGTGCAGAAGGAATGGTTGAAGTCGGTCGTCACGGGTACGTTGGGTCGGGCTATGGCGGAGGAAAGCATGGAGCCGATCGACGAGAAATCGTGGCTCAAGCAGAAACATCTCATCATGGGCATCGAGCTGATGGGGACAATCCGTGTATCGAATCTCACTTTAACGGACTGGAGCTTGTTCCGGTTCGCCCTGGCTAATATCATTCGCGAAGTGCTGGAGCGGGATTGGCCGCTTTCTGAGTTCATCGAGCTGCACAGCCATCATGCTGCCATCGTTTTTCATATTCCTTTAGAGCAATCGGATGCAGTGGCTCGAGCGAGTATAAAGCGTATTGGAGCGTACATCTCGGAATGTACTCAGACCTATTTGAAATTAAGTATCCGTATCGGAATTGGGAGTGTGCAGGCGGACTGGAGACAACTCTCTGACTCAACAGAAGAGGCTTTCTTGGATCTCCTGCAGCAAACGCTGAACGAAGATCAGGGGACTCGCCTGTCCAATCTGGATGCTGCAGAGCCCGAGTTTACGATTCGCCCTATCAAGTTTTATCAAGAGCTTGCCGAGGCTATCGTATATGCGAAGCAAGAGGAGACGCTTGCGATTGTGGATGCCTACTTGGCGCAGCTCCGCCAGATGCCTTCCGTAACGCCAGCGTATCTGCAATACTTATGTTCGGAGCTGTGGACGATTCTGGCCTATTCGCTATACAGCACCGGCGTGGTGCTCGACGATCTGTTCCCTGGTCTGCCGGCAAACCAGGAAATTACCAAGATTCAGACGATCGAGGAGCTCCGGGATTGGCTTGAAAACAAAATCTCCGGCATTTCCTCACAGCGTGGATGGAGCGAACACTCCAAACATAAGGAAGCCATTGATTTCATGATTCAATATGCGCATGAGCATTATGCCGAGGACATTGCTTTGGAGGATTTATCGAAACAGCTGTATCTAACCCGCAATTATTTGAACCGGATGTTTAAGAAAGCAACGGGAGAAACCTTTACGAACTATTTGATCCGTGTAAGGCTGGAGAAGGCCAAAGTACTGCTGACAGAAGGTAAGCACATGATTTACGAGATAGCAGAAAAGGTAGGCTACAAGAATGTGGCTTACTTCAGCTCCATTTTCAAAAAACATTATGGTATGAATCCCAGCGAGCTCGGAAAGAAATAGGTTGTGCTCGATTGTGGTAGAAATGTGTTCATTACCCTTATTTTGATTGTGTCCTTCGGTTTATATAATGAAGTTATAAGCGCGCTGCTGATGAATGGAGTTGCTACTGTACCTTCGTTCCTTTTATCGGAAAGGCGTTGACACATGGACCTGAATATGGAGTACAGGAAGGGGTTAGCAGAATGATGAACAAGCAGATAAAAAGATGGGGTTTACTGACAGTTACAGCACTTACAGCTGTAAGCTTGACCGCTTGCGGTAGCAATACCACGACCAGTACTAAAACAGGCGAAAGCGCAAAACCAAGCAGCGGTGCAGCAGCAACAGCAGCAGTGGTCGATAATAAGCCGGTGAAACTGCGCATTGTATGGTGGGGCTCACAAGCCAGACATGATGCGACCTTGAAGGCACTTGATGCCTACACGAAGAAACATCCGAACGTTACGTTTGAACCGGAATTTTCCGGGTTTGATGGCTATGCGGATAAGCTAGCTACCCAGGCTGCGGCGAAAAATGCACCAGACGTGATCCAGATGGATCCGGCTTGGCTAGCTGAATATAGTGGAAGAAACCAACTCGTGGATCTGTCAAAAGGTATTAATACCGCGGATATCGATAAATCTCTCGTCGATTCTGGTAAATTTAAAGATAAGTTATATGCGATTCCTTTAGGGAATAATGCGACGGGAATGCTGTTCAACAAGAATGCAGTGGACAAACTGGGTATCACACCTCCGGCTAATGGCTGGACATGGGATCAATATTTCCAATTCGGCAGGGATGCGAAAGCGAAGCTAGAGAAAGACAAATATGCCTTAATGGATGCGACGAATGATTACACTGTTTATTCCTCCTACCAAAGCAGCCAAGGTAAGGGCAATCCGGTTACGGTAGATGGCAAATTCAATTTGGACAAAGATACGTACATCACGTATGCGAAGAAATATGCGGATCTTCGTAAAGAAGGCGTAGTTCCTCCACCTGATGTGGCAACGACAGATAAAGAATCCGATGCGAAAATGGATTTGATGAACAACGATACAGTTTTGATCAAGCGCAGCTTTGCAGCGCTGTTGCCTGGCTATGAAGGCGTGAAGCCGGGCGCTTATAAATTTGTTACACAGCCTAAAGGCGCTCAGGCCAGCGGCTTCCTGAAGCCGTCCATGTTCTGGTCCATTAGTGCGGATTCTAAGAACATTGAAGCGTCCAAAGCGTTTATCGACTGGTTTGTGAACGATACGGAAGCAGCGGACATTTTGACGACAACGCGCGGTGTACCCGTTTCCAAAAAGGTTCTCGAGTATTTGACACCGAAGCTGACTCCTGCGGATAAACAGCAAATCGAGCTGATCAAGAATGTCGCACCAGACGCTCAACCATTTAACCCTGGGGCTAAAGGCTGGAGTAACTACACAGCTAAGGACTTTAAGGATATTGGTGAAAAAGTGATGTTCGGCAAAATTACGCCGGAAGCGGCGTATGATGAACTGGTAAAGAAAGCGAAGGATTATCAATAAATTGCGGGATTAGAGCAATTCATGAAAACTCAGGTTGTCGGGACTTTCTCGATAACTTGAGTTTTTCGCGTTGGTAACGTTCAAACCGCGCCTCTGGCGTGAATTGGGTGATTCCTACGGGTATCGTGTATAATCAATGGAAGAATCACATCATAGCTAATAAGGAATAGGTGAATAGTATGGTGGGGAAAGCAGTACTCCGGCAGATGGGCAGTTCGTCCTTAGCTTTATCGCCACTCGGACTTGGCTGCTGGCAATTCAGCAATGGTCAAGGAATGGTTGGCAAGTTTTGGCCAGTTCTGAAGAGAGCGGATGTGCGCAGCATCGTTCAGACCAGTCTCAAGGGCGGGATTAATTGGTTTGATACAGCGGAGGTTTACGGAAAAGGTCAATCCGAGCAAATGCTGGCGGAAGCGCTGCGCGAAGCGGGAACTTTGGCTGACGGAGCACATATTGCGACGAAGTGGTGGCCGTTCCTTCGCACGGCAAGCAGTATCACGAGTACGATTGATGAGCGCATACGGCTGCTGGAGAATCGGACGATCGAGCTGCATCAGGTGCATCAGCCTTTTTCATTTTCATCCGTTCGAGAGGAAATGACTGCGATGGCAGGGCTCGTGAAGTCAGGTAAAATTAAGAACATAGGCGTCAGTAATTTTTCTGCTGATAAAATGCGTGAAGCTGACCGAGTTCTCCGCGAGCACGGACTTCGCCTCATTTCCAACCAAGTGAAGTATAGCTTGCTGGATCGCAGGATTGAGCACAATGGGATCATGGAAGCTGCCAAGGAGCTTGGTGTCGCGATTATCGCATACTCCCCGCTGGAGCAGGGGATATTAAGCGGCAAGTTTCACAAAAACCCAGATCTGGTGAAAGCGATCAAGGGGCCGCGTAAATTCACATCGGCTTTCCGTGCCTCGGGGCTGCAGAAGTCGAAGCCACTGATCGACAAGTTAGATGAACTTGCGCAGCTATATGATGCATCACCAACGCAGATCGCGCTGAATTGGCTGATTCATGCGCATGGGGAGACCGTGTTCGCCATTCCAGGTGCGTCGAAAACGCATCACGCGGAGGAAAATGTGAAAGCCATGCAATTCACACTGACAGATGAAGAACTGAAGCAAATCAGTGATGTATCGAACCGGGTGCTGAAGTCATAAACGATCGGCAATAAGCCGTCATGTAAATGTAACAAGATTGAAATCTTATCTTCAGGTAGATTTAAGGAAACGAGCCTATACTAAATCTCGACCCCCTTTTTAAATATAGATAACTTGAGACCTGCGGCCCATTGCTGTGGGTCATTTTTTTTGTTAACCCTTGCGAACACGCCTTGATTAGGTAAAATGGAACCATACGTTTAGCATATCGGAAAAAGGTGAGAACATGGTGAAGACAAATGCTTGTCGCAAATTAGATTTGCTCAAAATTCCCTATACGTTGCATGAATACGAGTGGGATGAAAATCAATTAGATGTCCGCACGGTGGCCGAAAAGGTTCATTTGTTAGTTAGTCAACTTTATAAAACATTAGTTTTGAAAGGGGATAAAACGGGGGTAATCGTTGCCTGCATCCCTGGAGATCGAGAGCTTAATTTAAAAAGTTTGGCGATCCAAAGCGGTAATAAAAAGGTAGAAATGGTTCCTGTAAAGGATATTCAGAATCTTACGGGATATATAAGGGGCGGTGTCTCGCCGCTTGGTATGAAGAAAAAATATCCGTTCTTCTTGGATAGTTCCGTGACAAAGATGGAGCTGGTCAGCATTAGTGCAGGCCGTCGTGGGCTGCAAATATTTATAAGCGGTGCTGATTTAGTTAAAGCTTCTGAGGCAAATCTTGTGGACATAACAAGTACATAGCTACCTGCAAAGAACCCGCAATTCGCGTAGTGCGAAATGGCGGGTTTTTTGTTCAGCACCTACGTTACCGCACGCCCATGCTCAACTCGCCTATACTCCTTCGGCACAATGCCCTTACTCTCTCGGAATATCCGCGAAAAGGTTTTGTACGAGCCATAGCCAACTTCCAAAGCGATCTCCGTGACACTCATGTCAGTGGAGACCAGCAAGCTGCAGGCATGACGCAAACGCAGATCGTGCAGGAAGTGGACGAAAGTTTGGCCTGTTGTTTGCTTAATCACTTCGCTGATGCGCGACACGCTCATCGTGAAGCGAGCGGCCAGATCGGACAACGCCAGATCCTCTTGATAATTCCGATGGATATAATGAATAATCGGCCACACGGCGTGGCTGGACCTTGAAGGGGATTTGGCCAACGTTGCAGCTTCTTCCTCCTGGCCTGCGTGCTGGAAGCGATGCCGATCAAAGCGGATCAGAATTTCTTTCAGTTTAGCCTTCAGCAGAGTTTGCCTGTACCGCTCGTCGCCGTGATACTCTTTCACCATCTCTTCGATAAGAGATGACATCATTTTTTGCTCGGCCCCTTCGAACTGTACATATGCCGGCAATCCATTCGAATCATTAAACAGATCAGAGAGACCTTGATCGTTCCCAGGCTCCATAAGTAAATCCATACTGAACATGCCGTTGACGAGAACTAGTTTTTGACCCGGATCCGTAAAAATCTCATGTACTTGATAGGGCAGCACAAAGGTGAACGTGCCAGGTGCCATCGTATGTTTTACATCATTTATCGATTCTGCGCCACGACCTTCGACCACATAGGAGAACTCGAGGTAATCATGGCGGTGCGCGCGAAAACCGTGCTCCAATGTATTTCTACTAAGGTGGAACGGGAAGGGGGAATGCATATTTGGGTACGTTTTCAGATAATCTGGAAAATACGTCATGATCAGTCAGGGCTCCTTCGAAAAAATGGGACGTTTTCCGAATATACGGTACGACTTCTTAGTGATCTTATTTTATCATAAAAGCAGAGTCAACAGCGTGTACTTATGAGGAGGAACGAGTCGTGGAAAGCGTTAACAAAATTAGAATTGGGATTATTGGTGCAGGCAATATTGGCGGGGTTCATATTCGGGAGTTTTCAAAGCTGGCGGAACTCTGTGAGATTACGGCGATTACGGATGCGTACTTGCCTTTAGCTACAGCGAGGGCTCAAGAGCATGGCATTGCTCATGTGGCTGCCACACCAGAAGAGCTGATTCAAAGCACGAACGTCGACGCTGTCATTATTGGGGTGCCGAATCAATACCATGCTTCCCTTGCTGTACAAGCGATTGAAGCGGGCAAACATGTACTTATTGAGAAGCCAATGGGCATTAACGCCGAAGCGGCTAAACAAATATATGAAGCAAGTAAAGCATCGAATACGATCGTGATGATCGGTCACCAAATGCGTTGGGAATCCGTTCCTATGCAGATTAAAGAGCAAGTTGAAGCAGGCGAGCTAGGCAAAATCTACACAGCCAAAACGGGCTGGTTCCGCCGCAAAGGCATCCCAGGTTGGGGAACATGGTTCACGAGAATGGATGAATCCGGTGGCGGTCCTTTGATCGATATCGGCGTTCATATGCTGGATCTTGCCCTCTATTTAATGGGGAATCCAAAGCCAGTTTCTGTTGTCGGTGCAACGTATGCGGAATTCGGACCACGTCGCAAAGGGATTGGCACATGGGGCAAGCCGAATTGGAATGGTACGTATGATGTAGAGGATTTGGCGACTGCGCTGATTCGTATGGAAGATGGCAGCACGCTGACGCTTGAAGTGAGCTGGGCAGTTCACATGGACACGGATAACACGCCTTTCGTGCATCTGATGGGCACGGATGGCGGAGCTAGTTACAAGGGACCTACGGGGAAATTGCTGACAGAGAAATTCAACCGTCCGATCGAGACTGAATTGAAAAAGCCTGAGAATGATGAAGGTGAGCGCCTACGTCTAAGCCTACATTTCCTAGATTGTATTCGTGAAGGCAAACAGCCGATTACATCGGCGCTTTCCGGTTATACGAACAATTTGATTCTCGATGCGATTTATGAGTCTTCGCGTACAGGTAGCGAAGTGAAGTTGAACTGGGATTAGTCGCGGATAGAGCGAAGAAAAGACTGGAAAAAAACGATAGCAGAAACCATTTGGAGGGATTATCAGATGCTTAGAGGGTTAACGAGAGCAGGGCTTGGCAAGATCGAGAGTAATGAGCAGTTCATCGAGTTAGCGGCAAAATATGGCTTCCAAGCGGTCGACATCGACGCTGTGGGCCTTGTAGAAACGCACACCGTCGCTGGTGCTCGTGAGTTATTAGAGAAGAATGGACTCGTCATCGGGTCCATCGGTCTGCCCGTGGAATGGCGTTCCACGGAAGAAGTGTTCCGCGAAGGGCTGCCGAAGCTAGCCCAAGCCGCGGAAGCGGCAGCAGCGCTCGGCTGCACGAGCTGCTGCACGTATGTGCTGCCCTCGACGGACCTCGGGGCAGCGCACTTCATGGCGCTCGCGACGCGCAGATTGCGCACGTGCGCCCAAATCCTAGGCGCCTACGGCATCCGCCTAGGGCTGGAATTCGTCGGTCCGCATCATCTGCGGACACGTTGGCAGAACCCGTTCATCTGGACCATTGATGAAACGTTGGATTGGATCGATGCGATTGGTGAGCGCAACGTGGGTTTACTGTTCGATTCGTACCACTGGTACACGAATGGTGGGACTGTCGCGGATATCGAGAGGCTCCGCGACGATCAGATCGTGCATGTGCACATCAACGATGCACCAGATGTGCCGGTTGAGGAAGTGCTCGACAACGGACGTGTGTATCCGGGCGAGGGTGTTATTGATTTGGCAGGCTTCCTGCAAGGCCTGCAGCGTATTGGCTACACCGGCGCTGTAGCGCAGGAGATCCTGACGGCCGAAGCGCCGACAGATTCTCCTGAGAGCCTGGCGGAGCGGTCCAAAGCTGGCTTCGACAAGGTGTATGCTGCGGCGGGGTTGTAGGTTGTGTGTTGTATGGAGAGCGAATCCTTCGGGATTCGCTTTTTTGCTTCTGTGGGGCGGGATGGATTGTCCATGCTCCCAACCGAACCTAACCGGGCCACGTTTGATACAGGATTGGTCGAGGAGTGATAGGGGGGATGGAAGGGTATTATTCTCTGGAAAATGCAAATAGGCAACCTTTTCTCCTCATTTATCCTCCACATTGGTAAATGCGTGCAAATAGGCAACCTTTCTATCGGGTTTCAAGGAAATCTCTTCAAATCACACTAAATTGATGCCTATTTGCATCAATTTCCAACATATGAGGGAATATCTCTGTCAAAACTGCCATTTTGCAATTTTGCCCCCAACCCCAACCCCAACCCCAACCCCAACCCCAACCCCAACCCCAACCCCAACCCCAACCCCCAACCCCAACCCCAACCCCAACCCCAACCCCAACCCCAACCCCCAACCCCAACCCCAACCCCAACCCCAACCCCAACCCCAACCCCAACCCCAACCCCCCCCAACCCCAACCCCAACCCCAACCCCAACCCCAACCCCAACCCCAACCCCAACCCCAACCCCAACCCCAACCCCAACCCCAACCCCAACCCCAACCCCAACCCCAACTCGTACCTGCGCGTTCCTCCACGTCTAGATCTCGTCCACTTGTATGCTTAGCTGCTACCATCACTAACCAGAACATAGTTCCATTGGACAATTCCAATGGATGGGGACTTTAAACTAGCTAAAAACAAATTTGAGTGGACAAAACCACTCAAAACGAACAATAAGGGCCTTTTGGGCACGATATGGGGTTGCTTAAGTGGATAAATCCAATGTAGAAGCAAATTTGAGCTTATTGGATTGGAATACACTGTATTTGTCCAATGGGTAGGCCTACTTCGAGATTTTATCCAAATGCGCGGGGAAATCACGCGTGAGAGAAATAACTGGACTTCCTCCCGCTAATTCGCGGGCAATCCACGTCTTGGGACAAATAACTGGATTTCCTCCAGTTATTTTCCTCTCTTTTTCTGCATCCACGCCGAAAAGCCGAAAATTAGCTGTAAGAAATCCATCTATTCGCAAATACTTGGTGAATCCGCCGGAATTAGATGTAGTTTTTCCAGCTAAATGGAGCCATGGCTAGTCACAAGCCACCTTCCGCCGGCGATTCCCAACAACCATCGCATCCCATTCGACAAAAATTCCTACATTTCGTCCCTAAACTGTGACAAACTTCTCAGGGAAACTCGGGTACGATTTTAAAAAAGCGAAAAGGAGATAAGATCATGCAAATTAAGAATAAACAGGACATCAGCTTGATTTTGGACAACTTTTCAAACTTCGCAGAGTGGGACGCAGCAGGGAAGAAGCTTTACCTTGTTTTTGCTGATAAAAAACGTGGAGGTCAATGGACCTTAATGAGTTATGAAGACGAGCGCTTCAGTGTGCATGGCGTGGGGAAAGATTATGAGGACGCAGAAGAGTTGTTCTTCGATGAGCGTAATCAGGTGCTCTCCTTCCTGTGGGACAACCGTGCCGCGCTTAAAGCAGCGGTTGAATCCAGCCAAGTGGTTTCCGCTTAATCTCGTCGAAACGCAGATCATGTGGACAAGCCTCCTAGAGGCTGTCCAGTAATCACCGGTACATCCCGCAAGACGAACAACAGCCTGCGAAACCACCAACAATCATGTGGTGGCTTCGCAGGCTGTTTGCTTTTCGCCTTATTCGCTCTTCGTCCTCGCTCCAGGCAACCTACCCTACGTACTAGGCGGCAAGCCCTCCCTCTGCTTATCCCGGTACTGACCGGGTGTAAGCCCTTCTTGCTTACGGAAGGAGCGGATGAAGTTCTGCGAGTTGTTATAGCGCAGCTTCGAGGAGATATCCTTGATCGGCATATCGGTCTCGGAGAGCCATTTTTTCGCCATATTGAAACGGTAGTTTGATAAATAATCACTGAAGGAGCAGTTCGTCTCTTTGCGGAAAATGCTGCTCAAATAATTGGCATTGTAATGCAGGCGAGAAGCGCATTCTTCGAGTGTCAGATCCGTGTCGTAATAATGCTGCACGAGATCAATAATTTTCTCGGAAATGTTGTGGTACTGCGCGTCCTGCCTGTCACGGTAAATACGGATCAGCGGATGGATGACCTCCGTCCAGAACCAGTCCTCGATCTCGGCGGTCGTATGCAGGCCGAGCACTTCCTCGAACAAAGATCCTTGGTTCGGATGAATCTGATTCAAGGCGATGCCGGATTCCTGCATCATCATGAGCAAGTTGTTGAGCAGTCGCGCCAACGGGATTTGATACTCCTGCGGGGTGAGCTGCGCCGCGAAAACAGCATGCAGCAGCTGCTTCAACAGCTCGCGGGATTTATCCTTTTCGGCTAGCTTAATGCTGTCGATCAGTTCATTCTCAAGAGGCTTCGGATAGTTCAAATTCAAG
Source organism: Paenibacillus sp. LjRoot56 (assembly GCF_964253335.1). Taxonomy (NCBI): domain Bacteria; kingdom Bacillati; phylum Bacillota; class Bacilli; order Caryophanales; family Paenibacillaceae; genus Paenibacillus; species Paenibacillus sp. LjRoot56. The sequence continues at coordinate 914,854 of NZ_CAXURV020000001.1, forward strand.
TAATGCTTCCCTGAGTTGATATTCTCATACTGAATGATAATGCCCTCGCCAAGCTTGATACGATGCTTCAAAGCCTCGAGTCCTTCTTTGTAGGCCAGCGACATCTGGGTGAACGCATGAATCGGCAAGGAGATCCCAATAGAGATGTGCAGCTTCAGGAAGTTATAAATATGTTGTTGAACCTGCTCGGTTAGGCCGTACACCATCGTACGGAAGTCACTGTCGACGCTGTCTGAACTCCCGATCATGGTCACAATGGTCTGGTCAATTAGGATCGGCGCTAAGCGCTGCTCGGAAGGAATGAGCTCCTCCATCATGTTGTGCACGGCGAAGAGCAGCAGCTCCATGTCCTTTTTCTCATAGCGAGTGTGGTCGATGGCGTCGATTTGGATGGTGATGACGGACATCGTTTTCCAAGCAGCAATATGGTCGGTGTAACCGAATTGGGCAAGCTTCTCTAATAGCTCAGTCGGCTTAATATGCCCCTGAAAAGCCTTGATCAGGAAAAAGGTCCGCACCTGACCGATATGTTGATGGACTTCTTTTTCGAGCTGTGATTTCGATTGGAACAACGTGTGCACATGCTCACTGATCATCTGAAATTCATTCGCTTTGCGCTTCTGATTCCCGCTCACCAAGCCTCCGATTTGATTCAGAAGAAGCTGGATCGGTGAGTACATTTTACGGGAAACGAGCCATGCGAGTACCAATGCAAGAAGCAGCATCAGGACGCAAATATAGATCGTATAGGTTCCGATTTTGCTGGATTCCTTGGTCAAGCTGTCAATCGAAGTGAGGGAAAGATAGGTCCAGTTGTTCAGATTCGAACGCAGATAAGTAACGGAATAAGGCTTATCGTGAATACTGGCGCGGAACTGTCCGCTCACGTCTTCTTCAAGGTGAGTCAGGTCGGTCAGGCCAGCAGCTGTGATTGATTTTCCGATGAGACCCGGATCCCGATTCATCACAATTCGCTTGTGTTCATCCATGATGACAATGTCATCGGGATGTTCGCTATCACTTGGAATCATTTCCTTAAGGGAGCAGGCAGGAATATTAGCTAAAGCGAGGCCGAATTTATCGAGTCCAGTGGTCGGCAGCTTTTTAACTAGCGAAATACTATAATCACAGGTCACGCTTCGCGCATTTTCTTCGGTGTAAAACCACTCGGATGGATTCAAGATCCATGTGCTATTATCTTGCGTGTTCATCAGGGAAATCAATTTATCAGCAAACGGATAGTTGTCGAATTTGTAGAGTCCTGAATTTTTGATCATCCAATTCTGTTTCGCATTAATCAAGAGCACATCTTCCAGTCTCGTGTCAAAAGATTGCATATACCGAATCTCACTTCGCAGATCGTCGTACATCATGAAATCGGTTACAGTCAGCGGCATTTCCATGGCCTTTTTGAGAACAGTGGAATTGATGACCTGATTTAGTGTATGGTTGACAGTGGTTAATTTCTGCTCTACATTGGAGTTAATTTGGGTGATTAACTGCATTTTTCCTTCGTTTACATTTTTTTGGATTTCACTTGAAGACGTAAAGAAGGCGAAAGCGCCGATAAAGATCACAGGCAGCGTACTAAGCAAGAAGCTGAATATCGTCATTTTGCTAAGAAAACTTAAAGAGCGCATCGTATCCAACACCTTATCTGTTCAAAGAATCATTCGTCAGACTATCTATGTATTGTAGTCAAGAGTACGGTTCAGATCAATAATCATCTGCAAATGGGATAATCATTATCTCATATTTGCCGCCCAAAACACAGCTGTTGCAAGGAGGAGTTAACATGAGAAGTGGGATAGTTGGCCAGCGGTTTAAGTGGACAGGACGAATGAGTATAGTTCTTATTGTCATCATGTTGATCAGTGCCTGTCAGAACGACAACACGCCAAAAGCAGAACATGATAAAGGAGCAAGGCCTGTTATTTCTATTATGGCACCTCTTCATTTTCCGCATCCGCCGATACCAGAGCTTGTCCAAGCGATTGAGAATAAGACGCAAACGAAGCTGGAATTGAATTGGGTTCCGGATGGCATCTACACGGATAAAATGAATACGGCCCTTACGACGAACTCGTTGAAAAAGGCGACCTACGTGAAATATACGGACTACATGCTGATGAAAAATTCGATCCGTTCCGGTGCATTCTGGGATATTGGACCGTATTTGGCTGCGTATCCGAATTTGAAAAAGTTGAATAAAGAGATTTTGGGGCAAGCAGCAGTCGATGGCAAAATTTATGGCTTATATACCGAGCGCCCGTCCTCTCGGCAAGGCATTATTATTCGTGAGGATTGGCTGAATAATCTGAAGCTGAAAAAGCCAACGAATCTAAATGAGTTATATGAAGTGCTCAAAGCGTTCACTTTTGGTGATCCTGATCGCGACGGGAAGGACGATACGATCGGATTAACGGACCGAAATGATCTGGTGTTCGGCTCCTTTAAGACGCTCAGCTCCTATTTTGGGACACCGAATAATTGGGGTGTTTCGGGAGGCAAGCTTGTACCGGAGTTTGAAACACAGTCCTACGTAGATGCGATGAATTTCATGAAGAAACTATATGATGAGAAGCTGATTAATTCGGATTTTGCCGTAACGAGCAAGGAAGTACAGCGAGATAAGCTGATTCGTGGCATGGCCGGCGTGTACATTGGCAGTATGCAGGATGTGCAGCGTCTTTCCGATGAGGCGCAGTTAGTGAATCCGGAGGCAAGACTGACGTTGGTGAATCATATTGAAGGGCCGCAAGGGTTTCATATTTGGTCCATTCCTAACTATAGTGCGCTATATCTCTTTTCGAAAAAGGCGATAAGAACTGAGGCGGAATTGAAGCAGATGCTGCAGTTTTTTGATCGGACGATGGATAAAGATGTCGCCAATCTCATGAAGTACGGCCTAGAGGGACGGCATTATACGGTTAAAGATGGGCAAATCCAGCTCTCCGAAGAGACATCGAAGATTCGTGTTAATGAAGTCAACGCGCTGTATGCCCTAATGATCGCGGATTTGAACAATCCGAACGTTATTCCCGTTGTGGAAAGTGAATCTTTGTCCCAGCTGGCCGATACGCTTAGCTTGGATAATGAGAAATACGTCGTCAAGGATCCGACATTAGGCGTGGAGTCGAAGACTTATGACGAGCGAGGCGTCGAGCTGTACAAAATCATTTCCGATGCGACGTACAATTATATCCTGGGCAAGCTGGATAAAGCGGCTTTTCAGCAAGAAGTCGAGCGTTGGAAGCGCGGCGGCGGGAATCAGATGATACAAGAGTATAATGAGGCGTATGGGAAGAAGGGGTAGTCGGGACTATCGCTTGCGAACACGGGGGCATCGTGCGAATAACAGGATTTCTTACAGCTAATTTTGGCGAATTTCGTTGGGAAATGCGATTAGATGGAAAAAAGGTAGTTAATTTGAGCTACTTCGGCCAAATGAGTAGTTAAGCTCAAATATAGATAGATGGAGGAAATCCATCTAAATCGGAATTTGGGCGCATTTCGGTGAGATTAGCTGGAGGTTTTCCAGTTAATCAACCTCGTGAAGGCAAGCATCCAAGTACCAATCAAAATAACGAGTCTACCAACAGGTAGGCTTTTTCTTTTGTCGTTTTAGGCCTAAAGACTCAACCCCACGGCCAGAAAGGCCTCTTCAATAATCATCTCCCCTCCCGATAATCATCATCTCACATCCCGCGTCATACGTGGGGTATATGAGTAAATGATTGTTTCGGTACCCATCCCGCACCGTGTAATGTGTGAGTTGTAGCACACAACATTTTCACGGAGGTCAAACCGATATGAAGAGAAATTTAGTTACGATTCCACTAAGCGTACTACTCGTTTCGAGCTTTGCTTTGGCAGCATGCGGAGATAAAGAAACGCCTGCATCGACAACTGCAGCATCGTCATCAGTGGCAGCAACGACAACAACAGCACCGAAGCCGACAGACAATACACCGACAGCAATCACAATCATGGCACCATTGAATACGGCACAAACACCACCAGATACGATTATTAAAGAACTTGAAAAGCTGACGAACACGAAGCTGACGTATCAATTCTTCCCGGCAGACACGTATGAAGAGAAGTTGAATACGACGTTTGCAACAGGTGCGCTGCCACAAGCAACGTATTTGAAAAACCAAGCAACGTTCATTCAAATGAAATCGGCGATTCGTGACGGACAGTTCTGGGAGATCGGACCTCTATTGAAAGACTTCCCGAACCTTAGCAAATTGAAATCAACAACGAATGACAATACGAAAGTCGATGGCAAATTGTACTCCTTATACCGCGGCGTAGACATCGCTCGTCAAGGTCTCATCTACCGTAAGGACTGGGCAGACAAGTTGGGGCTGAAACCTCCTGCTAATTTAGATGAATTGTTCGCAATGGCGAAAGCATTTACGGAGAACGATCCGGATGGCAATGGTAAAAAAGATACGATTGGATTAACAGATCGGAACGATCTCATCTACGGAGCGTTCAAAACCATTGCTGCTTGGCAGGGCACACCGAATAACTGGGGCGTGAAAGACGGCAAGCTAGCTCCTGAATTCATGTTCCCGCAATATGTAGCGACCATGGATTATTTCAAAAAAATGCGTGATGCCGGCTACATCAATAAAGATTTCGCAGCAACAAGTAAAACGGATCAACAAAAACTATTCACGAGTGGTGCAGCAGGTATGTATATCGGCGCCATGACGGACGTTTCCACATTGAACAAAGACTTGGTTAAAAATGTACCTACTGCTGCAGTAGATGTTCACAGTATGGTTGCTGGGCCTGACGGCAAATTCGCAGCATGGGCACTGCCTGGCTATGCAAACGTTGTTCTATTCCCGAAATCCGCGAATAAAACGGAAGCTGATCTTCGCAAAGTACTCGCTTACTTCGACAAAATGATGACACCAGAAGTAGCTAACATGGCGAACTGGGGCATTAAAGATGTGAACTACAGCGTAACAGATAACAAAGCGAAGAAGCTGGATGAAGAAAAATGGACACGCGAAGTGAAACCATTCACAGATGCAGCAATTGGTGATGAGGATACGTCTGGCAGATTCTTGGGTATTCCAACGATCCCAGCACAAGGAAAAGCAGATGAGTTGAAAATTGCTAACCTGAAGTTTGCAGTTCAAGATCCAGTAGCTGCACTTGATTCCAAAACAAACCTTGAAAAAGGTGTTCAAGCGCAAGCCGTTATCACGGATGCAACGAACAAATACATTTACGGAACAATCGATAAAGCTGGCTTTGATAAAGCAATTGAAGATTGGAAAGCTCGTGGCGGCAGCAAAATCATCGAAGAATACAACGCACTTAAAAAGTAATTCTGCAACAAGTGTCTGACAAGTCAAGGTGAGAGGGCTGCTGAAACCGCGGCGGCCTTCTCCTTTTAAGGAAAGGAAGAAGTCCTATGCAAGAAGTGAAAGTTGCGCAAAACATGGTCGCTAGAAAGTCAAAGTCAAGCAGTGAGCTGAGCAGACGTCTTTGGAAAAATAAATGGATCTATGTCATGTTGCTGCCGGGGATTTTGTATTTTATCGTTTTCAAATACATCCCGATGTATGGATTAATCATTTCCTTCCAGAACTACAAGCCTTTCAAAGGTGTTACCGGAAGTGAATGGGTTGGTTTAGAGCATTTTAAGCGCTTGTTTACAGAACCGGATTTTCTAAATATTTTGAGCAATACGTTAATCTTGTTCGTTATGAATCTCTTGTTTTATTTTCCGATTCCGATCATTTTGGCGCTCATGTTGAATGAAGTCAGAGGGGATCTCTTTAAGAAAGTGTTTCAAACAATCGTGTACCTGCCTCACTTTATGTCTTGGGTAATTATCGTCTCCATCAGCTTCGTCATGTTGACTATGGATGGCGGGATTATTAATGAACTTATTTCGTATTTTGGCCTTGAAAAGATTAATTTTTTACTAGCTCCAGAATGGTTCAGACCGATTTATATTTTGCAAGTCATTTGGCGTGAAGCAGGTTGGGGAACGATCATTTATTTAGCGGCGATTGCTTCTATCGATCCAGGTTTATATGAGGCTGCTCGTATGGATGGTGCAGGACGTCTTAGACAAGTGTGGCACATTACGCTGCCCGCGATCCGAAGTGTCATTATTGTTTTATTAATTTTGAAAATTGGTGCGGTTCTCGAGCTCGGTTTTGAACATGTGTACTTGCTTCTTAACTCCATGAACCGAGAAGTTGCTGAGATCATTGATACTTATGTATATACAGCGGGTCTTAAACAAGGGCAATTCAGCTACAGCGCAGCGATTGGTTTGTTCAAATCATTTATTGGACTTGTGCTCGTAATGATTGTGAACCGGATTGCGAAGAAAATGGGCGAAGAAGGCGTTTACTAGGCTCGGGTAGAGCGTTAAGCAGCTAGGAGGTTGAAGTCGTGGTAGAAGATAAATCATTAGCCGGCAGAATGTTCGGTATCATCAACTATTTGTTATTAACCATCATCGGATTGATTACGATCATCCCGTTCGTACACGTGGTGGCAGGATCTTTCACGACGAGTGCGGAGATGGCGACGAAGAAATTCGTCCTCATTCCAACGGATTGGAGTATTGAAGCCTATCGCTTTATTTTTTCAACGAACACCATATTTAAAGCCATGGCGGTCTCAATTGGGACGACGGTTGTCGGCACAGTGATTAGTATGTTCATCACAGCGTTGATGGCTTACGGTTTGGCACGCAGAGATGTAGATGGGCGTAAAGTGATCATGTTCCTCGTTGTTTTTACAATGTTGTTTCATGGCGGCTTGATCCCGACGTTTCTCGTAGTAAAAGAGCTTGGTATGATCGACACCTACGCGGCGTTGATTCTTCCAACAGCAGTTAGTGCATTTAACTTAATTATTTTGAAAAACTTCTTCCAAAACATCCCGGAAGGGCTCGAAGAGTCGGCGAAAATCGACGGCTGCAGCGACTTCGGTATCCTATTCCGTATCGTCCTGCCGTTATCGATGCCTGCGATCGCAACGATCTCATTATTCTACGCGGTAACCTATTGGAACACGTACTTGAGTGCGATTCTTTACATCAATGAGAGTGCCAAATGGCCGATTCAAGTCTTGCTGCGCCAAATTGTCGTTCTTGCCAGCGGTTTGGACGTGAGCTCGGACTTGGACAGCGCGACACCGCCACCGGCGCAGTCGATCAAAATGGCCGTTATCGTCGTAGCGACGATTCCGATTCTGATTGTGTATCCGTTCTTGCAGAAGCATTTTGCTAAGGGCGCGATGATTGGATCCATTAAGGGTTAGTCTGTAAAGGACAAGACATCACAGTAAGCGGGGAAATGCGCATGACAGATGGGGAAAATCAGAGACAAGATAAGATACAAGATCAAAGTGTGGAGATCAGCAAACTGCTTGCCGAAATGGATCAATTGTTTGATGGTTTTGGAGCGTGGCTTGGTGGGCAAAAGGATGCAGAAAGCGGCGGGTTTTATTACGCCGCAAGCTCCAGACGAATACCAAGCGGCGCTCCAGATATTGAATCTACGGCGCAAGCACTGAACATTCTGGAACGCTGTGATTGGCTCGATGCCATGTCGACAGACATGAAGCGTGGGTGTATCCGTTTTTTTCAAAGTAAGCAGGAAGAATCGTCAGGTTACTTCTATGACGAGAATCCGCTGATGCGTGAAGATGAAGTAATGGTTGCCCGCGCTATTTCCTATAGCTTGAATGCGTTGCGCAAGCTAGGCGGGCAGCCGCTTCATGCACTGCCTTATGAGGCGCAGCGAGCGCCATCTTATATGTCCTCACCTGAAGACTATCTCACGTGGTTGAAGTCGGTTGAGCTAACGAACAGCTGGCGAGGCTGTGATCGTCTTTCCACCTCCAGTGTGTATGTGAAGCAAGTGGAGCCGGCGAGCCGCAGAGCTGAGTTTGCCCGAACAGCATTCAATTTCTTCGCCAATAAACAGGATCCTTTTACCGGTTTATGGGGAGAAGGGTCCTATTATGTGCGGATCTCGGGCACGTTCAAACTGCACATTTTCTATGACCACTTCAATGTTCCGTTACCAAGAGAGGAACGAATTTACCAAAGTATCCTCTATGCCTTGCGGCATGAGGAAGCCGTTGATATGTGCTATATTCGTAATCCGATTCACTTACTGTCGTATATGAAGTTATCCATTCCGGCAGAAGAATTGCGAGAAATCATTTCGATTACAATGGCCAATATGAAGCGTTTGCTTCGTGCAGACGGGGGCTTCTCCCGTGAGCTGTCCCACTCGCCAACAGCACCTAACGTGGCTCAAGTGAAGGAAGGCGAATATTACCCCGACATGCCGAAGGCAGTCCATATCGGGGGTGGCGAAGTGGAAGGCGATATGAACGCTGGTACACAGGCTTTGTTGATTCGTTCGGTCTGCTACCAGTTAGCTGGCAGAATGGCGCCTCCGTTGATCAAAGCTCCGATGTTCACCGTGCTGAAAAACAATTGAAACGTTTAAATTCATTGTTTAAATGAAAGGGGACCTTTGTATGGCTTCTGTTCAGACGAAAACACCACTAGAGTGGGCACAAGCTGCCTGCGACTCGATCATGGACACGCATACGCCGATGCAGCTTCCGCCCGCTGGGCGTTGGCATTATCATCAAGGCGTATTCCTGTGCGGCATGGAGATGCTCGCACAAGCAAATCCGGATACGCGCTATGACGCGTATATCCAAGGCTATGTCGACGGGTTAGTCGACGACAACGGCAATCTCTACTTCGCGCGCGACGAGCTCGACGCGATGCAAGCTGGGCTGCTGCTGTTTCGCATCGAACAGCGCACAGGCCAGCCCAAATATCGCGCAGCTGCGGATAAGCTGCGCAATCTGCTCAAAACCCTGAACCTCACCTCCGAAGGTGGGTTCTGGCACAAAGATAAATACGCCAACCAAATGTGGTTGGACGGTCTGTACATGGCCGGCGTATTCTCGCTGAAATACGCGAACGCCTTCGGCGAAACGAGCTTGCGCCAAACGGTGCTGCATCAAGAGCAGCTCATGCGCAAGTATATGAAAGATGAGCGCACGGGTCTGCTGTACCATGCGTGGGACGAAAGCCGTCGCATGCCGTGGGCGAATCCGGAAACCGGCTGCTCGCCGGAATTCTGGGGACGTTCGCTTGGCTGGTACGGCCTAGCCGTCGCGCAATTCCTCGATGAATTGCCTGCGGACGAGCCTGGGCGCGAAGCGTTGGTGAAGTCACTGTGTGACTTCGTCTATACAATCATCCACTATCAGGACGCGAAAAGCGGTCTCTGGTATCAGGTGATCGACAAGGGTGATCAGCCGGACAACTGGCTTGAAAGCTCCTGTACTAGCCTGTTCGTCTACACGATTGCCAAAGCCGTAAATCTCGGCATTGTTGGCCTTGAATGCGCTGCAGCGGCGTTGAAAGGGTATGAAGGTCTGTTGCATACATTGAAATTTGATGAGCAAGGTAGGGTTATTCTGCCGCTGATCTGTATTGGAACATCGGCTGGAGATTACGAGAATTATGTAACGCGTCCAACGAGTGAGAATGATCTGCATGGTGTGGGAGCTTTTGTCATGGCATGCGTTGAAATTCAGGCATTGAAGAAGTAAGGTACCGAAGGAGCAACCTATGGCGATAATTAACATAACAACATTCGGCGCTGTTGGTGACGGCGAAACGGATAATACGCAGGCCATCGCAGCAGCGATTGAGGCCTGCTCCCTTCAAGGGGGCGGTACAGTTTATGTACCTGCTGGGACGTATCTCACTGGGCGGGTTGAGCTGCGCAGTTACATGACGTTGGAGCTTGAGACGGGCTCAAAGCTAATGTTTATCAACGAGTTCGACAAGTATCCGCTTGTACAGACGCGCTGGTCCGGATACGAATGCTACGGGTACTCTCCGCTTATTTATGGGAGAGGCTTGAAGAAGGTGTCTATCAAAGGTGATGGCATCATCGATGGTCAAGGCAGTGCTTGGTGGCAAGCGTACCGTGAGATTCGCAAAGGCGGCACGGTGGACTCGGCACAAACGCAAGAACTCAAGGTGAAGAATCAGACTTTGCTGGAAACGGTGAAGAGCAATATCGTGGAGTGGTCCTCCCAATTTCTAAGACCGCCGCTGCTGCAATTAATTGATTGTGAAGGCGTTAGACTGGAAGGCATAACCTTGCAGAATTCCCCTTTTTGGAATACACATTTGGTCTATTGCTCAGATGTTCAGCTTCACGGGGTTTCGATTAAGAACCCGAATGATACGCCTAATGGCGATGGGCTGGATATCGACTCGTGCCAAAATGTCCGTATTTCCGATTGCTTCTTCGATGTTGGCGATGATTGCTTATGCATTAAATCCGGCATTGACGAAGATGGTCGTCGGGTGGGCAAGCCATCCGAGAATATCGTGATTACCAACTGTACGATGTTGAGAGGACATGGCGGTGTCGTGCTCGGCAGCGAGATGGCTGGCGGTATTCGCAACGTGGTCATTTCCAATTGTATTTTCACAGGGACGGATCGCGGCATACGGATGAAAACGAACCGCGCCCGCGGCGGATATATCAAGAATATTTTAGTCAGCAATATTTATATGGAAGATGTGTTCTGTCCGTTAACGATTAACTCATTCTATCGGCACGGGGTTGACGAAAGCGATCCGTTGATCAGCAGTCCAGACGCCGTTCCCGTAACGGAATGCACACCAGTGATCGAACATATTCGGATCCATCAAGTAACCGCAAAGCGAACTCGTGCAGCTGCTGGCTTCCTCTATGGATTGCCAGAGATGCCGATTCGTGACGTGCAATTATCGCACGTGCACATCGAGATGACGACGGATCCTGCGGAGCAGGGAGATGAGCCTGACATGGTGCGCGAGAAGTTAATCATGGCTGGCGACGGCATGCTGTGCAAGCATGTAGCGGATTTGGAGCTTCACCATGTGCGTATCGAAACGCGTCAGGGTCCTGCTCTTTGTTTGGAAGATGCGCGTGGCGTCGATGTTCATTCGCTTTCGATGAAGGAGAGGCATGCGGCGACGCCGGTTGCGCTTGTGACTCGTTCGGAGGATGTGTTCTTCTCAGGAAGGCAGTCGATGGAATCAGGCTATCTGGGTTGAAGTGAGTGGGATCTGGAGGGAATGGGCGCTGGATGGCGTCCTTTTTCTCATCAAAAAGTAAGCGCATACAAAGAAATGTGGAGGGATGTTACTTGAAACAACACAAACGGTTGTTGGCAATGGTTTTGTCACTTGTTTTATTATTATCGATGATTCCTTTTGGCGGATCCGCAGCAGCAATTGGGGATTGGCAATTTAGCGCTTTCGGGAATAGTACAAGTGCAGCAAATAATCCTAGTCCTACTGTAAATCAAGATGGTTCCATCACGTTAGAAGCTAAAAACGGCAAATTTGCATCAGATAACGAAGGCTTATCTTTTTATTACAAGACATTAGACGTACCAACGGATGCCAATTTTGAAATTTCGGCGAAAGCAAAAATAGTAAACTTTAACAGTAATGCTACCCCAAACTCTCCAACCCAAAAATCTTTTGGATTAATGCTGCGCGGCAGTGTGGGGTCTAGTAACAGCTCACAAACATCCAACTATGTAGCAGTGGGTGGTTTTGGTGTTACGGCTACGACGAGCATTATGCAGGCGGTTTATAAAAAAGGTGTTGTTGGAACATCAACGACCACAGGTACTCAAACAAAGCTTCCATTTAGCGATTTAAATGCTCCAACTGCGGATGAAGAATATGTGCTGAAAATCAGAAAAACAGGGGATGCCTATGTCGTAACAGCTAACGGCAAAAGTGAAAAATTCAAGTTGGATAGTTTATTCGGCAGCCAAATCTATGTCGGTATGTATGCGGCAAGAGATGCAAAAATCACGTTTAGTGATTTCGACATTAAAGTAGATCCTAGAGCTCCAATTCAATTAAAACTAGACACGACTTCAATGAAAACGGAGTATTTGAAAGATACAAGTTTAGATACAAGCGGTCTAAAGGTGACAGCCGTATTCACGGATAATAGTGAGGAAGTTCTTTCGACAAACGATTATGTGATTACGGGTTTTGATAGTAGTCAATTAAGAACAGTCCCGATTACGATTAGCTTTAACGGCGCGTTCCAAACGATTAACCTTACCATCGTGCCTTTAACAGCTACGGCATTGGGAATCAAATATTTTCCTGCCAAGACGGAATATTATGTAGGAGATTTATTTGATCCTGAAGGTTTCGTTGTTGCGGCAGCCTACAATTCAGGGGTCATGACAGATCTCACAAGTGATAAATACACGTTCTCCATTCCGGAAGCAACGGTAACAGGTTCCACGTATGCCTTCGATACTCCCGGAACCAAGATCGTTACAGTCAGATCAACGGAGACGCCTTCAACGGTCACAACATTTAACGTAACTGTAAATGACGCTCAAATGACTGGTTTGGAAGTTGCACAGCCTCCACTAAAAACACTTTACTATCTAGGCGATTCGTTTAAACCTAACGGGATGGTTGTGTATGCACGCTATAGTGACAATTCGAAAGTAAGACTTTTGTCCAAAGATTATACAACCGCGCTCGACACAACCACTGCAGGTTCGAAGCCAGTTGTCATTTCGTACAGAGGACAACAAGCTAATGTCGCTGTTACGGTCAAACAAAAAGAATTAACGGGGATTCAAGTTACGCAATATCCTAAAACAACCTATCGAGTCGGTGAAGCTGTAAACACTAGCGGATTAACGGTTTCAAAATTGTACGACAACAAGGATGAAGAAGTCCTAGCACCAGCTGACTATACAATCGATAGCTCGAATTATACAAAGAACATAGCTGGCGTCTATGACATTAAGATCATTCCTACCGATGGAAGCATAGGGCATATCGTTTATAAAGTGACAGTTAGAGAGCAGATGACCTATGCATGGAATCCGATTAGATTCGGCCAATCTTCGTCTACAGGCAGTAATACCATTACGCCTAAAGTAGATGGAAGCGTACAACTCGTAGCTTTAGACGGCGGTGGTAAGGTGACTGGCGATCATGATGGTATTTCCTTTTACTACGTAGAATTGGACGCTATGAAAGATAACTTTGTCTTATCGGCAGACATTAAAGTCAATGCTTATGCGAAAACACCTTACGACGGCCAAGAATCTTTCGGGATTATGGCGAGGGATGCCATTGGAACTGCAGGTGATTCTAGTGTATTCGCCTCCAACATTGCAGCTGTTGGTGGATACAGCGGTGGCACAACAAAAGACAATGGCACACAATTATTCGTAAGATCAGGTGTCGAATCTAGTGATGGCAAAGGCAGCAAGGGCATTCAAAACGTGATGTTAAGAAATGAAAGGCCTTCATCGAGCAACACGCCTTATAAGCTCACGCTCACCAAAACGAATAGCGGATTCACTGGAAAGATTAACAATGAGCAGGAGCAAAAGATTTTTGTTCCAGACATTATGAGTGTTCAAGATTCCAAAATGTATGTAGGGTTTTATACGGCTCGTCTTGCAACAATTGATGTTAGTAATATCGAACTGATCGTAACGGCAGCAGAAACGGATACGCCTAAGATTGAGGCTCCTAATCTGCCTGTTACACCTGATTTCCAGTTTGTCTCTCTAGATAAAACTTCAAAAATGGATTATTCCTTATCCGTAAAGTCGAATGTAAACGGCACGGTAACGATTAAACAGGATCAACATGTCATCGCAACAGAATTGAACGTTGAAGCGGGTAAAATGATTACCTTACCTACAACAGTTACCCAGAATACATACACGAACTTTAGCGCTGTGTTTTTACCAAATGATACGCAGCTGTTGACGTCGTATGATAAACGGGTAGCCAACTTTTCAGTATCCATGAAGACGTTTGTTCCAGGTGGTGATATCTATGTATCGCCAACAGGTACAAGTGCTGGTACAGGTACAATAGATAGTCCTCTTGATCTTGACACAGCTATTGCTTATGTGAGCACAGGGCAGAAGATCATCCTTCAAGATGGTAGATATGTACGTAATGCCAAGCTTGATATTAAGAAGGGCAATGACGGTACGCCTACAGCCAACAAATATCTCGAGGCAGCTCCAGGTGCGACGCCAATTATTGATTTTGATAAGAAATCCGAAGGTGTCGTGTTGAGCGGGAATTATTGGCATATTAAAGGCATTGATTTTACGCGCACAGGTCCTAACACGAAAGGTTTTACAGTAGGCGGCAATTATAACATCGTTGAGCAAAGCAGATTTTATGCTAATGGTGACACGGGGCTGCAAATTAGCAGTACGGACGGATCAACTGACAAAACGACATGGCCGTCTTATAACCTGATTTTGAACTGTGAATCCTTTGATAATATAGATCCATCCAATAACAATGCCGATGGTTTTGCAGCAAAACTGACAGCTGGTCCAGGCAATGTGTTCCGTGGTGATATTGCCCACAATAACATTGATGATGGTTGGGACCTTTATACCAAAGTGGGATCAGGTGCGATAGGCGCTGTAACAATCGAAGATAGTATTGCTTACAATAACGGGACGTTAACGAATGGCAGAGTAGGCGAAGGGGACAAGAATGGTTTCAAGCTAGGTGGAGAAGGCATTCACGTACCACATATGATTCGCAACAGTATTGCTTTTGGCAATGGTGCTAATGGTTTTACAAGTAATAGTAACCCTGGTGTCAGAGCTGAAAATAATATTGGCTTTAACAATGCCAAAGGCAACTTAAGTTTCACAACGTATTCAGGCATACCTACTGATTTCACAATTAATGGCTTTGTATCCTATCAAAAAACGGTATCCGTCAAAGATAGTTACCCAGCAGAATTAAAAGCCGACAATAACTATATGTTTGACGGTTCCAAATCTGTTAACAAATCAGGTATTCAACTTACAGATGCAAACTTTACAAGTCTAGAACCGGTTGAATCATACACGAGAAATGAAGACGGCAGCATAAACTTGGGGACATTCCTTCAACTTATCGCACCGCTTTCTGCTCCGACAAACCTGACTGCATCTGCAAGTGATGCAAAAGCCATATTAACATGGAGGACCGTTACGGGTGCTACTTACTATAATGTTTATCGTGGAATGGCTGAAAATGGTTCATATGAAAAAATTGCAACAAACGTTACGAATGCAACGTATACAAATGGCGAATTAACTAACGGCCTAACTTATTATTACAAGGTAACTGGAGTAAATGATTTGGGGGAAGGTCAATATTCGAATTTAGCAAGTGTAGTGCCTTATAAATCAAATGGTAGCTCATCTGGAGGTTCGGCAGCACCTACTGCGGCTCTAACTAGTGACGATGGTGGTGTGCAAGTATTAATCCCTCCAGTGAATCAAACGATTAATGGAAAAATTGTTGCGGTCGTTACGGTAGATGGCGGCACATTGGGGAAAGCGTTTGATGCACTCAAATCCAATGAATCCAAAAAAATTACGATTGATGTAAAAAGCAATGAAGGGACTGCTAAAGTTCAGATGGATGCTAACGCCTTATCGGCAGGTCTGAAAAACGCTCCAGATACAGTGTTGTCCATTAAAAGTAATGATGTTACTTACGATCTCCCTGCCAAATCGTTGGATCTTGCGAATATAGCGACAGCGCTTGGTACCGATGTAAGTCATGTGAAAATTAATATCTCTATCGAAAAGGTAACCGGCCCTACGGCTGAACTGATTAACGCTAAGGCTAAACAAGCTGGATTAACACTGCTTTCAGGTGCAGTTGATTTCACCATTACCGCAGAAGGCAACGAGAAGACGGTAAAGGTGGACAATTTTGGAAATACGTACGTGCCAAGAACGATTACCTTGGTTAAAACAGTAGATTCCAATCAACTAACTGCGGTATTGTTCAACCCGGAAACCGGGGAGATGTCTTTCGTTCCAGCGATAGTAACAACCGTAAATGGTAAGGCCGAAGTCACGATCAAGCGCCAGGGCAACAGTATCTACACCGTTGTTCAAGCTTTGAAGACTTTCGATGACGTAAAAGGACATTGGGCGAAGAATGAGATCGAATTGTTGGCTTCCAAATTAGTGATCAAGGGTACTTCGGATACTACTTTTGGACCTAACAATCACATTACGCGTGCCGAATTTGCGGCTCTTCTGGTTAGATCACTTGGTTTAAAAGAAGAGGCATCAACACGTTTCACGGATGTACCTGCGAGCAGTTGGTTTGCGGGGACAGCAGGTGCATCGGCTAAAGCTGGTTTGATCGAAGGATTTGAAGATAGTACGTTCAGACCGAATGAAAGAATCACGAGAGAGCAGATGGCGGTCATGATCACGCGAGCGATGACATTTGCCGGGAAGTCAGCTGCGGTTGACCTCAAGCAATTAGACAAATTTACGGATAGCAGGGGCTTGAGTGCGTGGTCTAAAGATGCCGTAGCTAGGGCGGTGAGCGCTGGTATTGTAAACGGCGTAACCGAAACAGAATTTGTCCCTGCAGCTCCAGCGACTAGAGCGGAAGCAGCGGTCATGCTGAAGAGATTCTTACAATTTGTTCAGTTTATCAATTAGTTTTTTGTTGAAGGACGTCCTTTCAGGGCGTCCTTTTTACTGCTTCTATATGGATTTCCATAATTAAGGAAGCTCGTACGTGACGAAATATGCTAAAATAAGCTACATATACATGGGAGTTTTGACAAGAGAACATCAGGGGGAAACGTCTATGAAACGACTGCTAGCTGTTAGCGATATCCACGGCTGTGCTGAGGAATTTAAGGAATTACTAGATAAAGCAAAGTTTAATGCGGAAGAGGATCAACTTATTTTGCTAGGAGATTATGTAGACCGGGGACCAGCGAGTCGGGAAACTGTGGAGCATGTGATGTTCCTTGTGCGTGAAAAGGGGGCAATTGCGCTCAAAGGGAATCATGATCAGCGCTTTTTGGAAGTCGTGAGCGGGACCGATGACTTGACGGAAATGAAGTTTTTTGAGCATGGCGGCATACAGACGTTCCAAAGCTTTAGCGGAGTCAGGGACTTTGATTTGAAAACGGCGAAAGAGCGTATTCGGGCGAATTGCAGTGAGCATCTGGCATTTTTACGTGAGCTGCCGCTTTATTACGAAAATGACACGCATATTTTTGTCCATGCCGGGCTGAATCCCGCGTATGTAGATTGGAAAACACAGCCGGAGCGGGACTTTATTTGGATTCGTGCACCCTTTGTGCAACAGAGAACTGTTGTGAAGAAGATTGTTGTGTTCGGACATACAACGACGAAGGATATTCATGGGAAAGCGGAAGTGTGGTTTGATACGGACAAAATCGGGATCGATGGCGGTTGTGCCTACGGTCTGCAGTTGAATCTTCTTGAAATTAAGGGGAAGAATCAATACAAGACATATTCCGTTGCTTCCAAAGGAAGTTGGAAGTGAGGAGCAAGAAATATCAAGAAGCGTAGCTCCGAATGACGTAAACTGAGATTACGAAGTTGAAGGGGGCAGACGATGGACACCAATTATGAGAAGCGGATTCAGAGGACGCTGGATCATATTGAGGAGCATCTGTCGGGTCCACTGTCTGTTGAATGCTTAGCCGAGGTCGCCTGCTTCTCTGCTTTTCATTTTCATCGGGTTTTTCAGACGATGGTAGGCGACGCGGTGATGGAGTATGTGCGCAAAAGGAGATTAGCGAGAGCTGCTTACCAAATCGCACACACGGAACAGAAGTTGATCGATATCGCCCTCGACAATGGTTTCCAATCCCCGGAGAATTTCTCGCGGGCATTCAAAAAGGTGTTTGAACGTACGCCGCTTGCCTACCGCAAGCAAGGCATACGACCGCCTAACTATCCCAAAGTGAATGTGCTGGATCGGAAATTTAATCCCTATTTAGGAGGAATACGTATGGACTACGCATTGAAAACGAAACCTAGTTTTAAAGTGATTGGATATGAACTGAAGACTTCCTGCAAGGAGGGGCAAAATCACCGAGATATCCCGTTGTTCTGGCAGAAGTACATGCAAGAAGGGTTAGGGCAACATATTCCGAATCGTGTTCATACAGGGTTGCCTGTTGAAATTGGAATTTGTGCGGATTTCAACTTGGAGAGCGGGGATTTGACCTACATCATCGGGATGGAGGCAACGAGCTTCGAGGATGTTCCGGAGAATATGGTATGTCGCGAGTTTCCAGAGGCGAATTACGCTGTATTCACGACACCGAAGGTGAAGCAGGAGCAGTTTGTGGCGTCAATTCAAAGTACGTGGCAGACGATTTTCACGGAATGGTTTCCTCATTCAGGGTACGAACATGCGGGGAGTGCCGAGTTTGAATATTATGATGAGCGTTGTCATTCGAATCTGCATGAGCTTCTAGAGATGGATATTTATATTCCCATCAAGTCCAAGTTGGCTGAGTAGTGCAAGCTGTAATGAATAACGAATGAATTGTCACGCAAATGACATCTGAATTTCATCTCGCTTTAAGGTTCGGATCCTATAATGAAATTCGACCCCCTTTTAAATATATATACTTTAGACCTGCGGCCCGTTGCTGTGGGTCTCTTTTTTGTTATTGGTTGCTACGTTAGAGATAGTACTATTAGTTGTAATGGTCAGAGATGTGATGTTCGGGTGCTTCGATTCGAAAATATAGTATTGACTCATATAATATGTAATGATATTATATGTACAAATACTATATAGGGAGTGTTAAATAATGTGGAAATTTGAGCACAGTGTAATGACAATGGCAAAAGCGGAGACAATTTGGAGTCTGTATAGCGATATCTCAACTTGGGTGGAGTGGGACAAGGGAATTGTACATGCTTCATTAGAGGGGGCGTTTGTCGCAGGTACACGCGGGTTGCTGCAGCCAGAAGGCCAGGACCGCCTGAATTTTGAATTGAAGGAGGTCAATCCTCTGCGCGGCTTCTCGGACGTTACCGATATCCCGGCCGCAGGGATTCAAGTTCACTTCACGCATCATTTAGTGGAGACTGCCGAAGGGACGAGGGTTACGCACGAGGTGACGATCACGGGGCCAAATGCGGAACATTTAGGCCCGGTGATTGGAGCTGGTATGGCCGAAGGCATACCGCATACGATGGAGGGGCTTGTCGCATTAGCGTTGGAAAGAGAGCTTCGGCATGCTGTCTGATATATTGAGCGAACAAAGCCGTTATTGGATCGGTGTTGTGTCGGCTTCGCATGTGAGACGAGGTGTGCAGGGCGGTTTCGCTCAGCTCTGTCATGGAAAGGCAGCACCTTTAAGACGCATGCGATCCGGTGATTGGCTTATCTATTACTCACCTCGAACGGAGATGAAGGATGGGGAGCCGCTGCAAGCCTTCACTGCTATCGGGCAGGTTCTGGATGACAGGGTATATGAGTATCCGATGTCAGATTCTTTCATACCTTTTCGTCGTGACATTCGCTATACTGATTGTAAAGAAACGAAGATTAGCTCCCTGTTGGAGCAGCTTAGCTTCATACGCGGAGTGAAAAGTTGGGGTTACCCGTTTCGTTTTGGGCACTTTGAGATATCGCAGCAAGACTTTCGGGTCATTGCGAATGCCATGTTGAACAGCTTTGGAGGAAATGTAAATGAGTTCGAAATACAGTAATGCAGAGGAAAGCCCCGGCTTTATGCTGTGGCAGGTGACGAATATTTGGCAAAAGGCGATACGGAAGGCATTGGATCCTTTTGAGTTGACACACCCGCAATTCGTGCTGCTCTTTTCCTGTAAATGGCTAAATGAAAAGAATGACCACTCTGGCATTACACAAGTTCAATTAGCCCAGCATGCACAGATGGATGTCAATGTTACGTCGCAGGTGCTGAGAACACTGGAGAAAAAAGGATATATCGAGCGCCGGCCTCACCCGACGGATTCTAGAGCGAACGTGATATCGGTAACTAAGTCTGGAGATGTGATCGCTTCACAAGCCGTTCGGGCTGTAGAAGAGGAGGATCGGGCTTTCTTCTCCGACCTTGGTGATGATATCGGGCTTTTGAACCGAATTCTAAAACGCCTTGCACACCATTGACATCTTCTGGCGATATAAGTGAGTTCGAGAAGATATCATGCAATGAGAAATTATAAAAAGCGTGCAGGCCCAGAGGCTTGCACGCTTTTTATAAACTTCTTAGTGCCACTCTCGTGCTCGTTCACGCGAGTTTCTGGCAACGAGGAATATCGCCATCGCAAGGAAGATCAAAGGCGGAATAGAGGTCCGCATCCCCTCATGGGAGCGGATGTGGGTCAGCATCGCGCTCGCCATAATCATGGCGATGACACCTGCGGAGAGCAGCGCAATTCGCGGGTGCCATAGGCCGATGATAAGCCCGATGCCGGTGATGAGTTCGACGACTCCGACGATGTACATGAAACCTACACTGTACCCGTAGGTCGAAGTGAAGATTTTCATTTGCAGGTCATGGGTAGACAGCTTCAAAATCCCGAACATGACAAACGCTGCTGCCAATAAGATTTGAATAGTGCGAGTCGTCCATGTCAATGCTTGAGCACCTCTGTTTGTTGAAATTAGTTATGTTAGCATGTGCAACCTAACCAATTTCATGCGGGGCGTTACACATGCAGCTCTAATTAGAATGAAACGGACAAATAGCTCAGCGATCCCACCTCGTAGCTACGGTGGATGATCTCGACTTGCCGCTTAGGATCGCCGCTCCCCATCGCGATGTAGAGCGGGATGAAATGCTCAGGGCGTGGCACGGCCATCTTCGCATTAGGGGCTTCCGCGGCGTAGTTGAACAACGCCTCAAGGTTCTTGGCTTGCATATTCGCAGCAAGCCAATCGTCAAAAGCTACCGCCCAAGCATCCGGCTCGGTCGCATTCCAGTTCAACGCGCGCAGGTTATGCACAGTGGCGCCGCTGCCAATGATCAGGATATCCTCCTGATCCAGACCACGCAAGGCTTCGCCGATCCGGTACTGCTCGGCAGGCGGTAAATATGGATTCACCGAAATTTGAATGACGGGAACTTCAGGTGTAGGGAACATTCTCAGAAGCGGTACCCATGAGCCGTGGTCTAGGCCGCGTGTGCTATCGAGTTGAACAGGAATGCCCTTCGCTTGAAAGCGCTCCGCGATCGATTGAGCCAATGCAACGTCCCCTTTGGCTGGGTATTTTAATTGAAAAAGCTCATCAGGGAAGCCGCGGAAATCATAAATAGTTTCATAGGCATCATTCGTGGAGGAAATGGTAAGCACTTCGGTTTCCCAGTGCGCGGTGAAAATGACGATGGCTTTGGGTGACAGTTTTTTACCGTACTCGAGTAAAAATTGCGTACAAGCAGTATCCTGCAGTGCCATCATCAGTGAACCGTGCCCTACAAATATCGGTGAAATCATGGAAAAACATCTCCTTATTTATAATTAATGTACTTAAATATATTTAGTTACTTTATGTAACTAATAATACGCCTTCGCTGGTCCTCCGTCAAGTAAGTAAATTACTTTTTGTAAGCTAACTGGGAGTGGTGTAGGAGTTTTTTCCATCTATTCAATTTCGCCACCCATCACATCCGATCACAGCTCATCGCAACTCCCTCGGCTCCGCAACGCAAAAGAGCCTCCCCAAAACGGAAGACTCTTCGCGCAATTCATCTATTTCTCTGGATCCACCACTTCAAGTGGGGTGAATTTGAGCTCAGCTGCATCATCATCCTGCTCAACGAAACGTTTGAGCACATTGAGTTTATTTTCCCAATAGCGCTCGTAATAGGAAAGCCAACGTTTGAGCTCCATCAGTGGCTCGGCCTCCAATCGGTAGCGGGTCTCGCGGCCGACTTTACGTTCTTTCACCAAACCGGCTTCGGCGAGAATGCGAAGATGCTTCGATACCGCTGTGCGGCTCATAGGGAAATGGCCTGAGATGACAGTGACCGGCATTTCCTGATCACCCAGAAGCTGCAGCAGGTGTCGTCGTGTGGGATCGGCTATGGCCTGAAAGACGTCATGCTTTTGCGCGGGAATGGCCATCTTAAGCCTCGATGTAAGCAGATAGCCTTTGGACGATGCCTGCCCAGCCTTGTGACATCGTATCACGAACCGTATCATGCGGTTGACCGAATTCGGTAACTTTGTCGATATCCCAACCGCCATGGGTAAGGGTGAACTGTGTTCTGCCATCTAATTCGCTCAATTCAAAAGTTAAGAACCAATCCTTGCCCCAAGAGAACCTTAGGCGATTCGGGGGATCTAATTCTGTAACCTTACAAGGAGAATTGCCGAAAGGGCCAGCTTCCAAATGAAATTCATAGCCGATTTCCGGCTTGAAATTATTCGGCATGAACCAAACCGCGATGCCTTCAGAAGTGGCTACAGCGTTCCACACTTTCTGTATAGGTGCGTTAAAAACCAGTGTTTGTTTAATATCAGGTAGTGATTGCATTTGATTTTCCATTGTCGAAAACCTCCATTGTTTAGTGTTGTTATTTACTTTTCACTTTACTCTTATGACGAAAACGCAGCGCTGACCATGTATCATCTACCGCGACATTGCTGACCGCTCGATAGTCTGTTGAATCGCCAACTAACCCGAATAAGCTGTCGCGGTTAATATCCGTTTTGATCTTCGAGCTTTGTTTAGGATAGGTGATCCAGAATAGGGCATCCTCGTTCAAATGGGCAATCGCTTTAGGGACCCATGTTTCTACTTCAGCAGCGTTATGAACAAAAAGCTGAACAAAATCATAAGTTCCATTCGGCTCCGAATTTTCCTCGACACCGAGTGCATAGCCTTCAGGTGCTTGCATAACGAGTGCTCGTCCCTGCTTGTATCGCAACTTTTTTAGTAATTCCTCTTGCATCAGGTAATCTCCTTTCGAATGGATACCCATCGACATCCACCTAGTTTTCCCGCAAAATTACTTTTCCATCGGACTCGCCAACGTGAAACCGTTTGGTTACATGTCTTATTATATGAAACCATTTGGTTTCGTGTCAAGATGCGTGGGCAAGCGCAACTTTTGGGCGAAATGGAATATTTTAAGCGTAACTGCTCAGAATAATGGAAAGCTCTAGCTGGAGGGGATCATGCATGGCCATATGGGATCGTTTGTTGTTTTCCTTCTCGCGGCAAGTAGACAGAGAGCCTACACGATTTGAGATACCTGCGTTTACGGAGACGGCCCATACAGATGAGTCGATATCATTAGCTCATATTTTGGAGCAATTTGAGGATTGTATTGATGTTTTTCATCGAAACATACCCAGTATCCGGGTTGATATTGTTTATATTCCTCATATGATTGATCACACGCAATTGTCTAGGGAAGTCATGGATCCATTATCGAATGTACAAACGGATGATTTAAGCCCCATTTTGGATCAGTCGCAGTTTGAAAAATCGGATGACCCTAAGAAAATTGTCGTTGGCATTTTGTCGGGGCAAGTGGCGATTTTTCATAATGAAAAAGTGTATTTATTTTTTGTTTATGGGCCTGAGTCAAGGAGTGTGCAGCAGTCTGAAACCGAAACTGTTATTACGGGGCCGCATGATGCGTTTACTGAAACAGCGGGCACGAACCTTTCGCTAGTGCGAAGACGGGTGAAAAGCTCCCATTTAAAAGTCATTAAGCTAGAAGTTGGTGAAGTCACCAAAACAGTCATTTTTGTTCTTTATATCAAAGGTATTGCGAATTTGGACCTGGTTGATGAATTTGTTCAACGTATTCGTGGAATAGAGATTGATGCGGTCTATGATGGCAACATGTTTTCTCAGTATATCGATGACTATCCGTACTCGTTATTTCCGCAGTTCCTAATTACGGAGCGTCCAGATACAGCCGTTTCCAAATTGGTGGGAGGCCGCATTCTGGCAATTGTAGATGGGAGTCCGGCCGTGGTGAGCGCTCCGACAGCTTTCTTCGACTTCTTCTCTTCCGCGGATGATTATTATCAGAGATGGTCGATCGGGACTGCTACAAGGATGCTCCGATTTATCGCCTTCGTGATAACCATTACATTCACGGCTGTCTATGTATCTGTGACAACGTATCATTATGAGATGATCCCAGAGGCACTGATTTTAACTTTAAGAGAATCGCGAAGTAAGGTACCGTTTCCTCCAGTTATCGAAGCTATGTTGATGGAAATTACGATTGAACTGCTGAGAGAAGCGGGGGCGCGTTTGCCGACCAAAATCGGACAAACCATCGGCATCGTTGGCGGTATTGTTATTGGTCAAGCGGCTGTTCAAGCAGGGCTTACAAGTAACATTCTCATTATTGCAGTCGCTTCATCAGCGATATCGTCCTTTGTTATTCCGAGTTATGTGATGAGTGCATCGATTCGTCTTATCCGTTTTGGTTTGATATTGCTAGCGGGCATATGGGGGAATTTCGGGCTGATGTCGGGCATTGGTTTTATTGTCATCCATTTATGTGGGTTAACCAGTTTGGGGACGTCCTATCTTTCACCCTTTGCGCCTACAAAATGGGCCGATTGGAAGGATGTTTTCATTCGTAGTCCCTTCTCTATGCTGACAGCACGGCCGAGTCAGGTGAAAACGACCAATTCCAAGAAGAATAAAATGAGAAAATAAGGATGATCCGTGCGTGAATGAGAAGCTGAACGGTTTCCATATCTTCATTTTGATTCATATGATACAAGTTGGGGTGGGGATCTTTGCTTTACCGCGTATTGCAGCTGAATATTTTGGCTATAACGGTTGGCTTATGTTAGTTATCATCGCTGCTATAGTTGCTTTCAATATCCACCTGATTCGGGTCGTTTGGAAAATGGGGAAAGGAGCAGATATATTCACTATTTTTGAAAGCTTTCTGCCCAAGTGGATCGTTTATCCGTTATATGTCATTGTAGGGCTCACTTGGTCACTTACGGCTAGTCTGGTTGCTAAGGAGTATGTCCTTATTTTCCAAGTTACTGCATTTCCAACTGCAAACCCGATGTCTTTCATGTTCGTTATCAGCCTGCTTGCGTATTTACTGCTCGTTAAAGGTGTGTATACGATTGTGAAAGCAGGTACCGTATTTTTCTTTTTGATATTGTGGATGATGCCTTTGGAAATTCCATTTTATAATGACTTGCAATTATCGCGATACACGCACTATATATTTCAAGAGGGGAAAGAGCACTGGACAGGTTTTTTTAATCTCTATGGTTCTTTCTTGGGGTATGAGCTCTGCATGTTGTTGTTCCCCTATGTTCAGCAGAAAACGCGATTTATTACAGGTGTACAGCTAGCTAGTGCGTTTAGCTTTCTTATTTATGTGAGTGTGTGCCTAATTTGCTTCGGTTTCTATAGCTTGCAGCAGTTGAAATTAATTATGTTTCCTTTTATCGACTTACTTGCGTATATTAAATTTCCTTTTATCGAGCGAGCGGAGAATATCCTCTTTAGTTTTCTTGTTTTTCGGGTTCTCATTACGATTGTCATGTATCATTGGGCGGCGAGTTTATGTATGCAGCGAATTTTCAAAAATTTTAAGCTTAAGCGGATCACGTTATTTATGATGGTTATCACTTTTCTCATTTCGTTAATGCCAAGTGTGTTGGATGAAGTGGGTAAATGGTTGACTATTTGTGCGTATTTGAATATTGCTTATTGCTTTGTCCTACCGATCTGTTTAATTGGTATTCTTTCTATTCAAAGGTGGCGAAAACAGCTTGTATAAGACGCGGTTTCAATGGCTGATTATTTGTATGTTGCTGATGACGATCACAGGCTGTGGGAATGACCAGCGGATCTTAGAGAAGATTGGACTAACCCATACCACAAGTTTCGATTTAATGCCTGGAGGAATGCTCAAGGTAACCAATAGTATTCCTCTAGCTGTGGACGAAGGTCGCAGACCAAGGGAAGTGTTAACAACCATTTCAGATAGCAGCAAAGGTGCAAAAGTAGATCTCTCAAGACAGACTCAGCTGGTTCTGGTTAGCGGTCAGATGCGTAATATTTTGTTCGGAACGACACTAGCTCAGAGAGGGTTTTGGGATGATATCGATACCTTGGTGAGGGATCCTTCTGTTTCACCGCGTGTCAAAGTGACTGTTGTAGATGGAGATGCCCATGACTTATTAGTCAAAAACTACAGCAATTACTTACGAACAGCACAGTATATTGATCGAATGATGGAATCTGAAATGAAGTTCCAGAGCATACCGAAGATTACTTTATACGAGTTCACTAGAGATTATTATGATGATGGTATTGACCCTGTTGCACCGATTATTAAAGATATTGGTGACCATGTGAAGGTGAATGGCATTGCCTTGTTTCAAGATGATCGCTACGTGATGAAAATAGCAGACAAGGAATCGATTTTTTTCGCCATGTTAATCAAAAATTTCAAGTTAGGTTCCTTACCCATGCGTCTAAGTGAAGAGGGAGATAAGAAAGAGTTTGTATTGTTCGATTCGTTGGTTAGCAAACGCCAGGTTCACGCGGCACGGACGGACGGAAGCTCGTTCAGAGTGGATTTCGAGATTTCAGTAAGCGGTGTTATTTTGGAGTACATGGGAGGTTTGAAAATTAGCAAAGAAGAAGATCGGCATGCATTAGAGGGGAAAATTGGGGAGAAAATCACCTCGCACATGGAGACCATAGTGAAAGATATGCAGAAGCATAATGTAGATAGCCTCGGGCTGGGAAACGTGATTAAGAGTATCGTTCCCTATAAGGAATGGAAAGCGATGGACTGGCGTGAGGTATACCCCGAGGTAGAGATTCATTGTCAAACGAAAGTAAAGATCAAGCATTACGGGAAGTTTCAATGATTGTGTGGAAATCAGAAAGGCGCTGAGATTGAATTCGGAGGGTGAATTTGGTAGGGTAGAGGTCAAAGAATATAGCTAGGATGAAGGAGTCATGGGGAAAATGATACGATTCGCAGTTATTGGTACGAACTGGATCACAGAGGAATTCATTCATGCGGCGCTCGAAACAGGAGAGTTCGAATTGACCGCTGTTTACTCACGCACGGCGGAAAAAGCCGCAGAATTCGCAGGGAAATTTGATGTGGTACATCAATTTACAGATTTAACGGCATTTGCGCAAAGTGATGCGTTTGATGCTGTTTATATTGCAAGCCCGAACTCCTTACATGCGGAGTATGCTGTTCATTGTATGAAGCATGGGAAACATGTGATTTGCGAAAAGCCTGCAGCTTCCAATAGTGCGGAGCTTGCCGCTATGATTGACACAGCGCGCAGCCAGCAGGTTGTGTTCATGGAGGCGTTGAAATCAACGCTCATGCCTAACTTTAAAGCGGTACAAGACAATTTACATAAGCTTGGCAAAGTGCGCCGTTATGTTGCGAGCTATGGTCAATATTCGTCTAGGTATGATGCCTATAAGCAAGGTACTCTGTTGAATGCTTTTAATCCTGCATTTTCGAATGGTTCAATGATGGACTTAGGTGTGTATTGTATTTATCCATTGGTTGTGTTATTCGGTGCACCTGAAAGGGTACAAGCGAGCGCGGTGATGCTGGAATCAGGCGTTGATGGCGAGGGCAGCTTGTTGCTAAGCTACAAAGAAATGGATGCTGTCATTCAGCACTCCAAAATCGCCAGCTCCTACCTGCCCGCTGAAATCCAAGGCGAACTGGCAACCATGGTCATTGATAAGATTAACCAACCAGAGAAAGTACAAATTCGTTACCGCGATGGCTCCGTAGAGGATTTGACGCGGGAGCAAAGCACAAGGACGATGCGCTACGAGGCGGAGGAGTTTAGTCGGCTGATTAAGGCTGGCGATCTGGAGTCTCCGACGAACTCACATGCGAATTCCAGTGCGGCGATGGCTATTATGGATGAGGCGCGGAGACAGATCGGGTTGGTGTATCCAGCGGATCGGAAGTAAGTAACCCTAACTGCTGACTGTATAACGCAGGCCGTAGACCTCGATGTTACACTTTTCACTCCCCGGTAGCAATTAACTGGAAAAACTACATTTAATTTCACCATTTTCGGGTGGTGTTTAGCCTGATTAGATGGAAATTATGTAGTTATTGGTTTTTACATTAAATCGTGAATAAACGTGAATATGAAAGAAAATAGCTGGAGTTTTTCCAGCTATTTTTTTGCGTTGGGGCAATGACTAGCTAGTTGGTGATGGAAATGGAGTGTAGAGGTAAATAAGGTGGGGAGTGAAGTAGCGGGGGTGTCGGGGACATAGTAGTGAATCTCTGCATAAGAAAAGAAGAACCTGTGGAAATCCTCAGGTTCTTCCTAGTTCTGTTCTAGCTAGTTTAGAGGTGTTGAGCGTCAGCCCTAATGGCCATTGCAGCATCTTTGGTTTGAGCGGTACGCTTTTGAACGAGATGGTAGACCACCCCAACCAGCAGCCACGTTATGCCCATCCATATCGCGTCCTTATCCAGCAACGACAATAGATAGCCGATGAATCCGGCGCCTAGCAACGGAAGTACGAGATATAAGATCGTTTGCTTCGGCGAGCGTTGGCGTTCTTTCATATACTTTTGTGCGATGACAGATACATTTACGAAGAAGAAGGCGGAAAGGGCGCCGAAATTAACGAATTTCACGGCGTTATCCAGGGAAATCACAAGCGCGAGCAGCGAGACGACGCTAACGATCACAATGTTGATAACTGGTGTATTGAACTTTGGATGAAGGAACGCAAACACTCGCTTCGGCAGCACGTTATCTCGACCCAACACGAAGAGGAGGCGTGACACGCTAGTAACGGACGATAATCCTTGTGTGAAGATCGCAAGAATCAAGACGGTGAGAAACACGGAACTCAATGCGGCTCCTCCTACCATTTTCACAATTTCAAAGCCTGCAGAGTCAATATGAACAAAAGTTAAATGCGGATACACGAGCTGTGTTAGGAATGATGGCACTAAGTAAAGAACGCTGGCCGTAATGATGATGATCATGATAGCGCGCGGAATGGTTTTCTCCGAATTGACCGTTTCTTCGGCCATCGTTGTCACCGTATCAAAGCCTAAGAAAGAGAAGCATATAATGGAAGCGCCAGCGAGAATAGTGGAGAAGGGCACATCGGTTTGCAGAAAAGGCTGAAGTGGGTGAATCTCACCAGCACCAGATAAGTTACGGAATAGAAAGAAGCAGAACACTGCGATAAAGATAATTTGAATCCAGACGAACAATTTGCTGATATTTGCAGAGAATTTGATGCCGATGATATTGATGAGACCGAGGACGATGTTAAGTCCGATGATCCACACATAAGCAGGAATGGACGGGAATTGAGCATGCAGGTAGATGCCGAAGGTTAGGCACGCGATGATAGGGGAGAAGAAATAATCCAGGAGCAAGACCCAGCCTACGAGAAAGCCTAGATAGGGATGGATGCCCTTTTTGGTGTAGGTGTAGGCGGAACCGGAAGTTGGGAAAACCTTCGACATCACACCATAGCTGTACGCAGTGAAGAAAATGGCGATAAAGGCGAGCAGGTAAGCCTGCGTCAACATGCCATGTGCATTCTCATAGGCGATCCCATAGATGGAGAAATAAATCATAGGAGTCATCCAAGCGAGTCCCATATAAACAACTTGGTACAAGCTTAGGGATTTACGTAGTGTGCCTTCAGTGGTCATAGTGATAACACTCCCTCATCGGTGATTTATGTGAACACAGAAGAGGTTTTTATATGCAAAAAAGCCAAGGCGATATCTAGGTTACAGATATCTCCCGGGCTTTTATCCCTCCGTGAACACAGTCTTTAGCTGTGCGTCTCCTCTTGGTCCAGTCCGGGAATTAGGCTGCCCGCGGAACCCTAGAAAACTTTGTATGTGATGTTTCATTACTTATATGTAAGGTGGTTAATCATTTTATTCACAATGTTAGATATTCTCTGTTCGTGTAAGTTAATATAACACATTATTAGGGTTATGAGAAGTATTTTACGTATATTAACTAAAATAATTAGAAGTTATTGACACCAAACATCAATGATGTTATGTTTAGTAACACAAACGAATACGATTGTTTACTAGGGTTCCGCCGGTAACATACCGGGCTGGTCCGAGAGTAAACCACTCTTGTGAAAGAGTGCCACGGAAGGATAAAAACCTGGGAGATATCACCAAGACAATGGGTCTTGTGATGTCTCCCTTTTTGTTTAAGCAAAAAGCGAAGGAGAGCGATAGCATGGGGAACATTTGGAGCAAGGACATAGGGCCAGGAGGAAAATGGTCAGGAGTAATTGGCAAAGGGAAGTTGATTCGCTTGACTGCACTGGAAGCAGGTGCGAATGTGTCAATCCAGTTGTACCACGCGAAGGATCTGACGGAGCGTTACAATATGCCGGATACGTTGAAGGCGCAGCATACGGCTCATTTGACTCGTGGGAATGTACTGATGAGCGATAACGGTCGTGCGATGGTGAGTATCGTGGAAGACAGCCTAGGGTGGCACGATCCACTTAGCGGATACACAAGCCGTGCAGCGACAGATGCCAAGTACGGAACGACAAATTATCAGGAGCTGCGTAACGATTGGCTGCGGAGCGGTCAAGAGAACTTTGCAGTGGAGCTTGTTCGTAATGGCCTGAGCATGCGGGATATGATGCCTGTGGTGAATTTCTTTTCCAAAGTCGTCGTGGATGACGATGGGGACATGCGACTCAGCCTTGACCACTGCCCAGCAGGGGCAACTGTTACCCTACGGACGGAGTTAGACACACTAATCGTTCTGTCCAACACACCGAATCCGCTTGATCCAAGAGAGAGTTACCCATCTGTGCCTGTCAAAATCGAAGTGGAAGGCGCCACGCCAGTTAATGAAGACGATTTTTGCTTGAATTATCGCCCGGAGAATCGCCGAGCTTTTGAAAATACATGGGAATATCACACACTGTTAGGTTCTAAGTAGAAACGATTAACAGGAGGAGGAACGAAAATGGCCGTTTTTAATCGAGTAGAAAGCCCTCGTTTAGTGGAGGATGCGATATATAGTGAAGTGGTTCAAGCGGGGGATGGCTGGATGCGTGTCCTGAAGCCAGGGCAAGTGATGCGGATCGTGGATCTCGAAGGGAATCAAGCAGCAGACACGTTGTTCTATGATGCGGAGAATCCTGAGGATCATTACAGTGCGGTGGCGACGATCACAGGTCAAAGCAACATTTACTTGAGCACAGGTTCCATCCTGAGAGCCGAGTCAGGCAAGGAATTGCTGCGAATCGTAGCTGACACCTGCGGCCGTCATGATACGGTCGGTGGCTCGTGCTCGGCGCAGAGCAATACCGTGCGTTACTCGCACGATAAACTGTCGATGCACAACTGTCGTGATACGTTCATGCTGCAGTTAGCTGGGCAGGACGGTGTATATACGAAGCGGGATTTGGCGCCAAACATTAATTTCTTCATGAATGTACCCGTGACACCAGATGGCGGTTTGAAATTCGATGATGGTGTATCCGCGCCAGGCTGCTATGTTGAAATGCAGTCCATTGGCAGCACGATGGCACTCATCAGCAATTGTCCTCAGCTTAACAACCCATGTAATGCCTATAACCCGACACCGATTCAGGTGCTTATCTGGGATAAATAACGAACATACACATGAAGGAGTGGTTACGATGTTTACAAAAGTGCTAATTGCGAACCGTGGAGCAATCGCTGTGCGTATCGAGCGTACATTGCGCAAACTGGGGGTCCAATCCGTGGCTGTTTATACGGCTGCAGATCAAGATAGTTTACATGTGGATGGAGCCGATGAAGCGGTTCTGATCGGTGAGGGGCCAGCGAAGTCGAGTTACTTGAATACAGAGCTGATTCTCCAAACGGCGCTCGAAACGGGTGCGCAAGCGATCCATCCCGGCTATGGCTTCTTGAGTGAGAATGCGGACTTCGCTCGTGCTTGTCGCGAGCATGGCATTGTATTCATCGGACCGACTCCGGAGCAAATGGAAATGTTCGGACTGAAGCATTCCGCACGTGAGATTGCCGAACGAGCTGGCGTTCCGATGCTGCCAGGTACTCCGCTAATCACGGAGCTGGAAGAAGCTTTAACAGAAGCGAAGCGTATTGGCTACCCGGTTATTCTGAAAAGTACAGCAGGTGGCGGCGGGATCGGCATGCGTGTCTGCGCAGACGAAGCGACATTGCGCTCCGCTTACGATGGTGTACGCCATTTGGCTGAGACGAATTTCAAAAACGGAGGCATGTTCCTCGAGAAATATATTGCCCGTGCTCGTCACGTTGAAGTGCAAATTTTCGGCAACTCCTTGGGTGAAGTCGTAACTTTGGGTGAACGCGATTGCTCTATCCAACGTCGTAATCAGAAGGTAATAGAAGAAAGTCCTGCTCCGAACCTGTCAGATGACGTGCGTGAAGCGATGTTTGCTTCGGCGAAGCGTTTGGCATCAGAGGTTGGCTACCGAAGTGCGGGAACGGTTGAATATCTCTATGATCCAGAAACGTGTGAGTTTTATTTCTTGGAAGTGAACACGCGCCTTCAAGTAGAGCATGGTGTTACAGAGGAAGTACTCGGCATTGACCTCGTGGAGTGGATGGTGCGTGAAGCGGCACTTGAGCTGAATGATATTCAATCCCTAATCCGCAAACCTGAAGGCCACAGCATCCAAGCGCGGATCTACGCAGAGGATTGCTTGCAACAGTTCCGTCCGAGTGCGGGGCAGTTGGATCGTGCAGTTTTCTCTAATGAAGCTCGTAATGAGACATGGGTTCGTGATGGTCTAACCGTAACCACACTCTATGACCCGATGCTGGCTAAAATTATTGTTCATGGCAAAGACCGCTTAGACGCGATCCATAAATTAGTAGAAGCGCTGGCTGAAACGCGCATGTATGGGTTAACGACGAACCTGCAGTATGTGCGTGCCCTTCTGCAAGAGGAAACTTGTTTGAGCGGAAACGTGTACACGCAGCTGCTTAACACCTTCGAGCCTACGGAAAGAGCGCTTGAAGTTGTTGATGGCGGTATTCAAACGACTGTGCAAGACTTCCCAGGCCGTATCCGCCATTGGGATGTAGGCGTGCCTCCTTGCGGACCGATGGATCCTTTGTCGTTCCGTATTGGGAATAAATTGCTAGGCAATGCGGACGATGCGCCTGGTCTTGAAATGACCCTGCGTGGCGGTTCCTACAAGTTCCGCAGTGACATGTGGTTCTGCGTAACCGGTGCCGATATGCAAGCGGAGCTCGATGGGGAGACGGTTGCTACGTACCGTCCGGTGTTTGCATCGAAAGGGCAAGTGCTAAGCTTTGGCGAAGCCAAAGAAGGCATGCGCACGTATTTGCTCATCGGCGGCGGACTTGATATGCCGAAGCTTCTAGGCAGCTCATCCACGTTTACGTTGGGTGGCTTCGGTGGGCATGGCGGACGTGCGCTTCGTACGGGTGATGTGCTTGGTGTTAATGAAGGCGGCGAGAACCGTGTACAAGACGTGTTTGAACTAGCTCAGGATCATCGCCCAGGGATGACACGCGAGTGGACGATTGGGGTCGTTCCTGGACCGCATTGTACAGGTGAGTTTTTGCGTACAGAGTATCTGGATCAACTGACAGAAACGAGCTGGGAAGTGCATTTTAACTCCTCGCGGACAGGGGTTCGTTTGAAAGGGCCTGCTCCGCTATGGACACGTGAAGATGGTGGAGAAGCGGGACTTCACCCTTCGAATATCCACGATAATGCCTATGCGATAGGTACGCTGGATTTGACGGGCGATATGCCGATTCTGCTTGGGCCTGATGGACCGAGTCTTGGTGGATTTGTGTGCCCGGTGACGACGGCATCCGCTGAATTCTGGAAGTTAGGTCAATTGCACCCAGGTGACTCGATCCGTTTCCACCTGCTGACGCTGCCGGAAGCTGAAGCACTGCGTGATCTGCAAGAGAGCAACTTGCGTGCGATTGGCGAGGGAGATTTTGACCGACTAGTACATGTGCAATTGCCTGCAGTAAATGAGGAGATTACACCGGAATATCCGCGACTTTTCCATGCAGTAGAGAATCGCCGATTCCCAATCACGATCCGCTGTTGTGGAGATCAAAACTTGCTCGTCGAATACGGTGAGCTAGAGCTGGATTTGCTGCTGCGCTTCCAAGTGCAGGCTTTGATGCAGGCGATTGTGGAAAGTGGCTCGATTCCAGTACTTGATCTGACGCCGGGGATCCGCTCTTTGCAAATTCATATTGATCCGTCGCAAATTACGGTGACAGAGGCATGCAAAAAAGTTGTGGAGATCGACGCTGCTCTTCCTCCTTTAGAACAGTTCCGTGTGCCATCACGTATCGTGCGCTTGCCATTGTCATGGGATGATCCAGCAACACAGCTTGCGATCGAGCGTTATCAACAGGGTGTACGCCCGGATGCGCCTTGGTGCCCGAGTAACCTTGAATTCATTCAAAGGATTAACGGCCTAGACACCATAGATGAAGTGAAAAAAATAGTATATGAAGCGAACTACCTCGTTCTAGGGTTGGGTGATGTGTATTTAGGGGCTCCTGTGGCAACACCTGTTGATCCCCGTCATCGTCTAGTCACAACGAAATACAATCCAGCACGTACATGGACACCAGAAAATGCCGTCGGCATCGGCGGAGCTTACATGTGTGTCTATGGGATGGAAGGTCCAGGCGGCTATCAATTCGTAGGACGCACCATTCAAATGTGGAATCGTCTGCGCTCAACGGAGAGCTTTCAGGCGGGGAAGCCTTGGTTGCTGAGATTTTTTGATCAGATTCAATTCTATGAAGTGAGTGCGGAAGAGCTGCTGCAACTGCGTGAGGATTTCCCTCGCGGACGTTATGAGGCTGACATTCAAGAGACGACGTTTGATCTAGGGGAATATCTACAATTCCTAAGTTCTATAGAAGAAACAACGGATACGTTCCGTACCCAGCAGCGTGATGCGTTCAAAGAAGAACGTGAGAGCTGGAAAGCGAAAGGTCTTGCGGAATATGTCTCCGAGCAGGAGACAGGCGATGCTGCGCCGGAGGATGAGTTACCTGCAGGAACGATCGCTGTGCGTGGTATTATGCCAGGCAGCGTTTGGAAAGTGTTGGTATCCCCAGGTGAGCAAGTGAAGAAGGGTGACCAACTGGCCATTCTCGAAAGTATGAAAATGGAATTCCCGCAGCACGCACCTTGTGACGGCTTTGTTTCGATGATTGGCGTTAAGCCGGGCGATCAGGTGCATGCCGGACAATTAATTCTGGGTATCGCACAATCTGCATAAGGGAGAGGTGTAGGAGCTATGGGAGAGCGAAAAGACGGAGAACGGATTAGTAGCGATGAGTTGGAAAAAGAATTGACCATAACTTACTTGCGTGAAAAATATGAAGCGGGCACATTATCTCCACACGAGGTCATGTCGACGATTGTAGAGCGTTCCATCGCGGATGCTGACATGAACATTTGGATTACGCCGCCGACGATGGATGCGATTCAGCCGTACTTGGATCGTTTATCCTCACTTTCCTTGGCAGACGCACCGCTGTGGGGGATTCCCTTCGCAATCAAAGATAACATTGACCTAGCTGGTATTCCGACGACGGCGGCTTGCGCAGAATATGCGTTTACGCCGGATGAGCATGCGGGTGTCGTCGAGAGATTGATTGCGGCAGGCGCCATTCCTGTAGGCAAAACCAATCTTGATCAGTTCGCGACGGGCCTAGTCGGCGCTCGCAGTCCTTACGGGGACGCGCATAACGCGCTGCGTCCGGAACTGATCAGCGGCGGCTCGAGTTCTGGCTCAGCCGTCAGCGTAGCCCGTGGCCAAGTGGTTTTCTCACTTGGCACCGATACAGCAGGCTCCGGCCGTGTGCCGGCAGCGCTGAATCGCCTTGTCGGCTATAAGCCGAGTCTCGGCGCATGGCCGACCCGTGGGGTCGTGCCAGCCTGTGCGAGCCTCGACTGTGTCACGGTCTTCGCGCATTCCCTAACGGATGCGCTTGTCGTAGACAGCGTGGCACGCGGTATTCACGCGGAAGATCCTTGGTCCCGAAACGTGGTGCGGAAGCCGGCGGGGTTGCCTAAGCGAGTATGTCTCCCTGCAGGGGACGTTGGCTTCTATGGGCCTTACGCTGCGGAGTATCGTGCAGCATGGCTGAAGGCCGTTGATCAGGTACGTGAGGTTAGTCGACGCGAGGGTATTCAGGTTGTTGAGATAGATGTTGAGTTATTCGCGCAAGCTGCGGCGATTTTATATGAAGGTCCATGGGTAGCTGAACGCTGGGCTGATATAGGACCATTTATTGAGGCGAATCCTGGTGTAGCTTATCCGGTGACGGAGAAGATATTGCGTTCGGGTGCAGCTGGCGAATATGATGCGGCATCGGTATTTGTAGCGATGCATAAGCTTCAACAGTATAAGCTGGAAGCTCGAAAGCTGTTGCAGGATGCTGTGCTTGTGATGCCAACTTGTGGAGGCACATGGACGCGAGAGCAGGTCCTCGCTGACCCGATCAGCACGAATCGCGATATGGGTCGCTACACGAACCATTGCAACCTGCTGGATCTGTGCGCAGTAGCTGTGCCTGCGGGCGATGCGGCACCGGAGACGCCTTTTGGGATTACCCTCTTCGCTGTAGCGGAAGAGGAGGGTCTGATTTGTGGGGCGGCGGAGTTGTTTGCGGCGGGCGCTGAGAGCAAAAGTTCAAGTGCGGATAGCGCCGCTGCTGCGCAAACGACGCTCGTGGCGGTTTGCGGGCTGCACATGCGTGGCTACCCGCTGGAGAAACAAATGCGAGGCTGCGGAGCACGGTTCATCCGGGAGGATGAATCTGCGGCGAAGTACAGCCTTGTGAAGCTGCCGACATCCCCTGCGAAGCCGGGGATGATCAAGCAACAGCAGGGTGGCGCAGCCATCCAGCTGGAGATTTGGGAGATGCCGCTCGAGGCATTCGGCGGCTTTGTTGCAGCGATCCCGGCTCCGCTTGGGATCGGCAAGGTTGAGCTCCGGGACGGCACGGAAGTCCCGGGCTTCGTTTGTGAAGCTTACGCGGCCGAAGGCGCGGAAGATGTTACGGCGTTGCGCAGCTGGCGCAACGTGGTGCCTTTGTAATAGAAGAGGGGGAGCGCAGCTCCCTCTCTTTTGTGCACTTATATGTTGTGAAGCTTACCCTTATTTCGTTATCGTCTGAATCTGGTTTAGTCTGATTTCTCCGAACTAAATCAAGCATCCCGCTCGAAAAAGACCAATTAGTCAGATTCTGCCGAACTATTAACCACTTTTCTGGGGCGGA
This sequence comes from Paenibacillus sp. LjRoot56, assembly GCF_964253335.1. Lineage (NCBI taxonomy): Bacteria > Bacillati > Bacillota > Bacilli > Caryophanales > Paenibacillaceae > Paenibacillus > Paenibacillus sp. LjRoot56. The sequence continues at coordinate 952,068 of NZ_CAXURV020000001.1, forward strand.
GGTTGTTTAGGGTATTTCAGTTGGGTGATTTCGGACTAATCCAGTTTGGATGGCGCTGACGGTAAGATTAATTCGATGTTTTCGGACTAAAGGATGTCGGAGGAAACGGTAGTGCCGGTTTTTCGGGGAAATTGAGCAACTCGTGCGGTTACGGCGATATGCCTCGGCATATCTCTCTATTTTGCCCCTCTCCCTCCTATATTGTCTTCTATTCCCGTTCCAATCCCCTTTCCCTTTGTTCCAGTCCTCACCCCGGAGGCGAACGGTTGTTTATAGGCGTGGAGACAAAGCGGAGTATTCGTAGCTAAGAGGCTTGTGGGATCGCTTGTACTGGCGGAGTGCTGGTAGGCGGGGCACTATGGGGTTGGTGAGGAAGTGCGTGGGGTATTTAATAGATCACACACACATATACACTCACATTCTTTCTCCAATT